>JAHBWC010000123.1 GCA_019637225.1 Labilithrix sp.
GCGCGTCCGGCGCGGGGGCCGCCGAGGTCCGCGCGCTCGTCGCGTATTCGCGCGGCGAGCACGATCGCGGCCTCGCGGTGCTCGGTCATGCCGCGCCGGCCGCCGAGGGAGGGCTCGCGCTGGCCCGTCTCGAGGGGACGCGTGGGATGCTCGAGCACGCGCGGGGGCGGGCGCGAGAGAGCCTCGACGCGTTCGCGCGCGCGGTCGAGCTCGCGACGCGCGCGGGCGCCGTCGTCGAGGAGGCGACCTACCTCACCGGGCTCGCCGCCGCGGCCGTCGACGCCGGGGCCTCCGCGTCCGCGCTGTCGGCGGCGACGCGCGGCGCGCTCCTCTGGGAGCGCCTCGCCCGGCCCTCGCTTGCGGCGCGGGCGCACCTCTCGCGCGCCGCGGCGCTCGCGCTCGTCGGCGCGCTCCACGAGGCCGACCTCGCGTCCGACGAGGCGCGCCGTCACGCGCTCGCGTCGAACGACGCTCGCGCGGCGGCGTTCGCGCGCTGGGCGATCGTCGAGACGCGTCCGCCGGGCGATCCCCGCGCCCGCGACGAGGCGCTCGCCGCCGCCGCGGAGCTCGAAGCGAGCACGGACGAAGACCGCGTGCGTGCCGCCGCGCGGATGCTCGTGTGGGCGCGCGACACGCCGCCGTCGCTCGCCGTCGCCGTCGCGGACGCGCGCGCGCCGTCGCTCTCCGCGGCGGCGCGGTGGGAGTGGTGGGGGGCGCGCGCCGGAGCGACGCCGCCGTCGCAGCGTGTCCTCACGGAGCTCGTCGCGCTCCTCGACGTGCCGGCGCCCCTCGGATCGCGCGGCCCCGCGCTCGCCGCCGGCGCTCGCCTCGCGCGCACGCTCGGCGGCGGAGAGGCGGCGCGCCGGATCGAGGCCGCCCGGCGCGTGGCCGCGGCGACGCTGCGCGAAGGCGCGCCCGTCGAGCATCGCGCCTCGCTCGGGGCGATCGCGTGGCTCGACGGCGTCGCGGACGACGACGCGCGCTCGGCCCTCGGCGCCGCGCAGGTCGGCGAGCTCGAGGCGATCGTCCGCGCGCTCTCCTCGCGCGATCGCCTGCGGCCGCTGCTCGAGCAGGTCGTCGACACGATGGTGCTCTGGACGGGCGTCGAGCGCGGCCTCTTGCTCCTCTGCGCGCCGGATGGCGCGCTCGTGCCCCGGGCGGCGCGGAACCTCGCGCGGCAGGACCTCGCCGGCGAGCAGCTCGAGCTCTCCACCGGGCTCGCCCGGCGCGCGATGTCGGAGCGCGAGGCGATCTGCGCGACCGACGCGTTCGCGCAGGTGGGCGACCTCCACGCGTCGGTGCACGCGCTCGGACTGCGGAGCGTGCTCGCTGTGCCGCTCGTCGCGCGCGGCGACGTGCTCGGCGTCGTCTACCTCGACGATCGCGTGCGTCGCGGCGCGTTCGGTCCCGGCGAGCTCGCGTGGGTGCGGCTCGTCGCGAGCCAGGCGGCGCTCGCGATCGCCGACGCGCGCGACCAGACGCTCCTCCGCCGCGCCGTGCGGAAGGCCGAGCGCGCGAACGCCCGCCTCGCGGCCGAGCTCGGGGCGCGCGAGGCGGAGCTCGCGAGCGTGCGCGCGGAGCTCGCGAGCGCGGGCGCCGAGACGCGCTTCCGCTACGACGAGATCGCCGGGCGGAGCGAGCCGATGCGCGCGATGCTGAAGCTCGTCGATCGCGTCACGGCGAGCGAGGTGCCGGTCCTGCTCGCGGGCGAGTCCGGCACGGGCAAGGAGCTCGTCGCCCGCGCCATCCACGGCAACGGGCCGCGCGGTGCCCGCGCGTTCGTGAGCGAGAACTGCGGATCGGTCCCCGAGACGCTGCTCGAGTCGACGCTCTTCGGGCACGTGCGCGGCGCGTTCACCGGCGCGTCGGCGACCCGCGCCGGCCTCTTCGACGTCGCCGACGGCGGCACGCTCTTCCTCGACGAGATCGGCGAGATGCCCCTCTCGATGCAGACGAAGCTCCTCCGCGTCCTCCAGAACGGCGAGGTGAGGCCCGTCGGCGGCGAGCGCTCCCGCACGGTCGACGTCCGCATCATCGGCGCGACGCACCGCGACCTCGAGGCCATGGTCGCCGCGGGCACCTTCCGCGAGGACCTCTTCTACCGGCTCAACGTCGTCAGCATCCGCGTCCCGCCGCTGCGCGAGCGGCGCGAGGACATCCCGCTGCTCGTCAGCCGCTTCGTCGAGAAGTATGCCGCGGGCCGGAAGGTGAAGGTCACGCGCGCCGCGATGGACCGGCTCGGGACGTTCCCCTGGCCCGGCAACGTCCGTCAGCTCGAGAACGAGATCCGCCGGGCGCTCGTCCTCGCCGACGACCGGATCGACGCGGGGGAGCTCTCGGAGGAGATCGCCCGCGGCGGCCCTTCGGCGGCCCGGGACGCGGGGCTCGGGCTCAAGGCCCGGGTGGACGCGCTCGAGGCCCAGCTCGTCCGCGACGCGCTCCAGAAGACCAGCGGCAACCAGACGCGGGCCGCGGAGGTCCTCGGCGTCTCGCGTTTCGGCCTACAAAAGATGATGCGGCGCCTCGGGATCAAGGTGACTGCATAGCGGCGCTGGACACTTGCGCCGAGCCGCAGTAAACACCCTCCACCTTTCGGGGCCGTAGCTCAGCTGGGAGAGCGCATCCATGGCATGGATGAGGTCAGGGGTTCGATCCCCCTCGGCTCCACGAAGAATCCGCGCAGCCTTCTCTGCCCTCGTGCTGGTCGCCTGCAACACGGCCAGCCCGGCGAAGGACGCGCCGCACGAGCGATCCGCCGAGGCCGGCGCCCCGCTCGTCGAGGGCCAAGGCGCGGGCGCCGACGGGGGCGCGGGGCCGGGCCGCCCGGCGAGGGCCGCGTGCAGCGCCGACGCCGACTGCCGGACGTGGTCGTCTTACTGCCACGACGCGCCGTGCGTCTGCCGCGCGCTCGCGAAGGACGAACCCGACCCGCGGTGCTCCGGCCCCGGCAACGTCGCCTGCTTCGCCGATCCGTGCATGAACAAGGCGGGCGCGTGTCAGGAGGGCCGCTGCGTCCTCGTGATGGGCGCGACGCACTGACGCTGGCGCGCGCTCGCCGCCGTCAGCTCAGCCCGAGCTCCTCGATGTAGATCTTCTCGAGGCGTGACTGGCTTCGTGCGAACTGGCTCCGCGCGAAGACGGCGAGGCCGAAGCCCATCGCGGCGGCGCGCTTGGCCGCGCCGGGGCGCGTGTCGGGGACGAAGCCGAGCTCCTTGCCCTGCTGGTACACCCGGCGCTGCACGTGCGCGAGGAAGCCGGGCAAGTGAACGAGCACCGGGTGGTTTCCCGCGCGCTTTTCGAATGCCCGGACGAGCATCGGCAGCACGCTCATCTGCAGCTCGAGGAGGCCGAAGTAGGGCGTCTTCAGCCAGGGCTTGTCGGCGAGGAGGCGTCGCGTCTCCTTCTCACCCCACGCGATGTGCTCCTCCTCCTCGCGGCACACGAGGCGGAGCTTCTTCTTGATGACCGGCACGCGCGGATCGGAGTCCGGCAGCGTCTGCAAGAGGAGGTCCTTGAAGATGTCGAGGACCATGCCTTCGCCGATGGCGTGCTCCATGAGCACCTTCAGCGGGTAGTAGTTGTTGTGCGACGAGAGCAGCTTGACGACCCAGTGCGCGGGCACCGGCTTCATGTCGAGCGCGCGGAAGATGTCCGCGAAGAGCTGGAGGTGCGACAGCTCCTGCTTGGCCTGACGCACGTAGAAGCGCGCCGCCTCGAGCGAGCCCGCCGCGTACAGCGACTTCCCGCAATAGACGCCGGTGGCCTCGCCGAAGAGCGCCTGCGACAGGATGAAGCGGACGATCTCGCGGTCTTCGGGCCTCTCGAGGTCGAAGCAAGCGCCGCCGAAGTCGTAGTCCGGATCGCCGGTGCGCGTGATCTCGGCCCCTGGGCCGGCGCCGTTGAGGTGACCATCGACCTGTGTCATGCCGCTGTTCTAGCTGAAGGTGGCGGGCAGTTCGAGCCCGGGCGCGCGCCGCGCGGTCTCGGTTTCGGTCTCGTCCTCGGCGCAGCGGAGGCGAGGCGCCCTCGGTGCCGGCGCGTCGCAGCGCGTGTGCGCCGCGCACGCCGATTCGGCGCGTGCCCACCTGCGATGGATCGGCCTCCAGTCGAACCGCTCGGCTCTTTAGAGCTCGGCGGGGGGCGGGCAGTGGTCGGTCGTCAGGATCTCGGCGTCCGCGGGGGCGCTCGCCTGCGCGGCCGCGGCCAGGCCGAAGCATCCGAGCGTCCCTGCCGCGAGCAGGCCGAGGAGCAAAGCTGCCCAGAAGGGCGCGTCCAACCGTGCGCTGCGGATCATGGCCGACCTCTTCATGTGCGCGTCGCTCCCGCGGCTCCGCCCGAGGCGAGCCCTCGGTGAGCTGTTCTGCAACGCGCGGTCCATGGATTCCTCAGGCGAGGAATCGTGCGCGGAGCGCCGGCGTCGGGACGCGGCAGGTCTCGGTCTTGCCGAACCAGCGGTATCGGTTCCGGCCGATCCAGCCGTAGACCACGTCACGGAGCGGACGCGGCACGACGATGAGCGCGAAGAGCCAGCGGTAGGGCGCCGCGAGGTGGCGCACCACGTGGAGGGCCGCGGTCGAGCGCGTGAAGCCGCGCGGGCCGTCGACGAGCACCATCGAGTCCAGGGCGCCCTGGCCGGTGGCGCCGCCGAGGAGGGCGCTCGCCTCGTCGGGGCCGAACGCGTTCTCGACGAGCGCGCGGGCGAGGTCGGACTGGAGCGGCGCGAAGCGGAGGCTCGCCGAGCGCTCGTGGTCGAGGACGAAGTGGACCGCGCCGTTGCAGAGGTTGCAGAGGCCGTCGAAGAGCAAGACCGGTCCGTCCGGCAGCGGCGCCTTCGAGGGCGTGCGTGCCTCCGGCTCTGCTCGATCTGCCGCCGGCGCGGGATGCGCCTCGGGGCCCTTCATGGGCGTCATCTTAGGGGCGGACCGCCCGGCCGCAAGGTCGCGGGCGCGCCGCGCGGCGCGCGCGTCGTTCGACGTGGTGGCGGGCGCCGCGCCGCGCGCTACCGGCCGGGACCTCGCGAGGCTCGGTCGATCGCGAACGCGCGCGGCTCGAAGACGATCGGGAGAAAACGGAGGGGCACGAAGGTGTTGTCCTCCTCGCCGTAGACGATCGCCACGTGGCTCGCGGGCATCGCCCCGACGATCGCGTCGTAGCTCTTCGGCCAGTCGGAGCCGAGCGCGGCGCCGTAGACCTCGCCGGCGACGTTGGCGAGGTTGCTCGCGTAGCCGGGGCGCGCGTTGCTGATGACGTCGAGGAACTTCGTCCCCTTCGGATCGATCGCCGCTCCGTTCCGCGCGCGCCGGCGATCGGTCATCGCCGAGTCGACGAGAGCGAAGGTGTCGCACGCGTTCAAGAGGACGAGCTGGTACTTGCCCGCCACGACCTTGCCCTTCTGCCCGAGGGCGTTCGTGTTGGCGCCGAGCTTGGCGTGTCCGTTGAAGAGGACGAGATCCGCTCGCTCGCTCAGCGCGTCGTAGCGCTCGTCGAAGTCCGCGCCTGCGTCGTCGATCGACTCGACGACGAGCACGTCGACCTCCACGTCGCGCAGTCGGCCGCCGTGCATCACCTTGCCGGTCAGCGTCGCGTCGCGGAGGACCGAGCGGCTCGCGCGGTTCTCGGTGACGGACGCGCCTTCGAGCCCGCGCCGCGCGTCGTCGAGGAAGCGCTGCGCCTCGGTGTAGCCCCAGTCGTCGGGCGCGTTTCGTCCGATGATCGTGAAGATGGCGACGGCGTCGAGGCGACCGTCGGCCCAGACGAGCCCGTACTCGGGGTACTTCGGCGGCGCCTCGGCGTGCGCCGTGACCGCGGCGGCCGGCCGAACGACGTCGGCGTCGGCGAGCATGCAGGTCAGGGCGCCGGGACGGAAGTCGTGCCAGAAGTTCTCGGCCCCGTGGTCGCTCCTCCCGCAGCGGCCGTCGTACTTCCGGTTGAACGTCTCGAGCGCGCTCGCGTCGCGTGGGAGGACGAGATCGTAGCTCGCCGGCGGAGCGTCGCCCCGCGGCCAGGCGACCGGGAGCGACGCGCGGTAGGCGATCCGCCGCTGGTCGCCGCTCGCCGTCTCGGTGACGTCCGAGAGGACGACGTTGCCGATCTGGCCGCTCGCGTCGCTCGAGGTCCGGAGGGCGCCGAACACGTAGAGGAGCTGCTGGACGATCGCGTCGCGCGCGGGCGTCGAGGGGCCGGCGATGACCTCGCCGTGGAACCTGAAGTCGAGGACCTCGGCCGCCGCCGTCGTGATGGCGGCGGCGCCGGCGTCGGTGCGCGCGTCGTCCGGGGTGGCGCCGGCGCACGAGGCGAGGCTCGCCGGCAAGGCGACGAGGAGGAGCCTCGCCGGAGAGGGGAACGAGGAGCGCATGGCGACCTCCGGCGGGGCACGCGGCGGGCGTGGACCGCTCGAGCTCTCGGATCAGATCGACGGAAAGCGGCGCCGCCGAGACCGACCGCGTGCACACGTGCGAGCGGTCTCGGCGCGCCACGGCGTAAGGTCGTGGGCGAGCGACGGATCGTGACGGCGCGGAGCAAAATAGATCGGCTCCGGTCGCTTTCGGGGATCGTGGACGGGCGGTCGCGTCAGGGAACGGTCGCGATCGGACGGTGCCGCGCGATCTCGCGGAGGCGAGCCGTGTCGACGGCGACGTAGAGGCCTGCGAGCGCGACCACGACGTAGACGATCCGGCTCAGCGTCGTCATGTCGCCGAAGATCGCCGTCACCAGGTTGAAGTTGAAGAGCCCGATGAGGCCCCAGTTGAGCGCGCCTATCACCACGAGCGCGATCGCGGCCCAGGTGATGCCCGAGAGGTTGCGATGTTCAGCCATTGGACGTTCCTCCGCCCGCTCCTGCTGCGAGTCGTGTTCCATCGGGCGCGGCCCGCGCCGGCTCATGCGTCCGCGCCGGCGGAGCGTGTCGAGCGAGCGGCGCGCGGGCGGTCGGCGCGCGCGGCGACCCGAGCGAACGCCCGCAGCTCATGGAGATCGCTCGGCGTCCGCCGCCGCGCGCTCGCGTCGCCGCGCGAAACCGAGCGGTCGTGGCTGGTGCGCGCCGGTTCGTCACGGACGCCGGTTCGTCACGCCCGCGCGCGTCACGCGTCGACCTCGACCGCTCTGCCGGAGTCGGCGGAGCGCGGTCCTTCAGCGCCGTCGCGCCTGCCGGTCCTCCGCGCCGGAGGTCGTTCGCTCCGTCCGACCGACGAGCTCTTCGGGCTGGAGCTCGGTCGTGTGGATCCGCACCTGCGCGGGGCCGACGTCGATCCGTCGGCGCGGCGCCTCCGCCGGGAGCGCCGCGCTCGCTCGAGCGTTCGCTCGAGCCGCCACCCTGCGCAGGAGGACGCGCAAGAGCGCGCCCTTGTGCCAGGTCGCGATCAGGAGGGCGGCGAGGGCGCCGAACATCACGATCGGAATCGCGTTCTGGGCGTGGACCTGACGGAGCACGAGCGGGACGATGATCCAGCCGAGACCCCAAAGGACCCAGAGCAGCCGCCGGATGCTCTTCACGAGCTCGTCCTCACGCGCGCTCGCTCCGTGGATCGCGTGCGCCGGCGGCGGGTACGACGCGTACGGGGCCGGCGGGTACGACGCGTGCGGGGCCGGCGGGTACGACGCGTGCGGGGCCTGCGGCGGGGCCGACGCGGCCCCGGCGCCTTGCGCCTGCCGCATGCCGTCGAGCGCGGCGCCGAGGGTCGCGGCGCGGCGATCGGGATCGGGTTCGACCATCTGCTCGATCGACGCGACGAGCGTCGGGCTCACGCGGCCCCCGAGCGCGGCGTGGACGTCGACGCGGAGCCCCTGGTGCGGGAGCGTCTCCGGCTCGGCGCCCGTCAGCGCGGCGAGCGCGGTCGCGCCCACCGCGTAGATGTCCGTCGCGGGGAGCGCGCGGCCCTGGAGCTGCTCGGGGGCCATGAAGCCGAGCGTGCCGACGACGGTGCTGCTCCCGCCGCGCCGGAGGAGCAGCTCGCTCACCGCGCCGAAGTCGACGAAGACGTACGATCCGTTCGGGCGACGCACGACGTTGCGCGGCTTGATGTCCCGATGGACGATCGGCGACGCGCGTCCGTGGAGGTAGGTGAGGGCGCGATCGGCGTCGGCGAGGAACCGCCGGACCTCGTCCTCCGGGAGCGGCCCCGAGCGCTGGCGGATCGTCTCGAGCGTCTCGCCCTCGACCTTCTCCATCACGAGGTAGAGCGCGCCGTCGTCCTCGAAGTGCTCGACGTACCGGGGGACGAGCGGATGATCGAGCGTCGAGAGGACGCGCGCCTCACGCTCGGCGAGCTCGACGTCCTTCCAGCCGCGGGCGCCGCGGACGTCGAAGCGCTTGATCGCGACGGGGTGGCCGTCGGACGTCACCGCGTCGAACGTGGTGCCCTGAGCGCCCTCGCCCAGCACGCCTCGAACGACGTAGCGACCGCCTCCGAGGGTGCGCTCCGGCTCCATGGCCTCGTCTTATCACGTTCCCGCTGGGCGTCGCGGGCGCGTCGGGTCACGCCTCGCGGCGCACGTACTCGAAGTCGACGGCGCGGCCCTTGATGCCCTGCTTGGGCGCGCCGATCCAGTTGGCCATCTGCTTCGGGTCGAAGACGGGCTTCTGCATGAGGCTCTGGACGTACTGCTTGTCGGCGTCCGAGGGGAGCCACGCGTCCTTCTTCGCTTCGAACTGCTCCTTCGTGAGCACGTTGCCCGCGGGGTCGAAGTGGACGCCGGAGTAGATGCCGATGTGGCGGTGGAAGCGCCGGCTCGGGAGCTTCAGCTCGAACGGGATGCCGTGGGCCGCGATCGTGCGGTTCCACTTGTCGACGCCGCGCTGGCAGTCCTCGACGTACGCGTCGCGGAGGACCTCGTTCATCGCGTTGCGCATCGCGACGTCCTCGCGCGCGAGCTTGCCGTCCTTGACGACGTCCATCGCGTAGACGCCCTCGAGCGCCTTGTGGTCCTCGAACTGGTCCTCCTTGGCGCGGCCCTTCATGCCCGTCGCGAAGTAGGTGGCCGCGTTCGAGCTGATCTCGCCGCCGAAGAGGTCGAGCGAGAGCGAGTACCAGAGGTTCAGGTACTTCTGCATCGTCGGCAGATCGATGAGCCCGGCGGCGCGCACCTGGTCGACGTGCTCGATCTTCTTCTCCGTCATCTGCTGCGCGGTGCGATCGACGACGCGGAGCACGCCCGTCTCGCCGACGAACATGTGGTGCGCCTCCTCGGTGAGCATGAAGCGCGTCGTGCGCGAGAGCGGATCGAACGCGCTCTCCGCCAGGGCGAGGAGCTGGAATTTGCCGTCACGGTCGGTGAAGAACGTGAACATGAAGAAGGAGAGCCAGTCGGTGCACGGCTCGTTGAACGCGCCGAGGATGCGCGGCTTGTCGGGATCGCCCGACCGGCGCTGGAGGAGCGCCTCGGCCTCCTCGCGGCCGTCGCGACCGAAGTACGTGTGGAGGAGGTAGACCATCGCCCAGAGGTGGCGGCCCTCCTCGACGTTGACCTGGAAGAGGTTCCGGAGGTCGTACACGCTCGGGCACGAGTGGCCGAGCATGCGCTGCTGCTCGACGCTCGCCGGCTCGGTGTCGCCCTGCGTGACGATGATGCGGCGGAGCGCGTTGCGGTGCTCGCCGGGGACTTCCTTCCAGGCGGGCTCGCCCATGTGATCGCCGAAGCCGATCTTCCGGTCGGCGACGGGGTCGGCGAGGAAGATGCCCCAGCGGTAGTCGGGCATCTTCACGTAGTCGAAGTTCGCCCAGCCCTCGCTCGTGACGCTGATCGCGGTGCGGAGGAAGATGTCGTCCTTCTGGAAGCCGAACGGACCCATCTCGTTCCACCACGAGAGGAAGTTCGGCTGCCACGCCTCGAGCGCGCGCTGCAGACGCTTGTCGCTCGAGAGGTCGACGTTGTTCGGGATCTTGGTGTCGTTGACGACGGTGGACATGGGTTTGTCTCGCAGGGTCTCAGGTGCGCTGCCAGTTGAACTCGGGACGCTCCGGCTTGCCGTAGAGCGTGAGCGCGCCGCGCTCGCCGACGGCGTTCGGGCGCTGGAAGATCCAGTTCTGCCAGGCCGAGAGGCGACCGAAGATCTTCGTCTCCATCGTCTCGGGCCCCGCGAAGCGGAGCGACGCCTCCATGCCGGTCATCGCGTCCGGCGACATCGCGGCGCGCTCCTCGAACGCGATGCGGATCTCGTCGTCCCAGTCGAGGTCGTCGGGCGCGAACGTCACGAGGCCGGCCTGCACCGCGTCGCGCGTTCCGAGCGCGCCCTGCTCGAGCACGCGCGAGACGCGCTCGGGCTCCTTCAAGAAGCGCGTCTGGAGGCGCGAGAGACCGTTCGCCATCGGCAGGAGGCCGGCGTTCATCGGCGACGTCGCGACCGAGACGTCATCCTCGTCGCTGTCCTTCATGTAGACGCGATCGGCCGCGAGCCCGAGCTCGAGGAGACTCCCCACGAAGCACGAGCCCGGCGTGACGAGGGCGAAGAAGCTCTTCGCCGTGAGGTCCATCCGCTTCAGCGCGCGCTTCATGAGCAGCGTCACCTCGCGCACGAGGCCGTCGCCCTGGTGCTTCGCGAGCATCGCGTCGACGGCGAGGACCGCCTCCGGATCGCCGGCGGTCTCGACCGACACGACGCCGATGAGCGGCTGGTTGAAGCGGAGCTCGAGGAGCGCGCCGTCGAGCTCGCGGAACGCCTGGATCGCCCACGCCGCCGCTCCGGCCTTCGCGAGCTCTTCGGGCGTCTCGGGCTGCTTCGTCGACGGGGCCTTCACCGTGAGGCGCGCCGTCCGGAGCTTCGGCGAGAGCTCGAGCGTCACGTACTGGTACTCGATCGTGAGCTTGTCGCCCGAGGGCTCCGCGCTCCGCTTGGCCTCGAGCGGCGGGAGCTTCACGGCGGGGAACGCCTTGCGCTTCGAGCGGCCGACGAGCATGTCGACGCGGCGCTTCGTGACCTCGTCGAGCTTCGCCTTGGGCGGAGCCTCGTCGACGAGGCCCCACTCGACCGAGCGCTTGCCGCGCACGCCCTCGGCGATCGTCGAGAACGCGTCGGCGAGGTCGCGGCGGATCTTGCGCTTGTCGACGAGGCGCGTGAGCCCTCCGGTGCCGGGGAGCACCGCGAGCAGCGGCGCCTCGGGGAAGCTCACCGCGCTCGAGCCGTCGTCGGCGAGGACGATCTCGTCGCACGCGATGGCGAGCTCGTAGCCGCCGCCCGACGCGGTGCCGTTGAGCGACGCGAGGCTCGGGATGCCGCTCTCCGCGCTCATCTCCTCGAGGTAGAGGCGCGTCTCGTTCGTGAACTTGCAGAAGTTCACCTTGAAGCCGTGGGTCGAGCTGCCGAGCATGTAGATGTTCGCGCCCGAGCAGAAGATGCGGTCCTTCGCGCTCGTGACGACGAGCGCGCGCACCTCGGGGTGCTCGAAGCGGACCCGCTGGATCGCGTCGGCGAGCTCGATGTCGACGCCGAGGTCGTACGAGTTCAGCTTGAGCGGGTAGCCGGGGCGCATGCCGCCGTCTTCCTTCACGTCCATCGCGAGGCGCGCGACCTTGCCGCCGTGCTCGGCGGGGAAGTCGAGCTTCCAGTGGACGTAGCGATCGGGGTGCGTCTCGAAGCGCACGGGCTCGGGAGGGGTGTTCGTCTCGGCCATCGTCTGGATGCTCTACGCCGGGACACCGCCGCCGGCAAGTAGTATAGTGCATCAGTAGGGTCCATGACGCAGTATAGTGCATCACGGTCGAGCCGGGTCGCCGGCGCGCGGTCACGCGCGCCGAAGAGCGCGGGCGATCGCCGCGCGCGGCTGCTCGAAGGGCTCGGCGCCGCGGTGCGCGCCCTCCGGACCGAGCGCGCCCTGACGCTCCGCGCGCTCGCGAAGGTCGCCGGCGTCAGCGAGCGCTTCCTCGTGCAGCTCGAGGCGGGCGAGGGGAACATCTCCGTCGCGCGACTCGAGGACGTCGCCGAGGCGCTCGGCACGACGGGCGCGGAGCTCCTGGCGCACGCTTCACGGTCGCAGGCGAGGCCCGCCGGTCGCGCGGTGATCGCGCTCGTCGGGCTTCGCGGCGCGGGCAAGAGCTCGATCGGCGCGTCGGTCGCCGCGCGCCTCGGCGTCCCGTTCGTCGAGCTCGACGAGTGGATCGTCCGCGAGGCGCAGATGACACTCTCGACGATCTTCGAGATCCACGGCGAGGCCTACTACCGGCAGATGGAGCGCGACGTGCTCCGGCGCCTGCTCGACGCCGGCAAGCCGGTGGTGATCGCGACCGGCGGCTCGATCGTGACCGACGCCGAGACGTGGGGCCTCCTCCGGAGCCGCGCCCGCACCGTCTGGCTCAAGGCGACGCCGCGCGAGCACTGGGATCGCGTCGTCGCGCAGGGCGACGTCCGTCCGATGCGCGGCCGTCCGCGGGCGATGAACGAGCTCCGGCAGCTCCTCACCGCACGCACGCCGCTCTACGAGCAGGCGAGCACGTCGCTCGACACGTCGGGGCGGACGGTGAGCGACGTCGTCGAGCACATCGTCGCGATGGCGCCCTCGTGACGTCGCGATGGGGCGTGGTTCAGCCCTGGCGCGCGCGTTCGGCGCGTGAGGGCGCTCGGCGGTCGTCGTCGTCGGAGTGCTCGAGGGCCACGCGGAGGCGCGGCGCGTCGGGCGCGCGCGCGACGGCGTCGATGGAGACGCGGAGGCGCGGGGAGGCGCTCTTGTGGGCGATCGTGACGAGGCGCTCGCGCTCGTCCTCGTCGAGGCGCGCGCGGAGGGCGAGCGCCGCGCCTTGCCGCGCCGAGGGATCGGCGCCCGGGTTCTCGAGAACGGCCCAGAGGCGCTCGCGCGGGATCGCGATCGTGCGGTAGCCGTGGGCGTCGGCGGCGCCGAGGGCGTTCATCTCGCGGATCCACGCGTCGAGATCGCGGTCGCCGCGCGTGAGGAGCGCCTCGTCTTCGGCGGGGGCGAGCGCGCGGTGGTTCACGAGCCCCTCGTCGATGCGCTCGAGCATCGCCGCGCGACGGGACGCCGCGGCGTCGGCGCGATGGCTGAGGCGGATCTCGAGCTCGCGATCGTCCGCGAGCTCGAGCTCGACGCCGAGCGACGTCGCGCGCGCCTCGCGGAGGAGGCCGAAGGGGACGAAGCGGCGCCGCCCGGCCCAGCGCAGGAGGATCCCGTCGTCGCCGACCGCGATCTTCTGCGGGAGGACCATCGGCAGCGCGATGAGGCCGTAGAGCGCGAGGACGACGAGGATCGTCCACGCCGGCATGTGACGGAGCAGGTTGACCAGGATCCACGGTGACGTCGTCAGGACGATCGTGAGCCAGCGCATCCGGTGCGCCCAGGGCGGGAGCGCGTCGAACTCGACCACGTCGTGCGGCGTCTGCTCGAGCGTGTCGGCGAGCGCCTGTGCGATGCGCGGCGAGTCGACGCGGACGATGCGCGCCGGCGCGAGGCCGCGGGCCTCGACGATGACCGAGTGGCCGCCGATCGGCTCGTCCTTCACGTGCGCCCGGAGGATCGTCTGCCTCGGGAGGACGAGCTCCCCGTCGACGGTGAGCCCGCGCGCGTCGGCGCCGACGCGCCGGCGGCCGCTCCGGGACGGTCGAGGCTCGCCCGTCCAGCCGATGAACGGGACCGCGAGGAGCGCCGCGAGGACGAGGACCCACCCGGACGTCGAGATCGCGCCGCCCGTCAGGGCGAGGAGCGCGAGGAGCGAGGCCGCGAGCGCGGCTGCGAGGAGCGCTCGAACGGGGCTGCGTCCCTGGGTGACTTCGGCGTCGATGCGCATCCGCCTTCGATCGTAGCTCGCGTCCGGGAGGCGCGTTCGCGGGCGGCGCCGTCGCCCGGCCGCCGCGCTGGGCGCGCTCGACGAGCCCGAGCGTCGCGGCGGCGCTCCGGACGCGTCGACCACGGCTCGGCTTGGAAATCGGCGCCCCGCGGTGTTATGTCGGCGCACGATGATCGAGCTCGCAAGCTTCGTTTCGGGCAAGTGGGTGAAGGGCAAGGGCAAGGCGGCCGAGCTCGTCAATCCCTCCACCGAGGAGGTCGTCGCCACGACGTCCACCGAGGGGATCGACCTCGGCGCGGCGCTCGAGTTCGCGCGCGAGCGCGGCGGCCCGGCGCTGCGGGCGATGACCTTCACGCAGCGCGGCGAGATGCTGAGGGCGATGTCGCGCGCGATCCACGCCAAGCGCGACGAGCTCATCGGGCTCGCGATCGCCAACGGCGGCAACACGCGCGGCGACGCGAAGTTCGACATCGACGGCGCGATCGGCACGCTGGCCGCGTACGCCGATCTCGCGCCCGAGCTCGGCGACACGCACGTCCTCGCCGACGGTGACGGCGTCCAGCTCGGTCGCGGCGCGCGGCTCTTCGGGCAGCACCTCTACCTGCCGCGCACGGGCGTCGCGGTCCACGTCAACGCGTTCAACTTCCCCGCGTGGGGCCTCGCCGAGAAGGCCGCGACCGCGCTCCTCGCCGGCATGCCCGTGGTGTCGAAGCCGGCGACGAGCACGGCGCTCGTCGCGCATCGCATCGTCGAGATCCTCGTCGCGGACGCGGTCCTGCCCGAGGGCGCGCTCTCCTTCGTCTGCGGCGCGCCGGGCGATCTGCTCGACCGGCTCGACGGTCGTGACGTGCTCGCGTTCACCGGCTCGAGCATCACCGCCGCGAAGCTCCGCGAGGGCAAGAGCGTCGTGGTCCGCGCGACGCGCATCAACGTCGAGGCCGACAGCCTCAACGCCGCCGTGCTCGGGCCCGACGTCGAGGTCGGCTCGGACGTGATGCACCTCTTCATCGGCGACGTCGCGCGCGAGATCACGCAGAAGACGGGGCAGAAGTGCACCGCGATCCGCCGCATCTACGTGCCGAAGGAGCGCGTCGGCGAGGTCGTCGAGCTCCTCCGCGAGCGCCTCTCGGCGGTCAAGGTCGGCAACCCCGCCTCGGAGGAGGTCACGATGGGCCCGGTGTCGACGGCCGCCCAGCTCCGCGATCTCCGCGACGGCGTGAAGAAGCTCGAGTCGTGCGCGAAGGTCGTGTTCGGCAAGACCTCCGGCGTCGACGGCATCGGCGCTCCGGCCGGCAAGGGCTTCTTCGTCACGCCCGTCCTGCTCCAAGGCGACGACCCGAAGGCCGGCGACGCGGTGCACGAGCACGAGGTCTTCGGCCCCGTCGCGACGGTGATGCCGTACAGCTCGCCGGCGGAGGCGATCGCGCTGGTCGCGGCGGGCGGCGGCGGCCTCGTCACGAGCGTCTACTCCGACGACAAGGACTTCACGAGGACGATGGTCCTCGGGATCGCCCCGTTCCACGGGCGCCTCGTCCTCGGCTCGTCGAAGGTCGCCGGTCAGGCGCTCCCGCCCGGCATGGCGCTCCCGCAGCTCGTCCACGGCGGCCCCGGCCGCGCGGGCGGCGGCGAAGAGCTCGGCGCGCGGCGCGGGATGACCTTCTACATGCAGCGCACGGCCCTCCAGGGCGACCGCGCCGTGCTCGAAGCGCTCGTCGGCAAGAAGAGCTGATCGGCGCGCGCGCGCGGAACGGAGCCTGCTTCCTGCGCACGCAGAGAGGAGGTCTCCCATGAGCCTCACGAAGCGCGCGTTCGCGGAGCTGCTCGGTACGTTCTGGTTGGTGCTCGGCGGCTGCGGCGCCGCGGTGCTCGCGGCGAAGTTCCCCGGCGTCGGGATCGGCTACCTCGGCGTCGCGCTCGCGTTCGGCTTGACCGTCCTCACGGGCGCGTACGCGCTCGGCGCGATCTCGGGCGCGCACTTCAACCCGGCGGTCACCGTCGGGCTCACCGTCGCGCGGCGCTTCCCGTCGAGGGAGGTGCTGCCGTACATCGTCGCGCAGGTGCTCGGCGCGCTCGTCGCCGCGATCGTGCTCTACCTGATCGCGAGCGGCGCGCCCGCGTTCGACTCGCGTGCCGGCGGGTTCGCGGCGAACGGCTTCGGCGATCACTCGCCCGGCCAGTACTCCGTGGCGGCCGCGCTCCTCTGCGAGATCGTGATGACGTTCATGTTCGTCACGGTGATCCTCGGCGTGACGGACGAGCGGACGCCCTCGTTGAAGGCGTTCGCGCCGATCGCGATCGGCCTGACGCTGACCTTGATCCACCTCGTCAGCATCCCCGTCACGAACACGTCCGTGAACCCCGCGCGCAGCACCGGAGTCGCGCTGTTCGCCGGGGGCTGGGCGCTCGGTCAGCTCTGGCTCTTCTGGCTCGCGCCGTTCGTCGGCGCGGCCATCGCCGGCGTGGTCTATCCACGCGTCTATCCGCTCGCGGCAGGGGAGCGCCCGGCGATCGAAGCCGAGCCGGCCATCTTGCCGCCCGAGGCCGCGCGGCCGGCGCCGGCGCACTGAGCGCGCGGCGCTCGCGAGCGCGCCCGGTTCTGCGGCGACGGCGCGCTCGCGCTACGACGCCGAGCGACGCTCGAGCATCGCGTCCCGCCACGCGAGGACGTCTTCCCACCGCGCGGCGAGCTCGGGGCGCGCCCACGCCTCGCGCTGCGCGGGCAGGAGTCCGGGCGGCTCCGAGGTGTGCGGGCGCACCGCCTGGAGCGCCGTCGCGATCGCGATGTCCGCGAGCGTGAAGCGTCCGAGGAGCGGCCGCGTCGGATCGTCGGAGATCGCCGCGCGGATCGGGCCGAGCTCGGCGTCGAGCTCCTCGTCCGTGACCGGCTTCACGGCGTACTTCTTCCGGAGGTACGCCGTGGCGATCCGGACCGTCGGCGCGAGCACGCCCCGGATCGCCCGAGGCAGGTGCGGCGGGAGGCTCTCGATCTGAACCTCCTTGCTCTCCTCGGTCCGGGCGAGGATCTGCGCCCTGCCGGCGCGCATGAGCCGTTCGCTCCGCTCGTTCCATGTCGTGATCTCGTCGAGCAGGTCCGTCGGCACGAGCGCCGGCTCGTCACCCCGTCGGTCGGCCTCCCGCGTGATGGCGAACGAGTCCCCGAGCGCGAGCCCGTCTCCGTCGAAGAGGAACGGCACGCTGATCACGCCGCTCGGACGGTTGGCGCGGATCCGCAGCCAGGGCTCGCTGACGAGCGGGGTGTACTCCTCGTAGCGATAGCGGAGCCGATGATGGTCGAGCGCCCACCGCGCCTTCTCCGTCCACGGTGAGAAGCCCTCGCCGACGAGGATGAGATCGGGGTTCGTCATCGCGGCATCTATTGTCGCGCGAACTCGCGCGATCGCCAGCGCGATCGCGTCCGCGCGTCAGGGGGCGACGAGCGCGTCGATGCGACGCGTGTGGCTCGAGCCGGGGAAGCGCGCCTTGAAGCGCGCGGCGCGCGCCCTCGCGTCGCTCGTACGTCCGGTCTTCACGAGCGCCTCGATGGCGATCACCTCGCGCTCTTGCGCGAGCATCCCCTGGGGGAAGCGTCGCGCATGATCGTCGGCGAGCGCCAGCGCCTCGGCCGGCCGCGATCGCAGCGCGTCCTGCGCGCGCTCGAGCAGGCGCACCTCGGCTTCGGGGCCGGTGTCTTCGCGCCCCGCCGTCGGCGCCTGCGCGCCACCCGAGCTCGCGGGCGGCCCCTTCTGGGCCGAGGGCGGCGCCTTCGGCGCGCGCGTCGTCGGCTCCTCGCTCGGCTCCGCGGAGGGCGCGATCGCTTCGACGATCCGGAGGCCCGCCGCCGACGACGATGGAGACTCCGCCGGCGCGCTCGTCGTCGGCGTGACGCTGGCGACGAGCCCGACCGGCACCGCCGGCGCCTCCTCGCGCGTCGAGGTCGCGACGACCGCCGTGGCCCCGACCGCGCTCGCGACCACGACCGCCCCACCAATCTTGATCGCGATCCCGGCCTTCGCCGCCGTCACCACGCCCGCCCCG
>JAHBWC010000124.1 GCA_019637225.1 Labilithrix sp.
AGATCGAGCGCGGCGCGCTGCCAGTGGAAGAGCGCCTCGAGCACCTTGGCGCCGATGCGCGCGCGCGCGTCGCGGTGCTCGAGACGGATGCGCTCGAACGCGGGCTCGTCGTCGGCGTAGATCAGCCGGTCGAACCGCCAGGTGAGGCGCGCCTCGAAGCCGACGTTGGCGCCGGTCGAGTCGCGGAGGCGGCTCGTGTCCGTCGCGGTCGTCGTGTCGAGCGAGAGGCGCGCGTCGTCGGTCCTGACCGCGCGGAGCCGCGCCTCGGGCAGCGCCGAGCTCCACCGCGCGCGGGACACGATCGCGTCGAGCCGTCCGTCGTCCGCGCCGAGCCCGGCGGCGCGCCAGGCCGCCGTCACGCACGAGCGCGCGAGCCGCGGCGTGAGCGCGATCTCGAACGGCGGCTCGCTCGTCGCCACGCGCTCGAGTGGCGTCGTCTCCCGCGCGCTCGCCTGCACGATCTCCGGTCTCGGTCCGAGCGCGTCGAGCGGAGGCGTCGTCATGCGCGTGTTCGCCCGCGCGAAGCGATCGAGAGGGAGCCCGACCACGAGGAAGCCGCCGATCTCCTGGCGCTCGCCGCCGAAGGCGAGGGCCCGGTGCGAGAAGCCGACGAGCGAGACCCAGGTGGAGCCGCGCGGGCGGCCGAGGATGGGGCGCCCGCTCGTGGCGCCGTCGAGGACGGAGAGCGGGCTCGTGTCGAGATCCTCTTGATCGAGATCGCCGTCGGCGACCGCGTCTTCCTGAGCGGTCGAAGCGAAGCCTCGCCGGGGCGCGGCGTCTGCCGGCGACGTCGGCGCGACGAGCGCCGCGACGAGGAGGACGAGCCGCAGCGTGACGGCGGAGGTGCGGAGCGCAGGAGAGAGTCCGAGCTTCATGCGCGGTGCGTGAGCGAGCCACGTGCCAGCGTCGCGTGTGTGTCGTTCTCCGCGCTTGCGGGCGCCGCGGCGTGGCCCCGGCCAGCCGCGGGCCGGCATCCGGCCGCCAGCGCGCACAAAAGCGCCGCGCGGGCGGCATGTCCGGAGGGAGTCTCCGGACACGCCCGCCCGCGCGGCGCGGTGTGGCTCGCGTCTACTGCCGGCGAAGGACCATGTACCAGGCGTCCCAGCCGTTGCCCGGCGGCGTCGTGATCGCGATGCGCGTGTCCGTCCCCGCCGCGAGCGCGAAGCGGCGGTAGCTCGCGCCGCCTCCCTTGGCGAGGTCGAGCGACAGCGGGCTGTCCGCGACGAGCACCGGCGGGTTCTGGAGCGGGAAGCCGCCGAGCCCACCATAGACGGAGCGGTAGTTCCAGCTCGTGGCGCGGTACGGGCCGGGGACGTCGAGGGTCGGGATCGCGCTGTCGTCGATGAAGACGGAGGCGAAGAAGTCGCGCATCCAGAGGTTCGACGCTCCCCCGATCCGCGCGTCGAGGTTCGCGGTGCCGGTCGTCGACCCGTTCGCGAGGTCGTGGAGGAAGCTCGCCTCCGCCGTCGGGCTGCCGTCTGCGAAGCGGTCCGCCGCGTAGCGGAGGAACATCCAGCTCATCCCGCGCTGCGCTTGCTGCGTGGCGCTCGAGTCGGCGAAGCCGAACAGCGTCGGGTTGCGCATCCAGTCGCGCATGTACCCAAAGTGCTGGTTCTGGTAGGCGTTGTATGCTCGGACCCGCAAGGAGGCGCTGGGGCCGGTCGTCAGGGTCGTGAGCGCGATGTTCGTGAGCGGCGTGAGCCCGGTGTTCCAGGCGTAGAACGCCCGTTCCTCCGCGATGCCGGCGAGGCCCTCGTCGAGCCACGTCTCCTCGAACGGCCTCCCCGCGTTCATGCGGCGCGAGTCGACGATCAGGTGGCTGAGCTCGTGCGCGGCGCGGGGACCGGACACGCCCTCGATGTACGAGACGGTCCGCACGTTGCCGTTGATGGACCCCGTCGGGTCGGGGACCGCGAAGTAGATGATCTCACCGCGGTTGCTGGTCGGGCACTCCGTCGCGGTGGCCAGGTCGCGCGTGAGGCCCCGGCTCAGGCTGGCGCTGCTGGCGGCCGTCGCCGGAGCCTCGAGCTCGTTCAACGCGCGGGTGTAGAAGAGGACGACGCGCTGGTTCGCGTCGCGATCGGTCGGCTCACCGTAGAGCGCCGTCACCGCGGGGTAGACGACGTTGTCGAAGTGCGCGCCGATGTCGCCGTACTGCGTCGTGGTGAACCCGCCGGCCGGGTTCGCGTCGTCGCTGACGACGATCGCGTGGGTGCCGACGTAGCGCACCGTCCCCGCGCGCGCCGTCCCCGAGGTGCACGGCGTTGCCACGTCGCCGTTGAGCGTCCAAGCGTCGCCCACCATGGGCGTGCCCGTCGGAATGAACGCGGGCGGCGAGACCGCGGTGCCCGTGCCCGTCGTGCCGAGGCGCGCCGCGATCTCGGCGTGCTGGGCCGCGCGGCCGGCGTTGTGGGTGTCCGTGGCGAGGGTGCTCGGCGCGGCCGTGGTCGCCCCGCTCGGGACCGCGAGGTTCGACGCCGTGATCGTGAGCGGGTACGAGGCGTCCCGCGTCAGGTTCATCGGGATGATCAGGTACTCGGCCTGCGCGCCGCCCGTGTTCGAGATGCAGAAGCTCGGGCGGTCGCCCGTGCGCGACATCACGCTGTCGCCGACGGCGAACGTCGTGCACTCGGTGCAGCTCGTGATGCCGTCGCCCGTCAGGCCGTCGGGGCAGGCGCAGCTGCGGCTGCCCGGGGTGTTCGTGCACGTCGCGTCGGCGTGGCAGCCGCCGTTGTCGGTCGCGCACTCGTCGATGTCCGTGCAGCTCGTCGCGCCGCTGCCGGAGTAGCCGTTCGGGCACGCGCTGCAGGTGAAGCCGCCGGGCGTGTTCGAGCAGGTCGTGAGCGGGTCACAGGTGCTGGCCGTCGCGCACTCGTCGATGTCCACGCAGCCGCTGTCGCCGCTGCCGGTGTAGCCGGCGGGGCAGGCGCCGCAGGTGTGGCTGCCGGGGGTGTTGGTGCAGGTGGTGATGGCGTCGCAGCCACCGTTGTTCGTCGCGCACTCGTCGACGTCGACGCAGCCGCTCGAGCCTCCGCCGGTGTAGCCGGCAGGGCAGGCGCCGCAGGTGTGGCTGCCGGGGGTGTTGGTGCAGGTGGTGAGCGCATCGCAGCCGCCGTGGTCGGTCGCGCACTCGTCGATGTCGTGGCAGCCGGTGGCGCCGGTGCCGGAGTAGCCCGCCGGGCAGTGACCGCAGGTGTGGCTGCCGGGGGTGTTCGTGCACGTGACGAGGGCGTCGCATCCGCCGTTGCTGGTCGCGCACTCGTCGACGTCGTTGCAGCCGGTGGCGCCGGAGCCGGTGTAGCCGGCAGGGCAAGCGCCGCAGGTGAAGCTGCCGGGCGTGTTGGTGCAGGTCGAGAGCGCGTCGCAGCCGCCGTTGTTCGTGGCGCACTCGTCGACGTCGTGGCAGCCGGTGGCGCCGGAGCCGGTGTAGCCGGCGGGGCAAGCGCCGCAGGAGAAGCTGCCAGGCGTGTTGGTGCAGGTCGAGAGCGCGTCGCAGCCGCCGTTGTTCGTGGCGCACTCGTTGACGTCATTGCAGCCGGTGGCGCCGGTGCCGGTGAAGCCGGCGGGGCAGGCGCCGCAGGAGAAGCTGCCGGGCGTGTTGGTGCAGGTCGAGAGCGCGTCGCAGCCGCCATGGGCGTGCGCGCACTCGTCGACGTCGACGCAACCGGAGGCGCCGTTGCCGGTATACCCGGCGGGGCAAGCGCCGCAGGAGAAGCTGCCGGGCGTGTTGGTGCAGGTGGTGAGGCCGTCGCAGCCGCCGTTGTTCGTCGCGCACTCGTCGACGTCGTGGCAGCCGGTGGCGCCGCCGCCGGTGTAGCCGGCCGGGCAGGCGCCGCAGGTGTGGCTACCGGGCGTGTTGGTGCAGGTCGTCAGCGCATCGCAGCCGCCGTTGCCGGTCGCGCACTCGTCGATGTCGTGGCAGCCGCTCGCGCCCGTGCCGGAGTAGCCGGCGGGGCAGGCGCCGCAGACGTGGCTGCCCGGAGTGTTCGTGCAGACCGAGAGCGCATCGCAGCCGCCGTTGTTCACGGCGCACTCGTCGATGTCCTCGCAGCCGTCCGTGCCGTTGCCGGTGAAGCCCGCGGGGCAGGCGCCGCACGTGAAGGCGCCGGGGGTGTTGGTGCAGGTGGTGAGGGCGTCGCATCCGCCGTGGTTGACGAGACACTCGTCGATGTCGTGGCAGCCCGCCGCGCCCGTGCCCGCGTAGCCCGCCGGGCATGCGCCGCAGGAGTGGCTGCCGGGCGTGTTCGTGCAGACGGAGAGCGGGTCGCATCCGCCGTTGTTCACGGCGCACTCGTCGATGTCGTGGCAGCCGGCGGCGCCGGTGCCGGTGAAGCCGGCCGGGCACGCGCCGCAGCTGAAGCTGCCGGTCGAGTTCGTGCAGGTCGTGCGCAGGTCGCAGCCGCCGTTGTTCACGGCGCACTCGTCGACGTCCACGCATCCGGCGGCGCCGGTGCCGGCGAAGCCCGCCGGGCACGCGCTGCAGGTGAAGCCGCCGGGCGTGTTGGTGCAGGTCGTGCGCGGGTCGCAGCCGCCGTTGTTGACGGCGCATTCGTCGACGTCGTGGCAGCCGGTGGCGCCGCCGCCCGTGTAGCCGGTCGGGCAGTCGCCGCAGGTGTGACCGCCGGGCGTGTTGGTGCAGGTGACGACCGCGTCGCAGCCGCCGTGGTTGGCGGCGCACTCGTCGATGTCGTGGCAGGCCGTGTCGCCGGTGCCGGAGTAGCCGCTCGGGCAATGCCCGCACGTGAAGCCGCCGGCGGTGTTGATGCAGAGCGCGAGCGGGTCGCAGCCGCCGTGGTTGGTCGCGCACTCGTCGATGTCGTGGCAGCCCGTCTTTCCGGTGCCGGTGAAGCCCGCCGGGCAGGCGCTGCAGGTCGAGCTGCCCGGGGTGTTGATGCAGGTCGTGAGCGCGTCGCAGCCGCCACGGTTCGTGGCGCATTCGTCGACGTCCACGCACTCGGTGCCGCGCTTCTCGAAGCCGGGCTGGCACGTGACGATCTCGACCCCGCTGTCGGGCGAGAGCAGGATGATCGGCGGCTCATGGTCGTTCGAGGCCGCCGCGGACGGGGTCCCGCCCTTGCTGCGCTCGTCGAACGTGCTCCCGCGCGGGCCGCTCGAGCAGCCTGACAGGGCGAGCAGTGCCCCTCCGAGGATCGCGGCCCCCATGGGGCTCAACCACACCTGCCTCGCGCTACGTTTCATGCCCACACGGCCTCCTCAGCGATTCGTGAAATGACGGACGACACCGGCAGAACGGCCGGCGATCCGCCGGCTGAAGGGCCGCGCGGACGAGCTTGCGACGGGGAGGGCGTTTCTTGATTGGCGGCGCCGGACGCGCGACACTTCCACCCTGGATGAGCGGGGTGCGCGCCGGCGACATCATCGCCGGCAAATTCCAGATCGAGCGCGTCCTCGGCGAGGGGGGGATGGGCTACGTCGTGGCGGCCCGCCACCTCCAGCTCGGGCAGACCGTCGCGCTGAAGTTCATGCGCGAGGAGGTCGTTAGCAGCGACTACAAGAGCCGCTTCTTGCGCGAGGCGCGGAACACCGTCCGGCTCAAGAGCAAGCACGTCTCGCGCGTGCTCGACGTCGGGGCGCTCGAGGGCGGCTCACCCTACATGGTGATGGAGTACCTCGAGGGGGTGGACCTCTCGGATCTCCTCCAGAAGCGCGGCTCGTTCCCGTGCGCCGAGGCCTGCGACTACATCATCCAGGCGTGTGAGGCGATCGCCGAGGCCCACGGCCACGGGATCGTCCACCGTGACCTGAAGCCCGCGAACCTCTTCTTGACCCGCGGGTCCGGCGGGGAGCCGGTCGTGAAGGTGCTCGACTTCGGCGTCTCGAAGGTCCTCGAGCTCGGGATGGATGGCGACGACACGAGCCCCGGCGGGCGCCGCGGGCACCACGACAGCGTCGTGACGAAGGCGACCGATCTCCTCGGCTCGCCGAGCTACATGGCGCCGGAGCAGGTGATCTCCGCGCGCGACGCCGACTCCCGGAGCGACGTCTGGTCGCTCGGCGTGATCCTCTTTCGCCTGATCAGCGGCAAGGCGCCGTTCACCGGCAACTCGCTCGGCGATCTGATCCAGAACATCATGCACGGGCCGATCCCGAACCTCCGCGCTTACCGCGGCGACATCCCCGAGGGCCTCGAGCACGTCGTCTGGCGCTGCCTCGATCGCGAGCGCGACCGTCGTCCGGACGTCGTCGAGCTCGCGCGGCTGCTCGCGCCGTACGCCGGCGCGAACGCGGCGCCGTCGCTCGAGCGGATCGCCATCCTCGGACCGGCGCTCGTCCAGGCCGCGCCGCAGCAAGCGCACCCGCACGAGAGCGCGCCCTCGTTCGTGACGGGCGGAAAGAGCAACTGGAGCACGCCCCCCGGCGCCTCGACGCTCGGGCACAGCGCGAAGAAGGAGATGTCGACAGGCGGCTTCCTCGTCTGGGCGATCCTGTTCGCCGCCGTCGTCGGGAGCCTGGTCGTCATCGGCGCCAAGGTCTTCCTCGCGCGGCCGCCCGCGGTGGGCCGGCAGCCGCCGCAAGCGGTCACGCCGGGCGCCGTCGCTGCCGATCCGCTGCCTCCGTCTCTGCCGCTCGCCGCCACGGAGCCTGCGCCGACCCCGATCGCGACGCCCGCGACGGAGGCGAGCACCAAGCCGGCGGCGCACCCCACGAGCCATGGGCACGGAAAGCCGCGTCCGCCGAGCACTGCCGTGAAGCCGGGGCCGACGGCGCCGGTGGTCCCGACGTCCGACATCCCTTCGTCGCGCGAGTGACCGGTGGCGACCGAGATCCTTCGAACGCTCGTCGAGGACGACAAGTCGCTCCTGCTCCGTCGCGTCGGGGCGAACCTCGAGCTCGTCCTCGGCAACGTCGTCCTGCTCTCGAGCGCCGCGCTCGAGACCGAGCTCGCCTTCGGTCGCCTCGCGCGCGAGCCGCTCGAGCGCACGCGGCCGCGCGCGCGCGTCGTCGTGGGAGGCCTCGGCTTCGGCGCGACGCTGCGCGGCGTGCTCGAGATCGCGTCGCCGGAGACGCGCGTGGTCGTGGTCGAGAAGCTCGCCGCGGTCGTCGACGTGGCGCGCTCGGAGGCCGCGGGGCTCATCGCCGGCGCGCTCGACGATCCGCGCGTAGAGCTCTGCCGCGACGACGTGGCCGACGTGATCGCGGCCGCGGAGCCGGGCTCGCTCTCCGCCATCCTCCTCGACGTCGACAACGGGCCGGAGTGGGCGAGCTTTCGGACGAACGCGCGCCTCTACGCCGAGTCGGCGCTCGTCCGCGCGCGGACCGCGCTCGCGCCCGGCGGTGTGCTCGCCGTGTGGAGCGGATACCCGGCGGACCCGTTCGTCAGGACGCTCCGCAAGGCAGGGTTCGTCCCGCGCGTGGAGCCTCTCCACGAGCGCGGGGTCGTGCGCGCGCGGGCTTACGTCGGCGTGGCTCCCTGAGCCGCTGCGGCCGGCGCGAAAGGGCTCGATATGGTGTGGAAATTCTCCGGTCTTCACGCGCCGATGCACCGCTGTCACGCGTCCGTCGCACAAGAAGCACCGAATTGGCTAGATCCGGCCGCGGAGAATGGAGCAAAAGGGAGCCGCGCTGCGATGGTTCGACCCGCCCGTTACGGGAGGCATGGCTGATGGGGATCCAGGACGTCATCCGTTGGTTTCTGCCCCGTGAGAATCACTTCTACGATTTCCTCGAGCAGCAGGCGAAGGCGGCGCACGAGGGGGCCAAGGCGCTCTCCAAGTTCTCGACCAACGGCACCACCGCCGAAGAGGCCCGCGACGAGGTCCAGAAGATCGAGCACGAAGGCGACCGCATCGTCCACGAGATGGAAGAGGCGCTCGCCAAGACGTTCGTGACGCCGATCGATCGCGAGGACTTGCAGAAGCTCTCCTCCGAGCTCGACGGCGTGCTCGACCTCACCAACGGCGCGATCCGCGCGTGCGTGATGCTGGGCGTCGACAAGCCGACCGACGCGATGGCCGAGCTCATCGAGATCATCGTCCGCTGCACGGCGAAGATCGACGAGGCGATGCCGAAGCTGCGCAAGCACCAGTACACGGAGATCGTCGCGGTCGCGCGCGAGCTCAGGAAGATCGAGAAGGACGCCGACATCGTCTACCGCGAGGCGATCTCCGAGCTCTTCTCCGAGCGCACCGGCGGTCCGCGCGACGGCGTCACCGACGCGCGCGTCCTCATCCGAGAGAAGACGGTCCTCGAGGACCTCGAGAACGCCATCGACCAGTGTGACTCGATCGCGGACACGCTGGCCAACCTCGCCGTGAAGCATGGTTAGCCTGCTCGTCAGCGTCATCGTCTTCGCGATCATCTTCGACTACATCAATGGCTTTCACGACGCGGCCAACGCGATCGCGACCGTCGTCTCCACCGGCGTCCTGCCGATCCGCACGGCGGTCATCCTCGCCGGTCTCCTGAACTTCTTCGGGGCGGTGACGGGCACCGCCGTCGCCAAGACGATCGCCTCCGGCTTCGCCGACCCGGCGATCGTCACGCAGACGGTCGTGCTGTCCGCGCTCATCGGCGCGTGCGTCTGGAACCTGATCACCTGGTGGTACGGGATCCCGTCGAGCTCGTCGCACGCGCTCATCGGCGCGCTCGCGGGGGCGGTCGTCGCGAAGGCCGGCGTCTCGGCGTTCAAATGGGGCGCCCTCAAGCAGAAGGTGCTCATCCCGCTCGTCGCCTCCCCGACGATCGGCTTCGTGATGGCCTTCGTCCTGATGATCGTCCTCGTCTGGGTCGTCCGCAAGATGCGCCCGGCCACGGTGCACCGCGGCTCGCGCCGGCTCCAGCTCGTCTCCGCGATGTCGATGGCGTTCGCGCATGGCTCGAACGACGCGCAGAAGTCGATGGGCATCATCACGCTCGCGCTGATCGCCTTCGTGAAGGCCGGCCACCACGAGGGGATGCCCGCGTGGTTCTTGCCGACGAAGGGCGACGGCGTCCCGATGTGGGTCGTCATCGCGTGCGCCGCCGCGATCGCGCTCGGGACGATGGCGGGCGGCACCAAGATCATCAAGACGATGGGGACGAAGATCATCCGCATCTCGCCGCTCCAGGGCTTCGCCGCGGAGACCGCGGGGGCGCTCACGATCCTCGGCGCGAGCCACCTCGGCGTTCCGGTCTCGACCACCCACTGCATCAACGCGTGCATCATGGGCGTCGGCGCGAGCAAGCGCGTGAGCGCGGTCCGCTGGGGTGTCGCCGGCAACATCCTGATGGCGTGGGTGCTGACGCTGCCGCTCAGCGGCGCGCTCGCGTGGGTGACGATGAAGCTCCTCGGGCGCGTCTTCGAGTAGCGCGACCTCGGGTTGCCAACGGACACGAGCCGGCGCCGGCTCGTCGCCAGCGTCGGCTCGTCAGCTCTCCTCGTTCGGCGCCAGTAGCGCCGGGCGACGAGGCGTCTCAGTCCTTGCGCTCGCAGCGGGTCTTGAAGGCGTCGCCGAACGACACGTCGATGTACTTCGCGTCGGCGCGCCACGTGCCGGTGACGGTGGGCTGGTCCTCGTAGCGCGCGGTCCAGTCGGCGGAGAGCACGATGTTGCCGAACATGCAGCGGGAGCCGTCGCGGTGGAGGGCGGCGAGGCCGGTCTTGCAGACGTACGTGCCCTTGCAGGCGTCGACGACGGCGCTCGTTCGGTCGATGCCGCGCGGACCCTCCTCCGCCACCGGCGGGGTGAGCTCGACGCCGGCGCGCTGCTCGGGCGAGATCGGGGCGGGGTCGAGGTTCGCGTCGACCATGGCGCCGGTCTTGAAGTCGGGGGCGATCGGATCGGCGTCGAGGTTCGTGTCGACCATGGCGCCGGTCTTGAAGTCGGGGGCGATCGGATCGGCGTCGAGGCTCGTGTCGACCATGGCGCCGGTCTTGAGGTCGGCGCGGTCGGCCGGGAAGGCGTCGGTGAAGCGCGCCGGCTGGTTCGTCTCGACGAAGCGCTCGGCCCCGGCGGCGCTCGCGATCTCGGACTCGCTCGCGCCCGCGGGCTCGTCGGTCCCGTTCGGCTCGGCGCAGGCGACGAGGTTGAAGGAGGTGAGGGCGACGACGGCGGCGAGGGCGGAGAGCTTGTTCATGGTGCTCCCCCTGTCGGCCACCGCCCGATCCGGTTGCGAAGAATCGTCGACGCCACGCAGGGCGCCAAAAAAATGCAGTGAAGACGGCCTCTTGCTCGAGAGCCGTCTTCGCCGCGTTCGGTGCGCCGAGCGCGCGGACTTACTTCTTCTTGGGCGCGGGCGCCGGCTTCGCCGGGACGGCAGGGGCGGGCTTCGCGGCGCTGGCGTCGGCGGTGGGCGCCGGAGGAGGCGTTCCGTCCGGTAGGAGCTTGCCCGTCGTCGTGTCGAGCGTCCCGACGCGCCAGATCTCGTCGGCCTCGCGGTGCTTGCGATCGCACGTCTCCGCGGTGCGGTCGCCGTCGTACCAGACGTGCACGCATGGCCCCGGTCCCTTCTCGACGCGCTCGTCGAGGAACTGCACCGACACCGGGAGCCGGCGGCTCCCTTCGGGGATGCGCATGTACGTGTAGGCGCCTCGCGTCTTCACTTCGCAGAGGCCGGGGATCGGGATCTCGGCCGAGCAGCGCTGCCCCTTCGGGCCCTCCTCGGCGACGCGGAGGTTCACGCGCGGGAAGGTGTCGGGCATGTCCGCGCGATCGAAGCCCGCCCAGACGAGCTGAACGAGGACGTCCTTCGTCTTCGGCGGCTTGACGTCGATGGTCGCCGACGCCTTGCCGCGCCGTCCGGCTTCGTCGGCGGCCTCCGCGGTGACCTTGTAGGTGCCGTAGACGTCGAGCTCCATCTCGCCGCGCTCGGGGCCCTTCTTGAAGGCGAGCTTGGCGGTCGATCCGGGCGGGAGGTCGGCCATGCCGAGGACCTTGTCGACGAGCTCGAACTTGCCGCGCGCCGAGGCGCTGAGCGCGCACTCGACGGCGTCGCCAGGCTGCGCCTCAAGCTTGGTCGACCAGCTGTCCTTGGTCGTGAGGCGGCACTCGACGGCCGCGACCGGCGGCTCGCCGCAGGACTCGCCGTGCTCCTCGTCGACGAAGAACTTCACGGGCTTGTCGGCGCGCGCGCCGACGACCGCGTCGAACGCGCGATCGGACGACTTGTTCGTGCAGCCCTCGCCCACCTTCGTCTCGCGCACCCAGACGTAGAGGAACGTCCCGGTCTCGAGCACGCGCTGAACCTTCATGCGCGTGATGTTCTGCGTCTCGCTCACGGCGAGGAAGAGCATCTGCGTGGTGGTGTCGAGCGTGGGCGGCATCGGCGGGCTCTTGTCCGTCGGCCAGGCTCGCTCCCAGTCCTCGTGGCTCCGCACGACGTGGAAGCCTGCCCTGGCGCCCGCGTAGGCCTCTTGCGGTCCCCGCTTCAGCTTCACGTTGTCGCCCTTGATCTCGTCGACCTTGTCTCCGGGCGTGGTTCGCACCACGCTCACGGGCGGAGTGGCCGTGCATGCAGCGAGGACGACGAACAGAGCCCCTGCCGCGAGGACGCGCCGGCGACCGGTGCTTTCAGCGAGACGGGACCCTACGGACGGATGAGACGCGAGGCGCATCGTGGCTCGCGATGATAAGCCAACTAGGGGACGTTTGGGGGGCCAATAGCCCTTCGGTGGAGTAGCGTGCGGCCGTGCTCAACGATCGATTCACCGCGCGCGTGCTCGGAGCCATCGTCCTCATCATGACGGTGCTGATCGACATCTCGTGCTTCATCTTCACGAAGCCGGAGATCAGCCACCGGCCGACGTTTCCGCTCGTCGTCTTCATCCCCTCGCTGCCGCTCGTCGCGGTGAGCGTCTGGCTCTTCCGCCGCGCCTCGAAGCTCGAGCCCGGCGACGACTGACCCTGCGCGAAGGCGGCGGGTCGTAGAGCAGCGAACGCGGATGCCCTCGGGGCTCGAGCGTCCCCGAGGGCAGCCGCGCCCCGCTTCACTCCAGCGGGTGGAGGAAGTCCGCGTAGGGCGTGTGCCGGGTCCCGAGCGAGACGGCGTTGCCGCGCAGGCCGGTGGCCGGGAGCACGAAGCGATCCTCGAGCACGTAGCGGTCTTCGAACCCAGGGAGGGTCGGGAAGATTGGCGTCAGGACCGGCGTGCTGCCGCCGTTCGGGAGGCTCAGGCTCGGGTGGTCGAAGGGCGCGCGCTCGTACTGGACGCGCTCGTCGGTGAGCGCCTCGAGGAAGGCCACGAGCGCCGCGCGCTCCTCGACCGTGAGGTCGAGCGGCCGGATGTCGGGATCGAGGTCCTTCTGGTTCTCACGCGCGAAGTCGCCTCCGCGGTTGTAGAACTCGACGACCTGCGCGAGCGTCGCCTGTCCTCCGTTGTGGAAGTAGGGCGCCGTATGCGCGACGTTGCGGAGCGACGGCGTCTTGAAGGCGCCGTCGACCGCGACGCGCTCGTCGGGGCGGAGCGGCGGAGCCTTCGGGTGGCGTCGATCGTGGCCGGGGTCGACGCGATCGGGCAGGAGGCTGAGCCCCGGCCACAGGAGCTCGCGCGCCTTGTTCGTCTGCGCGTCGACGCGCGCGCCGAGTCGCGCGGCGAGCTCGTCGAGCTTCTCGCTCGCTTCGTCGAGCTTCGGAGCGGCGCCGTTCGCCGAGCCGGCGGCGAGGGAGGCCGCGGCCTTCGCCAAGAGCGCGTCGATCGCGGCGAGCCGCTTGTTCGAGTCGCCGAGCCGCCATGGTGGGCAGCTCGAGATCGCGCGTACGACCGCCTCGCGCGCCGAGGCGAGCTGCTCCGCGGCGGCCGGCGCCGCGTCCGTCAAGAGCGGCTCGGCCTCCTCGGGACGCGCGCGGATCCGCGGGATCCCGAGGGCGCGGTTGGCGAGGCGGATCGCCGCTTCCTTGGGCAGGTACGGGTTCCACGCCTGGATCATCCGGACGAGGTCGGCGAGCTCGCGCTGGAACAGACGCGAGTTCGACAGCGGCAGGTCGCGGGGCCCGATGCGGGCGCCGACGCCGATGTCCTCGAGCGTCGGCCGCACGCCGATGTTGTAGAAGCCGTTGTCGTAGACGGCCACGCGGTTGTCGCCCATGACCATGCGCTCGATGATCTGGTCGTTTCGCACGTTCGCGAGCGACGCGTTGGTGAGCTCGGCGCCGCCGTGGCAGTTGACGCACTTGCCCTTGTCGAGGAACACCTCGAGCCCTTGCTGCTGTTGATCCGTGAGCGCGTGGTCGTCGCCGTCCATGAAGCGATCGAAGGGCGCGTCGTCGCTCACCAGCGTCCGCTCGTACTCCTGGACGGCGAGCCCGAAGAAGAGCGAGAAGTTGTACTCCATGACGGTGAACTGATTCGGGCCGCTCGGCTTCGTCTGCTTCTTGAGGACGGGCGCTTTTCCCGAGACGTCGACGACGAAGCCCGGCACGTTCCACCAGCGTTCCTCGAACGCCTCGCGCACTAGCTCCTGGTAGCGCTTCTTGATGCCGTTCGCCGGCGCTGCGCTCAGCCGACCGAGGACGCTGTCGTCCTTGGCGACCTCCTGCTGGCCGAGCGGGACGACCGCGGCGTCGAGCAGCTTGCGCGCGGTGTCGGTGAAGCGCCGTCCGACGAACGTCGCGGCGCGGATCCCGAACGCCGTCTCCTGGTCGCTCGTGACGGGGCCGACGGCCTGCGACGCGAGCGAGCTCTCGGGGATCCGGACGGTGACGAGCGCCGCGGTGGTGCCCCAGATGCGCTCGACCACCCGCACGCCCGGATCCAGCTGACCGATCGGGCTGACTCCGTTGAACTCGAAGCGCGCCCGTCCGTCCCAGAAGTTGCGGTGATTGAACGCGGAGTTGATCGCGGGCGGTGCTTGCCGCGGCTCCACGTTGCGGACGAGCACGCCGTCGACGTTGAAGATCGCGCCGGTGCCGGCGAGCGACGGGATGCCCAGGTCGAACGGGATCCCCGTGGCGATGAACTCCGCGTTGAAGACACCTTGCGACGAGACGGTGTCGTTCGTGTCCGAGATGACCCTCGAGGTGCGATCCGTCGGGTCGTAGAGCTTGTGGAACGGGAAGTCTTCGGGGGTGAGCTGGTAGTTCGGGCGGAAATGATTGAGGTTGTCTCCGAAGCCGGTCGGATCGTTGAAGCGGGTGGGGTCGATGCCCGGCACCTGAGTACGGGTGCCGGGGTTCAGCTGGCTCTTCGATCGGTTGTCGGCGCCCGCGTGGAAGTGGCAGCTCGCGCAGGCCTGGCCGTCGCTGCCGACTTGCTGATCCCAGAAGAGCGCCTTCCCTAGCCGCAGCGCCGCTGCGCGATCCTTGATGAAGCGTCGCAGCTCGCGCGTCTCGGGGAGCTTTACTTTCTTGAGCGAGTCCGTGTGTCCGCGCGCCTTCTCTCGGAGGCCCTGGGCGCTCGTCGCGAGCGGCTCGGCGCGTACCTCCGTCACGGCGTTGTCCTCGTCGGCAGGCGCGCAGCCGGCCTCGCCGAGCGCCAGCGTCGCGAGGGGCGCCGTCGCTAGCAACGCACGCCGCAGCCATCTCGTTCTCGTCGTAAGGAGCATGCTCTGACCCCGTGCGAGACGACCGACACGCTGTCGGTCGTCGCTCGCGCTCGAGCAAGGCACGCGCCGCACGCGGGCGCATTTCGCCGGTGAAACTTGTGCCTGCGTCGCTTGCCCAATGGAAACCGCGCGGTGCCGAGCGACGACGAGCGCTGTCGTCCGTGACCTCGCGAGCCGTCGCCGCGCGCTCTGGATGTCACGAGAAGATCGCCTCGGAGTAACCGGAGCATGGCCGAGATCGAGCGCGTGCCGCACCGCCGGCAGCGCTGCCGGCTCGCTCTGCAGGGACGACACACCGTGGCCCCCGAGCCGTCGCCGGAGGCCTCGCTCAGTCGTGCGCGTCGCGAGCGCAGCGGAAGCCCGTGCTGATGTTCGCGATGTTGGCCTGGAACGGATAGCGGTACGTGGTCTTGGCGCTGGTCGGCGCGTAGTCCCACGAGCCGCCGCGGAGGATGCCCTTGGCGTACGGCGCCGCGAGGCCCGCGCGCGGATCGGTCACCGCGCGCGGCGAGTAGGGCTCGTGCCCGTCGGCGACCCATTCCCAGACGTTGCCTGCCATGTCGAGCGCGCCGAACGCGCTCCTGCCCTCCGCCGTCGCACCGACCTCGCTCGTGCCCTTGCGATCCTTGCAGTCGCCCGCGAGGCCCAAGAGGATCGCCGTCGCGCAGCTCGTGGGCGGTGCGTTCCCCCACGGGTACTCGCGTGCGTCGTCGCCGCGCGCGGCGTACTCCCACTCGGCTTCGGTCGGCAGGCGCTTCTCCGCGTAGGCGCAGAAGCGCTCGGCTTGCGCGCGGTCGACGCAGTTGGCGGGGTGTCGAGGCTGGTCCTTGCCGCTGTTGCAGCCCCAGGTCGTGTCGGGGATGTTGTCGGCGTGGACGCGGCTCGGCGTGCACGATCCCTCCTCCACGCAGGCGGCGTACGCCTCCGCGGTGACCTCGGTGCGATCGAGGTAAAACGCCTTCGTGATCGTCACGCGGTGCGCCGGGCCGTCGCCGCGGCCCTCTTTGTCCGTCCCCATCGTGAAGGAGCCGGCCGGAACGCGGACCATGTCGGTGAGGAACGGCTCGAAGCGGACCGCCGGCTCGTCCGGGCCCGGTGGGTGAAGCGCGGACGGCGCAGCGGACGCCTTCACCGACGGAGGTGGTGACGCCTTCGGCTCGGGCGCGCGGCTCGTCGCGGCGCGCGCCGGTGGAGGCGCCGGCGCCGCCGGGCGTCCGATGCGCGTCGCGATCACGATCGTCGCCGCGGCCGCGAGCAGGGCGACGACGAGCCACGCGGCGAGCCCGGCGCGGTCACGACGCGCCGGCTGCGGCGCGGGAGGGGCGAACGCGGCGAGCTTGGCCGAGTCGCCGAGCCGCGCGTCGTCGGCGGGCGCGACGACCGCGCTCGCCTGGTCGCGCGCGGCCCAGATCGAAGGCACGCTCGACGCGCCGCCCGCCCGAGCGCTCGAGGGGCCGGCGTCCGATCCGCCGCCGAGCTCGGGCTCCGGCCGCACGCTCGGCGCCGCGGGCGTGAGCTCCGGCACGGCGGAGACGAGCGCGTCCCACAGCTCGCGCGCGCTCTGCCAGCGACGCTTGGGATCGACCGCGAGGGCACGCGCGAGCACGGCCTCGACGGCGTCGGAGATCTGCACGCCGCGCCCGCGGAGTGTGGGGCGCCGGGCGAGATCGCTCGCCGCGAGGTAGAGCTCGACCGGGTCCTGCCCGTCGAGGGCGCGCTTGCCGGAGACGAGCTCGACGAGGCTGAGCGCGAGGCCGTAGACGTCCGTCGCGGGCCCGACCGCGCCGTACGAGCGCTTGAAGTGCTCCGGCGCGCCGTACTCGGGCGCGAAGCTGTCGTCCGACGGGCCGATGCGCGACGCGAGGACGAACTGCGTGACCTTCATGCGCGTGCGCCCGCCGACCTGCGCGAGCCAGAGGTTCCGCGGGCGGACGTCGCGGTGGGCGACGCCCATCGCATGCGCGGCAGCGAGCCCGCGCGCGGCGGGCTCGAGGATCGCGAGGGCTTCGCTGAGCGAGAGCACCGCGCCGGCGCGCTCGACGATGTGCTGCTCGAGCGACTTTCCCTCGAGCCACTCGAAGACGCAGAACGGCAGCCGCGGAAGGGCCGCGGGCTCGGCGATGCCGTAGGCGAGGACCTGCTCGACGTCGCCGCCCTCCGCGCACGCGCGGGCGAGCACCTCGGCCTCCGCGAGGAACGTGTCGAGCGCCTGCTCGTAGTCGACGCCCGCGAGATCGTCGGGGACGCCGGGACACCGCACGGCGACCGGCGCGCCGCTCACGATCTCGTGCGCGCGGAAGACCCACGCGCCCTTCTCCCCGCGTCCCACGACGGCGTCGATGCGGTAGCGGCGATCGAGGATCGTGCCGACGACCGCAGAAGCCCATGCGCTGCCGTCGGCGCTCCCGGCACCGGTCACGGAGGACCTCCGACGACACGGGCGGCCCGAACACCGAGCGACGACGGGTGCGAGGCAGGCCGGAGCACGGGGCCCCTCGTAACATCGTCGCCCGCCCGGTGCACGCTCCGCTCGCCGTGTGGGCGGCCCGGCGGGGGCGAGCGGACGGGCCGGGATCGGCGGTCGGCGGTCGTGAAGCCTCTTCCCCTCGACGCGCGCATCCGGAACACTTGGGCGAGTGCCGCCCGAGGACGACGCCGCGAGCTTGCCGACGCTCTCCGAGGAGGAGCTCGCGCGCACCCTCGAGATGACCCCGGCGAGCCTCGCGGAGATCGCGCAGACGGTCGCTCGCAGCCCGGACTCGACGATCGAGCCGGCGCTCCTCCGCTCGAGCGCCGCGGGCAAGCGCGCGCTCGAGGGCCTGGG
>JAHBWC010000125.1 GCA_019637225.1 Labilithrix sp.
CGCTGAGCCCTACGCAGAGCGCCCCAACGGACGAAGAGGTACGGCGTCGGATGTCTTTCTACGACTTGGACGATACGATGACCCTCGGTTGGGATGAATTCTTGTTACTCATGTATGATCACGGACCTACGCTGGGCGAGAAGGCACAGACTGCAACTCCTCTCGCTCGACCACATGTCTTGGTGCACCACTAAGATATCGATGCGTGCGGTAGATTGAAAACGGTATATCGTTGTGTACAAAAAAACAAAAACAACTTCTAGTACAATTAAACTTTGATTGTCTTGTGCTATAGCATTGACAAGCAATCTCAGTGGCGAATTTGCTCTGTTTTTTTTGTTTTCTCCCCATTTGTACGGTGTGGCATCAAGAACAACGAGGGATTTTTAAAAATCTTTCCCTGATAGAAATAAATTAAAATTATATGCACGGCTTTGGACCTCCACAGTGCACTGCCCTTGCAGGCAGTTGCAGCGGCTCCTTTGAGAAGATGGTATCAGATAGGCAGCACTGTGTTTGGTATGTGACTAGCAGCCGTAGCGTACATTCTGCGGACCGCAACGCGATGCTAGCGGCAATGGAGTCTGGCACCGTGTCAACTGACAGCGAGCCATTCTTGACAGTTGAAGCAGACGATACAATCGTTGGTTGTTTCCTTGGAGCGATTGAAGAATTGGAAGTGCTATGGGTCATCACTGGCTGTGGATCCATCACCGTGATAGACTGTGAGAGGCAACAAGTACTGTGCCGGCACAGCCTTGAGGCTACTGTGCGGGTGTGTTGCGGAGCGGATCGCCAGAGTGGCGTGGTCCTTGCCTTAGAGCGAGACGGCTGCGAGGTAGTCCTCGTCACATACCGGAGAGGAAAGTCAGGGAGCGGTGAGGAGGCGCATCCCTCCGAGCGCGAGGAGGTGCGTCGAGTGGCCCACGTGGACCACGCCGGACGCGCCGGCCTCGGTCGCGCGGAGCGAGGCGGCGAAGCGCTCCTTCGCGCCCGCGTGCGCGACGCCGTCGCCCGCCGGCTCGCGCCGGTGATCGAACCGCCCGCGCAGCGACGTCCACTCGAGCCCGCCGGCGACCACGCCCGCCGCCGCTCCCACGACGAAGCCGCGGCGCGAGAGGCGTCGCTTCTCCTCGGGAGCCGCTCCGGGAGGAGCCGCGCGCGCGCGGTCGATGCTCTCGTCGGGCATGTTCGCTGCCGTCGCTCGACGCGCCCGGACTGCGGGCGCGCCTCGAGGTTAGTCCCCGCAGCCTTCCCCGGCCATCTCCACGCGCACGGGCGCGAGCCCGGCGAGGAGCGTCAGAGGCACCCCTTGCACGCGTTCGCGACGCAGAGCAGGGCCTTGGCGCTCTTGTCCGCGCCGGCGGCGTGCGCCGCCTCGCATTCGTCGCGGCACGCGTCGGTCTGACAGGTGCCGCGACACCGGAAGAGGGTGTTGCACGAGGTGTCGCTCATGCAGTCGATCCACTCGTTCGCGCACGTCGTGTAGAGGCACTGCGAGCACGTGTCGTACCGCACGCCGCAGGGCTCCGCGCAGCGGATCACCGCGCACAGTAAGAACTCGTCGTGCATGCCGCTCGCGCCTGGCCGAGCGGCGTAGCACCCGTTGCTGCACGTCGCGTAGTCGACGCCGGCGTCGTTCGAGCAGTCGCCGTTGCAGTCCTGGAGGGCGGTGCACTCGACGTCCGCTCGACAGCGATCGCGGCTCCCGCAGCACCGCTCGGCGACGCACCGCTGACACCCCTCCCGTTCCGCGTTGGCGTCCGGGCCGGCGTCCCAGCTGGGGTCGTCACATCGCTGGGTGAGCACCGGATGACGGAAGCCGCCGCCGCTCGCCGGGCAGTCGGCGCAGGCGGTCCCCGCGCCTCCGGTCCGGCAGCGCTCGAGCTCCCCGAGCGCCGCCACGGCCGCGCTCCCCGCGGGGGCCTCGCAGGCGGCCGCGCAGTCTCCCTCGGGCGCCTGCTCGGCGGTGCTCGGACACGCGCCCCGGCAGTCGAGGTAGCGCGCGCACGTCGGCTCGGCGCGACAGCGCGCGGACTCTGCGGCACACGACGCGGAGACGCACCGCGCGCAACCGGTCGCGGCCCAGGCGTCTCCCGCGAGGCTGCCGTCCATCTCGCCGTCGACGGTGCCGACCGGCGTCACGTCGGGGCTGGCGCAGGCCGCGTAGACCATCGCGATTCCGACGAAGCCCACGAAGCCGACGGATGTCACCCAAACCCCCGAGCGCCGCACGTCACATCTCTACCTCGTCCGCACGCGGCGTGGTAGCGTGCTCGGGCAAGTGGGGAGCGTGACGCGTTTGTTCCGACGGGCTTCTGCCGTCGCGGCCGTCGGAGCGTGTTGTTGCGGCTGGAGCGCGTGCGCGCCGGAGGCCGCGGCGCGACCGCAGCTCGTGGTGGTCGTCGACACCGACACCGCGCTCGTGGGTCAGCTCGGCGACGGCGACCTCTCCCCGGCGCTCGCCATCGACACCGTCCGGATCGATCTCGTGACCGACGGCCGAGAGGTCGCCGACTACCGCGACTTCACCGCGCCCGACGCGCGCGACTGGCCGCTCTCGTTCGGAGTCGCGACCACGGCGGGGACGAGCCGCGTCGTTCGCCTCCGCGTGCGGGCGTTCCGCGCTTCGCTCGCGACGCGCGGAGAGCTCGGCGAGCTCACCACGATCGAGCCGCCGACCAACATGCTGATCGACCGCATCGTCGAGGTCGACCAGCCCTCGCGCGACGTCCGCACCGTCCGCGTCGTCCTCTCCGCGGCGTGCTTCGGCGCGCCGGCTTCGTTTCAGGTCCCCTTCCGCACGTGCGTCGACGCCGCCCGGCGCGACGCCGCACCGACCGAGGGCGTGCTCGAAGGCAGCGCCCCCACGCTCGTGGGAACGGCGCTCGAGGCGCGCGAGCAGGCGTGCGCGGCGACTCCGAAGAAGGGCGCGGTCTGCGTCCTCGGCGGCCCCACCGTCCTCGGCGACGCGCGCCTCTCCAACGTGGTCGCCGGCCCGCCGAACCTCCCCGTGCGTCCGGCGCTCCTCACTCCGTTCCACATGGACCGAACGGAGATGACCGTGGGCCGCTACCGGAAGCTCCTCCTCGCCGGCGAGGTCACCGAGGAGCCGCTCAGGGCCGATCCGTCGGACAGCCTCCGGAGGTATTGCAGCTGGCTCGGGCCCAACGACGCCAAGAACGACAAGCTCCCGCTGAACTGCGTCACCTTCGATCTCGCGGCGAAAGCTTGCGCGACCGGCGGAGGGACGCTCCCGACGGAGGCGCAGTGGGAGCACGCAGCCCGCGGCCGCGGCCGTTCGTTCCTCTTTCCGTGGGGAGACGCGGCACCGAAGTGCTGCAGCGCGAGCACGGCGCGCGACTCGAACCTCATCGACGGCGAATGCGGCGGCGGTGAGGGCCTCGAGCCGGTGGCGAGCCACGCGAACAAGGGCTGCTCGCCCGAGGACGTGTCGATCGACGGCGTCGTCGATCTCGGCGGCAGCCTCAAGGAGATGCTCCTCGACGGCGGCGTCTCGTACGCCGACCCATGCTGGAGCGGTCCGGGGCTCGTGCTCGATCCGAAATGCAGCCTCCCCGATCTCGCCGCGGGGAGATCGACGCGCGGCAGCGATTGGTCGGCGGGCACGGGGCTCCTGAGAAGCGCGTTTCGATTCGTGAGCGGCAATCAAACCAACGTGCTCGGGTTCCGATGCGTCTATCCCGACCGCTGATCGTCTCCGTCATCGTCGGCACCGCGCTCGGCTGCGGAGGAGGCGTGACCGCGCGCGATCAGTGGACCGTGGTCATCGCGACCGACGCGCCGGCGCCCACGCTCGTCGATCGCGCGCTCGTCGAGGTGATGACGGCCGACGGCGAGCTCGCGTGCGACGACTGCCGCCGCCAGCTCGGGCTGCCGGTCGATCCGGCCGCGTGGCCGATCTCGTTCGGCATCGCGGCGCCGCCTTCGAAGGCGGCGCTCCACCTCCGCGTCCGTCTCTACCGGGCAAAGGAGAGCGGCAACGACGGCTTCCCGCTCGCCGCGACCGCGATCGATCGCATCGCCGCGCTCCCGCCGGCGCGCGGCGACACCGAGGTCGCGCTCGCCATGCACGCCGAGTGTCTCGGGCTCGCGGCGGACCTCGAGGCCCGCGAGGCGTGCGTCGGGCCCGAGCGTGAGCTCATCCCGGAGACCGAGCTGCCGAGAGGGCGACCGGATCCGGCGATGCGACCCGGCACGTGGGCGCGGAGCCTGAGCCAGCCGTGCGCGAGCGATCCCCCGGACGGGATGGTCTGTGTTCCGGGGGGTTTCTTCGTCCTCGGCGACTCCCGCGTGGTCACCGTGACCCGCATCCAGCCGTTCCCCGAGCGGTTCGTCAGCGTGACGCCGTTCGGCCTCGACGTGGACGAGGTCAACGTCGGCGTCGTACGGAGGCTCCTCCGCGACGGCAAGATCACGTCGGCCCCGAAGCTGCGCGAGGCCGATCCGTCGGCGCGCGACGGCGAGTGCACGTTCCTCGGCCGCGACGACGCGAGCAACGACGCGCTGCCCGTCAATTGTGTCCCCCACGGCCTCGCGCGCTCGGTCTGCGCGGCGCTCGGCCGTCGCCTTCCGACGGAGGCCGAGTGGGAGTGGGCGGCGGGCAACCTCGAGCTCGAGACCTTCTACCCCTGGGGCGACGAAGGCGATCCCTGTGCGTACGCGGACGTGGGCGTCGGCCGCTACGGCCTCGGCGATCTGCTCGAGTCCCCGCTCTGCCGCGCGCGTCCCGGCGCCGAGACGCTCCCCGGTGGGCTCCCGCGGACGGCGAACCCGAGCGACGTCACGGCGCTCGGCGTGCGCGGGCTCGCGGGCGGCGTCTCCGAGTGGACCTCGGGCAAGCTCCAGCCCTACGACGCGCGCTGCTGGTCGTCCGAGCCGTTCCTCGCGGATCCGAAATGCGACACCGGCGACAACTTCGCGATCCGCGGGTCCTCCTGGCTCGACACGCCCGGCCTCGTCGGCAACGTGAAGCGGCAAGGTGCCCCGGCGCTCGCGCGCCTGCCGTCGATAGGATTCCGCTGCGCGGTCACGCTCGCGGAGTAACCGATGCAACTGTGGCAGCCCGGAGAGACCATCGCGGACCGTTATCGCCTCGAGCGCCTGCTCGGTGAGGGCGGGATGGGCGCCGTCTGGGCGGCGACGCACCTCGTGACGCGCAAGCTGGTGGCGATCAAGACGCTCAAGCCCGAGCTGACCAAGAGCGCCTCGCTGGTGGAGCGCTTCCTCCGCGAGGCGCGCGCCGCCTGCGCCGTGCGGCACCCGAACGTCGTCCAGATCCACGACGTCCTCGCGCTCGAGTCGGGCGTCCCGATCATGATCATGGACTTCCTCGAGGGCGAGAGCCTCGGAGCGCGCCTGCTCCGCCAGCGCAGGATCCCGCTGCCCGAGCTCTCCAAGATCCTGCTCCCGGTGTTCTCCGCGGTGTCGGCCGCGCACGCGGCGTCGATCGTTCATCGCGATCTGAAGCCGGACAACCTGTTCCTCGTGTCGCTGTCGGGATCGACCACGCTCCCGGACGGCACCCGCGCCGCCGACGACGAGATCTCCGTCAAGGTGCTCGACTTCGGCGTCGCAAAGATCACCGCCGTCGACGAGTCGACGGGGCCCTTGACGAAGACCGGCGCGATGCTCGGAACCCCCTTCTACATGTCGCCGGAGCAGCTCTTCGGGGAGAAGGACGTCGACACTCGGAGCGACATCTGGGCGCTCGGCGTGATCATCTACGAGTGCCTCACGGGACGGCGCCCGACGGAGGCCGACAACCTCGGCCAGATCACGAAGCTCGTCACCGTCACCGGTATCCCGCCGATCGTCACGGTGAAGCCGAACGTTCCGGCCGACGTGAACGCGCTCGTCGCTCGGATGCTGACGCGCGATCGCACGATGCGCCCGAGCCTCGACGAGGCGCGCGAGGTGTTCGGGCGCTACGCGACCGGAGCGACGCCGCACGCGAGCCTCGGTCCGATGCGCGTCGAGCCACCGCCGACCGATCCTCCACTCGACGATCGCTCGAACAACCTGCCCTGGGCGTCGTCGAACGCGCGCTCCGGCACCGGCGGGGCGGAGCGGCCGGGGCTCGCGCTCGTGCTCGGGCTCGCCGGGCTCCTGGTGACCGCCGCCGTCGTGACGACCGGCGTGCTCCTCGTCTCACGCCTACGCGCGCCGCCGCCGACCTCCGCGTCAGCCCCCTCGTCTGCTCCCGCGCCGCCCGAAAGCGCCGACGCCCCGGCCGCGCCGGCGTCGTCCGAGCCGCCCACCGCCGCGAGCGTCGTCGACGTCGACGCGAGCGCCGGGACGATCGCGACCGGCGACGCGCGCCCCGCGACGACGACCGCGGCGGGCAAGAGGATCGCCGACGCGTCGGCCCCCGCGCAGCCTCCTGCGCCGAAGCCCGTACCTGCCCCGCCCACCGCCTCGGGTCCGCTCGAGGAGAAACCTCCCTTTTGAGCCCGACGGAGCCAGCATGACTCGTCACGGAACGACGCTCCTCGCAGCGATGGCGCTCACGGCGGCGCTCTCGGCGTCCACCGGCGCGCGCGCGGCCGAGCCGGCGAACACCGAGACCCCCGACGTCGTGGAGGCCCGCGCCGAGTTCGTTCGCGGCAACGAGCTCGCGAAGACGACGCAGTGGGCGCAAGCGCTGGCCGCCTTCGAGCGATCGTTCGAGCTCCGCCCCCACCCGCTCACGACCTACAACATGGCCGTCTGCGAGCGCGCGCTCGGCCAGCTCGCGAAGGCGAGGCCGCTCTTCGCGGCGGCGATCGCCTCCGGCGAGAAGGACGCCTCGCAGTTCCCCCCGAGCCGCCTCGAAGAGGCGCGCGCGTACCTCGGCGAGATCGAAGCGGCGCTCGTCCGCGTCGAGGTGGCGATCGATCCGCCCGACGCGCTCCTCGGCGTCGACGGGCGACCGCTCGTCGCGACCGCCGGCGAGGCGGGCGTGGAGGCCGTCGCCGGGCTCGCCAAGCCGGGACAGCCGGAGAAAGCGCCCGCGCCGAAGTTCGTCCTCGTCACCGATCCGGGGACGCACGTGTTCCGCGTCGTCGCGAAGGGCTACCAGGACGTGCTCGTCACGAAGAGCTTCGCGCCGGGTCAACGCACCACGCTCGACCTCGCGCTCGCCCGCCTGCCGGCGACCGTGCGCATCACGTCCGACGTCGCGTCGCCGATCGTCACCGTCGACGGCGCGGACGTCGGCCTCGCGCCGGTCCAGGTCTCGCGACCGGCCGGCACCTACCGCATCGTCGTCCGCAAGGAGGGCTTCGAGACCTTCGACACGCGGGTGGCGATGAACCCCGGCCAGGAGGTCGATCTCCCGACGAAGCTCCCGCCGGAGCGCATCCCGATCACGAAGCGCTGGTGGTTCTGGGGCGCGGCCCTTGGCGCCGTGGCGGGAGGCGTCGCCCTCACCTACGCGGTGACGCGCCCGGATCCGGCGCCGCCGCCGTACTCGGGCGGCACGACGGGCTGGGTCGTCGCCCCGCGCTGAACGTCCGGGACGGCTTCGTGACCTCGCGGCTCGATTCGGGACGTCGGCCAAAGGCCGAACGTCAGCGCACGACCGGGAGGCTCGTCTTCGTGCGCTTCACGGCCTTGGCGTTCTGCCACTGCATGACGTTGAGCTTGTCGAGGTCCGCCGGCTTGGCTGCGCTCCCGTCGGGCGCGCGGTTCCAGCGCGTGCGATCGGCGAACGTCCGGTAGTTTTCGCTCTTCTTCGATGTGTTGAACCGACGCATGAAGCGCGCGAAGTCGTAGGCGTCGAGCAGGTAGAGCAGCTGCCCCGCGTCGGCTGCGAGGCGCCGGTTCGTCATCAGCTTCAAGCCCTGGGTGAAGTGACTCCGGAGCTCGGCGTCCCCCTTCAACATCTCGGGCGCGAGGCGCGCGGCGATGAACGCCTTCTCGACGAGGTTCGAGCCGCTCGTCCGGCGCCTCCAGTTTCGCTCGATCCGCGCGTAGAGGTTGTCGGCGCCGTAGGCCTGCTCGTAGAGCCAGATGTAGCCGTCCATCAGCTCGTCGCGCGTCATGTTCGTCGGCTCGAAGACGACGTGACGCGTGTCGTAGAGGTGCCAGTCTTCGTGGTCGAGGCGGCCCGCGGCCTTGTACTCGTCGAAGAGCTTCGTCCCCGGCATCGGCGTGAGGATGCTGAAGAACGGGTAGAGGATCCCGGTCTTCTGCACGAAATCGAGCGTCTGCTGGAAGACGCCGAGCGTGTCGGTGTCGAAGCCGACGATGAAGTTGCCGATGATCGTCATCCCGCGCGCGTGGATGCGGTCGACGGCCTCCTGGTACGTCAGGCAGAAGTTGACCGGCTTGTCCATCGCGGCGAGCGACGCCTCCGTCACCGACTCGAAGCCGATGATGAGCGTCGAGCAGCCCGCGTCGCGAAAGAGGTCGAGCATCTCCTCGTCGTTCGCGACGTTGAGCGTCGTCTCCGCCGACCACGAGGGGATCTGCCCCGCCTTCTTCAGCGGGATCATCGCGCGGAGGAGCTCCTTCGTGTAGCGCACGCGCGAGATGAAGTTGTCGTCGACGATGTAGAGCGGCTTGCCTCCGGCGATCGGCCCTCGGCTCTTCGGGAGCGCGCGGAGCTCCTCGAGCACGCGCTCGACGGGCTTGAAGCGGAAGTCCTGCCCCGAGATGTCGGGCACGCTGCAGAAGCGGCAGCGGAAGGGGCAGCCGCGCGTGGTCTGGAGCTGGTGGAAGAGGTACCCGTCGGGCTTGCTCCGTCCCCACGCCGGCGGCGGGATCCGGTCCATCGGCGGGAAACCGACGGCGTCGTAGCGCTCCTTCAGCTTGCCGTCCTCGAGATCGCGGACGACCTGGGGCCAGAGCGTCTCGGCCTCGCCGGTGACGACGCAGTCGACGTGCTCGAGCGCCTCTTCGGGCCGGAGCGACGCGTGGATGCCGCCGAGCACGACGCGCTTGCCCTTCGCGCGGAACCGGCGCGCGACCTCGTAGGCGTACGTCACGCACGACGTCTTCGCGGAGAGCGCGACGAGGTCGGTCTTCACGTCGTAGTCGACGGGATCCATGTACTCGTCGACGAGATCGATCTTCACGCCCGGCGGCGTGCACGCCATCACCGTCTGGATCCCGAGATCGAGGAAGGCCCGCTTGAAGCCGAGGCCTCGGCAGAGCAGATCCATCTCGTAGAGCTCGCGCTCCGTCGGATCCAGATTCTTCCGCGTCGCGACGAACGTGATGCGCGTCATGGTTCCCCCCCTATCGTCTGCTCTGCTCGATGAGCTCGCGGATCGTCGGACGACGTCGCGCCAAGAGCGAATCGTAGCCCGCCTCGAGCGCGCGAAGGCGCGGCGATCCGTCCCACGCCGTCATCAGGATCTCCCGCGCGATCGTGCGCGGGGACGCGCCGTCGACGCGCACCGCGCTCGGCTGACGCCAGCGGACGACCGCGCGCTGGACGCCGCTCCAGAAGCGCGCCCGCGCCTCGAGCGAGAGGATCGCCCCGCGGCGGATCTGCGCGCGCGCCTCGTCGGTGCCGCCGAAGCGGAGGAGCGCCTCTTCGAGCCAGGCGCCGTGGTCGACGTCCTGCTCGACGTGGAGGGTGAAGTAGTCGATCTCCTCCGGCGTGAAGCCCGCGCGGCGGAGGCCGGGGATGACCGCGTCGAACATCTTCGGGATCGCCCACTCGTGGCCGGGCCCGACGGCGCCGAGGCCGACGAGGAACGGCTCCTCCGAGACGATGCGCCGGTGCTCGCTCACGAACTCGAACGCCGGCGCGGGCACCTTCACCGTGTCGGCGCGGTCGGGGACGGAGCTCCCGCACGCGCGGAGGAAGTGCCCGTAGAGGGTCGCGTGGTCCTCGCCCTCGGAGCCCTCGCCGTACTCGTCGACGAGCACCTTCGCGAGCCAGAGCTTCGCGTCGCTCGTCGGCGCGCGGATGAGGAGCCGCTCGAGGTAGCTCGTGAAGACGCACACGAGCGGGTAGTGGTTCTCGCCGAAGACGCGGTAGTCCTGGCGCGCGAAGGGGCTCGTCGCGCAGCGCCCGAGGAACAGGTGGTTCACGCCCGGGTGCGACTCGATCTCGACGCGCAGATCGGCGAGGAAGCGACGCGCCGCCGCGGTCACGCCGGGCGCGCTCGCGCCGGCCGGCGCCGCGGTGTCGCTCGCCGGCGGGGCGGGCGCCTCGCGCTTCTCGACGCTCGCGAGATCGCCCATCATTCGCCGGCTCCCGCGCTCGCCTCGGCGACGTCGTCGGCCCAGATCCGTCGTGGGATGCGGAGCTTCACGAGCTTCCCGCCCGCCCTCGCCGGCGCGTCTTCGTCGGCCCTCGCCGCGACGTGCTCGTCGCCCTTCGGATAAGCGACGTCCTCCCACGTGAGGCCGGCCTTCGCGCCGGGTCCGTTGAGGAGCCCCTCCTCGTCGCGAAGGAACGAGCGGTGGTCTCCGTGGATGCGCTGGTAGCGCCAGGTGCGCGCGTAAAACCAGACGATGCTCGTGATGTTCTTCGGGATGAACGTCGGGCGCGCCTTGAAGAACCACTTGTACGCGTTCCGGACGCTCTTCTCGGTCGCGTCGTAGGCGCGGCAGAACTCGGCGTAGAACTCCTCGCGCGGCAGGCGCGTCGGCAAGACGGCGTGGAGCAGATCGAACAGGCGGTGATCGTTCGTGAGGAGCTTGTCCTTGTACGCGCGGTAGAGCTGCGTGCCGGGGAGCGGCGTCAGGATCGTGAAGAGCGGGATGCCGATGTCTAGGCTGTTGACGTACTCGTAGAGCCCCGCGAACTGCTCCTTCGTCCAGTCGGGGCGGACCATGAAGATGCCCGTCGAGATGACGCCGTTCTCGCGGAGGATCTCGTTCGCCCGGAGGTTCTTCTGCCACGAGCTCTTCTTCCGGAGCGCGGCGAGGTTATCGTCGTCGTTCGACTCGAAGCCCGACAGGAGCATCACGAGGCCGTTCTTCGCGAGCCGGGCGACGAGCTCGGGGTTGTCGGCGGCGAAGTCGGTCCGACCTTGCGTCATCCAGTACTTCTTCAGGCCGCGCCGCTCCATCTCGTCGCAGAGCTCGACGACGCGCCGCTTGTTCGTGAGGAAGTTGTCGTCGAGGACGAAGACGAATGGCTCCGCGCACGCCTCCATCTGATCGACGATCTTCTTCGCCGACAGAAAGCGCGTCCGCCGCTCGTAAAACTCCCAGATCGCGCAGAAGTTGCAGTCGAACGAGCAGCCGCGGCTCGTGAAGATCGAGGCCATCGGACGGAACGCGGTGAAGAAGTAGCGCCCCTGGTACTTCTCGATCAGGCGGCGGTTCGGGATCGGGAGATCGTCGAGGCTCGCGGTCTGCTCGCGCTTCGCGTTGACGCGGCGGACGCCGCTCGCGTCGCGCCAGCGGGTCCCCTTCACGCCGTCGAAGGTGCGGTCGTCAGCTTCACGCTGCCGGCTCCAGCGCTCCATGATCTCGCGGAGCGTGTGCTCGCCCTCGCCCTGGACGATCACGTCGACGTAGTCGAAGTCGAACTCGTCCGGACAGAGCGTGGGGTGATGCCCGCCGACGAGGGTGAGCACGCCGGGGCAGACGTTCTTGGCGGTGCGGAGGACCGCCTTCGCCTGGTAGGCGTCGGTCGTCATGCTCGTCGTGCCGACGACGTCGGGCTTCCACGTCGAGAGCGTGCGCACGAGCGCGTCCTCGTCCTCGAGCCGGAGATCGAGGACGCGCACCTCGTGGCGATCTTCGATCGCGCTACCGACCGAGGTGAGCGCGACGGGCTCCGAGAGCCACACCACGTTCTCGAGCCCGAGCCGGCCGTTCTCGAACGGCGTGGGCATCACGAGGAGGACGCGCATGATTCATCCTTTCGCTCGAGGCTGACTTTCGGACGCACGGAAAGCGACATGACGGCTCCTCGGGGCGCTGCGAGCAGTTCGGCGATCGTACGACCTCGCGCCGCGGCCCTGGCAGTGCGGCGTGAGGACCGAGGAGCTTATCTTTTGTCCAACTTATGTCAAACCATTGACCCAGTTTCGTCCGTAGCGCACACTCGAAGCGATGGCTGCGGCAGAGAGCGACGGAGGCGCCTACTCGATCCGCGTCGTCGCCTCGCAGACGGGGATCCCCGCCGAGACGCTGCGCGTCTGGGAGCGTCGCTACGGATTTCCGAAGCCGGGACGCCGCCCGGGAGGGGGCCGTCTCTATGACCCGGCGGACGTCGCGCGGCTCCGACTCATCGCCCACGCCCGCGAGGCCGGCTTCCGGCCAGGCGACGTCATGGCGCTCTCCGACCGCGAGATCGCGCGCCTGCTCGAGCGCGGCGCGGGCGCGACGCTCGCGACGGCTCCGGCATCGGAAGCGCGGGACGCCGCGACGTCTCCGATCGCGAGCACGATCGAGACGCTGATCGAGCATCTGGCGCGCGAGGACGTCGACCGCGTGAGCTCCGAGCTCCGCTCGCTCGCGATCGCGCTCGGTCCGAGGGCGTTCGTCACCGACGTCGCGCACCCGCTGGCCGTGCGGGTCGGCGACGCCTGGGAAGCCGGACGGCTCGAGGTTCGCCACGAGCACCTCGCGACCGCGCTCCTCTCGGCGCGCCTCCACGTGCTGTCCGTCGCCTTCGAGGACAGCCGGGTCCCTCCGGTCGTGGTGCTCGCGACGCTCCCCGGCGAGGCGCACGTCCTCGGCCTCGAGATGGTCAGGGTCTACCTCGGCGCGCGCGGCGCGACCCCCCGGCACCTCGGCGGTGACACGCCTCCGGACGAGATCGCGCGCGCCGCCCGCGCGCTCGGCGCCGACGTCGTCGGGGTCTCGGTGTCCGCGGCGCGCGACCCCGCGGCGACCCGGCGCGCCGTCGAGCAGCTGCGGCGAGCGCTCGCCGGCACGGAGATCGAGCTCTGGATCGGTGGCGCCGGCGCCTCGCGCGTCGCGGAGCAGGACGATCGCGTTCGCGTCACGACGAGCTGGAACGACGTCGACCGCGCGCTCGCAGCGGTCCGCGCGCGCCGGCCGTCGAGCTCGACGCGCGCCTGATCGAGCGCATGCCCGTGCGTCGCCTCGCGGCGGCTCCGGACGTCAGGCGGTCTCGGCCGGCTCGTCCTTCTTCGCCTTGTCGTCCTCGTCGTCGCCGGACGAGGACTTCGTCGCGCTCGTCGGCTCGTCGTCGGAGTCGTCGTCGGACGACGCGCTCGCGGCCTCGTCGTCCTCCTCGACGGCCTTCTTCTTTTTCTTCCCGACGATGCCCTTCTTCTTCGCCGGCTTCTTCGCCTTGGGCGCCTCGTCCGCGTCCGCGCTGGCCGCGTCGTCGTCGCCCTCGTCGTCGCCGTCCTCTTCGTCCTCGTCCTCGTCGCGCTTCTTGCGCCGCGGCGCGAGGTCGTCCTGCGTGGCCTTGATGTCGCCGAGCGACTCGAGGCCCATCGCGAGCTTCGGGCTCTTCCGCGCCGTCTCCCAGAACTTCGCGTAGAAGTAGGCGCAGACGACGGCCGACAGGAGGCCGATCCACTGGCTGGTCGACAGCTGCACCGCCTGCTGCTTGCCGAACGACGCCGGGCGCAGGAGCACGAACGCGACGACCGGCGGGATGAACGCGAGCGCGCGCGAGATGCTGCGCACCTTCGGGCTCGTGATGCCGAGCGAGACGCCGAACACGAACGCGACGCTCATCACGAGGAGCGCGCCGGCGATGAGCCAGTGCTCGCCCATCATCGGGCCGAACTCGCCGCGCTCGGAGTCGTCGCGGAGGGTCTCGATGAGGAAGCGGAGGTAGCCGTAGCCGAACGCGAACAAGAAGAAGATCTGCCCGCGGAAGCGCTGGTGCTTGCGCTGCCAGAGGAGGAGCGCGAGGAGCGCGAGACCGACGAGCGACTCGTAGATCTGCGTCGGGTGCACGGGGTACGAGTGGCCCATCTTCATGAGCTCGTCGCCGGCGGGCGAGTGCTTGCCCACGATGTCGAGGTGGCGCGCGAACGCGGGCGCGCCCTCGCTCCCCTCGAGCGTCCCCTGCGTCCAGTGCGGGAAGGTCCCGAGCTTCTTCAGCGCGCCGGGCGCCGACTCGGGCAGGCGCTTGCCGAAGTCGCAGCCGAAGAGGTAGCAGCCGATGCGGGTGATGAGCAGACCCGACGCGAGGCTGGGCACCGCGACGTCCGCCCACGGCATCAGGCGGATCTTGTGCGCCCTCAGGTAGAGCCAGCTCCCGAGGTAGCCGCCGAGGAAGCCGCCGTAGGCGACGAGGCCGCCGCGACGGAGCGCGAAGAAGTCGCTCGCCTGCTTGAACTCGTCGGGGTTCGTGGCGACGTAGAGGATGCGCGAGCCCAGGATCGCCGCCACCGCGGTGATGACGTAGCAGTTCGCCATCGTCTCCTTCGGCAGCCCGTCGCGCTCCGCGAGCGTCAGCGTCAGGTACCACCCGACGACGAGCGACAGGCCGAGCATGACGCCGTACGAGTAGATCGGCAGGTTCGCCGCCTCGTACTTCGTCTCGCGGAACACGTAGCCCGCGACGCCGGCGCCCACGCCGATCAACAGCGCGATGCCGGCGGTGGCTTGGTCACGCTTGCGGAGCCCGAGCAGCGCGTAGATCGCGGAGATCGCCGCGACGGCCGCGAGCGCCCACCAAAGCTTGAGGGGCATCGAGGGGAGCGGAATGCGAAAGAGGATCGGATGCATGGTCGGATCTGGGGTTCGCCGGGTCGGCCCCGAGCGCGCGGCCGTTTTACCACAATGAGGGTGCCTCGACCCCAGGTCGACCTCAAATGGCTCGGGATCCTCGATCTCCTCCGCGCCGCTCGAGGCGCTGGCTCGGCCGGTCGCGCGGCGCGTCGCGGCGCGGCCTCGAGCGTGAGCCGGCAGGCTCGACCGGGCGCCGGAGTCCGGTCCGGCGAGCCGGCTGTGGTAAGAACGCGCGCGTGACCTCGCGCGCCATCTCCGTCGCCTCGCCCGTCGCTGCGTCTTCTTTCGTCGGCATCCTGGCCGCGTTCGTCGCGTGCGTCCCGACCGGAAGCGCCCCGCCCTACGACGCGGGGCCGACGCCGGCGCAGACGTCGAGCTTCAAGCCGTCGATCGGCGTCATGACGGCCCCGTTCGAGGACAACTTCGATCGGCCCGACGGCGGCGAGGCGCTGGCGCTCCCCGGCGACGCGTCGTCGACGGCGCTCTCGATCGACGCGGCGATCGACGCGCAGCGCGTCCTCGCGATCAACGACGGCGGCGCGGACGCGTTCATGATGCTCACGCAGTTCGACGCCGGCTCGGAGCCCGCGGAGCGGCCGGAGCGGGCCCGCGGCCCGAGCAACCTCGGTCCGGACTGGATGCAGATGCGCACGAGCGCGTGGCGCATCGAGAACGGCCGCCTCTGCGGGGAGAACGCGCGCAACCACGGCGTCTGGTTGAACCGCACGCTGCCCGTCAACGCGCGGATCGAGTTCGACGCGATCGCGATGACCGAGGACGGCGACCTGAAGGCCGAGGTCTGGGGCGACGGCCACTCCTACGCGACGGGCACCTCGTACACCAACGCGACGAGCTACCTCGCCATCCTCGGCGGCTGGAAGAACACGCTGCACGTCCTCGCGCGCCTGAACGAGCACGGCAACGATCGCAAGGTGATCGCGGTCGACAAGGAGTCCGACGATCCGCGCCAGCGCGCCGTGGTCCGTGGTCAGGTCTATCAGTTCAAGATCGAGCGCACCGACGGCAAGACGATCCGCTGGTCGGTCGACGGCGTCGACTACCTGTCGTGGAACGATCCCGCGCCGCTCGCCGGCCAGCAGCACGACCACCTCGGTTTCAACGAGTGGGAGGCCAAGGTCTGCTTCGACAACGTCAAGGTCACCCCCCTCTGAGCCGAACGACCGCACGGCGGCGGCCCGCTGCGGCGCGATATCCTTCGGATCCCGCGCCGGAAGCCCGTCGCCGCCGGGACGTTGCGTCCTGCCCGAGGCGTTTCTCAACGCGCGGCTTTACTCCGCGCCGGCGCGGCTCGAAACTACGGTCTGACTCCTCGTGGAATCACCCAAGTCGAAGGATCCCCAGAAGGAGCTCGAGCTCGCGCTCTCCGAGCTCGAGGAGCGCGTCGACCGCCTGCGCGCGACGTACGAGCAGTACTTCATGGGCTACGAGAAGCTCGAGCCCAGCGTGCAGCGGCGCGAGGTCGATCGGCGCTTCACCCACCTGCGAAAGCAGCAGATCCGCAACACCGCGCTCCGCTTTCGCTTCAACGTCATCACGCAGAAGTTCATCACCTACTCGATGTACTGGACGCGCATCTGCCGTCAGATCGAGGAGGGCACCTACAAGCGGCACGTCGCGAAGGCGGCGCAGCGCTTCGGTACGAAGGGCGCGAACAAGCGCGACCAGGACTGGTCGATCGACGTCGAGCTCGGCGACTTCGACGACTCCGACATGGACGCGGTGCTCGCCGAGGCGAACGCGGCGGCCGAGGCTTACGGGCGCGGCGGCCTCGCAGCGGACACGATCCCGCCCGGCGCGCGCACCGAGCCCCCTTCGGCCGACCGCCCGACGCCGCCGCCGCTCCAGAAGCGGAGCCCGCTGACCACGGCGACGCCGGGCACCTCCTTCGCGATGGGCGGCGGGCGCGAGACGGTCGGCTACCTTCCGCCGGGCTCCGAGCCGCCGGCCCCCAGCGACGCGCCGCGCGTCGTTCGTCACGCGCCGCTGCCTGCGGGCGCGAAGCAGCCGGTCGTCGTTCGCCGGCGTCCGGACGACGCGCCGCCGTCGACCCCCAACGTCGGCCCCAACGCCGGAAGGAGCGAGCGAGCGTCGACGCCGCTCGTCGCCGCGAGAGGCCCGAACGCGGCGGCTCGTCCGGCGGCCTCGTCCGGCGGTCTCCCGGCCGCGCCGCCCTC
>JAHBWC010000126.1 GCA_019637225.1 Labilithrix sp.
GCCGTGAAGCGCGCGGTCGCGGCGGCGCTCGTCACGCTCGTCACGCTCGTCACGCTGGTCGGATGCTCGCGCAGCCAGACGGACCCGTACGCCGACGAGGTGAGGGAGCGCGAGGCCTTCGCGAAGAAGCTCCTCGTCGAGGCCGACGCGGGGCGCGCGCTCGGCGTGTCGTCGACCTCCGAGATCCAGTTCGAAGAGGGCTTCGGCATTCTGTCCTACGAGACCGATCCGAAGGACGGACACCCGTCGTTCAGCAACCACGCGTTTCGCTGGATGGGCCAGAACGCGCACGTGAGGCTGAAGACGCACGGCGGGCGTCCGATGAAGCTGCAGGTCGTCGGGTGGGCGCACCTCAAGGTCATCGGCACCCAGCCGGTCATCAACATCTACATCGACGGTCTCTACGTGGGATCGACCCCGCCCATCGGCGGTGAGGGCCACTACTGGATCGAGCAGGTGATCCCCGAGTGGGCGCTCCGCCGGCCGTGGGTCGATCTCGTGCTCCGCACGACGGCCGTGGGGTACCACTGGGGCGATCCCCCCGAGCTCAAGGTCCTCAACGTCTATCGGTTCGGCTGGACCGAGGCGAACTGAAGCAGGCTGCGCCGCACGGCGAGCACCACGCTCGTCCCCTCGACCGGATACATCTCGAAGTCCTCGCGCTCGCCTGTGCCGTCGACGAAGGCGACGAAGTCTGGATCGTCGCGCAGGTGCCCGTCGTTGAGGAGGCGGGCGTTGAGCACGATCACGTTCGTCCAGGTGTCGCGGACGAACTGCCAGAACGGCGTGGTCTTTCGCCACTGCTCGACGCGCACGAAGTCGTGGAACGCGAAGACGCCGCGCGAGTAGTCGGGCTCGAGGAGCACGACCGTCGGCATCCAGGCCTCGCGCGGCGCGACGGGGCCCCAGGGCAGCGACACGAGCGAGAGCTTTCGCAGGGCATGGATCGTCGCGCGGTTCTCCTGCGCCGACTCGGGCGCGGGCGGCGGGCCGAGCGCGGCGAAGAGCGAGGGCAGCGCGCCCGGCCGGGCCGTCGGGACGGCCGCGACGAGGAGCGCTGCGAAGAGAGCGACCGCGCTCCGCGACCAGCGTCCGGGGCGCGTCGCTGCGAGCGCGGAGGCGCCCCGCGGGTGACCGGCCGCCGCCGCGACCGCCGCGAGCGCGAAGAACGTGAGCGGCAGGATGTAGTGCTGACGCGGGTACACGAGGATCGACGAGGCCCCCGTCGCGAGACCCATCGCGAGGAGGAGCGGCGTCCACCGGACGAGCGGAGCCGGGAGACGCGGCGCGCGCCGCGTCGCGACCGCGCTTGCGGCGAAGACGAGCGTCACCACCAGCGCGACGAGCGCGGCGGCGCGGATGACGCCCGGCTCGTGCGGGAGCGGCTTCAAGAGCGCGTGGACCGCATCGGGGAGGAGCGACGCGTTTCGCTTCACGTGCCAGGCGAACGCAGCGGGGTTCTCGCGCGCCGCGTCGGCGATCGATCCGGCGGTCGGGAACGACTCGCGCGCGATCGGCAGCCAGCTCGTCCAGGGATCGAGTGGGAGCTGCCGGTCCTCGACGACGTTGAGCGCGTAGTGCTGACCGAAGGCGAAGAACTGGCGTCCGTACGCGAACGGATTGCCGACCTTGCCGAAGACGGCCCGGAGCGCGAGCGGCGCGGCGATGGTCGCGAGCCCGCCCACGGCCGCCGCCCGCCGCCGCCGGCCGCCTCGGCTCCGGCGGAGCCCGACGAGGCACCAGACGAGGATCGTGAGGGCGAAGCCTGCCGCGGGGAGCGCGAGCTCGGGCCGCGCGAACGCCGCCGCGGAGAGCGCGGCCGCGGAGAGCGCGACGCCGACGCGCGCGTCGCGCGCATAGGTCGACGCGAGCGCGCCGAGCGCGAGGACGAGGGTGGCGAACTTGCTGACGAACGGCCAGGTCGTCGCCGCCGACGAGAGCGCCCAGACGCTCGCGACGGCCACCGCCGCGAACAGCGGCGCCCCGGAGCGACGCGCGAGCGCGTAGAGGACGATCGGGAGCGCCGCGGTCAGCACGAACCAGCCGAGGAAGTAGAGCTTCAGCGGATCGGGCTGGAAGAGGCCGAGCGCGCGGTACCAGAGCGGGTAGAGCGGGCTCGACTCGGCGAGCGGGAGGAAGCGGTCGCCGAGGTGTCTCGCACCGTCGAGGTAGATCGCCTCGTCGTCGAAGAACACGTCGAACGTCCCGTCGAGGCCGATCGTGACCTTGAGCGCGAGCGCGACGACGGCGATCGCGGCCAGCCAGGTCGGCCACGAGCTCCGGAGTGTTTGCCAGCGCAGGGTCATCGCTCGTCAGCGCTGCGGGCGGGTCGCCACGTCGCGGCGGAGCCAGACCCGTACGGTGCCGAACGCCGCCGTGAACAAGTAGCGCTCCTTCATCCACGCGAACAGCTTGGGGCAGTGCTCGGCGAAGTCCCGCTCGGCGTTGACGGGGAAGGTGAACGGCGCGCGATCGTGGAGGGTGAAGGCCGCCGGAGGCGCCGCCTCGACGCTCTCGAGCACGAGCCGCTCGGCGTCGTCGCGGTAGGCGACGAGCCAGCTCTTGAGCTCGTCGGAGGGACGTGCGCCGGGGCCTCCCTCGAGCGCCGCGTCGACGTTGAGCTCGAAGTTGTAGATGACCGGCGAGGCGCTCTTCCGTCGCGCGAGGAAGAGCAGGTACGGATCGAAGCCGTAGGTCTGAACGCGCTCGTCGGGCCGCGTGTGGAACGCGAGGTACGAAGCGGCGTCGCGGAGGTCGTTGGCGAAGTAGTCGCCCCAGGGAAAGCGCTCGAAGTAAGCGCGGCTCGCCCGCTTCTCGGGGGTCGCGCCCGCCTCGGCCCACCCGTTGCGGACGCCCGGCGACTTCCATGCGTCTTCGCCGGACTTCATCCCGAGCGCCAGGGCGGCGACCGCGACGATGATCGCGACGGCATCGCTCCGAGCGCTCCGCTCACGCGAGGTCTGCAAGCGCTGGGCGGCGGCGCCGAGGATGACGAGCTGCGCGACGCCCGTGCCCAGCGTCAGCATGTGCAGGTGATAGGGGAACGCCTTTCCCTGCCCCGCGAAGACGACGAAGCCTCCGAGCGGGAGCACGCCCGCGAGCAGCGCGCGGCGCGGCAGCCTGAGCGTGAAGAACGTCACGACGAACGCGGCGAACGTCGCCGCCGCCCAGTCGAGGCGAGGGCGGTTGTTGTAGGCGCGGTACGAGCCGAGCAGCGTCTCGTTCCAGATCGTGTGGTGCAGGCGCGGCACCTTCGACAGGATCTCGAGCCCTCGCCCGAGGTCCTCGAAGGCGAGCACGAAGGCGAGCATGCCGGTCGCCACCGCGAGCCCTCCGGCGATCGCGCTCGCGATCGCGCGCGGAAGGCTCACCGCGACGTTCTTGCGATCGAGCACCAGGACGGCGACCTGCAGGAGCGAGAAGATCGCGCACGGCGGCTTGCCGAACCACGTGAGCGACGTGGTGATGCCCGCCAGCGCGAACGCCACGATCGCGCGCCGGCGGCTCCGCGTCGTGTGCGCGATCGACTGGAGCGAGAGCGATCCGAGGACGAGGAGCGAGTAGAGCGCCTCGCGCTGCGCGGTGTGCCACCAGTCGTAGCGGACATACGCGGCGCCGAGCACGGCGAGCCCCGCGAGCGCCCAGACCGAGAGCGTACGACGCCGGGCTCTGCCTCCGCCGAGCTCGAGGCCGATCCATCGAGGCAGCGTGAGCCCCGCCGCAACGTAGACCACGATTAGCATCGTGGTGTCGATCGAGCGGAACACGTGCTCGTCCTCGCCGCCGAGGAGCTGCATCACGACGTGCCACGCGTGCGGGAGCGGACCGTTGATCTCGTGGATGTCGCGGTACGTGCGCTCACCGTTGCGGAGCGCCCACGCGACGTACTGGAAGATGCCCTGGTCGCGCCCGAGGATGCCGAACGACTGCGCGCGGAGCGCGAGCGCGCTCGGGACGATCGCGATCGCCGCGACGATGGCCGGGAGGAGCCAGGCCGCGCGCGCGCGGATCGCGTCCGCCGCGGCGCGCATCGGGCGGCTCGTCGCTCCGTCGCTCCGCGGGACGCCGTCTCTAGGCTCGCCCGTCGCCGATCGGGGGCGTTCGTCGTCGGTCACGGCGCGCGCTCCCGGAGGAGCGCCGCGACGCGCGTGCTCCGGTGCTCCAGGGCCACCTCGAGCGCCGTCTTGTCGTGCACGCGGCGATGCGTGTCGGCCCCGCTCGCGAGGAGGTTCGCGGCGCGGTCGAGGGCGTCGGTGCGCGCGGCCTCGTGGAGCGGCGCCCAGGCGTCTTCGCGCGTGAGCACGGCGCCACCCTTCAAGAGAGCTTCTGCGGCGCGATCGCGGTCGTACCGGAGCGCGAGGTCGAGCGCGGTCTCGCCGCCCGGAGTCCTCGCCTCGACGAGCTGCGGGCGAAAGACGAACGTGCGCACGAGCGGGACGCTGTCGGTGACCGCGGCGGCGTGCAGGACGGTGAAGCCGCGGGCGTCGGCGATCGTCGGGTCCGCGCCCGACCACATGAGGAGCGGGGCGATCGCCGCGGCGCGGAGCGGATCGGTCGTCGTGAGGAGATGGAGCGGCGTCTGTCCGAACGCGTCCGCCTTGTTGGCGTCGGCTCCGGCGCGGAGCAGCGCGCTCACGGTGTCGACGGAGCCGGCCAGCGCGGCGTCGTGGAGCGCCGTGCGCCTCCGCGGGCCCGCGGTCGCGTCGAGGGAGCCCGCCGGCGCGCTCGTGGTCATCGCGGCGGCGAGGACCGCGACCGCGGCGTGGTGTCCCCGCCGCGCAGCGAGGTGGAGCGGCGTCGCCCCGTCGGGCGCCTTCACGTCGAGGCGCGCGCCGCGCTCGAGCAAGAGCGAGACGATCTCGGCGTCGCCCAGCGCCGCGGCGTCGAGGAGCGGCGGCCTCCTCGCGCCGTCGTCGACGCGCGCGCCGTTCGCGATCGCGATCTCGACCGCGCCGCGCCCGTCGCCGATCGCCCGCGTGACGTCGTGACGGTCGCCGCAGCCGGAAGAGAGGCTCATCGCGAGGATCGCCGTGACCGGCACGCGCGCGCGCGTCACGAGGCGCCCGATTCGTACGTTGCGTCGGGCGGCCGTCTCGACCGCGATGGCCGCCACGAGCACGGCCGCGAAGAGCGCGAGGCCATAGCCCGCCGCGCGCATCGGCGAGAGGAAGACGCCGCCGGGGATCGGCTGCGTCAACGGTGCGAGCGGCGGGTGGAAGCCGGGATCGGCGCGCCGGCGCGTGGCCGCGACGACGTGCGGGATCGCGCGCAGCGCGCCGCCGAGATCGCCGGCGTCGAGGTAGCGGCCCGCGTGCTCGTAGATCGCCGCGCGCAGGACGCGCGGATCGCCGACCGAGCCGCAGCCCTCGATCGCGATCCCCCACCAGCCGAGGTGGACCAGGCACGACCCTCCGCGGAGCTTCGCGTCGTCGACCGCCGGCTCGCCTGTGGGCGCCGGCTCGCCTGCGGGCGCCGGCTCGCCTGCGGGAGCTGCGGCCGTCGTCGCGGCGCCGGCGGCGTCGACCGCGTCGGTCTCGGGCGCCGCCGGGTCGAGCCGGACGTCGACGGGCAGATCCCACGCCGCGAGCGTCGCGAGCATGTGCTCGGCGACGACGCGGTCGCGCGCGCGCACGAGCCGCGTCGGGTCCGCGATCGCGCGGAGCGCCCCGGGCGAGACCACCGCGACCTCGCGCGGACCGGGTTTGTTCGTGTACGTGACCTCGTAGACGACCTGCTTCGGTGCGGCGTTCCAGGTCGCGCGGATCGCCGGCTCCCACCGGGCGAAGGGCGTCTCGAAGACGCGCAGCGGCTCGAGGTGGAGCGAGGCGTTGTCGGCGAGGTGGAGGCGCGTCCGGTAGTCCTCGAAGGTCGGCAGTGTCGCCTCGTACGACTGCGGGAGCACGACCCACCGCACCTGGCGCTCTTCGAGCCACGTCGAGATGCGCCCCGCCTCGAGCAGCGCGGCCGTCTTCGGATCGGACAGGCCCCCGAGGTCGACCACGCGTCGTCGCGACGCGTAGCCGACGCCGCCGATGTCGAAGCTCGCGACCGTGCCCTCCGGCAGCGCGTCGACGAACCCGCCCGCGCCGAGCTCGGTCGCCTGGATGTGCGCCACGGCGAGCGCGTTGGCTTGCCGGAGCGATCCCGCGATGGGCGCGGCGAGCGCGACCCACGGGGCGATCGCGATCGCCGCGATCCAGCCGAAGCGGACGCGGTCCGCCGCGCCCGCGACGCGCGCGAGATCGCGGAGCACGAACGCGACGCCGAGCGGCACACACGCCACGAAGAGCAGCGGCGTGAGCGGCTGATAGCGACCGCCGTGTCCCGGCGTCGGGAGGAGCAGCGCGTAGAACGCCGCGTGAAAGAGCGCCCACGCGAAGAGGAGCTTCGGCGCGTCCTCGGAGACGGGGTTCCCAGCGAGCTTCCAGCCCGAGCCGCGCGCGAGCCGGAGCGCCCCGTAGGCCGCGACCGCGGCGAGCACCCAGACGACGCCGAGGCTCGTGTCGAACGTGTAGCTGCCGAGGCGGGTGCCCCACGCGTCGAGGAAGTCGAGCGCGCGATCGCTCCGCGACAGGCCGCTCGTCATCTCGAACCAAAGCCAGCGCCGCCCGGCGAGCGTGCTCGGCAGCGCGTGGCCGGTCTTGGCGACGTTCGAGCCGACGTAGACGGCGACCGCGGCGATCCAGGGCGCGGCGATCGGCACGACGCTGCGCGCGCGCTTCCGGAAGAGCGCGTGGGCCGCGAGCAAGCCTCCGAGCGGCGCCGCTTCGGGGCGGAGGAGCGCCAGCGCTCCGGCCGCGATTCCCGCGACGACGGCGCGGCGCGGCCTCTCGTCGTCGCCCGTCGCCGCCCAGATCGCCGCGAGCGAGAGCGCGACGAACGGCATCGCCTCCATGCCGGAGCACGTGAACCACAGGATGTTCGGCGAGATCGCCGCGAGCAGCGTCGTGACGAACGACGTGACGTGCCACGTCTTCGCCGCGACGTCGTCGGGCCGGGCGCGCCGGACGATCGCGTAGAGCAGCTGTCCCGACGCCAGCGCCGCGGCGCCGTTGAGGACGAGCGCCCAGCGGCTCGGCTCGAGGAGCCGGAGCTTGAAGTCGAGCGCGAGGAGCGCCGCCCAGAGGTAGCTCGTCGCGGCGGCGCCGTGCTCGCCCGGCGCGTAGCCGAGCGTCCCGGTCTCGGCGAACGTCCGCGCCACGACCTGATGGATCCACGCGTCGTCGAGCGGGAGGCCGGGGCCGGGGGAGAACCACGCGATCGCCGCGACCTGCACGGCGGCGAGCAGGGCTCGCGCGAGGAGATCGCCGCGCTCGCGGATGAATGCCAGGCGGCCTTGGGGCATGACAAGAGAAGGAGCGGATCCACGATCGGTCGAGAATCCGGGCGGAACCTTGCCAGAAAGTGGCCTCCCGATCCACTGACGGCCCCGTCCGTCACCCGACGAAACACCGCTACGCGGTCACGTGACCGCTCCGCGTCGCATCTTGCAACGAGCGGCGCCGCGCACCCTTCGCGTCGGGACTCTCGCTGCGCGGCGCCGCGCAGGCACCCTCGGATTCGGCCGCGCCGCTGGACACGCTCCCGGCGCGGGGGCATCCTTCCTCGCGTCGGGGAAGCAGGTCCCCGCTCTTCGCGAGGTGCGTGATGGCCGACCCCAAGATCGAGACGTTCGAGCAGTTCTGGGACTTTTACGTCGGCGAGCACAAGAAGAAGGCGACGCGCATCTTCCACTTCGTGGGCACGACGGCCGCCGTCTCCTGTTTCGCCGCCGGCCTGCTCACCAAGCGGCGCTGGCTCCTGCTCGTCGCGCCCATCTGCGGGTACGGCCCTGCGTGGATCAGCCATTTCTTCATCGAGAAGAACAAGCCCGCGTCGTTCAAGTATCCGCTCTGGTCGCTCCAGGCCGACTTCGTGATGTGGTGGAAGACGCTCTCGGGCCAGATGCAGGCCGAGGTCGATCGCGTCATCCGTCAGGAAGTCGAGAAGGCGCGCGCGGAGGCGGAGGTGAGCGACGGCGTCGATCGCGAGCGCGCGTCGATCCAGAACGAAGCCGTCAACTAGCGCCGCCCGCCCGACGGCCATCGACCCGACCCGTTCCGTGGCCTCGTCGCTCCTCGCTTCCAGGGCAAGCGCCGCTGCCTTCGCGTTCGTCTTGCCGCTGGCCGCGGGCGCCTGCGCGCGACGCGCGGCCATGGTCGAGGCGCCGATGGTCGAAGCCGACGCTTCGGCTGCCGCGGTCGCGCTCGCCGTCGGTGCGAGCGCGCATCCGGCCGAGGGCGACGCCTACGGGCTGCCCTTCCGTCCGGGCGATCGCTGGACGGGGACCTACCTGTGCCGTCAGGGGTCGACCCACATGACGATCGCGTTCGAGGACGTTCGCCGCGCGAGCCGGTCCGAGGACGACAGCTTCGAAGTCGACGTCATCTTCGAGTTTCGTTTCGACGGCGACGGGCGGCCCGGGTTCGCCGCGGCCGAGGGCGTCGCGCGGATGCGCGGCAGCTACGACGCGCGATCGCGGCGCTTGCGCTTGAAGGGCGACGAGTGGATCGAGCAGCCGCCGGGCTACGCGCTCGTGGATCTGGTCGGCTCCGTGAGCAAGACCGCGACCTATTCGGGCTCGGTCGAGGGCCCCGGCTGCTCGTCGTTCTCGGCGCGCCCCGAAGACGCGGAGAGGCCGGAAAAGCCGGGATCGGTGCCGCTCCCGGCGCGAAGTTTGCGGCCGCCGCGGCCGTGATACGCTCGCGCCGAACCCTCGCACCGGGAGGATCGGGGTGAGCGAAGCCCACGCGGGCCGCGGACCTCAGGGACAGGGCCGCGTCGGTACCGTGATCAACGGCAAATGGCACGTCGACGCGCGCATCGGGGCGGGCGGGATGGCCACCGTCTACGCTGCGACCCACCGGAACGGGTCGCGCGTCGCGCTCAAGATGCTCCACGCGCCGCTCTCGCGCGACCCGCAGACGCGCGCGCGGTTCTTGCGGGAGGGCTACGTCGCGAACGCGGTCGGTCACGCCGGCGTCGTCGCCGTCCTCGACGACGGCGTCACGGAGGACGGCGCGGTGTTCCTCGTCCTCGAGCTGCTCGAGGGCGAGACGATCGACGCGCGGCGCGTGCGCCTCGGCGGAGCGCTGCCGATCGACGACGTGCTCGACCTCGCGGACGAGGCGCTCGACGCGCTCGCGGCCGCCCACGCCAAGGGCATCGTCCATCGTGATCTGAAGCCCGAGAACGTCTTCTTGACGAAGGACGGGACCATCAAGCTCCTCGACTTCGGTCTCGCGCGGATGAAGGACGCGCACCAGGAGGCGACGCAGACGGGCGTGATGATCGGGACGCCGGAGTTCATGCCGCCGGAGCAAGCCGCGGGTCGCCGCGACGCCGTCGACGCGCGCTCCGACGTGTGGGGGCTCGGTGCGACGCTCTACACGGCGATCACGGGCCGGTACGTTCACGACGACGCGGAGGGGCTCCACGAGCAGCTCATCGCCAGCGCGACGCACCGCGCGCCGCCGGTCCGCCAGCTCGCGCCACACGTGTCGCCGGCCGTGGCGCTCGTGATCGATCGCGCCCTCGAGCTCGAGATGGGCGATCGCTGGCCGAGCGCGACCGAGATGCAGGCCGCGTTCCGCGCCGCTCGTGGCCCGCGCGCCGACGTCTTCACGGCGGACAGCTTGACGGTGCCGGTGGCGTCGCTCGAGGAGAGCCCGTTCTCGGTCGAGAAGCCGGAGTCGTCCGACATGACGATGCAGCTTCCGAACGCCTTCCCGCGTCGCCCCTATCCCGAGCCGCCGCGAGAGGCCGACGCCGCGAGCGAGCTCGACGCATCGCTCGACGCGACGCAGCTCGCGCCCTTCGCCCTCGCGCCCGCGCCCTTCGCCGTCGCGCCTCCCGCCGTCGCGCCCGCCTTCGCCGTCGCGCCTCCCGCTCTCGCGGCGGCGCATCGACTCCAGGAGAGCTCGGCGCCGCCGCCTCCTCCCCTCGCCACGACGCGAATCCGCGGCTCGCTCCCGAGCCATCCCGTGCAGCCATCGTCCGGCCCGCCGCCGATGTCGGCGCCTCCGCCCTCGGCGCCGCCGCTCTCGGGACGGGCGGCGTCGTTCGACCTGTCGCTCTCCGCATCGGCGCCATTGTCGGCACGCCCGCCCCCGCCGCGCCGAAGCTCGACGCGCGCGATCGTCGTCGTCGCCCTGCTCCTCGTCGCCGTCTGCGGCGCGATGGGCGCATACGTCCTCTGGCACAACACCACCCGAGCCCGCTAATCGCGCTCGAGCATGTCTCGTCCTCTCGCCCGAGCCCGAGCCCGAGCCCGAGCCCGAGCCCGAGCCCGGCGAGTCCCAGTGCCCAAAACGCTCCCCACCCACCAAAAATCACCCCCTCGTCCTCTCGCCCCCCTGCGATCTCGTCACCCCGCGCCTCCTCCTGTATGACCATCGCATGAGCTCGCGCGCCGCCCCCGTCGTTGCCGTCCTCCTCTCCTCCGCCGTCTTCCTCGGCTGTCCGTCGAAGGACAACCAGTCGTCGAGCGGCGCAGCGTCGCCCACCGACGCGACGAACGCAGCCACGGGCCCTCTCGCGACGCTCGAGTCCGCGCCCTTCGTCAACGAAGTGTGGACCTCGCAGGACGGCCAGCAGATGCCCTTCATCTTCTACACACGCGAGAACGTGCGCGTGAGCGCGCAGTGCCGGCAGGCGACCGGTCAGCTCGCGTGCGACGCGCTCCGGCAGGTCCGAAACGGCATGCCGGTCGAGATCCCGGGGCGCGAGCTCACCGGCGGAATCAGCGCGGGCACGCGGGCGTGCATGAAGCTCGGCAAGCAGCTCGTGTCGGGGCACAACTCGGTCGGCAACGAGGACGGCTTCTGCCGCTTCCCCGACGGTTCGATGATCTCGACCGGCGCGCTCGAGCTCTACGGCATGCGCGTCATCCAGTAGCGCGCGCCGCCGTCGAGCGTGTCGGCGTCAGATCCGGCGCATCGACGGCCGCGGCGCCGGCAGCGTCACGCGGAAGCGCGTGCCCTTGCCGACCTCGCTCTCGACCTCGATCGAGCCGTCCATCGACTCGATGAGGTGCTTCACGATCGCGAGGCCGAGGCCGGCGCCTCCGTGCTGCCGCGAGCGGCCACTGTCGACGCGATAGAACCGCTCGAAGATGCGCGGGAGGTGCTGCGGCTCGATCCCCTCTCCGTCGTCCGCGACGATGATCGCCACGCCTTCTCGCCCGCGCTCGGTCGTCGTGACCGCGGTCACGGTCACGTTCCCGCCCGCCTTGCCGTACGTCACCGCGTTGTCGACGAGGTTCAAGAGCGCCCGCTCGACGCCCTCGGGGTCGGCGAAGACGAGGGCCGATCCGTCGACGCCCTCGACGTCGACGGTCACCGACCGATCCTCGGCGTGACCGGCCACGGTCTCGGCGACGTGGCGCGCGACGGACAGCACGCTCACCGACTCGCGCGCGAGATCGTCTCGGCCGCGCGCTTCGAGCTCGGAGAGCGCGAGGAGCTGCTCGACGAGCGCGCCGATGCGCTGCGCCTGGCGGTGGATGACCTCGAGGAACTGATGGCGCGTCTCCGGCGGCGTGTCCTTGCGAAGCAGCGTCTCTGCATAACCCTGGATCGACGTGACGGGCGTGCGGAGCTCGTGCGAGACGTTCGCCACGAAGTCGCGCCGCACCGTCATCAGGCGCTGGAGGCGATCGCCTTCCTCGACGAGCTCGCCGATGCGCGCCTTCAGCTGCGACGCGAGCGATTTCAGCGCGCGCCAGAGCACTCCGAACTCGTCGCGATCGCCCTCGGGGATGGGCGCGTCGAAGTCTCCGCGCGCGAGCCGCGTCGCCGTCGTCGTCATCTCCGAGAGCGGGCGCGAGGCGACGCGCGAGGCGAGGATGCCGAGCACGATCGCGACGAGGACGGCGAGCGTCGAGGCGAAGAGGAGGCGCCGGCGCATCGCGGCGACGGTCTCGTTCACCTCCGAGAGCGGCTGCGCCAGCCGCAGCACTGTGCCTTCGGAGCCGGGCACGGCGACGTAGTGGAAATCGCGGCCGTCGCGCCGTCGCGTCGCCCTGCCCACGCTCCCGGCCTGCGCGGCGGCGAGCTCGGGTCCGATGTCCGTCCGGGCCTCGGGGCTCGACGCGCCGAGCACGGTCCCGTCCTTCTCGAAGAGCGTGACCTCCGCCTCGACGATGTTCGCGATGCGCGTCGTGATGCGGTCGGGGTGACGCTTGCCGCCTTCGGCCCACTCGATCGCGCCCTTGCCTTGATCTTCGAGCCGCTGATCGAGCTGCCGCACGAGGTCGGCGGCGAGCGCTCGATCGAGCGTGAAGAGCGCGATGGAGCCGGCGACGAGCACGAGCGCGACGTGGCTGGCGAGCAGCTTCGAGCGAAACGAGAGCGTCATCGGTACCTACCTCGCGTTGCCGGCGGCCGAAGGATCGCACGGATCGGCGCCGAGCGAGGCTACGACGGATCGCGCAGGCGGTAGCCGAACCCGTGGACGGTCTCGATCGCCTCGCTGTAGGCGTCGAGCCGCTCGCGGAGCCTCCGGATGTGCGTGTCGACCGTGCGCGTGTTCGTGTCCGGGCTGATGCCCCAGACCTCCTGGAGGAGCTCGGTCCGGGAGTAAACGCGTCCGGGGTGCTCGATGAAGATCGCGAGCAGCTTGTACTCGAGCGGACGGAGGCCGAGCTCGCCTCCGTCGACGGTGACGCGATGACGAACGGGGTCGAGCTCGAGCCCTCGCCAGCGGAGTCGCTTGCCCTCGTCGCTCGACCCGCGCGCGAGGCGGCGCTCGCGCGCGCGGACCGCGAGCCCCTTCACGCGCATCACGAGCTCGCGCACGCTGAACGGCTTCACGACGTAGTCGTCGGCGCCGACCTCGAAGCCGAGGACGCGGTCGTACTCGTCGCCGCGCGCGGTCAGCATGAGGATGGCGGCGTCCGCGAGCTCGGCGTCGGCTCGGAGCCGGCGGCAGACCTCGGTGCCCGAGAGATCGGGGAGCATGAGGTCGAGGACGAATACGGCTGGCTTCAGTCGCGCGGCCGCGGCGAGCGCACCTGCACCGGTGTCCACTGTCTCGACGCGAAACCCTGCCTCATCCAGGTTGAACGAGACGAGCCGGCGAATGTCCTCTTCGTCGTCGACGACGAGGACCGCTTCGCCTGGACTCGACGCGGGCTGGCCCGGATTGCTCATGGACCACGCGATCTTATCGTGCGCGTGCGCCACGTCGAGGCCCACGTCGGGGCGGGTGGCGGAGCCGCGCCGGGCGGAGGGCCCAGCGCGCTTTTGCGCACGCGAGGGCGTAAGCGTCGGGTTGCGCGTGCGTTTTACTGCGACGTGAGGCGCTCATTGACGTACGCACCCACGCGATTAGAAAGAGGTGGCGCGTTCGGCGAAGAGTCGAGCACGCTCACGCGGTTAGCTCTCGGACACCACGGCCGAGCTCGTGAGGGAAAATTATGAAGAAGGTTGCTCTCGTCGTCGTCGCCCCGCTCCTCGCCCTCGCTGCCGCATGCGGTGGTGACCCGAAGCCCGCGGCGACCCCCGCGCCCCAGTCGACCGCCGAGGCGCCGCCGAGCGTCACGAGCGCGCCGGCCAAGAAGGAGCAGATGGCCGTCAACGTCGACGACGCCATCCTGAAGGCCTGCAACCTGAAGTTCTCGAACGTCGAAGAGGCGCCGAAGTTCGACTTCGACTCCGAGCAGCTCTCCGATCAGGAGAAGGCGATCCTCGAGCAGGTCGCCAAGTGCCTCACCACGGGCCCGCTCAAGGGGCGCGCCGTCGACCTCGTCGGCCGCGCCGATCCGCGCGGCGAGACCGAGTACAACATGACCCTCGGCGCCAAGCGCGCGCGGGCGGCCCACACGTTCCTCGCAGGCCTCGGCGTCGCCAGCGACAAGCTCTTCGACACGTCGCGCGGCGAGCTCGACGCGACGGGCACCGACGAGGCGGGCTGGAAGAACGACCGCCGCGTCGACATCAAGCTCCGCAATTAAGCCGCATCGCTCGGCCGCCGCGCCCTCCGGCTCGAGCCCACGGCTCGTCGGGAGGCGCGCGCCCGAGGGCGCTTCACCGTCGACCCCGGCGCCGGCATCGGCTAGACGACGCACTCATGCCCCCGTTGGTCGATGACGCGCTGCTGAAGGAGCACCTCGCGCACACCCTCGAGTCCACGCGGTTCGAGGGGCTCGGCGAGCGCTACGAGGGTAAGGTCCGCGACAACTACAGCGAGCGCGGTCGACGCTTCATCGTCGTGACCGACCGCATCAGCGCGTTCGACCGGATCCTCGGGACGATCCCGTTCAAGGGCCAGGTGCTCAATCGCCTGGCCGCGTGGTGGTTCGAGAAGACGAAGGACGTCGCCGAAAACCACCTCGTCCGGGTGCCGGACCCGAACGTCCTCGAGTGCGTGGACTGCACGCCGCTCCCCGTCGAGATGGTCGTCCGCGCCTACATCACGGGCTCGACCTCGACGAGCATGTGGACCCACTACGCCGCGGGCGAGCGTGTCTTCTGCGGGCACGCGCTCCCCGAGGGTCTGCAGAAAAACCAGCGCCTCGAGCGGCCGCTGCTCACGCCCGCGACGAAGGCGCCGAAGGGCGAGCACGACGTGTCGGCCTCGCGCGAGCAGATCCTCGCGAAGGGCGACCTCGAAGCGGCCGACTTCGATCGCGCGGCCGAGATCGCGCTCGCGCTCTTCGCCGCCGGTCAGAAGCTCTGCGCCTCGCGCGGCCTCATCCTCGTCGACACGAAGTACGAGCTCGGCAAGACGAAGGACGGCAAGATCATCGTCATCGACGAGATCCACACGCCCGACTCGTCGCGCTTCTGGATCGACGCGAGCTACCAGGAGCGCTTCGCCGCCGGCGTCGACCCGGAGCCGCTCGACAAGGACTTCGTGCGCCGGTACTACACCGCGCTCGGCTACCGCGGCGACGGCGAGCCGCCGGAGCTCCCGAACGAGGTTCGCATCGGCGCTGCCAAGCGCTACGTCGAAGCGTTCGAGCGCATCACCGGCGAGACGTTCGAGCCCGACACCGACCCGCCGCTCCCCCGCATCGCGAAGAACCTCGGAGTCTCGTCATGAGCAAGGCCACCGTCCTCGTCCGCTTGAAGTCCGAGGTCCTCGATCCGCAGGGCGACGCCGTGAAGCGCGCGCTCGACAAGCTCGGCTTCGACGGCGTTCGCGGTGTGCGTATCGGAAAGCTGATCGAGATCGACCTCGGCGACGCGCCGGTGGCCGATCCGGCCGCGCTCCGGGAGCGGCTGGCGAAGATGGCCGACGAGATGCTCGCGAACCCGGTGATCGAGGACTTCGAGATCGTCGTCTGACGGCGATCGCGCCCGAGCTCGCGGAGCCCTCGTCGCGAGGCGAAGTCAGGCCAGAAGGAGCCGGGCCGAGGCGCCCCGTCGCTCAGAGGCTGAACGGCTCCGGCATGAAGAGGAGCGCGAAGAGTGCGAGGGTGAGGATCGCGACGGCGGCGCGGCCGGGCCCGAGGGGCTCGCTTCCCGTGGGCGGGTGATCGAGCAGATCGTGCTTGCGGAGGACGCCGCCTTTCACCTCCATCGCGAGGAGGATGGCGAGGCCGCCGAAGAACGACCCGATGACGAGCCAGGACGGATGGCTGCGCGCAAGGCTCGCGAGCCCGAGGAGGCCGAGGGTCGCCACGAGGCGCGTGCGGATCGTGAGGACGCCGGCGTCGCCCTCGGCTTCCTTTGCCTCTCTCGCCGCCGAGGGCTCCCGCGCCCGCGCAGCGAGCGAGCCGAGCACCGCCAGCACCTGGAACCAGACGAGCCAGAAGATCGCGTTCGAGATGTGAGCGCCGACGTGCGTCGCGCTGAGGCCGCGGCCGGCGGTGATGTCGCGGCTGACGTGACCGACGACGATCACGCAGAAGAACGCGAGGAGCGAGCGGTGGACGAGCTTGGCGTAGTGATCCTGCCTCGGGCCGAACAGCGCGTACGCGACGTGGCCGCCGTCGAGCTGCCCGACCGGGAGCAGGTTGATCATCGTGATGAAGAAGCCTCCCCACGCGCCGAAGGCGACGGGTGAGTAGACGAGCAGCATTCCGTCGGGCGCGGCCGGCGCGAAGGCGCGGTCGAGGCCCTTGATGAGGATCGACTCGCCGAGGTCGACGAGGTCGCCTGTGCTCGCGGGAATGAAGTGCGAGTGGGCGACGCCCCACGCGTAGAGCGGAAGCGCGAAGGCGAGGCCCGCGAGCGGACCCGCCGCGCCGATGTCGAGCAGCGCGCGGCGTGTGGGGATGACGCCGCGCATGCGGATGACCGCGCCCATCGTCCCGAACGGGCTGACGAGCGGCATCGGGATGAAGAACGGCAGCGACGCGTCGACCTTGTGGATGCGCGCGGCGACGTAGTGACCGAGCTCGTGGGCGACGAGGATCGTCAGGATCGTGCCCGCGAACTGCGCCCCTTGGATGAGCGCCGTCGCGCCGAGGAGACCGCCCTCGTGCGGGAAGCCCGCCACGCCCGTGACGAAGACGCTCGCCGCGGTGGCGACGAAGAGCGCGAGGTTCGCGCGCCACGCGGTAGCCGCCGGGGCGC
>JAHBWC010000127.1 GCA_019637225.1 Labilithrix sp.
GCCCGCGCCCGCGACCCCCAAGCCGGACGCCAAACCCGCCGCCCCCAGGCCCGCCGACGCCGCCGCCGCGAAGCCGGGCGTCCTCCGCCTCCACCTCGACGTGAAGCGCGCGAAGCTCGACAACGGTCTCCGCGTCGTCATGCTGGTCGATCACACCTCGCCCACCGTCGCGGTCGACGTGGTCTACGACGTCGGCGGCCGCAACGAGGAGCGCGGGCGCTCGGGCTTCGCGCACCTCTTCGAGCACATGATGTTCCAGGGCTCGGCGAACGTGCCGCGCGGCGACCACTTCCGCCTCGTCACGAGCCACGGCGGCACGCTCAACGGGACGACGAGCGAGGACCGCACGAACTACTTCGAGATGCTCCCGTCGAGCGAGCTCGCGCTCGGGCTCTGGCTCGAAGCCGACCGGATGAAGGCCCTCGACGTCTCGCAGAAGAACTTCGAGAACCAGCGCGCGGTCGTGAAGGAAGAGTACCGGATGCGCGTCGAGAACGCGGCCTACGTCCCGGCCGCGATCCGCCTCCAGGAGCTCACCTACCAGGGCTACTGGCCCTACGAGCACTCGGCGATCGGCACGATGCGCGACCTCGACGCCGCCGAGCTCGACTGGGTGCGTGCGTTCCACCGCGCGTACTACGCGCCGAACAACGCCGTCCTCTCGATCGCGGGCGACTTCGACGAGAACGAGGCGATGGCGCTCGTCCGCAAGTACTTCGGCGACGCCAAGCCGGCGGCCGTGCCGAAGCTCGAGCTGCCGCCCGTCCCCGAGCAGACCGCTCCGCGGCGCGTCGTCGTCGAGGACCCGCACGCCAAGCTGCCCGCGCTCTTCGAGGGCTGGGTGATCCCCCCGAGCTTCGAGCCGGATCACTACGCGCTCACGCTCGCCGCGATGCTGCTCGGCGAGGGCGAGAGCTCGCGCCTCCACCGCGCGCTCGTGCGTGAGCGCGCCATCGCGATCGAAGCGGAGGCGCAGACCGAAGGCTTCCGCGGCCCCGACATGTTCGAGATCGTCGTGAAGCTCGCCGGCGAGCGCGGCGCGGCGGGCGCGAGCAGCGCGCGGATCGAGCAGGTCCAGAAGCTCATCGACTCGCAGCTGGCCGACGTCGCGCGCCTCGGACCGAGCGACGAGGAGATGAAGAAGCTCCGCGCCCGCGTCCAGGCGCAGTTCCTCCTCGGCCTGCAGTCGAACTTCGCCCGCGCGCAGAAGCTCGCGGAGCACGAGCTCTACCGCGGCGACGCGGCGCTCCTGAACGGCGAGCTCGACAGGTACCTGGCCGTGACGAAGGACGACATCAAGCGCGTCGTCGGCAAGTACCTGACGCCCAATCGAAGGAACGTCGTCGAGGTGAAGCCCGGCGCCGACAAGCGCGAAGCCACGGGAGAGAAGCGATGAAGCGCTCGTACTCGATCCATGCGCGCGCGATGCTCGTCGTCGCCGCATCGCTCGCGACGGCCTGCGGCGGCCCGAACGTCGCGACCTCGGGGCCGGAGAAGGTCGACCTGCCGGCGAGCGACGGGCTCGCGAGGGGCAAGAAGCCGGCCGCCCCGGCGCGCCAGAGCCCGCCGCCGTCCGGCGCCGCGAAGGAGTCGCCGTTCCCGTCGGTCGCGCGCTCGAAGCTCGCCAACGGCCTCGGCGTCGCCGTCGTCACGTCGCGCGCGCTGCCGATCGTGCAGGTCCGCCTCTTCGTCAGGGCCGGCGCGAGCTACGGCGGCCCCGCCGGCGTCGGCGAGATGACCGCGCAGATGTTGAAGGACGGCGGCGCCGGCGCGATGTCGAGCAACGACGTCCTTCGCAAGGTCGAGACGCTCGGCTCCGATCTCTCCGTCCGGAGCAGCACCGACGGCACGGTCGTCGGGATGGCGCTCACGAAGGACAAGCTCGACGGAGGCCTCGCGATCCTCTCGCAGATCGTCCGCGAGCCGCGCTTCGACGCGGGCGAGCTCAAGAAGCTGAAGGCGCGCTCGATCGACGAGGCCGAGGACGCGGCGCGCTCGAGCGGCAACTGGACGGCGAACCACATCGTCTGGAGCGAGCTCTACCCGGACAAGCACCCCTACGCGACGCACGGCCTCCTGCCGTCGCAGATCGCGAAGATCGACGCCGCGCAGATCCGCGACTGGCACCGCCGCTTCGTCGTCCCGAAGAACGCGACGCTCATCCTCGCCGGCGACCTCGACGAGGCCACCGCCAAGGACGTCGCCGAGCGGCACTTCGGCGCGTGGAAGGGCGGAGAGCCGCCGAAGGTCGACTTCCCAGCGCCGAAGGCCCCCGACAAGGCGCGCGTGTTCCTCGCGCATCGCCCGAAGAGCGTCCAGTCGGACGTGCTCGTCGCGATGCTCGCGCCGGAGCGCCGCGCGGAGCGCTGGGCGGCCGTCCGCGTCGCCAACCAGGTCCTCGGCGGCGGCGTCGCCAGCCGCCTCTTCACCGACGTGCGCGAGCAGCGCTCCCTCGCCTACCGCACGAGCGCGCAGGTGCTCGAGGTCACGCACGGCGAGCAGCCGCTCGTCCTCTACGCCGGCACCGAGTCGAGCAAGACGGCCGAGGCGCTCCGCGGCCTGCTCGAGAACGTCGAGCGGATGCGGACGAGCCCGCCGAGCGCGCAGGAGACGGAGACCGCACGCCGCTACCTGAGCGACATCTTCGCGATCCGCATGGAGACGATCGGGTCGATCGCCGAGATGGTGGTCACGGCGGACGAGCTCGGCTTGCCGGACGGCTACTGGGACGCCTACCGTAAGCAGCTCCGCGAGACGGACGCCAAGGACGTCGACGCGGTCGTCCCGACGCTCTTCGGCGGCAAGCACTTCATCGTCGTCGCCGGCGACGCCGACGTCATCGGAAACGACCTCGCCCGCTTCGGCGAGGTCACGGTCCTGGATCCCGAAAAGGAGTTCAGGGTCGTGAAGACCATCCCACCCGCGAACGCCAAATAGATGAGCCGCCCCACCACGGCAAAGACCAAGAAGAAGACGTCCGGCCCCGGACCGAAGCGCCTCCGCGCGCTCGACGCGGCCCGCCAGCGCAAGAAGGGCGATCTCCGCTCGGCGCGCGCGGCCGAGCCGAAGAGCGACGCCGCCCAGACCGCCGCGGAAGAGGCGCGCGCGCTCTCGGGCAAGGCGACGCGCTACCTGCGCGGGCTCGGACACCACCTCGAGCCGATCGTCCAGATCGGCAAGGACGGCATCACCGAGGGCGTCGTCACCGCGACGCGCGCCGCGCTCCTCGCGCACGAGCTCGTCAAGGTCCGCATCTTGACGGAGGCGCCCGTCGACCGGAAGGAGGCGGGGGCCGAGCTCGCCCGGCGCGCCGGCGCCGCGCTCGCGCAGACGCTCGGCCGCACCCTGCTCCTCTACAAGCGGCACCCGCACAAGCCGAAGATCGTCCTGCCGCGCTGAGCCACGTCTCGCGGCCCCGCGCGAGCGAGGCGATCGCGATATCCTCGTGGCTCCTTGGCCGACGATCCGTTCGAGGGCACTCGCCGCTTCGCTGTCGTCCGCCGCCTCGGCGCGGGCGGCGCAGGCGTCGTGTACGAAGCCCACGACCGCGAGCTCGGCTCGCGCGTGGCCCTCAAGCGGCTGAAGCGCCTGTCGCCCGACGCCATCCTCCGCTTCAAGAGCGAGTTCCGCGCGATCGAGGACGTCGAGCACCCGAACCTCGTCGGCCTCGGCGAGCTGTTCGAGGAGGACGGCCAGTGGTTCTTCACGATGGAGCTCGTCGACGGCGCCGACTTCTTCTCCTGGGTGAGAGAGCGCGCAGAGGCTCCCGCGCCCGCGGCGGACGACGCGCTCGCGCACGAGGCGACGCGCCACGACCGGACGGAGCTCGATCCGCCGGCGCGCCCGCATGCCGATCGCGCTCCCGACACGCGGCCGTCGGCGCCGCCGAGCGCGGCGCTCGCGGCGAACGCGGCGGCGAGAGGCAGAGACTTCGACGAGGCGCGGCTCCGGCACGCGCTCCCGCAGCTCCTCGCCGGGCTCGACGCGCTGCACGCGGCCGGCAAGGTGCATCGCGACGTGAAGCCCTCGAACGTGCTCGTCACACGCGACGGCCGCGTCGTGCTCCTCGACTTCGGGCTCGCCGTCGACTCCACGCGCGAGCGCGCGAGCGAAGCCCCGCGCGAGCGCGCACCCGAGGGCGTCGTCGGGACGGTCGCCTACATGGCGCCGGAGCAGGCGCTCGGGATGCGCGTCGACGCGCGGGCCGACCTCTACAGCCTCGGCGTCGTCCTCTACCGCGCGCTGACGGGCAAGCTCCCCTTCCCGTCGCCGCCGCAGCCCGGCGACCCACGCGTCGTGACGCCGCCCTCCGCGGCCGCCTCCGGCGTGCCGTCGGACCTCGACGCGCTGTGCCTCGATCTGCTCCGCACCGCGCCCGAGCTCCGCCCGTCGGCGCGCGAGGCGCTCGACCGCCTCGCCCGAGGCGGGAACGGCGCGGGCCTCGAGGCCGCGCCCGGCCTCGCGTCGATCGCTCCGCCCGCGCCGCGACGCTTCGTCGGGCGAGAGTTCGAGCTCGCCGAGCTCGCCGAGGCCTTCGACCGGACGCTCCGCGGCGAGTGCGCGGTCGTCACGGTGACGGGCGAGTCCGGCCTCGGCAAGACGACGCTCGTGCGACGCTTCGGCGAGACGATCGCGAGCGAGTACGGCGCGGCCGTCCTCTCCAGCCGCTGCTACGAGCGCGAGAGCGTCCCCTACAAGGCGGTCGACGGCCTCGCCGACGCGCTCGCGCGCTGGCTCCCGCGCCTCCCGCACGACGAGGCGCGCGCGCTCCTGCCCCGCCACGCCGCCCGCCTCGCGCAGGCGTTTCCCGCGCTCCGCCCGCTCGTCGGCCGAGACGAGGCGCTCGACCCCGCGCCGAAGGACGCGCGCGAGCGCCGCGCCCAGCTCTTCGCCGCGGCGCGCGGGCTCTTCGCGAACCTCGCCGCGCGCTTGCCGGTCGTCCTCGTCGTCGACGATCTCCAGTGGGGCGGCGCCGACAGCCTCGCGCTCCTCCACGAGGTGGTCCGCCCGCCGGACGCGCCGAGCCTCTTGCTCGTCGCGACGATGCGCGACGCGCGCGCGCCGGCCGAGCACCTGGCCCGCGCGATCCGCGAGGACGCCCGCGAGATCGCGCTCCGTCCGCTCGACCGACGCGACGCGCGCGAGCTCGCCCTCGACGCGCTCGCGGGGCTGCACCACGGCGCGCTGCTCGACTCCGTCGTCGGCGAGGCGGGCGGCCATCCCCTCTTCATCGAGACGCTCGCGCGGAGCCTGCTCGCCCGTCCGGAGGTCACCTTCCGCGCGCCGCGCCTCGACGAGACGCTCGCCGCGTCGGTCGAGCGCCTCGAGCCGTCCGCGCGCGCGGTGGTCGAGGCGGCATGCGTCGCGGCCGCCCCCATCCGCGCCGACGTGCTGGCGCTCGCGGCCGGCGCGCCGACCGAGTCCGCAGGGCGGATCGTGCGAGGCTTGCAGGTCGCGCGCCTCGTGCGCACGCGCGGCGAGGGACGCACGCGCATCGTCGAGGCCTACCACGATCGCATCCGTCAGGCCGTCGCGGCGCGGCTCGAGCCCGGCGCGCGCCGCGAGTGGCACGCGCGCCTCGGCGCGGCGCTCGAAGCGATCGATCCCGACGACGCCGACGCGATGGCCGCGCACTTCCTCGCGGCGGGAGACAAGGCGAAGGCCGCCCGCTGGCTCGCGGTGTCCGCGGACGCGGCCATCGCCGCGCTCGCCTTCGATCGCGCCGCGACGCTCGAGCGCGAGCGGCTTGCGCTTGGCGTGCTCGACGCCGAAGGCGCCCGCGCGTCGCGCCGGCGGCTCGGCGAAGCCCTCGCGGCGGCCGGGCGCGGGGCGGAGGCGGCCAACGCCTTCCTCAGCGCCGCGTCGGCGGCCTCGCCCGACGAGGCGCTCGACCTGAAGCGACGCGCCGCCGAGCAGCTCCTCATGAGCGGGCACGTCGAGCGCGGTCTCGCGACGCTCGACCCGGTCCTCGAGTCCGTCGGCACCAAGGCGCCGCGGACTCGCGCCGCCGCCGCCGCCTCGCTCGCGTGGGGCCGCGCGCGCCTCGGCGTGCGGGGCCTGTCGTACGTCCTCCGCGCCGAGGGCGAGATCACCCCGGAGCTCCTCCGCCGCGCGGACGCGTTTTCGGCGGCAGCGGGGGCGCTCGCGATGGTCGACACGCTCCGCGGCGCCGACTTCCAGACGCGCCATCTGCTCGCCGCGCTCGACGCCGGCGAGCCGCGACGCCTCGCGCGCGCGGTGGCGCTCGAGGCGAGCTTCAGCGCGTCGGCCGGAACGCGGGCGCGCGCGCGCACGGCGTCGCTCCTCGACCTCGCCGACCGGATCTCGAGCGAGCTCGCCGAGCCACCCGCGCGCGTCTGGCCGCTGAACGCGCGCGGCATCGCGTCGTTCCTCGAGGGGCGCTGGGCGGACGCGCGCGACCACCTCGAGACCGCCGACACGATCCTCCGCACGGAGTGCTCCGGCGCCGGGATGGCCTTCGCGAGCGCGAACGCCAACCTGTACTGCCTCGGAGCGCTCATCCACCTCGGCGCGCTCGCGGAGATCGAGCGCCGCCTGCCGGCGCTCCTCGACGACGCCATGCTGCGCGGCGATCGCTACGCCCTCACGCAGATGCGTGGCGGCGTCGCGTCGTACTCGTGTCTCGCCCACGGCGATCTCGACGGTGCGCGCCGCGAGGCCCGCGCCGCGACGGAGAGCCGGGTGGCGGCCCTCGACGACGGCACGCACATCGCCCACTTCTACGATCTGCTCGCCCAGGTGCAGATCGACCTCTACGCCGGCGACGCGCGCGCGGCGCACACCCGCGCCGACGACGGCTTCCGCGCGCTCCGCCGGGCGATGCTCCTCCGCGTCCAGTTCGTGCGCGTGAAGATGACCGAGCTCCGCGCCCGCGCCGCGCTCGCGCGATCGCTCGACACGAAGAGCGCCCGCGCGGACCTGCTCGCCGCGTTCGACCGCGACGTCTCCGCGCTCCTCGAGGAGGGCGCTCCGTGGGCGACCGCCCTCGCCGAGCTGGCGCTCGCGAGCCGCGAGGCGGCGTACGGCTCCCCGGACGAGGCCACGCGCCGGTTCGAACGCGCCGCCGCCACCGCCGACCGCGCGGGGATGAAGCTCCACGCGGCGATCGCGCGGCACCGCGCGGGCGGCGAGGCCCGTGCGCAGGCGTCGACCTGGCTCCGCGGCCAGGGCGTGAGCGCGCCCGAGCGCTTCGTCGCGACGCTCTCCCCATCCGACGCGGGCGGCGCCTCGCGATCGTAGCCGGCGGCGGCGGCCGCCTCCCGCCGCGCGCGATCGGCGGCGCGCGGCGCCGTCAAAGTACGCTACGATCGCTGCGATGGTGCAGCAGTGCCGACGTTGCGGTCAGACGCACGACGCGTACACCGGCTGCACGCTGGCCGTGCGGATCGCGGGGCGCTCGACGGTGGTGGGCGAGGACGAGGCGCTCGTCGGCAACATCGTCGCCGAGCGCTACCAGATCGACGACGTCATCGGCGTCGGCTCGACCGGCACGGTCTTCGGCGTCCAGCACCTGACCTTCGCGCGACCCGCCGCGATGAAGGTCCTCCGGCCGCGCTTCGCCGACGCCGACCTCGTGAGCCGGGTGTTCCACGGCGAGGCGCGCGCCGCGTGGAGCGTGAGCCACCCGTGCTTGTGCGAGGTCTTCGACATCGGCACGCTGCCCGACGGCGCCCCGTTCTTCGTGACCGAGCGCCTCGAGGGCGAGACCCTCGCGACCCGCATCGCCCGCGAGCGGCTGTCGCTCGCGTCGGCGGTCGACGTCATGATGCAGCTGCTCTCGGCGATCGCGGCGGTCCACGCGCGCGATCTCCTCCTCCGCGACCTCCGCCCGCAGAACCTCTACCTCGCGCACCGTCGGGGCTGCCGGCCGCTGCTCAAGATCCTCGACTTCGGGCTGGCCCGCTTGACGCCGCTCGAGCGGATCCAGGAGGAGTGGGACGCGCTCCGCGCCGCGGGCGGCTCGAACGACGGCGTCGGCTCGACCGCCATCCCGTACTACCTCTCGCCGGAGCGCACGCGCGGCGAGCACGGCATCGAGCCGGCGAGCGATCTCTTCGTCGCGGCCGTCATCTTCTACGAGGCGCTCGCCGGCGAGCGGCCGTTCGTCTCGAGCTCGTTCAACGGCGTCCTCGTGCAGATCGCTCAGGGAAAGCCGGCGCCGCTGCACGAGCGACGACCGGACGTGTCGCCGGAGCTGAGCGCCTTCGTCTCGCGCGCGCTCTCCGCCAGCCCCCGCGTTCGGCCCGCCTCGGCGAAGGACATGCAGGACGAGCTCCGCGCCCTGTTCGAGGGCGCTCGACGGGGATCGTCGACCCTGACGTCGACCGGGAGCGGGGCGGCCGCGACGGGCACCGAGCACGCGCGCGGCGAAGAGCCTTCGTCGACGTTCGCGTCGATCGCCGCGCCGCCGATGGCCTTCCTCGCGGCCCTGGCGCCGCCGAAGCCCGCGCCGCGCGCCGAGCCTGCGCCACGGCAGGTCGAGGTCGCGCCGGCGGCGGCGGAGCGGCAGACCGCGCGACCGCCGAGCGGAACCTACGGCTCGAGCGGCGGCGCCCACGATCTCGGCGACGGCGCCTACGACGACGAGGACGACACCGAGACCCAGCGCGCGGCGATCGCGGCCGCGGCGGTCGGCGCCGCGAGGCGTTCGCACCCGAGCCTCTCGGGCATCGACGAGGCCTCCGCAGACAGCGCCGACCGCACGGTGCCGCCGCAGCTCCACCAGGCCTCCGCGCAGCCTGCGTCGATCGACGTGACCTTCGAGGACCAGACCGAGCAGACGATGGACCTGCGGAGGAGCCACGGCACCTCCGCGGCGACACCTCACCATGCCGCGATCGCCGAGGACGAAGAGACCGAGACGATGCGGCTCACGCCCGAGCTCCGCGCCCGCGTCGATCAGCTGATGGCGAACCGGCCAGCCCCAAGACCCGCACCGTCGCTCCCGCAGCCCGCTCTGCCGCCCCCCGGCGCGAAGCCCCCGCGCCGCCGCTGAGTCCCGATTCGATGTGGCTCGCGCGCCCTGCGACCCCTACGGGTTGTGGTGTCCGCGGCGCCGCGCCCCGTCCACAGGGGTGGACTAATTTGTGGAGAACACCTGAACGGGTTGGGGCTGCATAGTTGGCTAGTACCTCCTGCACCTGAACGGAGGTGAGTCTTCCCGCGTGTTTAGGTTCAGTGGGCAAGCTGGGGCTTATAGAAGACCTTTGCCCTCCATGTAGGTACCAGATGATGGATGCATTTAATCTGGACACCACAAGATGTTGAGGTTAGAAAGGTCCCTCGCCCGCCGTCGCGTATGGAAACATGCTCGGCGACAGGGCTCGTCTTTCGCTTCCGAAGCAGTAGGTTTGTTCAGTAGTGGTCGCCTCGGCCGCCCAGCCCGACAGTCCTGAACGGACTCGAAGGCGAACCTGAACAAGCCACTCACAGCTCTCCCGGTCGGGCGTGCGGTGGGCGGCAAGGATGCGAGCGACAATGCGCCAACGGCGAGCTGAGGAAACAGAGCCTCAGCGGCCCTCAATCCGAGGGGTGGGTGTGGTGGTCGAGCTCTGGCGCGCCGCGTCAGGGTCTTCGGACCGCGGGGATATGGTTTGCCTTGGCGTCGCCCATCGCAGCGCATTTCCCTGCGGACCGGAGGTGGTGATGGCAACGCGACGTCGACGCTCGCGCGAGCGCTCTCGTCCCTCCCGCGTCGGTCGGGAAGAACGAGCAGCGACCGTCGAGCTCGCGTCGAGCAACGGACCGAGGAGCCTTCAGGTCGGGGCTCGGCTTGGTCCCTTCGCAAGGGAGTCCGATAATGGCTACGTCTTTCGGTATGGGCCCCGGTCGAGTGGGGACGCGCGATGCAGGTCCCCAGAACACGGGAGCCCGCGCGGGCGCTGACAAGATGCGAACGAAGGGACAACCTGGACAGCAGGCGAAGCTCCAGGGCCGGCCGGCCCCGGCCCAGCCGAAGGCGAAGCACGGAAACGGTCACGCGAAGGCGCAGGCCGAGCGCGGCGAGAAGAAGACGCGCGGCGCGCGCGGCGTCACCGTCACGCGCATGTTCACGCGCCCCGGCGTCGACCCGCTCGAGAGCGGCGCGCCCGGCCTCCCCACCACGACCGGCCAGCCGACGGAGCTCGTCTACGAGCGCCGCTCGTCCGTGATCACGAACCCGGACGGCTCGATCGTCTTCAAGATGGAGGGCGCCGAGATCCCCTCGACCTGGAGCCAGCTCGCGACCGACATCGTCATCTCCAAGTACTTCCGCAAGGCCGGCCTCTACGGCGACGCGAAGCAGGGCGAGAAGAGCGTCCGCCAGGTCGTTCATCGCATCGCGCACACGATCCGCGACGGCGCCGACAAGTTCGGCGGCTACTTCGCGACGAAGGCGGACGCCGACGCGTTCGAGGCCGAGCTCTCGTTCCTCATGACCCACCAGGTCGGCGCGTTCAACTCGCCGGTGTGGTTCAACTGCGGGCTCTGGGCGCAGTACGGCATCACCGGCTCGGGCGGCAACTGGGCGGTCTCGCTCGAGCGCAGCGGCGCGGCGCGCGCCGGCCTCGGCCAGACGCAGGTCATCGAGACGAAGAACGCCTACGAGCGGCCGCAGTGCTCGGCGTGCTTCATCCAGGCGTCGAGCGACGACCTCATGGGCATCTACGAGCTCATCAAGTCGGAGGCGCGCCTCTTCAAGTACGGCTCGGGCACGGGCTCGAACTTCAGCTCGATCCGCGGGCGCCAGGAGAAGCTCTCCGGCGGCGGCACGTCGAGCGGCCTCATGAGCTTCCTCGAGGTCTTCGATCGCGCCGCGGGCGCGACGAAGTCGGGCGGCACCACGCGGCGCGCCGCGAAGATGGTCTGCCTCGACATGGACCACCCGGAGATCGCCGACTTCATCAACTGGAAGGTCCGCGAGGAGAAGAAGGCGCTCGCGCTCATCGCCGCCGGCTACCCGAACGACTTCAACGGCGAGGCCTACCACACGATCAGCGGCCAGAACTCGAACAACTCGATCCGCGTGACCGACGACTTCATGAAGGCCGTGCAGGCCGGCGGGAAGTGGCAGACGATCATGCGCACGACCGGCGAGGTCTGCGAGACGTTCGACGCGAAGGACCTCTGGCGTCAGGCGGCCGAGGCGGCGTGGGCGTGCGCGGATCCGGGCGTCCAGTACGACAGCACGATCAACAAGTGGCACACCTGCCCGAACTCCGGGAAGATCAACGCGTCGAACCCGTGCTCCGAGTACATGTTCCTCGACGACACGGCGTGCAACCTCGCGTCGATCAACCTCACGAAGTTCCTGCGTGAGGACGGCGAGGGCAACCAGTCGTTCGACGTCGAGGGCTTCCGCCACGCGTGCCGCATCTTCTTCATGGCGCAGGAGATCCTCGTCGATCTCTCGAGCTACCCGACGAAGGACATCGCGCGGAACAGCCACGACTACCGCCCGCTCGGCCTCGGCTACGCGAACCTCGGCTCGCTCCTGATGCAGATGGGCGTGCCCTACGACTCCGACGAGGGCCGCGCGATCGCCGGGGCGCTCACCGCCATCATGTGCGGCAAGGCCTACGCGACGAGCGCCGAAATGGCGTCGTCGAAGGGCGCGTTCAACGGCTTCGCCAAGAACCGTGAGCCGATGCTCAAGGTCATGGGGATGCACCGCGACGCGGCCTACCAGATCAACCGCGACAAGTGCCCGCCCGCCCTCTACCGCGCCGGGTGCGAGGACTGGGACAAGGCCGTCCAGCTCGGCGAGCAGCACGGCTACCGCAACGCGCAGGCGACCGTGCTCGCGCCGACCGGCACCATCGGCCTCCTGATGGACTGCGACACGACCGGCGTCGAGCCCGACTTCGCGCTCGTGAAGTACAAGAAGCTCGCCGGCGGCGGCTACTTCAAGATCGTCAACCAGTCGGTGCCGAGCGCGCTCAAGAAGCTCGGCTACAGCGCGACGGAGATCCAGGAGATCGTCGCGTTCGTCACCGGCACGAACACGCTGCTCGCGGCGCCGAACGTCAACCGGAAGACGCTGAAGGACCGCGGCCTCAACGACGCAGAGCTCGCGAAGGCGGAGGCCGCCCTCCCCGGCATCTTCGAGCTCGACCAGGCCTTCGCGGCGTGGGTCCTCGGCGAGGACACCTACGAGCGGCTCGGCATCACCAAGGAGGCGCGCTCGGTGCGCGGCTTCTCCTTCCTCCAGACGCTCGGCTTCACCAAGAGCGAGATCGAGGAAGCCGGCGACCACATCATCGGTCGGATGACGATCGAGGGCGCGCCGTACCTCAAGCCGTCGCACTACCCGGTGTTCGACTGCGCGAACCGCTGCGGCAAGACCGGTCAGCGCTTCCTGCCGGCGATGAGCCACATCCACATGATGGCGGCGGTGCAGCCGTTCCTCTCGGGCGCCATCTCGAAGACCGTCAACCTCCCCAACGACGCCACGGTCGAGGAGGTCCAGGAGGTCTACGAGGAGGGCTGGCGTCTCCAGCTCAAGGCCGTCGCCCTCTACCGCGACGGATGCAAGGCGTCGCAGCCGCTCTCGACCACGTCGAAGGCCAAGGACGCCGACGCGAAGGACGACAAGAGCGACAAGAAGCTCTCGGCGGATGCCGAGGCGAAGCTCTCGGAGACGCTCCACGAAGGCCTCGCGCCGATTCCGAAGACGAACGAGCCGCAGGACCCGACGCAGCTCACGCTCGGCATCGCGCCCTACGGGACGTCGGGCTCGCGGCCGAAGGGCCTCCGTGTCCGTCTGCCGAAGAAGCGCGTCGGCTTCACGCAGGAGGCGCGCGTCGGCGGCCACAAGATCTTCCTCCGCACCGGCCAGTACGAGGACGGCACGCTCGGCGAGATCTTCATCGACATGCACAAGGAAGGCGCGGCCTTCCGCTCGATGATGAACTGCTTCGCCATGAGCGTGTCGATCGGCCTGCAGTACGGCGTGCCGCTCCAGACGTACGTGGAGCAGTTCACGTTCACGCGCTTCGAGCCGCAGGGCATCGTCGAGGGCCACCCGTACGTGAAGATGTCGACGTCGATCGTCGACTACCTCTTCCGCACGCTCGCGGTCGAGTACCTCGGACGCTACGATCTGGCGCACGTGAAGCCCGAGGGCGAGGACGCGATCCCGCACGTCGGCTTCCTCGGCGGCGGCAACAAAGAGGACCGCGTCAGCGAGAGCGAGCTCCCGCACTCGCTGTCCTACACGAGGGAGGCCGTCCAGCGCTCGGCGGCGGAGGCCGAGACCCTCGAGACGCCGCCCCCGGCCAACCTGCCGGGCAAGCACGACGTCACGAGCGCGGCTGTGAACCCGCTCGACGCGCAGCTCGACGCGATGATGGGCGACGCGCCCGTCTGCGACGTCTGCGGGCACATCACGGTCCGCAACGGCGCTTGCTACAAGTGCCTCAACTGCGGCAACTCGATGGGCTGCTCCTGAGGGAGCGACCCGGCGCGTGAGACCCTGCCCCTCGGGGCGGGCGGTCCTCACGAGCGCTCCTCGGCCGCGGCCGTCGCCTCGCCTCACGCCGTCCGGTGTGGGGCGGGTCGAGCCCGCGGCTCGGGAGCTCCATGGACGAGGGTGACGACGCGGTGGGGCGCCGGATTCGGAGCTGAGGATGGGGCAAGAGCGGAGAGTCGAGGACGTCCGTGAAGACGTCGGCGAAGGGGCGGTCGCGGCGCCGGAGTCGCGACGGCACCGGCCGGCGTCGGAGCTTCGGTTCGCGAAGGCGACGCCGCCCGTCGCGTTCGATCCGACGCGCCTCCCGATCAGCCTGCTGCCGCCCGGAATGCTCACGGACGAGCTCCGGACGTGGCTCTGGCAGGTGGTCGACGCGTCGCTGTTCGCGGCGCACGACGCGGCCGATCGCTGGACCGCGAACCTCGGACGGCCCGCGCTGAAGCGCGTGTGGAGCTCACCGCCGATCGGCGGCGAGCCGGACCGCATGCCCGAAGACGTCGCGGAGGTCCTCGAGGGCTGGTTTTCCCTGGTGGAGCCGTCGGACGTCTACGCCTTCCTCGAGACGGTGCACGACAGCCTCGAGGCGCCGCTCCAAGCCCGGTTCGCGGCGGCGATCAACGCCGCGCTCGAGCGCGGCCTCTCCGATCACCGCTTCGTGATGCGACGGCTGATGCCGATCGCGTCGAAGGCCGACGTCACGGCGATCGATCGCGCGCTCGCCGCGTGCAAGTCGGCCCACTGGGCCGACGTCGAGGCGCTCCTCGTCGAGGCGCTCGCGCGCCTGGGCGCGAAGCCGGAGCCCGACACGCGCGGCGCGATCCAGGAGGCGATCCGCGCGGTGCAAACGGCCGCGTTCGCGCTCACGAAGGAGCCGTACTTCGACCTCGAGGACGCGCTCCAGGACCTCGAGAAACGGGGCCACGTCGACAAGCCGCTGAAGGCCGCCTACGCGGGCCTCTTCCTCTACGTCAGCGGGGCGCGCAAGACGACGACCGACGACGCCCGCCTCATCGTCGTCATGTGCGCGAGCTTCGTCAGCCACCTCGCCGCTCGGCTCTGACTTCGCGCTCGCTCTCGACGGCGACGCGGTGCCCTCGGCGCGCGAGCGCTCAAGAGCTGTCCAACTTCGTTGACAGCTCTATCGCATCATCCTTTTCTCGAGGGGGTTCACCCCTCGAGCTCCCCGAATCGTCCAGTTTCTTGGACGGCTGTTCAGCCGAACTCGACGGAGCGCCGGGTGAACGACCAGTCGTTCCAGAAGCCGACGACGGGGAAGGTCACGTCGGTCCGTCCGCGCTCGATCGCCACGGCGGTCGAGACGATCGAGGGCGCGAAGTGCTCGTGCGTCGGGTGCGCGATGCGGGCGGCGGGCGCGCGCGCGCGGAAGTCGACGAGGGCGTCGAGGTCCCGCTTCGCGAGCGTCTCGGCGACCCACGCGTCGAACTCGACGGCCCACGCGGGCGTGCTCTGACCGAGGCTCCGCATGTTGTGCGTGAGAAACCCGCTTCCGACGACGAGGACGCCCTCGTCGGCGAGCGGCGCGAGCGCACGGCCGAAGGACGCGAGGGTCGCCGGATCGAGGCCGGGGAGCGAGAGCTGGAGCACCGGCACGTCGGCCTCCGGGTACATCGCGAGGAGCGGGATGAACGCGCCGTGGTCGAGGCCTCGCCCCGGCTCGTCCTCGTGGGCGATCGCCTTCGCGTCGAGCAGATCCCGCACCCGCGAGGCGAGCGCCGGCGCGCCCGGCGCCGGGTACTTCGTCTCGTAGTAGCGCGCCGGGAAGCCGTAGAAGTCGTAGACGAGCGGCACGGTCTTCGTCGCCGCGAGCCGGGCCGGCTTCGCCTCCCAGTGGGCCGAGAGCATGAGGACCGACGCCGGCCGGGGCATGCGCTTCGCCCACGCGGCGAGCTCGCCCATCCAGGCAGCGTCGTCGAGCAGCGGCGGCGCGCCGTGGGCCAGGAACACGACGGGCATCTTCTTGTTCGGAGGCGTGGCTTCGCTCGGTGCGTTCGACATGTCGGGCCTCGACCCTCTGGAGCTGGGCGGCGACGACCGCGTGCACGCAGCGGTCGCGGTCGCGGCCAGCCATCGCAACGCAGCTCGTCGGTCCATCCAGAGGCAGCTTAGGGTCCTCCCGACGCGCTCGGAAGGTCGCCCCGTCGAACGCAGCGTTGCCGTACCGATACAATCGCCGAGCGTCGCGCTCCGCGGATCGCCGCCGAGGCGACGCGGCGAGGCGCGGGGCGCGTCGCGCGTCCTCAGAGCCTCCGGAGCGACGCCATCGGGAACGGTTTCCAGAACGGCGTCTCGACCGAGGCGGCGCCGGGCTCGACGATGAACCACGGCGAGCCGTCGTGGGCGAGCACCTGGAAGCTCTGCGCAGGCATGTAGCTCTGACCGAGGAGCAGCGCCGTCCGCCCCCGCTCGTCCCTCGCGACGTCGAGGACGAGGACCGCGTGACCGAACGGCGTCCCGCTCATCACGAAAAAATCGCCGGCCAGCATCTCCGACGCCGCGCCGACCTTCTTCCCGTCGCGCTCGAGCGAGGCCGTGCCCGCCCACGCGAAGACGTCGTCGAGCCACCCGCGAAAGAGCGCGTGGTCGTCCCTCTTCGCGCCGGCAGCGCGGCGGAGGACGATCTTGTTGCCGTCGACGAACGCCCGATCGCCGGCGACGTACCCGCGGTACGAGAGCGCCTGACCGGAGACCGCGCGGTACACGATGTCGCGCTCGCCGCGCCCGTAGCGCCACTCGGCGTGCAGGCGGATGATCGCGTCGGCGCAGTGCTGGAGGTCCTTCGTGCCGACGTCGATGTCCGCCACGGCGACGATGTTCGGGTGCCGGCCGGCGTCGTAGAGCTTCTCGCCGCGGAAATCGACGACCGGTGAGCCCGCGGGCTGGAGCGGCAGCGTGCGGAGGAACTCGGCGAAGCTCCCGGACGGCGCGCTCACCCGCGTGAAGCCCGGCGGCGGAGCGCGAAACCGGCCGTCGAGCCGATCGGCCGGCGCGCTGGCCGTCGGGCCCCACGGATAGGCGGCGGCGATCGCGGGGAGCGGCGCGGGTGCGGACGAGGAGCCCGGCTC
>JAHBWC010000128.1 GCA_019637225.1 Labilithrix sp.
CGTCGTGCGCCGCGTCACCTACTGGAGCGGCGTCGTCCAGGTCCGAGCCGTCGAGGCGGTCGCGGTCGAGCGGGCCGCCGTCGAGCGGGCCGCCGTCGAGCTGCGTGGGTGGAGTGGCCTCGACGTCGTCGAGGACTCGCCCGCACGCGAGCGCTCCTTGGGCTCCGGCGAGGAGCACGGCGAACCATGCACGGCGACGCACGAGACGATTGTGCCACGACTTCGCGCCCAGGTGGATTCCGTGCGCATCGACGCCGCGCGGCGTGACCGCGGCGACCACCGGCGGCCCCCCGCCGACGCCGCCCGCGCCCGCGGAGACGCAAGCTCCCAACGGCGCGCCGATCCTGCGGTAGCCGCTCGGCGTGACGTCGCGGCGACCGTCGCCTCGGCGCGCTCGCGTCGCGTGGTCCGGCTGATGCGTTGGTGACGGTCGCTCCGGAGCGCTCACACGAGCGCATTTCGGGCGGGCGGGATGAGGCAAAGCGCGCTGTCGCCACGACACGGGATGTCGGTCGTGAGGCGCGCGAGGCGTGGCTACGACGGCTGCGAGATCTGGATCCGCTTCACGTTCGGCAGCGTCTCGAGCGTCTCGATCAGCGCCGCGACCGTGACGGCCGCGGGCAGGCTCACGTCGAGCGTGAGCGCCGTTCGCGGCTTCTCGTCGAGGCGGCGCTCGTACTCGACGTCGACGACGTCGGCGCCGAGATGGGCGATCGCCTTCATCACGGCGCGCGTCGACGACGCCGTCTCGTCGCCTTCGCCGAGCACCACGGCGATCCGGCGTTTGGTGACGAGATCGTTCTTGTCCTCGAAGCGTCGGAAGACCGTCAGCGCGAGGATGCCCATCAGCGTGACCGCCGAGCTCTCGACGTACATTCCCGCGCCGGCGCACAGACCGATCGCCGTGACGAGCCATAGTCCGGCCGCCGTGGTCAGGCCCTGCACGCTGAGACCGCTCCGCAGGATCGCCCCGCCGGCGAGGAACCCGACCGCCGATACGACCGACGCCGCGATGCGCGAAGCATCGACTTCGACGCCGTCGCCCTTCGCGAACTGCTGGTAGTAGGCGAACTGCGACGACACGACCATGAACGTGGCCGACGCGAGCGCCACGATGAGGTGCGTGCGGAGACCGACCGGGCGGCGATGCCGTCCGCGCTCGTAGCCGATCGCGCCGCCGAGGGCGGCGCCCGTGGCGACACGAAGGAGCAGCTCCGAATGGGCCAGCATCGATCCCGCCTGGACCTATGCCAGGAGGAGACGAAACGCGAGGACGCCGACGCCGGAGGCCGTGACCTCGCTGCCGACGAACTGCTGGACGGACCACGCGAGCTTGCCGGTCGCGGGGAGCGGCGCGTCGAGGTGCCAGTACACCGCGGTGAGCTCGTAGCCGAGGACGAGCGCGAGCCCACCGAGCATCACCTCGGGTCGGAGCGGCTTCTGGGCGGAGCCCCAGACGAACGCGAACACGCCGAAGACCGCGACGACGTCGTTCACGAGCTGCCGCGGGTGCTCGCGGAGCCACGGGTGGGAATCGAGGCCGTGCCACACGAGCGCGTGGACGACGAGCACGCCGAGCAGCGCGCCGATCGTCTGGGGCGCGATGAGCCTGGTCACGCGACGCTCGAGGAGCGCTGGCTCGAGCGCCGCCGAGTCGAACGAGCCCACGTAGGTGCGCACCGTCGCCAGCACCGCGGCCACGGCCACGAGCGTCGTCACCGCGTTGGCGGCGACCGCGTATGTGGCGGTGAAGCCGAGCACTCTCTGGAAGACGATCCCGCAGCTCACGACGAGGGCGAGCGCGAAACCCGTCGCCACCCCCAGCGCCGTCGCGTGGCGATCCAGCGCCGCCGCGCGACGATGTGCCGTCGAATCGTTCGTGTTCACCGTGCTTCACCTCGTCGGCTCTCGTGAGCCGGAGAGTCAGGTTACCACCGCGGCCGCGCGGGAGCCGCGCGTCGTCGTGCGCCGCGGCACGATGGCACATTGTCGCTCGGTCTCGAGGTGCGGGGGAGCCCTTCACCAACCCGCGCGGCGTCCTCGAGGCCCCGCGGCCCGTCAAGCACGACGGCACTTCGCGCACGTGACGGCGCTCGCGCCCGTGGAGCCGCTGTCAACGAGGGCGCCGACGCCCGGATTGCTCACGCAGGCCCCCGCGTCGGTCGTCGTCGGCGGACGGGCGCTCGCGCACTGGGCGTGACTCCCGCCGGAGCCACACTCGCTACTGCAAGCCTCGCCGCTGGGGGTTCCCGCGCAGGTGGTGCAGCTTCGGGTGTCCGTCACCGTCGTCCGACGCCTGGCGGCGCCGATGACTCGTGAGGCGAGCCACAAGAGTGCGCCGGCGACGATCGCCGCGAGCAGCAGCTCTTCCACGCGCGTCGTTCGCCGGAGAATGCCCCGGAGGCCTGCGCCCAGTCCGTAGCCTGCGGAGCCGAAGGCGACCGCCCAGAGCGCTGCGCCGATCGCGTTCAGGATCGTGTACCGACCCGCGGGATAGCCGACGACGCCGAGGACCACGGGCGTGATGGTCCGGAACCCGTAGAAGAACCGAAACGCGAGCACGAAGAACGTTCCGTAGCGCTCGAGCAGCGCCTCGACGCGTTCGGCGCGTCTTCTCCACGCGGGACGCCGCTCGGCGAAGCCGCGGCCGTAGCGGTGTCCGAGGTGAAACCAGAGCTGATCGCCGGTAACGCTGCCGGCGAACGCCGCGACGATCACGCCCGGAAGCGAGAGCAGGCCGCGGTGCGCCATCGCTCCTGCGACGATGACGATGGTCTCTCCCTCGAAGAAGACGCCGACGGCCACGGCGGCGTATCCCCACCGCGCGATCAGGGGGGCGAGTGTCGAGCTCATCGAAGCGTGCAGCAACGTCGAGACGGCGCCGCAGAGGCGACACGTCGCGTGGACCAGATCGATCATGGAAGGCGCTCTCCGCATGCGCGGCCCGCGCCATCCGGAGGCGCGACTGAGGCAAACGCCCTGCGGTTGGATCGTCGGCGTGCATGGCGTCGAGATCGGCGATCACCCTCATCCGGGCGTGCTCGACGAACCCGGCTCGTCGCCCTCGCGGAGCTGTATCGGGCGCCGGCCCGGCCGAGCGCGTTGTCGCGCGCGGCGGCTCGCTTCAGCGCGCGCGGCGGCTCGCTTCAGTAGATGAGGACATCGTCGAAGAGGACGCTGTTCCCGTTGAGGCTCGTGCCGGCGCCTCCCAGGATGCCGATGTGGAGACGGCTCGAGGTCGCGGTCGGCCCAGCCGACGCCTCGAAGGCGGTCGGAGGTGTGTTGTCGACCCGCACGGTCATGGCTCCGTCGAGCTCGTACCGCGCGACGACGTGGTGCCAAACCCCGACGTCGTACGCCGAGGTGGCGGTTCGCGGGGGGCCGGCGTCCGACGCCGGCTCCGCCTCGACCCTGAGGAGCGAGCCCAGATCCCGCAGGGTCCGACGGCGGCCGTCGCCCGAGAGCTCGAAGAACGCCACGGCGTTGCCAGGGTTACTACGGCGCATCATCCAGAAGTCGATCGTCACGGCGCAGAGACCGTCGATCGGGCGCTCGATCCAGACGGTGCTGCCGCGGTCCGGCGTCGAGAAGTCGAGCGCCTTGGTCCCGGAGTGTCCGGGCGTGACGATCGCGATCGTCCCGCCGCCTTCGGCTGCGACTGGCCAGGTCGTGATGCGGTCCTGCGTCCACGTCGGCGACTCGAATCCGTCCTGGAAGATCGGCCGGCAGGTCGGGACGATCTCGTTCGGGCCGTCGTGCGCCGCGTCACCCACCGGAGCGGCGTCGTCCAGGTCCGACCCGTCGAGGCGGTCGAGCGGGCCGCCGTCGAGCGGCCCGCCGTCGAGCTGCGCGGGCGAAGCAGCCTCGGCGTCGTCGAGGACGCGCCCGCACGCGAGCGCTCCTTGGGCTCCGGCGACGAGCACGGCGAACCACGCAAGGCGACGCATGAGACGATTGTGCCACGACTTCGCGCCCGAATGGATGAAGCTGCTCGCCGCCGGCTGGGCGGCTTCCGTGCGCGGCGACGATCGGCGCCCCTCCGCCGTCCGCGCCCGCGGAGACGCAAGCTCCCAACGGCGCGCCGATCTTGCGGTAGCATCTCCGCTCGAGCGTGCGGACAACGAGATCGAGACTCATCGCCGTCGCGGTGCTCGCGGGCGCGGCGCTCCTGGCGCCCGCTGCGCGCGCCGACGCGCAAGGCGAGGCCGACGCGCTCATCGCGAAGGGCGTGGAGCTCCGCGAGAAGGGGCGCGACGACGAGGCGCTGACCGTGTTCCGGCAGGCGCTCGCGAAGGCGGCGAGCGCGCGCGCCCGCGCGCAGGTCGGTCTCGCCGAGCAGGCCCTCGGGATGTGGGTCCTCGCGGAGGCGGACCTCGCGGCGGCGCTCGCGACGGACGGCGATCCGTGGATCGCGAAGAACCGCGGCGCGCTCGAGGGCGCGCTCGGGGTCGTCCGCAAGCGCATCACGACGCTCGAGGTCCGCGGCGCCGAGGCCGCCGAAGTCTACCTCGACGGCGTCCGCGTGGGCGCAGGCGCCGGGCCGTTCCGCGTCGAGGCCGGCAAGCGCACGCTCGAGGTCCGCGCCTCGGGCTTCCAGTCGACAACGCGCGCCGTCGAGCTGCCGCCGGGCGGCATGGCGCGCGAGACGGTGACGCTCGTGCCAGTGCCGGGCTCCTCCGCGCCGGACGGACCCGCGGACACGCGCGGCGCGCCCGCGGACACACGCGGGCGCCCGCCGGCGGAGGATCCGGGCGCGGGGCAGCGCCTCCTCGGCTGGGCGTTCGTCGGCACGGGCGCCGCGCTCCTCGCCACCGGCGGCGTCGGCCTCGTCGTCCGCAAAGGGATCATCGACGACTACAACGCGACCTGTCCGGGGCTCGGCGTCGATCAGCCGGCGAGCTGCGACGATCAGGTGAGCTCGTCCCGCACGTGGCTCACGTTGTCGATCCTCACCCTCGTCGGCGGCGGCGTGTTCGCCGCGGGCGGGATCGTCCTCGTGGCGGCCGCGCCCTCCGCGGACGGGAGCGCGAAGAGCACGGCCGGGGCGGGGGGCCGCCTCGCTTGCTCGCCCACCGGCGCGCCGGGCGGGGTGGCGCTGGCGTGCGCGGGCAGGTTCTGAGCTAACGTAACGTCGTAGTCGACGTGCGGCCGCTCCACGTGAAGCTTCATCGGTCCGGCGCGCTTGGCGGTGCGTCCGGGCTCCGCGCGCTGGCGACGGCGTCGTTCACCCCGCGCGGGCCGGGCTACGATCCGCGCGCGCGTCTCCAGCGTCGGTTCGTCGCGCTGCGGGGCGGCGTCGACGCGATCGTCGTGGCGTTCTCCTGGGTCGATCGCGCCGTCCGCGTGAAGGTCCTGGCGCGGGGCGCGTGCTCGAGCGACGAGGTCGACCGCGCGTTCGTGACCGCGCGTGGGATTGCCGCGCTGGACGACGATCCCTCCGAGTTCTTGGCGATGGCGCGGGGCCACGCGGTGCTCGGTCCGCTGGCGCGCCGGTTCGACCCGCGCATCGGGTCGACGCCCAAGGTGTTCGAGAGCTTCGCCGTCGCGGTCATCGAGCAGCTCGTCACCTTCGTCGAGGCGCGCGCCGCGATCCGCCGGCTCTGGAAGCTCGCCGGCGAGCCCGTTCCGGACGCCGACCTGCGCGCCGCGCCGACCGGCTTGGCGGTCGCGCGCGTGCCGATGTGGCAGCTGCACGCGATCGGCGTCGGGTCTCGGCGGGCGCTGACGCTGCACGAGGGCGCACGCCGCGCCGAGGCGCTCGAGCGGCTGCGCGCGCACCCGCCGGAGGTGGCGCTCGAGAAGCTGCAGAGCCTCCGTGGCGTCGGCCCGTGGACGGCGAACGCGGTCGCGCGCAGCGGCTTCGGCTGGGCGGACGCGGTGCCCGTCGGCGACTTCCACGCGCCGTACACGGTCACGGCGGCGCTCGGGGGGCGCGACGACCTCACGCGCGACGATCCGAAGGGCGCGGACGCGGCGATGCTCGAGGTGCTCGAGCCGTTTCGTCCGCATCGGGCGCGCGTCGCGATGCTCCTCGAGCGTCAGGCGGTCAGCGAGCGGCGCTGGCGACCGCCGCGCGTCGATCCGCACCGGCGCGAGCCGTGGCGGTACTAGTGCATTGGGGGCGGAGGCGGAGGGCCGACGTCGACAGGAGAGAAGAGCCGTGATGAGCACGGGGACGAGAAGGACGGCGCTTAGGCGCGAGTGAACCCGTAGTGCTCGACCAGGATGCGCGTGTAGCCAGACACGTGCGCGCGCCCCATGACCACGACCGCGGCCTTCGCGGTCGGATGGTCCTCGAGCATGCGCACGGTCCCCGCCGCCATGAGCTCGTCGCGAAGGGTCAAGATCCCGAGGAACGGATGAATCATCCAGCTCCACGAGTGCCTCCGAAGGAGGATTCCGGGCACGAGCGCGAGCATGTGCACCTGGAAGCCCAACGCAAGGAGCGTGATGAGCCCGGCGAGGACAGGGGCGATCGTGACGAGCAGCGGCGCCAGCACCGCAAGGAAACCGACGATGAAGAACGCCGTCATGTAGACGGCGGTCACGTGCAGGCCGAACGGCATTCGCTTCGCGCGCTCGAGCTCCACCGTGTAGCCGGAGGGGAGCTGCTTGGCGTCGGTGATCGTGCTTCCCTTGATCGCCCCGAACGACAGCGCGCGGAGCAAGGTTCTCGGCGCGCTGATGACGATGCCCAGCGCGCGACCGCCGAAGACCTGCTTCCGCTGGAACGTCTCGACGCCGCGCAGCTCGAAGTTGCCGACGACGTCTTTGCCGATCGCGGCGGCCTTCTCGAGCTTCATGTGGGCCTCGCCGAGCACCGCGACGAGGCGGCCATCGGGAGCTCGCACGATGCGAACCGAATAGCTGATTCTCTCGGCGCTGGCGCGCTCGAGCGCTCGTCGTGCAGCTTCGGGGAGACCTTCCACTTCGCGACTAGCCTAGCGCATTGGCTCCGCGCGACGACGCGGCGATCGGTCCCGGCGCGAAGCGACGCATCGGCCGGCGGCGGAGGCTGCGGACGCGGCGCGAGTGCTCGAGGCGCGTCCGCGGTGCTCGAGCCGCATGCGCGGCGAGGCGCGCGCGCGGCGAGGGCCCTCACGAGCGCGAGCGCGACGAAGAGCTGCACCGGGCGCGGACGCGCGATAGCCTTCGCGACCGGCGTTGAGCTCTCGTCGTCACCGGCCGCAAGCTCGAAGGTCGCGTCGAGCGAGAGGTCGGCGCCATCGCCGTCTGCGCGGCGGCCCGTGCTCAGAAGCAGGCGATCGAGCCGACGGCTCGCTCGCCTCGTCACTCGGAGATGAACCATGGCGATCGATCTCACCCTCGAGCACACGGACGCGAGCGGACGTCTCCTGCCAGCTCGGTTCGCGGAGGTTCTCGTGCACCTCGCGAAGACGTCGTTTCGCACGAGCACGCGCGTGCCCCGCGGCGTCATGCACGGTCAACAGCTACGGCTCGCGCTCGACCTCGCGCTGAACGATCCGGCCTGCGCCGCGTTCCTCCTCGACTTCGCGGGGCAAGGACTGCGCGTGACCGGAACGGCTCGCGGACCGAGCGCCGCGCTCCTCACCTGGGCGTTTCACGCGCTCGCCGGACCGCTGAAGTGCACCCTCTTCGACGCGCGCGAGGGACGCGCCGTCGACGTTGCGCCCGAGCCGCATCGTGCGGCGGCCGTCGCGTACCTCGCGAGCTACGAAGCGGGCGTCCGGGCGCTCCGCGCGAAACCGGTCGAGGACGAGGGAATGGTCTTTCTCGCCTGGCTCGCGCGCGAGGAGCAGCTTGCGCTCTCCGAGGACGATCCCGCGGCCGTCGACGCGCTCGGCGCTGCCCTGCCGATGGACGATGCCCCAGGCCTCTACGAGATGCTGCTGGAGAGTGCGGCCGTCGACGACGTCTTCATCAGCGAGCGTGAGCTCGCGTCGCTGCTCGGGCGCTTCAACGCCTGGCTGGCGTCACCGGACGGCTGACAAGCAACGCCGAACCGATCGCGTCGGTCCGGCGCGGCGTGCGCCGATCGCGTCCGCGGCGCGCGGCGACCGCCTCCGCGGGCGTTAGCAATTCGCGTCTCAGGTCGGCGCGACGTCGACGGAGCCTTGAAATGCAGGCGTCTCGCGCGTGGCACCTGACTTGCCTGGGACGAGCCGTGAGCGCGCAGACCGTTCCTGCTTCCGTCAGCAACTGGCTCAAGCTCGATTGCACGGTGAGCTCCGTCCTCCGCGTCCGTGCGTGGGAGAAGGAGGAGCGCGACAGCGTCGGCGCCCGCGCGGTGGCTCACCCGGCCGTCGAGCTGACCTGGGTCGAGCAGGGGACGCTCCACTACACCGTCGGCAGTCGCGACATCGTCGTGCCAGAAGGGCACCTCGTCGTCATCCCGCGCGACGTCGAGCACAAGACGACGTTCGTGAGTCCCATGCGAGGTGTCGCGCTCTGGCTCGGCGCGGAGCTCGTCTCGCAAGTCGCCGAGGCGATGGGCTCGGAGGCGATCGACCTCGTGTTCGCCGCGAAGTGTTTCGCGACGCGAAGCGAGCGCGTCCCGGCGCTGCTTCGCGGGCTCCACGACGAGGTACGTGAGGGCGGCGACGGCTACATGCTCGCGGCCGAGGCGATCGCGGAGGCCATCGTCGTCCAGCTGCTTCGCGGAGCGCGGCGGGAGAGCCCGTCGCAAGGAGCTCGCGACCCTCGCGTGCTCGCGGCGATCGCGCAGATGCGCGCCGCCTACGCCGAGCCCTTGAACCTCGAGGACCTGGCCAAGACGGCGCGCTTGAGCCGGTTCCACTTCAGCCGCCTCTTTCGCGACGAGGTCGGAGAGACGCCGTATCAGTACCTCGTTCGGCTTCGGATCGCGCGGGCGCTCGAGCTGCTCCGCGGTGGACATCACAGCGTGACCGAGACGGCGCTCGCCACGGGCTTCCAGGACTTCAGTCGCTTCAGCCGTACGTTCCTCAAGCACACGGGGGTGCGGCCAGGTGAAATGCTCCGCAGAGCAAGAATCGCCTAACGAATCGCACGATGCGCGCAGCTCCCTTTGCGCGGCCGATCCAATCTGGCGCGCATGAAATCGACGGTCCGTCTCGTGTCGCTGCTCGCCCCGTTCGTCCTCCTCCATTGCACGACGACCACCGTCGAGACCCGGTCGGTCCCGGTCGAGACCGACGCCGGGCCGAGCGCGGTCGATGACGGGGGCTCCGCCGACGCCGGTCCGGACGAGTCCGAGCCTCCTGTCGCCGACGACGCGTACTACGCGGCGATGAGCCGACCGCGGGCGCTTTTTCCGAGCCTCGTCGGCAAGGACGGTCGCATCCGCGTGATGGGCGGCATGAGCGACCTCGGCGTCTCGAGCGGTACCGAGGTCTACGACCCGACCGCGAACACCTGGACAGCTGGACCGAGCTCGTCGATGCGACGTTACGGTCACGCCGGCACGACGACCGCGGACGGCGATGTGTTCGTCGTCGGAGGCACCGCCGACGGGTCGAACCCGACGGCGTCGGCCGCGCTTCTTTCGATCGCGACGAACACGTGGGCCGACGTTCCGAACATGCCGACCGCGCGCCTCGGCCTCGGCGCTGCGACGGGAGCCGACGGGCGCATCTACGCGGTCGGCGGGCGCTCGCGGACCGGGCTGGTCGACGTCGTCGAGGTGTATTCGCCCGACACCAAGACGTGGGCCACGGCTCCGAGCATGCCGACGAAGCGCCTGTCGCTCCTCGCCGTCGCGGGAGGCGACGGCAAGATCTACGCGATCGGTGGCCGCGACGCCGAGAACAAGCCCCTCGCGGTGGTCGAGGCCTTCGATCCGGCGACCGAGACCTGGACCACGGTGCAGCCCCTCGGCACGGCGCGCTTCTGGTTCGGCGCCGCGCTCGGCACCGACCAGCGCATCTACGTCGTGGGAGGGATCGGCAGCGGCGGCGAGTTCCTCGACAGCGTCGAGGCGTTCACGCCGGGCTCGGGCTGGACCACGCTCGCGCCGATGCCCGAAGGGCGCGGATGGGTGAGCGCCGCCGCCGGCACCGACGGGCGCGTGTTCGCGATCGGTGGAGCCGTGCTCCCCGACGGGCCGGTCACCGACCAGCCGCCGCCCCTCTCGACGATGTTCGGCTACGACCCCAAGACGAACGCCTGGACGCGCTGAGCCGGCGTCTCGGGCGACGTCCGGTCGTCAAACGCGGTCGCGGAGGAATAGCCCTGCACGAACGAGCGTTTGACCGGGCCATGCTCCGCACCTGGTCGCGACGACAGCTCCTGCTCGGCACTCTCTCCACGATGGCCACGCTTGCGACCGCGTGCGCTCCGCCGCGTGTCGCGCAGGCGGACGGGCGCCGGCGCACCCTCTCCGCAAGCTCCCTCGGCCAGATCGAGGCGCGTGTCGGCGGGCGCGTCGGCGTCTTCGCGCTCGACACCGGCAGCGGCCGGACGCTCGCCCACCGCGCGGACGAGCGTTTCGCGATGTGCTCCACCTTCAAGTGGGTGCTCGCAGCGGCCGTCCTCGCGCGCGTCGATCTCGCAGAGCTCGCGCTGGACGAGCGCGTGCCGTACCGCGAGGCCGATCTGCTCGACCACTCGCCCGTCACGCGCGCGCACGTCGCCGAGGGATCGATGACGGTCGACGCCCTCGCGCGCGCCGCGGTCACGGTCAGCGACAACGCCGCGGCCAACCTCCTCCTCGCGAAGGTCGGCGGGCCCTCCGGCCTGACGCAGTTCGTTCGTGCGCAGGGCGACTCGGTGACGCGCCTCGACCGCACCGAGCCGGGGCTCAGCGCCAACGAGCCGGGGGACCCTCGCGATACGACGTCGCCGCGCGCGATGGTGGGCCTGATGCGTCGCGTCCTCCTGGGCGAGGCGCTCTCGCCTGTCGGACGCGAGCGCCTGCTGGGCTGGCTCCGCGCGTGCGAGACAGGCAAGGAGCGCCTTCGCGCCGGGCTACCCACGGAATGGATCGTCGGCGACAAGACCGGCACGGGCGCACGCGGCGCGGTCAACGACGTCGCCGTCGTCTGGCCGCCGGATCGGGCCCCCATCCTCGTTGCCTCCTACCTGAGCGATGGGAGCGCGGAGCTCTCGGCTCTGGCCGCGGCGCACGCCGACATCGGCACGCTGATCGCGCGCGAGCTCGGAGGCGCTCCCGTCTGAACCCGCGCGCGCGTCGACGCACAGCGTGTCGACGTCGTCGCGGTCTTCGCTGAACGCGGGGGAGTCGCGCGGGTCGATGCGGGCAAGCTCCGGTCTCACGCCGCGACGGCCGTGGAGGACCGCTCACCGTCACCTGACACCGCGATCGTGGTGGGGGCCGGGCGTCGACGACGTCACCCCGTGTTTTGCGCGAGATTCCGAGGTGGCATGCCGGTTGCTGAGGCGCGCGTCATGCTCCGACCATGGCTCGCCTCGATCGTACCTTTGCTCATCGTCGGATGTGACGCCGGCGACTGTGTCGCGACGGGAAGCAACAGCGTGAAGGCAACGCTGAACGGCACGGCCGACATCGGCGGGCGCGTCACGCGGGTGGGCGAGCGGCGCTCGGCCGACGACGCGCAGCAGTGCATCGCCCTCGTCAGGGGTCGGCTCGACGACGGCGCCGGCACGGCGAACATCCAGCTCGACTGCTTCGACGAGCGATGGTCCGGGCGCTCGGCCGTGATCGATCTCCCCGATCCGCGCAGCCTCACCGGGACGAGCACGACGCGGCTCACGATCCGGCGGAGCGCGGGCGCGACGGAGGACATCTCCGCGACGATCGAGGTTGTCGAGGCGGCGGGGGCGCCGGCGGCCCTGCCGCAAGCCGTGACGGACGACTTCGTGCGCCGGCTACGCATCACGGCGTCGATCGACGAGACGGCCGTCACGCTCGATGTGGCGTTCACCGCTGCGGACCTCCGCTCGCCCGACAGGACGTGTCCGGGATGACCGATCCGCCCGTCTCCTCCTCCGCCCCTCGACGGGGTCAGAGGCACTCGACGCGATAGAGCTTCCGTCCGTCGGCGGCGAACCGGTACGGCGGATCGCACGGCGAGGCGGCGATCGGACGATCGGCAGGCGCTTCGCGCACGAGCCGGACGGCGCGCGCGCGGAGCTCGCGCGCGACGCGGCGGTTGTCGACCGCGGAGCGTCGCTTCGACGTCGTCTCGGCCTCGCTCACGGCGACGTCGGCTTCGAGGTCCTCGGCGCGCGAGACGAGCGCCTCGCGATCGTCGCCCGCGGCCCGATCGGCTCGGGCGCGGGCGGCCTTGGCGGTCGCGCGCAGCGCGGGCAAGCGCGCGGTGATCTCGGCAGCCGAGCGATCGTCCGCGGTCGCGGCCTCGTCGAGCAGCCTCGCGCGCGCGAGGAGGTCCCGTGCGCGCGCGACGGGGGACTCGTCGCTTGCCGGCGGTGCGGTCGCCGGTGCGGGCGCCGGCGCGACGGCGGGCGTGCCGGCGATGGGCGGCGCCTTCGGGCCGGGTGTGCACGTCCCGTCGGCGCGTGCATCGAGCGGAGCAAGGGCGAGCGCGCCGAGGAGCGTCATGACGGCGACGACGGACTTCATCGAGCACGATCGTACCTCAGGCTCGCCCATCTCCAACGGCCGCGCGGGAGGGGGACGGAGGATTGGCGCTCTAGCTGCGCGCCGGCTTCCGCGCCTTCTTCTTGGGCGTGCCCTTTGCGGGCGCGGCCTTCTTCTTGGGCGTGCCCTTCGCGGGCGCGGCCTTCTTCTTGGGCGTGCCCTTTGCGGGCGCGGCCTTCTTCTTGGGCGGCGCCTCGTCGTGCGCCGCGTGCGTCCGCGAGGCGGCTCGGCCGAGCTGGCGCAGCACGCGCGCGACCTCGGCCGCCGGGAGCTCCGCCGAGACCCGGACCTCGGGGCGGAGCGACTCGAACGACGGAGCGACCGGGATCGGTCGAGCGCGCGGCGCGGTCTGGAGCAGCACGACGCGCTCCTTGCCCGGACCCGCCGGGATGTCGGCCGGGATCCCCTCCATCCACACGTGGTGCTCGGTCGCGCCGAGGTCGGCCGGCGGGAGCGATCCGTCGCTCGCGACCGCGGTCCACGCGACGAGGTGGAACGGGAGCTTCACGGACGAGGCGCTCTTCGGCGGGATGCCGCCCTCGCGGATCGCGGCCACCGCCTTCGGGTCCGGACGCTTGCCGAGGAGGCGCTCGTCACGAGCCTTCGCCGCGCCGAGCGCGTCGGCGAGCAAGACGTAGAGCTCGGCGTTCGAGGGCATCGCGTCGACGGTCACCCGCCAGCCACGCTGCGCGTCGGGTGCGAGGACGAGGAGCGTCTCGTCGTCGACGATGCGGAGCGCCTGCAGCAGATAGCCGACCTCGGACACGACGTCGGAGAGCGGCCACGCGGCCTCCTGCAGCGCGACGTCCTTCCTCGAGCGGGCGCGCAGCGTCTTCGACCGGGTGAGGCACGCGACGGCGGCGAGGCAGCGGGACGGCAGCGCCTTCCACGCCTCCGCCTCGCGCGGCTTCTTCTTCGCGACCGCGGCGCCGGACGCCTCGACGGCGGTGTCGACGTGATCGTCCTTCGCGTGCAGCACCGCGGCGCGCGCAAAAGCGGTCGCGTCGTCGAGGAGGCCCGCGAGGTTGCGCGCGACGGCGGGCCAGGCGAGCTCGGGGGAGGCTCCGCTCTCGACGAGCGCGCCGAGCGCGAGCGAGAGGATCTGCGCGCCGCGACCGTCGACCTTGCCGAGCGCGCGGCCGATGGCCTTGAGCGCGGCGTCGCGCGCCGCGGCGGGGGCCTCGTCGAAGCCGTCGAGCACCTTCTCGACGACACTCTTCAGCGCGCGTGGTTCCACAGCGCGCGTCGCTGCAGAGACGAGATCGTCCACGGCCCGTGCGAGATCACTCATGCGGCCCGAATACCGCCATCGAGGCCGCCGACGCAACGATTCGATTTCGCCGCGTGTCGTTCGCGAGCGCCCTGGCCGCGTGCCGGCCCGCGTTGGCCCAGGCCAGGGCCGGCGTGGTTCAAATCGGCGAGATCGCTCGAGCGTCGCGCAGGCACGGCGGTTGTTTGAAGCGGCGGCATGCGAATCGTCGTGGCCTCCGTCTTCCTGTCGCTCCTCGTGGTCGCCTCCGCCGGTTGTGCGGGGGAAGAACCGAGCGGTCCGTACGGATCGCCGATTGGCTCGCCGCCTGGCGCCCGCGCGCCTGCGAGCGTGCCGATGCCCGAGCGCGCCGCCGAGCGGATCGACGTCGCCGGCGTCGTCGCGACGGATCTCGACGAGCCGATCGGAGGTCGCCTCGTTCGGATCGTCGACGCCGAGGGTGCTCGCCGGACGGGCACGACGACCGGGCGAGGCACCTTCGTGTTCCCGGACGTCGCGGCGCCGTACGATCTGATCGTCGCGGGAGGACCGTCGGGCGTCGCGACGGCGTACCTCGGGCTCCGGCGTCGCGACCCGCACCTCGAGCTGTTCGAGCGCGAGGGCCCGACGCCGTCGCCTGCGAGGCAGACCGTCCGCGTCGGCGTTCGCGCGCCCGCGTGTGGCGGAGCGTCCTGTCGGGTGACGGCGGTGACCACGTCGCCGTCGGGGGCGGGCAGCGCGACGACGGCGTGCCCGGAGGACGGCGGCGCCGTGGTCCTCGACGTCGACCACGGGTGGCGCGGCGTCGCGATCCTCCCCGACGAGCGCGTCGACGTGCACGTCCTCGTCGGCGACGAGGCGCGCGCCTCGTTCGCGTACGCGCGCGTCGCGAGCGTCGCCGCCGCGCCCGGCCACACCGTGGACGTCGGGATGGCGGAGCTGGCTCCGGTGCCCGCGACGGACGCGATCTGGATCGGCGCAGCGGGCGGCGAGGGCGAGCTCGTCGACTGGACGTGGACGACGTCCGTGTCGCTCGATCTCTCGGGGGATCCGGACGGTCGCGATCCCGGGTTCGTCTTCGCCGTGGCGCCGTCCGCGTCCACGACGATCCGCTTGCCGTTGATCCCTCGCGCCCGGATGAGCGCCAGCCTCTCGGCGCGCCATCCCCGGAGCGACGAGGCGGGGGGCTTTCATCGGTCGACGGAGGTGTGGTCGGACGTCCGGCCCGTCTCGGTCGACGCCGTCGCGCTCGACGTCGGACCGGGTCCCGAGCTCGTGTCGCCCCGCGACGGCGGCGCGCTCTCACGGCGCGGCGCCGGCTTCGAGTGGAGCGCGCCGGAGACCGCGACGCTCGCGACGCTCACCGTCGTCGACCGGGCGCGCGGCGGCGCTCGCTTCCGCGTGCTCACGCCGGAGCACGAGGTCGCGCTCTCCCAGCTCGCGGCGCTCGGCCTCCCGCGGCTCGAGCTCGGCGCGTACATGCTCGATCTCTCGACGACGCCGCGCGCCGGGATCGGCGACGCGGTGAGCCCGGACGCAGACGTCCGTCGCCGAAACCGAGATCACGCACGCGCCGGAGGCGCGACGCGCCTTCGCGTCGAGTTTCGAGTGACGCCGTGACCGCGTTCGGCGTCAGGCTCGCGCCGGCCGTCACGACGGCGACGTGCGTGCGCGTCAGCGCGCGGGCATCTCGTCGGCCCAGCCGATCACCTCGTTCGCGGTCACGTCGAGCGCGGGGCGCTCGCGGTACGCGCTGAAGAAGCGGCTGGGATCGTGCTCGGGCGCCGGAGCGGGGTGCTGGACGGCGGAACCGTGGAAGCACCAGTGATCGCCCACGTGCTCGGCGTAGAGCGCGTGCCAGCGCTCCTCGTCGGCGCGTTGCTCGGGCGTGAGGCGGATGAGGAGCCAGCGGTAGGGGTGTTCCGCGCTCCCGCCTTCGTCGTGGAGCACCATGAGGCAGGGCGCACCCGAGTGCTCGACGACCGCCTCGAGCGGGCCGTCGTACCAGTCGTTCACCCAGAGGAGCCGCAGGGCATCGGGTGAGATCTTGCCGAGCGCGGCGAGCTCGACCTCGGGCAGCTTCGTCACGTCACGCCTCTCGGTGGAGCTTACCTTCGCGCTCGCGGTCGCGCGAGCTTCGAGCGAGAGCGCGGTGCGCCGCATGCATCGTCTCGGCACAGGCGAAAGGAGCGCAGCCATGACCCGTGTCGCTTGCTCAGCGTGCAACCAGGACGTCGAAGCGAGGCCACCCAACCGCGGCTACTGGGCGCTCGTCGTGAGCTTCTGGGTCTTCAGCCTTCTGTTCGGGGTCGGCGCGGCGCTCGGCTCGGGGTGGGGGTTCATGCTGCTCGTCGCGTGGCTCCTGCTCGCGACGACGACCGGCGTGCTGGTCCAGCGCGCGACGTCGTTCACGTGCGCCGAGTGCGGGGCGACGGTCGCCCCGGCAGTCTCGACGACGCCTGCTCCCACGAGCGTCGGAGCGGGCGAGCGCGCGCACGCCTGAGGCCGAGCCGGCGCGCGGGAGC
>JAHBWC010000129.1 GCA_019637225.1 Labilithrix sp.
TGCGGAGGAGGTTCTCGAGCAGGATCTTCAAGGAGAACGGGAGCTTCGCCGCTCCGCCGTGCTTCTTGTAGACCGCGTCGAGCCGATAGATGGTGTACGAGTCCGATCCAACCGCGAGGGTCGCCTGGCTGCCGAAGGAGTTCTTGGACATAGCGGCGGGACTATAGGCGCGACGCGTCATCCGCGGCAATGGCCGGACGCGCGGAAGTCGAGCCCGAGGCGGACCTCGCCGCGGCGCTCTGGAAGCGAGGCCGCGCCCTCCGGGCTGCGGCGCGGGCGCGAGGTCTCCCCAGGGCAGGCTCGAGCCGCGATGAGGCGGCCCTTAGGGGTGCGTCATCTCCGCCGGCTTCACGTGCGCGTCGAACTCGGCCGCCGTCACGAGGCCGAGGGAGACGGCCGCCTCCTTCAACGTGATGTCCTGCTCGTACGCGGTCTTCGCGATCTTCGCCGCGTTGGCGTAGCCGACCACCGGCGAGAGCGCCGTCACGAGCATGAGCGAGCTCTCGACGTGCCGCGCGATCGTCTCGCGGTTCGGCTCGATCCCGACGACGCAGTGCTCGCCGAAGCTCTCGCACGCGTCGGCGAGGAGCTCGACGCTCTCGAGCACGTTGTGCACGATCATCGGCTTGAAGACGTTGAGCTGGAGGTGCCCGCTCGCGCCCGCGATACCGACGGCGACGTCGCTGCCCATGACGTGCGCACAGACCATCGTCAGCGCCTCGGCCTGGGTCGGGTTCACCTTGCCCGGCATGATCGAGCTGCCCGGCTCGTTCGCGGGGATGAGGAGCTCGCCGAGGCCGGCGCGCGGCCCGCTCGCGAGGAGGCGCACGTCGTTGCCGATCTTCATGCACGCGGTCGCGAGCAGCCGGAGCGCGCCGCTCATGGCGACGAGCGCGTCGTGGCCGGCGAGGGCGGCGAACTTGTCGGGCGCCGATCGGAACGGCGCCCGCGCGAGCCGCGCGATCTCGGAGGCGACGCGAGGCGCCCACTCCGGATGCGACGTCATCCCAGTGCCGACGGCGGTGCCGCCGAGGGCGAGGTCGTAGAGCCCGTCGAGCGCCTCGACGAGCTTCCGCTCGGCGAACGAGAGCTGCGCGGCCCATCCGCCCATCTCCTGACCGAGCGTGAGCGGCGTCGCATCCATCATGTGCGTCCGGCCGATCTTCACGACGTCGGAGAACGCCTCGGCCTTCTCCTCGATCGCGCCGCGGAGCGCGTCGACCGCCGGCAGGAGGCGCTCGCGCACGCGGAGGGCCACCGCGAGGTGCATCACCGTCGGGAAGACGTCGTTCGACGACTGCGACATGTTCACGTGATCGTTCGGGTGAACCGGGCCCGGCTCGCCGAGCTTCGATCCGAGCAGCTCGTTCGCGCGATTGGCGATGACCTCGTTCGCGTTCATGTTCGTCTGTGTGCCGCTGCCGGTCTGCCAGACGACCAGCGGGAACTGATCGTCGAGCGAGCCGGCGATGACCTCGTCGGCCGCGCGGGCGACGGCGCCGGCGCGCTCCGCGTCGAGCTTGCCGAGCTCGCGGTTCACGTGCGCCGCGGCCTTCTTCACCACGCCGAGCGCGTGGACGACCGAAGGCGCGAAGCGGTGCCCGCCGATGCGGAAGTTCTGGAGGCTGCGCTGGGTCTGCGCCCCCCAGTAGCGATCCGCCGGCACCTCGATCTCCCCCATCGTGTCCTTCTCGATCCGCGTCCCCATCCGCGCGGTGATAGCACGGGGGGCGACGTTCCTCGCGTGCCCGTGCGCTGCGATCTTCGCGCGGGTCAGTGCGGCCTTGGGCGGGGAGAGATGACGCGCGCTGCGACGCACGCGCGCGGTGAGGTCGACGCCGTGAGGCTCCGAGGCGACGCTCGCGCGATCGCTACTTCACGCCGAGCACGCGCGGTATGCGCCGCACGGCGCTGCGCACGGCGGCGCGGGCGACCTGCTTGCGAAGCTCCGCCGACGCCGGGCCGTCGGCGTGCGCGCCCGCCTCGATGATGCCGATCATCGCGCCCGTGCGGGCGTCGCGCACCATCGCGTTGACGGTGCATGCGATCGTCTTCTCCGCGACGGCGCCGGTGAGCGCGAACGACACGACGACCTTGCGGCGATCGCGCAGGCGCGAGGCGTCGATCTGGCGGATCTCGGCGACGGCGACGTCGCGCAGGAGCGAGGCGTCGATGCCCGAGCCGGCTGGTGGAGGTGTCACCTCGCCGACCGCGATCGACTCGTCGGCGGCGCCGGCGAGCGGCGTGACGAGCATCGCCGCGACGAGCGCGACGGCGGCCGGGAGCGACCGTCGCCAGCACCTCGATCGCGTCCGAGTCGTGGGGGCCATCGTCATGCCTTCGACAACAGCAACCCGCGGGCCGAGGGGCCAACTTCAGAACCGCAAACGAGTGGGCGTGTGTATGCGCGAGCCGCGAAACGAGCTGCATTTGCGCTCGCTTGCCCGGCGCTGCGGGCCGGCGGCCTCGATCGTGCCGCGCTCACGCTGCGGCGCTGACGGCCACGGAGCGCATACCGATCGAGCGAGGTAGAGCGCCTCAAGTCGCTCGAGCTGTTCCGTGGAGCCTCAGCGGCGCGCTCTCGCGCGCGACGTGGTAATCCAGGGACCTCGCCAGGCACGAAGCGCCGCCGCGAGAGGCGCAGGAACCCACGCCAGGAAAGAGAGCGTCGTGATGAGCCAGAAGAACTTCCTCGAGCAGCTCAAGAGCATGACCGTCGTCGTCGCGGACACCGGCGACATCAACTCGATCGAGAAGTTCAGGCCTCGCGACACCACGACGAACCCGTCGCTCATCACCACCGCCGCGTCGATGCCGGCCTACGCGAAGCTCGTCGACGACGCGCTCGCGTGGGCGCGCAAGGAGGCGAAGGGCGGCGGCACCGACGAAGTCGTCAAGCACGCCATCGACCGGCTCGCGGTCGAGTTCGGCCTCGAGATCCTCAAGATCGTCCCCGGACGCGTCTCGACCGAGGTCGACGCGCGCCTCTCCTACGACACGGAGGCGACCGTCGCCAAGGCGCGCCACCTCATCGCGCTCTACGAGGCGGCCGGCACGAAGCGCGACCGCATCCTCATCAAGATCGCCTCGACCTGGGAAGGCATCCGCGCGGCGGAGGTCCTCGAGAAGGAGGGCATCCACTGCAACCTGACGCTGCTCTTCGGCATGCACCAGGCCATCGCGTGCGCGGAGGCGAAGGTCACGCTCATCTCGCCCTTCGTCGGGCGGATCCTCGACTGGTACAAGAAGTCGACCGGCAAGGAGTACGCGCCCCACGAGGATCCGGGCGTCCTCAGCGTCACGCGTATCTACGAGTACTACAAGCACTTCGGCCACGCGACCGAGGTCATGGGCGCGAGCTTCCGCAACATGGGCGAGATCGTCGAGCTCGCGGGCTGCGATCTGCTCACGATCGCGCCGAGCCTCCTCGCCGAGCTCGAGTCGACGACCGGCGAGCTCGCGCGCAAGCTCGATCCCGCCAAGGCCAAGACGAAGTCGATCGAGAAGATCGAGATGAACGAGGCCGTGTTCCGCAAGATGCACGACGCCGACCCGATGGCGAAGGACAAGCTCGACGAGGGCATCCAGGGCTTCTCCAAGGCGCTCGTCGCCCTCGAGAAGCAGCTCGCCGAGCGCCTCACCGCCGGCGCGACGTCGGCGGCGACGACCTGAGCGACGTCGTCGCGCGCCGGCGTTCTCTCCGAATGCCGTTCGACGAGCCGCGGCGCGGAGGCCCGAATCCCACGAATTTGGCTGAAGAATCGAGCTCGACTCCGACAGCGCGCCTTTCGTTCGAAGTAAGTTCTGAGACCTGCTGCCACGGTTGATACTCTCGAACAATGCGGGGCTCTTGGCGTTCTCTCTTCGTCGCGATCACCTTCACAACGGGGGTCTCGGCGAGCGCCGTCGCCGCGTGCAGCGGCGGAGGTGAGCGACCGCCGCCCGCCGCCGAAGACCCGGGGCGGGACGCCACCGTTCCGATCCGGAGTGATAGCTCCTCCGACCCGGACGCCGAAGGCGGCGCCCCCGCGCCGGAGACCTGCAGCAACACGATCAAGGACGGCGCGGAGACGGACGTCGATTGCGGCGGTAACGTCTGCGGAAAGTGCATCGACGGCAAGTCGTGCATCGCCAAGACCGACTGCGCCGGCGACGCCTGCCTCGACGGCAAGTGCGTCACCCCGAACTGCACGAACAACTCGACCGACGGCGACGAGACGGACATCGACTGCGGCGGCGGGATCTGCGCGAAGTGCACCATCGGCAAGCGCTGCAGCAAGCACAGCGACTGCGTCAGCAACTCGTGCGCGGGCAATTTCTGCCGCTGCCCGAAGGGGATGGTCGAAACCTCGCGCGCGGGCGGCAACGGCGCCTACTGCATCGACGAGATCGAGGTGACGAAGTTCCAGTACGACCGGTTCATCACGGCGAACGTGTCGAAGGATGATCAAATCGCGGTCTGCAAGCCGCCTGTGAACGAACTATTCCAGCCTCGCGGCGCGTTTCCGGCGGCCGACGGTCCGCCGGACTTCGCTCAGCCGGGCGTCGGAAAGGCGTTCAACAACTCACTTCCGGTCCACTACGTCGACTGGTGTGACGCCTATGCCTACTGCAAGTGGGCAAATAAGCAGCTCTGCGGCTCTGTCACGGGCGGCGCGGTCGCGTTCGACAAGGCGGACCACGCCGACGCCGGCGCTTGGTACAACGCCTGCTCCGCACAGGGAGCGAAGCCCTGGCCGTTCGGCACGATCTGGGAAACACGCTGCAACGGAGGGCAGGGCCTCCTCTTGCCCGAGGACGGAGGCGGCCCGATCGCAAGCCAGCGCAACGGGTACGGCTTCGGCGGCTCCAACCAGGACCGCGGGATCCACCAGTCCGTCAACGGCGACACGAACGGAAACTACAACATCATCTACTTCGCCCAGTGCGCCGGCGGCGTCTCGGGCCTCTACCACATGACCGGGAACGTGGCGGAGTGGGAAGACTCTTGCGACAGCAACGAGCCGAACGCCAACTGCCGCGTCCGTGGCGGCTCGTATACGTCCGGCATCGACAACGAAGAGGCCTTGTCGTGCGCAGGCATGCGCACCCTGCCGCGCGTCCCGCCTCCCCCGGCCCCCGGCGATCCCGACCCGCTCGCGGACATCGGCTTCCGCTGCTGTCTGTACTGACACCCTCCCCGGATTCGCCCGAGGACCGTCCTCCGCATCTCGAGAACGCCACCCGCCGCGTCACGCTCGCCGTCCCGCTCGCGAGACGCGCCGCACGATCGCGCGACTGACTACGTCCCGAGGAAGAACGCGCGCACCTCGCGCTCGAAGAGGTCCGGCGCGGCGTCCATCGCGACGTGCGCCTGGCCCGGGAGCTCGACGACGTCGCTCCCGGGGAGCTGCCCGTGGAGCCGTGCCGTCGCCTCGCGGAGAAACGCGGGGCTCCGCTCGCCGAGGAGGAACCGCACGGGTGTCGCGCGCTGCGCGAGCCCCTCGAACGCCGTGCGATGCTGCTCGACGCCGGCCATCTCGCGCGGGATCGTGCTCGCAGCCGCGACGCGCGCCGGCCACGCGCTGCTCGCGCGCAGGCGCGCGACGTCGGCGTCGGTCATCTGGACGATGTCGCGGAGGAAGCGCTCGAGCAGCGCCTCCGGATCGCCGAGCATCGCGGCGAAGCTCTGCGTCACGGCGCTCGGCTCGGACGCCGGCGCGGGCGGCGCGTACGGCTCGTAGACGAGGAGCTTCGCCACACGCGTCCGCGCGGCGGCCTCGAGGGCGAGCAGGCCTCCGAACGAGTGCCCGAGCAGGAACACGTCTCCGCCGATCGCGTCGACGAACGCGGCCACGTCCTCGACCTCACGCGCGATCGCGTAGGCGTCGCCGTCGCCGCTCGCGCCTCGACCCCGCCGGTCGAGCGCGTAGAGCGTGAAGTGTTCGCCGAGCCGCCGCGAGACGATCCATCGCGACGCGTCGCCCGCGATACCGTGCACGAGCAGTAGCGGCGGCCCCGAGCCACGCCGGTCAGCCGAGAGTTGCGTGCCGTCGGCCGACCGAACCTGGATCTTCTCACGCATCGCGAGCCCCACCGTACCTCAGCGGACACGCTCGCGGTCCCTTCCCACGCGCGCCTCCCTCGAGCTCGCTCGCCCGATCGCGCACGCGCGCGGCGGCCGGGCTCACTGGATCGGCGCGAGCGGGATCGTCACGAGCTTCCGCTGCGCGAGGCCGCCCGGGTAGGCGTAGCTCGCCGCGCGGTCCCAGCCCCAGAGCGTCGCCGTGAAGGGGCCATCGCTCCGCATGCGGTGGAGCCCCGACCAGCAGACGCCGGCGTCGCTCGTCTGGCCCGGCTTGCCGCGCGTCCCGAGATCGACGCGCGTGAACTCGTACTCCCCGCGCGCCCCGATCGGCCGAAAGTCGCCGATCGGGCCAGCACACTCGATCGAGACGTCGTGGAACTTGCCGCGCGTCTTCGCGCGAACGACGACGAGCGACGTGTCGCGGTACGTCGGGTCCGCGTAGAACGAGTACGAGCTCAGGTACTGCCCGGCCGGGACGACGTTGACGAACTCGGGATCGCCGTGGTCGATGAAGTTCGAGTCGCCGCCGGCCGGCCCGCTGAAGCCCTGGACGCAGCCGCTCATGTACATCGCCACGAAGATCGGGTGCTCCGCGTCCTGCGTCCGGACGACGAAGGCGTCGCTCGTGCCGTGCGAGAAGAAGGCGACCTCGCCGGCGGACAGCGTGACGGGCGCGCCCGCGGGCGGCGCCGGATCGTAGTCGAGCCGCGTACCGTCGCGCGCCGCGACGACGCGGTAGCCGACGAGCTCGTGCTCGTTGCCGAGCCGCGGCCGGTAGCCGACGCCGACGTACTCCGACCCCCAGTGCTCGTAGCCGGGGATCTGCTGGTGGAGCGTGTCGCACGCGCTGCTCGTGGTCGGGACCTCCGCGCACGAGTGGGACCCGAAGATCGTGGTCGGCTTGTTCGACGTGACGACGCTCCCGGAGAGCTCCTCGTACTGCGCGAGCTGGAGGATCTGTCCCCGCGCGAGCGTGTAGGTCGCCGGCTTGCCGGCCAGCGCGCCGGTCACGCCGGTCCCGTCCGCGATGTCCTTCTTCGGGAGGATCGTGACCTCGGTGCCGTCCTCCGCCGCGACGATGTGCGCGCTCGGCACGCCGCTCCGGCTGGCCTCCCAGGCGTTCACGAGCAGGTGCTGCGTCGACCACGTCGGCACCGGGAGCAGGAGCGTCGCCGAGGGGAGGTAGCTCTTCGCGCCTCCGAAGGGGTAGATCGACGTGGCCGCGACCGGCACGCTCGAGCGCAGGCGGAACGCGGAGCCGAGGCCGTTGCCGCTCGGGAGCCCGTCGACGTACGCCGCCGCGACCGTGCCGCTCGGGCACGGCACGGGTACTCCGCTGTACTGGGGAGCGTTGGGATCCCGATCGGCGACGAAGAGGATCGCGCTCTCGCCCGGTGCGAGCAGGCCTGTGTGCGGGACCAGGGTCGCGTCGCCGGGGTTCGTCCGGAAGAGCGACTTCGAGATGTCGAGCACCTGCCCTTCGAGCTCGAGCGCGAGCTCCGCGGGCTGGGTCGACGTGTTGACGACGAACGCCGCGTGGCACGACTGGGGAAGGTCGTTCTTCCGGTAGAAGCGCGGGCTCTGAAAGTAAAAATCGCAGCCGTCAGAGCGCCGATCCGCCGCGGCCGCCGCGCACGGCTCCTGGCAGACGGCCTCGCCGCACGCGAGCTCGGGGCGGCACGTCTCGACGATCTCGCCGGTGCACGCGTCGACGATCGCGCGACCGTCGAGCGAGCACTGCACACGGCACTCCTCGCCCGCGTCGAGGCCGCCGTCGTCCCCCGGCAGCACGGTCGTCGGCGGCGTCGAGAACGCGTCCCGCTCGGTCGTGCAGGCGACCGCCAACGCGACGGCGACGAGGGGCGTCACGATCCAGAGCGTCGTCCCCGTCTTCATGGCATCACCACTTCCTGCGGCGCAACGCTCGCCGACTTGATCTTCCCGTTGCCGAGCTGCCCGTAGAAGTTGGCGCCCCAGCAGAACACCCTGCCGTCGGTCAGCAGCGCGCAGGTGGCGTCGGGCGTCGTCTTCACCTCCGCCGCCGGCGCCGGCAACCCGACCACCTTCACGGCGTCGTACGCGTGGTCCTTCGTCCCGTCGCCGGCCTGTCCGCTCTCGTTGTAGCCCCAGCAATAGACCGCGCCCGTCGCGCCGCAACCGCACCAGCGCTGCGGTTGCACCGTCTGGACCTGCCCGACGAGCGACAGGACCACCGTGCGCGTCGTCGCGATCTGGACGAGCGGCTCCGGCGCGACGACGGGCGCGGGCAACGCGCGCTCGAGTCGCGGCCCCTGGATCGTGGGATCGACGACGCGCGGGAAGACCGCGCCCCAGCAGTAGCCGACGCCTCCCGTCGTGGTGCACGCGTTGTGATCGGCGGCGTCGATCGCCGTCACGTCGGAGAGGACGCTGGCGAGCGGGTACGGATCGGGGAACAGCGGCGAGACCCGCGCGAGCGGAGGGTTCGCGCCCCAGGTCACGAAGGTGCCGTCTCCGCGGACGGCGAAGGCGGCGTCGCCGACGACGAGATCGCGGACGGCGCTCCCCGGCGGCATCGTCATCTCGGTCGGCGGAAGGACCGCCGAGGCCGGCCGCGACTCGAACGGCGCGATCTGACCGTTGACGTTGGAGCCCCAGCAGAGCACGCGCCCGTCCGTCGTCAGCGCGCATCCGGTCGCGACCCCGAGCGCGATCTTCTTCGCGGCGGGGATGGCGAGCTTCACGGGCGTGCGCGCGATCGTCGTCGCGACCACCGCGCTCTGGAGGAACGGCCCCGTCCCCCAGCAGTACGCGTCGCCGCTGCCGTCGACGGCGCAGTTGTGGTCCAGCGAGACGATGCCGCTGAGCCCCTCCACGCGCTCGGCGTCGGCGCTGTCCCCGGCGCCGCCGTCGACGCCGCGACCGAGCTGGCCGGCGTTGTCGGCGCCCCAGCACGCGACGGTGCCGTCGGCGAGCAGCGCGCAGAACCCCTCCGCGCGATCGGCGAGGGCCTGCCCGCGGGTCGTCACGAGCTTGGTCGCGCACGGAGCGCTCGCGCACGTGACAGGAAGGGGTCCCCCGTCGAACGGAGGCGGCGCCGAGTCGCGCACGGAGATCTCCGGCTCGCCGGCGTCGATCGGCGTGTCCGCCGCGTCGGAGCCGGCGTCCGGCGGCTCGATCGCGCCGAGGACGGAGTCTTCGGCCGAGCACGCGGCGGCGACGGCGCCCGCCGCGACGATCAGGGCGAGGACCGCCGCCGAGCCGCGTCGATCAAGGAGTCGTCTTGTGGAGTGCATAGCGTGCTCCGACCGCCCAGCGGTCGCTGCTAGAGGAACCTCGGATCCGGTGCACGGCCGTGTCGAGCCACGCGCCGTTGAGCGAGATCGTCGAGATGGCGAACGCGCCGCCGTCCCAGACGTCGTCGCCTCGAGCGACCACGTTCGTCCCGCCGAGCCAGATCGGCTCGGACGGCGTCGTCCAGAGCGAGACGACCGGGCGGCTCGCGACGTTCGGGGGGACGGTGAGGGCCGACGCCGCGTAGACGTCGCCGCTCACCGTGATCCGCGCGAGGGCGTAGTGCCCGTTCAGCGCGACCACGGAGCTCGCGGACTCGACCGCGATGTCTGTGAGGAAGCTCGTGTAGCCGGAGGGGTCCTCGATCAGGACGGTGTCGGGTCGCGGCCCGCAGCGCGGCGTCGGCGGGGGCGGCGGGAAGGGCGGCGGGGGCGCGATGCCGACGGCGTCCGCGACGCGCCGGTAGCCCGCCGACGTCTTGTGCACGACGATCGAGCACGCGCGCACGTCGGTCGGATTGCCGGTGCGGCCGCCGGCGAACCACATGTCGTCCGGCCCCGTCCCCGCCGCGGCGGTGAAGAAGAGCTGCTCGTCGGGTCGATCGACGTCGGTGGCGACGTACTCCACTCCCCACGCCGGGAGCCCGGCGTCGTCGTTCGTGAGCTTGTAGATGGCGTTGCCGAACCAGGCGTAGACGTCGCTCGCGCTCGTGCCGAACACGCCGAGCGCCGCGTGCTCGATAGCGGTGACGCGGTGACGCGGGAGCCCTTTGTAGTGGTCGGGAAACTGGAAGGGTGGCGCGTAGACGGGGATCCGATCCTCGAGGTCCCAGTGCGTCCACGCCCACGTCGTCGGGCTCCCTCCCCGCTTGCCGCGGAAGACCGTGCGCGGCGCGACGGTGAAGTAGAGCTCGTCGGCGCTCGACGCCCAGAGCTTGCCGACGAACCGGCCGCGGCCCGCCTCGTTCTGGGTGTTGTCGTCGATGTAGCTCCACGCGCCGGCCGCGTCGGTCCACTCGAGGACGCGCACGCCGACGGTCGGGCTCGTCGCGATCGCGAGCGCGCTGCCGGGGAAGGCCCAGAGGTCGCGCAGCGTCAGGTCCGAGTCGGGGAGCGACGTCGCGCACCAGCCCGCGGGGCTGCAGAGCGGCCCCGCGTCGATCGCCGCGCCGTCCGAGTCCGCGCCGGCGTCACCGGGCGGCTCGGCGGCGTCGCGCTCGCCCGGGATCGTCGCGCCCGAGTCCGGGCCCGGCGTGACGAAGCCGGGCTCGTCCTCGGAGGAGGCGCACGCGGCCGCGGCGGCCAGAGCCGCGCACGTACATGCAACATACATCTTACGCTTCACGGCTTGCCTCCGAGCGAGAGGACGACGCCCTGCCCGCCTACCCACACGTGTCCGGGCGAGGGCATCCAGACGGCGGTGAGGTCCGGCCGGCGCCCCTCGAGCCCCGCGATCTTCACGCGTGACCAGCTCGTGCCGTCGTAGTGAAGGACGGTCGCGGCGTCGCCGACGGCCCAGACGTCCGAGGCCGACGTCCCCCACACGGCGCGCAGGTCCTCGGTCGTCGGCACATCGGAGACGATCTCCCAGAGGAAGTCGTGGCCGCGGTAGCGACGGACGGTGCCCTGCGCGCCCACGGCCCACGCGTCGTCGCCGCTCGCCGCCCAGACCCCGTTGAGGCGGGCCCACGTCTGCGTGTTGTAGCGACGGAACGTCGGGGCATCACCGTCCGCGCCGGTGACGCGCATCGCGATGCCGCTCGGCCCGACGGCCCAGAGAGCGTCGGGCGACGCGCCGTGGACGGCGCTCAGGTTTCCGCAGCCGATGTCCTGGCAAATCGCGGTGGACATGGCTTCGCGGATCTCGAAGCTGTCGTCCCCGGTCAGGCGGAGCCGCCACAGGCCGCTCTTGGCGGCCGGGCCCGCGAAGGTGCACCCGAAGCTTCCGGGCACCGGCTGTCCGGTGCAGATGCTCTCGACCGCGCCCCAGAGATGCGTGGCGCCCGGGGCCGCCCACGCCGAGTGCAGCGTCCGGAGGAACTCGTTGTAGTGCTGCGGGCGGGCTGGCGTCGGGCCGCGCGTCCAGCCGTCCGTCGAGGCGGTGCCCGCGTCGGGGAAGTCCACGCCACGCGCGAAGAGGCGATCGAGCGACACGAGCGACACCTCGGCCGAGTCGCGCAGCCAGAGCCCGCGGATCGACTCCTTGGCGCCAACGTCCGCGCGCTTCCATGAGGCGCCGTCGAAATGGGCGAGCGCGCCGAGCGCGCCGGCGACCCATACGTCGCTCTCGGAGCGACCGCGGATGACCGTGACGTGGACGCGCGGATCGAGGCCGCCGGCCGCCCCGAACGGACCGTTGGGGCAGAGCACGTCCGCGGTGCACGTGTCGGGGAACCACTCGCAGTCGAGGCACGGCCCCGCGTCCGCGTCACCGGCCTCGGTCCCGGCGTCGAGGTCCGCGTCCGGGCCGGGCACGACCACGCTGCCGTCCGGCACGTCGACCACGGGCTCCTCGTCGGTCGCGCACGCGACGAACCCCGCGAAGACGGAGGCCGCGAGAGCGCCCGCGACGATCAGATTGTTCGCCTTCATTTCGCCACCGGTCCTGCGTCGATCGCGTCGCACGGCTCCACCGCGCAGCGCCCGCCGACGCAGGCCTGTCCCGCCACGGCGTCACATACGATCCCGCACCCGCCGCAGTTCTGCGGATCGCTGTTCGTGTTCGTCTCGCAGCCGTCGACGCGGTTGCCGTTGCAATCGGCGCGGCCGGCGACGCACGTGAGGGTGCACGTCCCGTAGACGCACGTGGCCACGCTGGTCTTACCGCTCGCGCCGATGATGACGCCGCCCGTGAAGTCCTCGCACTGAGCGCCGCAGCTACCGCAGTGAAAGACGTCCGTCGCGAGATCGACGCAGCGCCGGTCGCAGAGCGTCAGTCCCGGCGGGCACATGCAGACGTAGTTGCCGAAGTAGTCCCGCTGGCAGCTCTCACCGGCGCCGCAGGCGTTGCCGCAGGTCCCGCAGTTGTCGTCCGTCGTCAGCAGCGTCTCGCAGCCGTTGCCGAGATCGCCGTCGCAGCTCGCGTAGCCCATGCGGCACTTGAGGCGCTCGCACTGACCGCCGAGGCACCCGTAGTACATGTTGTCCGGCGCCGTGCCGCCGTCGCCTGCGGGGTTGCACACGGTGTTGCAGCCACCGCAGTTCGCGTCCGAGGTGTCCGTCACGACGCAGGACTTGATCGTGCCCGGCCCGCACGCGCTGTACCCGGAGGGACATCCGCAGCCCCAGACGCCGTCCCAGCGGATGCAGGGATTCGCGGGATCGCACTCTTTCCCGCACGCCCCGCAGTTCTTGGGGTCGTTGGCCGGCGTCTCGCAGCCGTTGTCGACGATGCCGTCGCAGTCGTTGCCCGCCTGATCCCCGCAGTGGAGGACGCATTTGCCCTCGACGCACTCGAAGATCTCGCGCCCGTTCGACGACGGGCATGCCGAGCCGCACGCGCCGCAGTTTCCGCGGTCGGTCTTCAGGTTGACGTCGCAGCGGAAGAGCGAGCTCGGGCACGTCGTGTGGCCGTCTGGACACCTGTCGGACGGGCAATACTCGACGAGCGGCGCGCGGCCGTCGTCGCCGGCGTCCGGCTCGGGCGGGCTCACGAGCCCGGGCGACGTCGAGCCGTCGGGCAGATCGTTGCCGAGGATGAACGGCGTCTTCTCGCTCACGGTGCACGACGCCGCCCCGAGGACGACGGCGACGCCGGCCAGGACGACGAAGCCGAGCCTCGATGGACGGCGTGCGCGCTGAAACAGATCTTCGTTCATGACGACGGCCCTACCTCGTCCCGCGCTGTCGCGGTGTTCACGGTCGGTTCGCGGTGCGTTCGAGCAGGGAGCGGACGCGCTCCGCGTACGGGCTCTCGGCGTTCGTCGCGAGGAATCTCTCGGCGCGCGCGCGGGCCGAGACGCGCTCGCCCGAAGCCGCGAGGGCCTCGATGCGGAGGACCTCGATCTCGTGCGCGAAGATCCCCGCTTGGAAGCGCTCGTCGTAGCGAGCGACGGCGCGCATGCACCCGGCCGCGTCGCCCGTCTCGAGCGCGCTCCGCGCCGCCGACACGAGCGCGAGCTCCTCGCGAAACGTCCCGCGCCTCGCGCCCGGCTCCGCGCCGAGCGCGGCAGGCGTGCCCTCGTCGGCGCTCGCAGGCTCCGCCCCGCTGCGAGCGGAGGAGCGACTCGGCGCACCCGCAGCGAGCCGCGGAGCGTCGACGAGATCGTTCACCGACACGGGAGGCGCCGCGAGCTCGACGACCGCGGGCGGCGGCGCGCCCGGTGAAGTCGCGCCTGGGACCGCCTCCACCACGACCGCGGGCGACGCCGCGCTCGGCGCAGCCGCGATCGGGACCGCCTGCGCCACGATCGCGGACGCCACGGCGACGTCGCTCTCGCTCCGTGCTCCACGGATCCCCGCGACGCCGGCGAGCACCACGCCTACGGCCGCGACGCCGAGCGCGAGGTGCGCGCCGAGACCGCCACGCCAGCCGAGGCTCCAGCGCGACGACGCGGCCGCGTGGGAGGCGAGCGCGAGCGCCTTGTCGAGCTGCCCGCTCGACGGTTCCTCGGCGCTGCTCGCGGCGACGAGCCGAGCGAAGCCCGGATCTTCGTGGATGAGGCGGGTCGGTTCCTTCATTGGCCTTTGCCCTCCTCGTATCGAGCGCGAGCGCGGTGGCGCGCGAGGCGCGCCTGGAAGTCCTCCCGCGCGGTGCGGAGGCGGGAGGCGACGGTGCCGGGCGGGATCTCGAGCGCGTCGGAGATCTCCTGCATGGTCATCGACTCGAGCTCGTACATGACGAAGACGACGCGGAAGCGCTCGTCGAGCTCTGCGAGCAGGCCGTAGAGCAGCTGCCGCGCGCGTTCGTCGTCGAGTCGCTCCTCGGGCGTGGCGGCGAGCGTCTCGGGCTCGCTCTCGTCGCGCACGCTCTCGACCGGAACCTCGCGAGCGCCCTTGCGCTTCAAGCGGGAGGCGATCCGGAGCGCGGCGCCGAAGAGGAACGCGCGCTCCCGGCCGGGCGTGACCGCGTCCATCCGCCGGAGAGCGACGAAGAAGAGGTCCTGGGCGGCGTCGTCGGCGACGTCCCGCGGGAAGCCGATTCGGCGGAGGAAGCGCCACACGTCCGCGAAGTGCTCGCGGACGATCGTCCGGAGCTGCTCCGTACGGTCGAGCTTGTCGCCCACGAGCGCCCGGGTCCGATCCGGCTCGCCTCGAGGTGCGCCGCGCAGGTCCATCTCGGCTGCGGCCGGGGACGCGGCCGATGAGGTCGTCACGCCCGGTAGTGCAGCCACCTCGGCGGTCTGATCGGAAAAAGAGCGCCCCCTCACATGCGAAACCCGAGCCCGAGCCCGCCCAGGACGCCGAGCGGCGGAACGCTGGCGACCGGCGCCCCGCTCGCGAGCGCGAAGGGCTGCCGGAAGAGGGGCATCGCCACCAGGAAGGTCGAGCTGAGGAACAGGTTCTCGGTGAGGCTCACCGTCGAGACGAGGGAGGCGCCGAGATCGAGCCAGAGCGTCGACGTCCCCCGCGCCTCCGCGAACCCGCGCGCGGAGGCGCGCAGGCTGCCGACGTTCGCCTCGGCGCAGGGAGACACCTCCACCAGGCCGTCGATGACGATCCGGAGCGGGCAGAGCCGAAGGTGCCCTGCGGTCCAGGCGAAGGCCACGCTCCCGCCGCGGAGGGACCGATCCATCGTGAAGCTCTGACGAATGCCGGCGGCGACGCTGGGGTCCGAGACGTGAATCCCCCGCCGCGGCGACGACGCCGGTGGCTCGACCGTGAGCGACGCGCCGATCCCCGGGAGGGCGCCGCGAAGGACCGCCGACGTCGTCTCGGCGCGAAGGTCGAGGGCGAGGCGCGGACGTCCGGCCGCTCCCGACGCGACAGGCGCAGGGGCGGGTTCGCGGGCGGGGCGCGGACGCCGCGGAGCCGCCGGAGGAGGGCGCCTCGCGACCGTCTCCTCCTCGACAGGTCGCGACGGCTCCTCTTCCGAGGCCGCGCCGGAGGCCGCGCGCGGATCGATCGCGACAGCGACCATGACCGCGAGCGCCTCGGCGACCTCCGCGCACGATGGCCCGCCGATGGTCCGCTCGGTGACCGCGCCGCCGGCGCTCCGCACCGTGAGCGAGCCGGTCGCCGCGGGCGTGCCCGCCGCGACGCGCACCTGGACGCTCCGCGCCACCGCGCCCTCTCCCGGGACGCTCGCTTCCAGCACGCGCGTCCAGCGGCGCGTGTGTGCCTCGACCCAGGCCACGAACTCGGTCTCGCCCGGGCACGCGCCGGACGCTTCGTAGCGGAGCACGATCGGCTCGACCTCCGCGCTCGCCGTCGTGGGGAGACAGAGCGCGGCCAGCAACGCCGCGGCACCGACGAGGTGCGTCGACGACGAGCTCGAGCGGCTCCACCGCGGACGCACCATGACCGACCCTCGAAGTTAGCGCACCGCGGACCGGCTCCCGAGAGAGAACGTCAGCGGCGGAGCACCGCCATCGGTGTTTTGCGCGGCGTCGTGGAGCTCGATGGGGTGTCACGAGCGAGGGCCGCGACGCGGCGCGGGTGTGCGGACCGCAACGAGCCGCGTCGCGGCTGTGCGGACCGCACGAGCCGCGACCCACCTCAGCCGAGCGACACGCGTGCGTCGGTCGTGCCGTACTTCCCCTTCGCGTCGCGCGCGACGCGGGCGGCGGCGACGGCGGGATCGTGCGT
>JAHBWC010000013.1 GCA_019637225.1 Labilithrix sp.
ACGCGCCGAGCCGGGGACTCCCGTCCACGACCTCAGGCTCCGTCTCATCGACGGTACCGGCAACGTCAAGTACGTCGTGAGCGTCGGCATGCCCGGCGACGTCGTCGGCGGCACCGGCTACTGGGTCGTCGGCGGCACGCTGACCTTCCGGCTCGGCGTCCGCGATCGCGTCGACAGGACCGTGAGCCTGAACGACTGGGGGCTCGAGACGAGCCGCGGGGCGGTGCAGCTCGTGCGCGGGTCGACGCTCCTCGACGTCGTCGGATGGTCGAGCGATCCCGGCGTCGGTCCCGTCGCGGAGCCGTCGTCTCCGCCGAAGGCGACCGTGGAGGGCTCCGTCGCGGCGATCCCGACGATCCAGAAGACCAGCGGGAAGCCGGCGCACTCGTTCGGTCGCAGGGCCAACGCCGCCGACACCGGCGACAACCGCGCCGACTTCTGCTCGATGGTCGCGTCGCCGGGCTACGAGCAGGAGCCGTGTGACTGAGCGCCCTCGCGCGCACGGCTCGCCGCGCCGCGGATGAAGGTCAGCCGAGGGCGCGATCGTCGAGCGCGATCGTGACGGTGGCGCCGCGCATCCCGGCCGATCTCCGGCGCCGCCGCTCCGCGCGCTTCGGCGTCTTCGCGCCCGCCGCCGTCTCAGCGACGCGCTCCCAGAAGGCGCGTGCGTCCGACCTCGACCACGGCGCGATCCCGCACGCGAGGAGGCGATCGGCGAGCTCGCCGGCGGTCTTCGGCCGGTCCTCCGGCTTCTTGGCGAGACACGCGAGCACCACGAGCGCGAGCTCCTTCGGCACGTCCGGCCGCCTCTCCGAAGGATCGACGGGCGACTGGTGCAGGTGCGCGCTGCAGATCTCGACGAGGTTCGTGCCGTCGAAGACGCGCTCGCCCGTGAGGAGGAAGTACGCCGTCACGCCGAGCGCGTAGAGGTCGGTCCGTCCGTCGACGTTCCGCGGATCGAGGATCGCCTCCGGCGCCATGAAGTGCGGCGTGCCCATGACAGCGTCGAGGCTCGACGTCGACAGCGCGTTCGACGCCTCGGACTCCTTCACGAGGCCGAAGTCGAGCACCTTCACGATGTCCTCCTGCCCGCCGCGCGCGGTGAGCATGACGTTGGCGGGCTTGATGTCCCGGTGCACGAGCCCGGCGCCGTGCGCCTCCTCGAGCGCTCCGCAGATCTGGACGAGGAGGTGGACGACACGCGCGGGAGGCTGCGGGCCGTGCTCCTCGACGAGATCGTCGAGCGTGATCCCTTCGAGGTACTCCATCGCGTAGTAGAAGACCCCGTCCGGCGTGCGCCCGTAGTCGAAGACGGCGATCGTGTTCGGGTGCGTGAGGCGCGCCGTCAGCTGCACCTCGCGCTCGAAGCGCTCCGCGGCGCGGTTGGTGGTACCGGTGAGGAGCTTGATCGCGGTCGGTCGCCGCAGCATCGCGTGGCTCGCGCGGTAGACAGCCCCCATCGCGCCCTCGCCGATCTTGCTCTCGAGCACGTACTGCCCGAGGCGCATCGCCTTCCTCACCTCGAGGCGGAGGCCGTAGATGACGTACGAGATGGTGCTGGTGCACGCGACGCCGACGACCGACCAGATCGCGACGTAGACCGCGGGAGCGAGCGGCAACGTCGCGCGCTCGCCCGCGTTCGCGTACATCGCGTAGGTCGCGGGAGCGAGCGGGAGGAAGCTCGCGATGCCGATCGCCGCGGTGCGCAGCGTCGTCGACGGCACGATCGCGGTGCGCGTGACGAGCGTGTACGAGACGGCCAGTACCCCGACGAGCTCGGGGCGCCAGATCGGGCTCTCGCACGTCGCCATGAAGTCCCAGCCCCAGCAGATCGCGAGCGTGCCGATGACGTCCGCGGCGTCGAGGAAATCGACGCTCCACGTCCGGGCGCGCACGACGGCCCAGCCGGTGAGCCCCGCGAACGTCGTCGCGAGCTGGGCGATACCGACCTTGCTCGTGAAGTGGACGCGGATCGATCCGTTGCCGACGAATGGGTGCACCCCGACGGCGACGAGCCAGAAGCCGAACGCCAGGATGAAGACGAGCAGGAGTGTGAACGCGAGGCGCCGCTGGAAGTGTGCGCGTTCGCTCTCACTCGCGATCGGCGCGCGTAGAAACGACTGCGTCCGGGTGGCGGCGCCCGTCAGCATGGCTCGGCGTTCATAGGATCGATCGCGCGTGATGTCGCGCGGGGCGAGGGGCGCCCAGCGCGAAAGTCACACGGCCGAGCTGCCGCGTGCACGGTCGATGCCAGCCGTGCTTGCGCGCGTCACCGCGCGCCGGAGCTCAGGGCCGGCTCGCGCGTCACGCGCCGGAGCTCAGGGCCGGCGCGCGGGTGTCGGCAGCGTGCCGCCGCCCCGGACGAAGTCGGCGACGGCGTTCGTGAAGGCCTTGTCGGCCTTGTCGCACGACTTCTTCTCGGCCGGGGACGAGACCGAGCCGCACGCCTTGTCGAGCGAGTCGTGCGTCGCCTTGACCTTCGGCGAGGTCAGCAGCGCGCGCCGGGTGGTCTCCTCGAGGCGGCTCCACGGAACGGCGGCGGGCTTCGGCGCCGGCGGCCGGCGCGTCGTGAGCTCGCCCTCCATCACGGAGACGCAGGTGCCGTCCCAACGGAGGACGTCGAAGCTCGCCATCGCCCCGGTCATCACGATCCCGCCGCCGCCGCCCGCCGAGTGGCGCGACAGCACGAGGACCTCCTCGTCGAACGCGAGCTTCGCGCGGTGCGTGAGGCCGCCCGACGCGTTCCAGGCCTCGACGTCACCGGCGAGCCAGACGCGCGTCCACGGGGTGCCCTTCGCGAACATCCCGAGCGCGACCTCGGGGTAGATCCCGCCGCAGAGCTTCTTCGCGAAGACGCCGGGCGGGAGGCACGCCTTGACGTTCTTGAGCGACTGTTCGCCGACGCAGGACGAGGGGATCGTCTCCGGCTCGGCCTTGGCCGACGTGATGTCGTTCGAGGTCGCGCCCGCGGCCGACGCCGCGACGGGAGCCGAGATCGCGGCGGAGAGCATCGCCGTCGAGCGCGCTGGCTGCTGCGTCGGAGCCGCGCACCCCACCGCCGAGACCAGGATCGCCGCGCCAAGAACTGCAAAAACCCCCGTCTTCATGTCCCGTCTCTCCCTCGTCGAGCACCCCAACCTGAGCCGTTCAGGCAGCGGGGGCGCTTCTCCTACCCCGGATTACATTATCGTCAAGGCGGATTTTGCCGGCTCGACTGGCCGGGGGTCGGTAAAGCCCTGGAATCCCGCGGCAATGTGCCCCGTACGGCTGCGTTTTTAGACAGCCCAGCGGTGGATTCACTACGATCGGGGCACCCCCATGGCAGCTCGCTCGATCGGCTCCGGCACCATCTCCTTCGGGCTCGTCTCGATCCCGTTCAAGCTCTTTACGGCCACGTCCGCGAAGTCCGTGAGCTTCAACATGCTGCACAAGGCCTGCGGCAGTCGGCTGAAGCAGCAGCTGCTCTGCCCGGTCGACAACGTGGTCGTCGAGCGCTCCGACACGGTCCGCGGCTTCGAGTACGCGCGCGATCAGTACGTGAAGTTCACCGACGAAGAGCTCAAGGCGATGGAGGCCGCGCGCACGGGGCTGCTCGAGCTGCACGAGTTCGTGCCCGCCGACTCGGTCGACTTCCTCTTCATCGAGAAGACGTACTTCCTCGGGCCGGACAAGGGCGGCGATCGCGCCTACTCGCTGCTCTCGCAGGCGCTCGAGCGGAGCAACAAGCTCGCCGTCGGTCGCTTCGCGCAGCGCGGCAAGGACAACCTCGTCATCGTGCGCCCCTACAAAAAGGGGCTCATCTTGCACGAGTGCTACTACGCCGACGAGGTCCGCTCGTTCGACGACGTCGAGACAGGCGGCGCGTTCGACTTCAAGCCGATCGAGCTCGATCTCGCCGACAAGCTGATCGAGCAGCTCGAGAAGGACCACTTCGAGCCGGGTCGCTTCCGCGACGAGTGGGCCGATCGCGTGAAGGAGGCCGTCGAAAAGAAGGTCGCCGGAGAAGAGATCACGACGGCGCCGGAGGCCCCGAAGGCGCAGATCCTCGATCTCCTCGAGGCGCTCAAGCGATCGGTCGCGGCCGCCGAGGCCACGCCCGCCAACGTCGAGACCCCGCCTCCCGCGGTCTCGAAGGGCCCGAAGAAGGCCGAGCCACGCGTCGAAGAGGCGCCGGCGAAGGCGAAGAGGAAGAAGAGCGGCTGACGGGGCGCCAAGGCGCAACCCAGTTGCGCCGGTCCTGAACAGTCAGAAAGCGTGGCGCACACTGCGAGCTTCGTTGAGCCCAAAGTCCGCTGCTCTCGTAGGAAGCCGAAGGCGGGAGCAGCGGACTTTGGGCTCAGCGCAAGTGAGCGCCGCTTTACCCGGCGCGGCGTCCCGCTTCGGTCGTCGGAGCGGACGTGCGCGCCAGGCCGGGACTCGCCGTCGCCGGCGCGCCGGTCGTCGCGCGGAGATCTCGGGCGGCGCTCCGCCACGCGAGCGCTTGCTCGACGCACGCGGTCTCCCGCGCTCCGCGCGCGCCTTCTTCTCCGCGGTAGCGCCGCGCGAGGACGAGCGCGCGGCGCGCGGCGGAGCGGAGACCGCGGGCCTTCCGGCGCGCGCGGGCGAGCCGCTCGGTCTCGACGTCCTCGGGCGGCGCGCTGGCGGGCGGCTCGGTCATCGGTTCGCATTATGGACCGGCGCTGGCGTTGGGCAAAGTCGGCCACCATGGTAGAGGGGCGGCTCGAGGTGATGATGTGAACTGGGCAGCTCTCGGAGTCTCGGCGGCGTGTGTCGGCTTCGTCGTCGCGTGCGCGACGTCGTCGTCGCGGGACGGTTTCGCCGAGCCCCAGAAGGAGCCCGGCACGAGCTTCGTCGCGGACGCCGGTCCGGGGTCCGAGCCGTCGGGCGAGGTGTACGGGCACAGCGCCTCGTCGCTCTACGTGGTCGACACCGGGACGCACGAGGTCCGTGAGGTGGGCGCGTTCCGGGGCTGCGCGCACGTCGTCGACATCGCGCTCGACGAGTCGTCGACGATCTACGCGTCGACCGGCGCGGAGCTCTACCTCGTCGAGAACGCCACCGGGCGCTGCTCGCGCATCGCGGTGGGCGCCTTCCCGAACTCGCTCTCGTTCGTCCCCGCGGGGACGCTCGAGCCGGGCAAGGAGGTGCTCGTCGGCTACCAGGGCAGCACGTACCTGCGGATCGATCCCGAGACGGGCGCGGTCACCAAGGTCGGCGAGCTCGGCGGTGGGCTCGAGTCGAGCGGTGACCTCGTGTCGGTCAGGGACGGCAAATCGTTCCTGACGGTGAAGGGACCCGACTGCGCCGACTGCCTCGTCGAGTTCGATCCGAAGACGGGTGCGCTCGTGAAGAACTGGGGCCCGCTCGGCTACGCCGACGCGTACGGTCTCGCGTTCTGGGGCGGCGAGCTCTACGCCTTCACCGAAGGGGGCGAGGTCGTCCTCGTGCGGTTCGAGGGCGACGAGCTCGTGGCGTCGCTCCTTAACGTGCCCAACGCGCCTCCCGGCCTCGCCTTCCGCGGCGCGGGCTCGACGACGATCGCGCCGCCCGGCAACGTCAAGTAGCGCGGCCGGCGCTCAGCGGAGGACGCTCCTCGGCGTCACGGGGGCGGCGCTCAGCGCAGGACCTCGTCGAGCTTCTGCTGGAGCTCGATGAGGTCGACGAGGTTCTCGACGTAGTCGAGGTTCGTCGTGTCGATGCGCACGATCGGCCCGAGGTCGTAGCGCTCGAACCACGACTCGTAGAGGCGGTGCAGCCGGCGAAGGTAGGCGTCGGGGATCGCCTGCTCCATCTCGCGGCCGCGGCGCGCGATGCGCTTCTTCGTCGCCGCGAGGCTGCACGTGACGGCCACGAGGACGTCGGGGGGAGGGAGCGTCCGCTTGATGCCCTCGTAGAGCCGTTCGTAGACCGCCCAGTCGCGCGCGCCGATGAAGCGCTGGCTCTTCGCGTTGCGCGCGAAGATCTCGGCGTCCTCGTAGATCGTGCGGTCGATGACGGCCGGCCCCTTCGAGGCGAGGAGCGACTGGTGCAGCGCGAGCTTGTGGGAGAGAAAGAAGAGCTGCGAGTGGAACGCCCAGCTCTTCATGTCGCGGTAGAAATCCGCGAGGTACGGGTTCTCGTCGTTCGGCTCGTAGTACGGCACGAGCCCGTAGCGCTTGACGAGCCACGTCACGAGCGAGGTCTTGCCGGATCCGATGGTGCCTGCGACGGCGACGTAGCGCTTCACGCAGGAGCGACTCTACACTGCCCGGCCGTATGGGTTCCGCGAAGACTTCTTCCTCGAGACGTCCGGGCCGCTGCTTCGTCGTGAAGAGCGAGCCGTTCGTCTACTCGTTCGACCAGCTCCTCGCCGACAAGAAGACGTCGTGGGACGGCGTGCGCAACTTCGAGGCGCGCAACACGCTGCGCGCGATGAAGAAGGGCGACACGCTGCTCTACTACCACTCGAACGAGGGCAAGGAGATCGTCGGCGTCGCGCGCGTCGCGAAGGAGGCCTACCAGGATCCGACGACCGACGGAGACTGGAGCTCGGTGGAGGTCGCGCCGGTCAAGCGGCTGAAGAAGCCCGTCTCGCTCGCCACGCTGAAGGCGCACCCGCTCCTCTCGGCGATGGCGCTCGTGAAGCGCGGTCGCATCTCCGTCACGCCGGTCACCGACGCGGAGCTCGCGGCGGTGCTGAAGCTCGCCGAGACGACGCTCTGACGCGCAGCGCGGCCGGCGCTGCGCGCGCGACGCGCCGGCGCTGCGCGCGGTCAGCTGTCGAGGGTGCGCGAGAGCGCCGCGTCGAGCTGGGTGGCGACGCACGTCACGAGGCTCGCGTGGTCGCGGTCGGAGACCTTCATGCGCTCGACGAGGCGGTTCTTGAAGCGGTACTCGAGCTTGTCACGGGCCTCGGAGATCGCCGCCGCGATCGCGTCGCGCGGCGTCGCGTACATGAGCGACAGCGCGTCGAGGCCGTGCCGCTCGACGATCGCGTCTCGGAGGAGCGCCCGCTCGCGCGCGTCGAGCGAGGTCAGCGTGTACTTGAGCGTCGCGCGGAGGCCGGCGAGGTACGTCTGCTTGACGCGCTCGAGCTCGGGATCGAGCGAGAGCGCCGCGCTGCCCCCCGCGTGGAGGAGGATGGCGTCTTCGAGCGCCGGCGTCGGCTTCGCGCCGCTGACGACGGCGAGGAGGAGGCGGTTGGCGAGCGCCCGCACCCAGCCGACGAGCTCGGTCTCGCCCTTGTAGAGCGCGATGCGCGCCGCGCCGCCCTCGGGCCGGTCGAGGAGATGGCGCCAGACGTGCTGGCGAGCCTCGGCCTGCGTGATCGGCGGATGGATGCGCGCGTGGGCGCGATCGATGTCGGGTTGCGAGCGCGCTTGAAGCGCGTCGTGGGCGGCGCGGGCACCCTTCGCGCACGCGCACGCGAGCAGGAGGTCCTCGACGCGCACGTCGTCGTCGAGCCGGGCGTCGGGGACGCGGGCCGTGACGAACGCCTCGAGCTCGGCGTCGGTGACGCTCCCGAGCTCTGGGCTCGCTCGGCGCGCGCGTTCGGAGAGCCGAGGGAGGACCTCGCGACCCATCGAGATCGGACGCTAGCATCCATGGCGCTCGTCGATGGTCCGCGTCGTCCGTCCACGAACGACGCGCAGGCGTGGCGCGCCCCGAAGGCCGTGGTTATGGTCACGCGTCCTATGGCTCCCCACTCGGATCTCGAGCTCTCTCCGGCCCTCGACGCAGACACCGATCGGCTCGGGGACGTCCTCTCCCACGCGTTCGGGTTCCCTCGGGACGAGGCGAGCTTGTGGTTCGAGCGCGCGGGGATCGAGAACCTCCGCGTCCTCAAGCGAGGCGGCGTCCTCCGCGGAGGGCTCGTCGAGATCCCGATGGGCCAGTGGTTCGGCGGCCGCTCCGTGACGATGATGGGCGTCGCCGGCGTCGGCGTCGTGCCCGAGGAGCGCGGGCGCGGCGTCGCCGCGCACATGATGGTGTCGATGCTCCGCGAGGCTCGCGCGCGCGGGTTCGCGCTCTCGACGCTCTATCCGGCGTCGGTGACCCTGTACCGCCGCGCGGGCTACGAGCGCGCGGGCGCTCGCTTCGCGATTTCGTTCGATCCGCGCATGCTCGATCTGCCGCGCGTCCCCGAGGTGACCGTCGGCGAGGTGAGCGGCACCCCCGAGGACGTCGTCGCGCTCTACGGGGCGACGGCCCCTCGCTTCCCCGGCTACATCGATCGCGGGCCGTACGTCTGGACGCGGGTCTCGAAGCCGCGCGGCCACGTGACCAAGACGTTCACCGTCTCGCACGGCGGCGCGCTCGAGGGCTACGTGGTCGTCTCGCACGCAATGGGCGGCGCGGACACGAGCGTGCTCGTCACGGACCTCGCGGCGACGACGTCGCGCGCCGCCCGAGCCATCCTTCGCCTGCTCGCCGAGTATCGGTCGCTTGCGACCGTCGTGAAGTGGCACGGCGGTCCGTCGGACCTCTTCACGAACCTCCTGCCGGAGCGTCATCACACGGTCTCGATCACCGATTCGTTCATGCTGCGCATCGTCGACGTGGCGCGCGCGCTCTCGCTCCGCGGGTGGCCGCGAGGCGCGGGCGGCTCGCTGACCCTCGAGGTGGACGACGCGTCGATGCCGGAGAACAGCGGCCTCTACGCCGTCACGCTCGAGGGCGGTAGGGCGACGGTCGCCACGGGCCGCGCCGCGGCCGGAGCGCCGCGCGCCAAGCTCACCGAGCGAGGCCTCGCCGCGCTCTACGCGGGCCACGCGCCGGCGCACGTCCTCGCGGACGCGGGCTGGCTCGAGGCCGACGACGCCGCTCGCGTGCTCCTCGACGCCTGGTTCGCCGGCGCCTACCCGTCGATGCGCGACTTCTTCTAAGAAGCCGCGGCGCGGCGACGCGCGCGTCCGTCCGCGGCGACCGGCTCACCCGTCCGCAGGCGCGGCGACCGGCTCATCCGTCCGCCGGCCGCTCGTAGAGGCGCGTGCGCATCCTCTCCATCCTTCGCTCGCGGCTCGTGGCGCCGGTGTCGTCGTCCTCCGTCCTCAGCACCCCGGCGAGGGCGATCGCGACCTCGGCCTCGCCTGCCACGACCGTCGCGCCGGCGTCGCGGAGGGCGGCGGCCTCCCGGAGATGCGCGCAGCGGGCGAGGACGCGCAGCGTGGGGTTCGCGGCGCGCGCCTGGCGGATGAGCTCGGCGGCGTCCTCGATCTCCACGCTGAGAATGAGGCTCCCCGCGGTCGCGATGCCGGCCTCCTCGAGCGTGCCCGGCCGGAGCACGTCGCCGTAGAGCGCGCGCTGTCCTCCGGCGCGCAGCCGTCGGACCGTGTCGAGGTTCAGCTCGACCACCGTCACGTCGGCGTCGTACTCGACGAGGATCCGGCGCACCGTGCTCCCGACAGGGCCGTGGCCGACGAGGATGCAGCGCCGAGGATCGACGGGCGGGAGCTCGCCGGTCGCGGGCGCGAGCGCGGCGGCGCCTCCGAACGATCGCCGGGCGAGCCGGTAGATCGTCGGGTTCAACGCGATCGAGAGGATCGAGGCGCCGACGAGCGCGTTCCAGCTCGTGTCGTCGATCACGCCGAGGCCCTTGGCGGTGGACCCGAGGATGAACGAGAACTCCCCGACCTGGGAGAGGGCCGCCCCGACCGCGACGGCCGTGGGCAGCGGCTTGCCGAGCGCGCGGACGACGACCATCGCAGCGAGCGGCTTGCCGACCAGGACGACGAGGAGCACGAGCGCGATGAGGAGCGGCGAGCTCACGAGGCTCTTCGGATCGCAGAGCATGCCGACGGAGACGAAGAAGAGCACCGCGAACGCGTCCTGCATCGGCAGTGCGTCGTTGGCGGCGCGCGCCGCGAACTCGGAGCGCCCGACGGCGAGGCCCGCGAGGAACGCGCCGAGCGCCATCGACACGCCGAAGAGCTTCGCCGAGCCGACGGCGATGCCGAGGGCGATCACCAGCACGGAGAGCGTGAAGAGCTCGCGCGAGCGCGCCGCCGCGATGTGCTCGAGCGACCACGGGATGATCCACTTGCCGAGCACGACCACGAGCGCGACGAGCCCGCCGATCTTGAGCGCCGCCACGCCGAGCGCCGGCCCGACGCCGCCCGTGTGGCGGGCGCCCTCCCCGACGAACATCGGCAGGAGGAGCAGCGCCGTCACCGTGAGGAGGTCCTCGACGACCGTCCAGCCGATCGCGATGTGCCCGATCGGAGCGTGGAGGTCGCGCCGCTCGCCGAGCACGAGCGCCATCACGACGGTGCTGGCGACGGAGACGGCGATCCCGACGACGATGCCGGACTGCCAGTCGTACCCGACGAGGCGGAGGAGCGCGGCGAGCGCCATCGTGGAGATCGCGCTCTGGAAGAGCGCTCCGGGCAAGGCGATCTTCCACACCGCGATGAGCTCGCGGAGATGGAACCGCAGGCCGATCCCGAACAAGAGGAGGATGACGCCGATCTCGGCGAACTGCTCCGCGACGTGGCGATCCGCCACGTAGCCCGGCGTGAAGGGACCGACGGCGATGCCTGCGATCAGGTACCCGACGATGGGCGAGAGGCGGAGGCGCTTCGCGAGGAAGCCGAGCAGGAGGGCGGCGGCGAGGCCGCCCGTGAAGGTCATCAAGACGTTCAGCTCGTTCATCGAGGGCCCTCTCTCCTCGACGCGCGGGACGTCGGCCCTCCCGCGGGCGATGACGCGTCGACGACGACGAACGACCGCCTCCCGCCGATCGCGTCGTGTCGGACGTCGTCTCCTCGGCTCCCTCCAGTCGTACGTGTTGCGATCTTCGACAGCACGGTTCGCTCCCTATCTCCTTCAGGTAGGGCGTCGCGCGCGAGGGAGTAGGGGGGATCGACGGCCGGAGCGTTCTATCCGCCGAACGATCGGGGCGGCGGAGGCCCGCGGCGGGGGCGCGCGCGAAGAACGCGAGCGCAACATTCGGCGCGCCGCGGCATCGTAGACTGGATCCACCATGGCGGCCCGGTACGTCGTCTTCTTCCTGGTCGCGTCGCTCGTGATGGGCAGCGCGCATCGCTACGTCTGGGCGCGGCTCGTCCGCGACGCGGCGCTCCCCGCGCCGTGGGCGCGCGTGGCGACCTTGGCGCTCGTCTTCCTCTTCGTCGTCCTGATGGCGGGGTTCGTCGCGTTCCGCTTCCTGCCGCGCTCGGTCTCGTCGCCGTGGATGTGGACCTCGTACACGTGGCTCGGCGTCCTCTTCTTCTTCGTGATGGCGCTCGGCCTGAGCGACCTTGCGCGCGTGGTGACCCTGCGCGTCCAGGCAGAGGGCGCGGGCGCGATCGACGATCCCGAGCGCCGCCAGGCGGTCTCGCGCTTGTTCGCGGGGGCCGCGGCGCTGCTCGGCCTCGGCGCGAGCGGCGCCGGCATGGCGAGCGCCCTCTCTGCGGTGTCGGTGAAGCGCGTGCGCGTGGCGATCGATCGGCTGGCGAAGTCGGCGTCGGGGACGCGGATCGTGCAGCTCACGGACGTCCACGTCGGTCCGACGATCGGCAAGGGCTTCATCGAGGACGTCGTCGCGCGGGTCAACGCGCTCGAGCCCGACGTCGTCGCGATCACCGGTGACCTCGTCGACGGCTCGGTCGCGGAGCTCGCCGAGCACGTCGCGCCGCTCGCGAAGCTCCGCGCGAAGCACGGCGTCTTCTTCGTGACCGGAAACCACGAGTACTACTCGGGCGTCGACGATTGGATCGCGCACCTCGGCAAGCTCGGCGTCAACGTGCTCCGCAACGAGCGCGTGCGCATCGGCGGCGCGGAGGGCTTCGACCTCGCGGGCATCGACGACCACTCTTCGAGCGGGTACGGCGGCGGCCACGGCTCCGACCTCGCGAAGGCGCTCGAGGGACGCGACGAGGCGCGCGCCTGCGTGCTCCTCGCGCATCAGCCGCGCGGCATCGAGCTCGCCGAGCGGCTCGGCGTCGATCTCCAGCTCTCGGGCCACACGCACGGCGGGCAGATGTTCCCGTGGAACTTCGCCGTGCGGCTCCAGCAGCCGTTCGTCGCCGGCTTGCACAGGCTCGCGCGGGCGCAGATCTACGTCAGCTGTGGCACCGGCTACTGGGGACCGCCGATGCGCGTCGGCGCGCCCGCGGAGATCACGGAGATCGAGCTCGTCGCGGCCACGTCCTGACGCGCGGGCGATGTGTGACATGCACGCATCGATTCGAAGCGCGACCGGGAAGCGCGTCGACGGGGTGCGGGTTGTGCCGTCATACCTTGGTCTACCGCGCAGCGGCCTCTTCACGATCGACTCCCCCTCCTCGAGGTGCTCCCGCTCTGGCGTCGCCGACGCGTCGTGAGCATGTTGCTCGTCGTCCGATGGCGATGACGACGAGCGCCCCACCCAGCAGCAGCGGACACGCCGAGAGCGACGCGGCCTGGCAGCTCATCCGCGAGGACATCTTCGACCGCCAGTGCGACGACGAAGAGCTCGAGCGTCTCCTCTCGGAGCGCGAGCTGACGAGCGAAGAGCCGCACACCGAGCTCATCCGGCTGATGCTTGGAATGAGTCTCTGCCAGGCCGAGGCGCGCGCCCTCTACACGCGTGTGGTCGCACACCGGAAGGCGATGGCGGAGAGCCTCGGCCGCCCGGTGCACGTGCGCGTGGCCGCGCTCGACCTCCTGACGAGCCGCCCGGCGACGCGCAAGAACCCACGCGAGAGCGTGCCGATCATGGTCGCGCCCGCGATGCTCGAGCGCGCGCTCGAGGAGGCCGGGGCCGACGCCGTCACCGGGCTCCCGCGCGCCGGGAACTTCCTGAACCTCCTCCAGCACGAGCTGCGACAGCGCCGGCGGCGCGTCACGGTCGTCTACGTCGATCTCGACGGCTTCAAGCTCGTCAACGACGCGCACGGGCACGCGCGCGGCGACGAGGTGCTCCGCACGATGGCCGCGGCGGCGCGCTCGGTGCTCCGTCGCGGTGACGTGGTGGCGCGCCTCGGCGGCGACGAGTTCGCGCTCATGCTCGTGGACGCGTCGCTCGAGGAGTCGCGCGCGGCGATCAAGCGCCTGCGCGCGCGCTTCGAGGAGCTGACCGCGCCGCTCGCGACGTCGTTCTCCGCGGGCATCGCGATCGCCGACGACACGTCGACCGCCGACGAGCTGATCGCGTCGGCCGATCGCGCGATGTACGAGGAGAAGCGCCGGCGGGCCGCCAGGTAGGACGACGCCGACGTCGCGCTCGCGAGGTAGCACGACGCGTCCGGCCGTACGCGGGTTAGTATACCGACCGTGAGGTCTCCGCTCCCGTCGCTCGTCTCGTCGCTCGCCGCCGTCTTGGTCCTCGTCTCGCCGCTCGTCGCGCGCGCGCAGGAGGAGCCCGAGCCCGAGGCCCCCGCGCCGTCGCCCGAGCCCGAGACGGTGCCCGAGCCGAGCCCCGAGCCGGAAACTCCGACGCTCCCGCCCTTCGCGCCGCCCCCGCAGGAGTCGCCGCCGGCCGAGGCGTCGCTGTCGCCCTCGGACATCCCGGAGCCGATGTCGGAGGGGCGTACGCTCGTGTCGCTCTACAACTCGGGCTTCCAGTGGGGCATCGCGCCGGGCGTCGTGTTCTCGCGCGGCAAGGCGGGCTTCGCGGTCGGCCTGCGCTTCGGCTACGGCTTCGACCTCGATTCGGTGATCGTCGTCCCCGGCGTCCGTCTCGCGGGCTATTTCATCGATCCGAACGTGTACCTCGGCATGCCGACCTTCAAGATCGTGCTGCCGATCGATCGCTTCGCGCCGTTCGTCGAAGGCGGCGCCGGCGTCGGGCACGTCGACGGCGATGCGGCTGCGAAGTCGGCGAACGGCGTGGCGCTGATGGGCGGCGGCGGCTTCATGATCCACTTCCGCCCGATCGCGATCGGCGCGGAGGCCTCCTACCAGGTGATCACAGGGACACGCTTCAGGGGCTTCGGCGTCGGTCCGATCCTCGCGCTCGGCTTCTGACGGGCTTATTCTTCGAGGGTGACCGACTCTCCCGCTTCGCGCACGCCGTTCCCCGCGCGTTACGTCAACCTCGAGGCGGCGCGCCAGCGCTTCGGCAGCCGCGTCGACCGGCTCGGACGTCACCTCTGGGACAGCGACGTCCCGGCCGATCGCGTGATCACGGCGATGGACGGGATGGGCAAGGGCGAGGGCTGGAGGCTCCTCGAGCGAGGGCTCCGCGGTGAGCCGATCCGCGAGGCTCCGCTCGCGATGCGCGAGCTGCTCGAGGCGGCGGCGCACGTCCCCGCGTGGGTCGACTGGAGCACGTGCGATCGCGGCGGCGCGCTCCTGATGCGGGCCGGCGCGCTCGGCGGCGCGGTGCTCGGCGCGCGCTCGCTCGTGCTCGGCTACGCGTCTCCGGGAGGCAACAAGCCGCTCGTCTTCTCCGGCCGCCTCAAGGCGCAGGCCGCGCGCCGGCTCAACGAGACGGCGCGCTTCGTCCAGGCCGTGTGCCGCCCGGCGGGGATGCGCCCCTTCGCGGAGGGCTGGCAGATCACGCTGAAGGTCCGGCTGATCCACGCGCAGGTTCGCAAGATGATCCTCTCGAGCGGACGCTGGGACGCGGACGCGTGGGGGCACCCGGCGAACCAGCACGACCTCGCCGGGACGACGCTCCTCTTCTCGGCGGCGATCATCGACGGGCTGCGGAAGCTCGGGATGCACATCCCCGCGGACGACGCCGACGCCTATATCCACCTCTGGCGGTGGGTCGGGCGCACGATCGGCGTTCACTCCGACGTGTTGCCCGCGTCCGAGCCGGAGGCGATGCGCCTCGCCGATCTGATCGAGCTCACCATGGGCGAGCCCGATCAGGACTCGCGCGACCTCACGCGCGCGCTCTTCGAGGCCGCGTTCGACGGCTGCGACACGAAGCGGAAGCTCCGCGAGGCGGAGCGGAACGTCATGTTCGGCCGCCTCGTCTGCCGCGAGCTGATCGGCGACGAGCTCGCCGACAAGCTCGACGTCCCACGCCAGCCGATGCGCTACGCGATGCCGATGATGAAGCGCGTCATCACCGCGGCTTCGCGCTTCACCCGCGCCGTGCCGTTCGGCGAACGGAGCGCGGTGGCCGTGGGGACACACTACTGGGACCGGGTCGTCGAGATCGGGCTCCAGGGCGCCACCTACGAGTTTCCGCTCCCGAAGAGCCTCTCGAGCCTCGCGGCCTGAGAAAACCCAAGGCTCGTGTCACGATCTCCGTCCGAGCGCAGACGTCCGGTCATGCGCCTCCTCCGCCCGCTCCTCCCTGCGCTCGTCGTCGTGCTCTCCGCGTGCACCGGCGAGGGCCGCTCGTCGGCGCCGCCCGCCGCGCGATCGCCCGGAGGCGTCGCGGCCCGGTCGGCGTCCCCGCCGCCCGTGGCGGGCGACGCGCCGGGCGCGAGCGCTCCGAGCAAGATGGTCGAGGCGAGCGCCGAGCCGGCCGCGCCGACCGAGCCGGCCTACGACATGGCGGCGGACCAGCAGCGACGGGCGAAGGTCGCGAAGGAAGAGCTCGGCGCGAAGACGACGGCGACGGTGGTGTCGGACCTGTTCGTCGTCATCGGTCCTCCCGGCCGGCAAGGCGGACAGTTCGAGCAGAGCGTCGCCCTCATGAAGAGCGCGATGGCCGGCTTCATGAACGGCCGCTTCGGCAGGAAGCCGAGCGAGGCGATCAGCGTCTACCTCTTCCCGAACGCCGCGACCTACGAGGCCTTCTGCACCCAGAAGTACGCCGCGCCCTGCATCGCGCACTTCGGCTTCTACCAGCCGGGCGACCGCTACATGGTCATGAACATCGGGCTCGGGCTCGGGACGCTCACGCACGAGATCGTCCATCCGCTCGTCGAGGCGGACTTCCCGCGCGCGCCGACGTGGATCAACGAGGGCATCGCCTCCGTCTTCGAGCAGCCGCAGATCCCGAGACCCGGCGAGATCCACGGCGGCAAGAACTGGCGTCACCCGCGCCTCGTCCGCGCGCTGACGGGCGGCGAGCGCGACAAGGCGCGGCTCGACCGCCTCTTCGGGATGCGCGACGAGACGTTCCGCGGCGACGGCGAAGACCTCCACTACGCGATGGCGCGCTACGTCTGCCAGTGGCTCGACGCGCGCGGCAAGCTCTGGCCCTTCTACCAGCGGTGGCGCGACAACGTCGCCGACGATCCGACCGGCGAGAAGGCGTTCACCGAGGTGGTCGGGCTCACGCCCGCCGCGGCGCACGCGGTCTGGTCGAAGTGGACGCTCGCGCTCTGACGCGCCCCGCGTCGACGTGACGGCGCCGAGGCGCGCGGATCGGGGTATCCTCGCTGTGTGGCGTCAGGGTTCTCCTTCGACGTAGGCGCGCACGGCAAGGTGAGCGGAGCGATCTACCGCGCCGCCGATCCCGTCGGGCAGGCGACGCTCGTCCTCGCGCACGGCGCAGGCGCGCCGCGGACGCACCCGTTCATGACGTCGATGGCCGCGCGGATCGCGAAGAAGGGCGTCGACGTCGTCACGTTCAACTTCCTCTATGCGGAGGCGGGACGAAAGATGCCCGATCGCGTCGAGCTCCTCGAGGCGACCTGGCGCGCCGCCGTCGCGACCGTGCGCGCACGCGGCGGGCTGCCGAAGGAGCGCCTCTTCATCGGCGGCAAGTCGATGGGCGGGCGGATCGCGACGCACATCGCCGCGGCGAACGAGGGGCTCGTCCTCGCGGGCGTCGTCCTGCTCGGCTATCCGCTCCATCCGATCGGAAAGCCAGAGGTCGTCCGCGACGAGATCCTCCGCGTCCGTCTCCCGATGCTCGTGGTCCAGGGGTCACGCGACGACCTCGGCACCGCGGCCGACATGCAGGAGCTCCTCGCGGGCACGCCGCGCGCGCGTGTCCACACGGTCGAGGGCGGCGATCACTCGCTCGCGCTGCCGAAGCGTGAGGGCGCCGAGCGGCAGGAGCGAGAGCTCGACGCCGCGGCCGCCGCGATCGCCGCCTTCGTCGCGGCGCCGCGCGCGAGGGCGAAGGCCAAGCGGAGAACGACGACCGCGAAACGAGCGGCAAACCGAGAGAAGACGACGATGAACGAGGAGAAGCGATGACCGAACGCAGGGTGGGTCTCGACCATCGGGATCCGATGCTCCGGCCGTTCATCGAGGTCGAGGCGAAGATCATCCGCGACGTCGTCGGCGACGCGAAGGCCAGAGGCGCCACCGCGCGGGAGGTCGCCGGCGAGGTCGCCGAGCTCGTGCACGAGGACGCGGAGGTCGCCGCCGAGACGATGTCGGAGCGGCTCGCGAGCGGCCGCCGCCTTCCGCTCGCCTGCTCCGCGGGCTGCTCGTACTGCTGCTACTCGTCGACGGTCCACGCGTCGGCGCCCGAGATCCTGCGCATCGCGTCCTGGCTGAAGGAGAACCGTTCGCCGGAGGACCTCGCCGCGTTGAAGGAGCGCGCGAGCGCCGCCGCGAAGGACATCGCTCCGCTCGACCTCACGGGTCGCGCGCGCGCGAAGATCCCGTGTCCGCTGCTCGACGTCGGCACCGGGCGCTGCACCGTCTACGACGTCCGGCCGATCTCGTGCCGCGCGTACCACTCGGGCAGCGTCGACGCGTGCAAGAAGGCGCACGACGACGGCGAGGCGAACCCCGTGCTGCCGATCGATCCGCCGCGCTTCCAGGTGGCGCACGCGCACGCCTTCGGGATGATGACCGCGCTGGTCGGCGAGGGGCTCGACGTCGGACCTTACGATCTCGCGGCCGCGCTCCCGATCGCGCTCGAGCATGACCTCGACGAGCGCTGGCTCGCGGGCGACAAGGTCCTCCCCCACACGCGGCTCAGCGAAGAGGCGGCCGTCGGCTACGACGCCGTCCTCGCGGAGCTCGTCGCCGATCTCCGCGGAGGCCGCCTCGACGTCGCCGAGGGGATCGCGCGGCGGCTCGATCCCGAGGCGCGCCGGAAGGACCGAAACCGCCGCAAGCGCGACAAGCGGAAGCGCTAGGGCAGGCCCCCTGCAGCGGCCGAGTCGCGCGATTCGACGCGCGATAGGCCGGGGAGAGGTCCGCGCCCGGAGCGCGCGACCGCCTGCGGTGCGGAGCTCCGCCGTTTCCTTCGCGGAACGCGGTGCTATAACGAAGAGGTCAGAGGGGTCGTCTGCACGCGATCGCCTCGCGTTTCGTTCAATCATGACTTTTCAGCCCAAGAGACCGTCCAGCCCGGGACACGCCGTAACGCGACCCCCGGCCGCGCCCGCCGGGACGCCGTCGGCGCGCCCTGCGAACATTCGTGACGCAGCCGCGGAGGCGCACGCGCTCGGCGGCGGCGCCGTGGGGCGGCCGTCGGCCGCGGCGTCGCGGGGCACGAGCCGGAAGACGATCATGCTCGTCGATCCGGACGCGAGCCTCCGCGCCCGCCTGCGCGCGCTGCTCGAGCTCCACTACGACGTCATCGAAGCGAAGGACGGGATGGAAGCCGTCGAGATGACCGGCTCCATCCAGGCCCCGGCGATGATCGTCTGCGACACCGTGATGCCCCGCGTGGACGGCTTCACCCTCGCGAAGATCCTGCGCAACAACCCCGTGATGAAGCGGGTGCCGATCATGTTCGTCTCGGCGCAGCACAGCCCGCAGCACGTCACGCAGGCGCTCGTCATCGGCGTCAGCCAGTTCGTTCCGAAGACCACCCCGGTCTCGCAGATCGTCGAGAAGATCCGGAAGATCGTCCTCTAGGCAGACTAGGCAGACGTCGTGCCCGCGCTCGAGCTGAAACTCGGTTCCATTCCCCTCAAGATTCAGGGGAGCTTCTTGCTCATGGCGCTCCTGCTCGGGCTGAACGAGCGGGACCCGGCGAAGCTCGCGCTCTGGGTCGCGATCGTGCTCGTCTCCGTGATCATCCACGAGCTCGGGCACGCGCTCGTGGGCAAGGCGTTCGGGCTCACGCCGCGCATCGAGCTGCACGGGATGGGCGGCCTCACGTTCTTCAACGGCGGCCGCGCGGAGATGTCGACCGGCAAGAGCATCGCGATCAGCCTCGCGGGTCCGTTCGCCGGCTTCGTGTTCGCGTTCGTCGTCGTCGCCACGCAGGTCGGCGGCTTCCACCCGATCCACCCGCTCGCCCGCGAGGCGGTGAGGCTCCTTCTCTGGGTGAACGTCGGCTGGGGCGTCTTCAACTTGCTCCCGATGCTGCCGCTCGACGGCGGCAACGTCCTTCGCTCGATCGCGAGCGCGATCACGAAGCCCCACGGCGAGAAGATCGCGCGGGTGCTCTCGATCGTCGTCGCCGCCGGCATCGCGCTGCTCGCGGTGCAGTACAAGCAGTGGTGGGTGCTGTACCTCGGCGTCCTCTACGGTTTCCAGAACGTCCAGGGGCTCCGCCAGGCCGGGCAGCTCCGCGTCGACCAGACGCTCGCCGACGCCATCGAGAGGGGCTACGCCGCCCTCGACCGGCGCGAGCACAAAGAGGTGGCCGCGGTCCTCAAGCCCGCGCTCGAGACGCAGGCCTCGCCCGAGCTCCGTCAGGTCGGCCTGCGCATCTACGTCGTCGCGCTCCTCCGGGAAGGGGAGTGGTCCGAGGTGATGGACGTCGTGGAGCGCGAACGGCGTGTCATCGGCTCCGAGGACCTGGGCCGCTTCTCGCAGGCGATGCGGGAGCTCGGGCGCGACAAGGAAGCCGAGCGCATCGACGAGCTCGTGAAGGCGCCCGCGCCCCTCAGCGAGTTCCGCGCGTAGCGTCGGCGACAGCGCGTCGCGCGCGGCCGCGATCAGGGCCCGTGGTTCGCCCGACCCGGCGTCGGGGCGCAGGTCGCGAAGGCGCCCGTGACGTCGGGCAGGCGACACTGCGTCTCCGACGGGTTGCCGCCGGCATCGGCGCCCAGCGTCTTCGGTATCGCCGTCGAGACGAGCACCTGTCCGCCCGGCGCGAGGAGGTGGAGCGCCTCGCCGCTCGACGCGCTGATGCCGAACCGCGCGTAGAAACAGCTGTCGGGGCCGTCGGGCAAGCAGTCGGCTTTCGGATGCGGGCCGACGCCGCCGGTCTTCCTCGAAGTGACGATCACGATGCGCGCACCCGGCGCGATCGTCGTCCCCGCGGGGAACTTCATCGCGGCGCTCCTCTTCGGCTCGCTCGTCTTCTTGTCGGTGTCGGCGACGGCGTAGTCGCCGAGGTCGACGGGCAATTCTCCGCTGTTCGCGATCTCGATCCACTCGGAGGTGCCGACGGCCGCCACCTCGTTGAAGACGATCGCGCGCGCGGCTTCGCTCTCGACGCCGCTCCCGGCGTTCGCGCCGGCGCCGCTCTGCGCGCCGCGCACCGATCCGTCGTCCGATCCGCCACACGCGAGCATCCACGCGCACGACGCGGAGGCAATGATTAGCGTACGCATGGCCCCAACCTGGCAACGTCCGCGACGGACGCCATCGGTCGTCGGGCCCCAGCGGACATGCAAGCGAGACACTGGCTCGTCGTCGCACTCGTGTCGTTCGCCGCTTGCGGCGACGGCAGGACCGGGCGCGGGATCGCGACCGACGGAACGCTGACGCTCCTTCGCGAGAAGAACCTCTCCGAGCTGCTCCCCGCGACCGGGCGCTACGAGGCGAGCGGCGTGGCGCTCCGAGACGGCGCCCTTCTCGTCGCCTTCGACAACCGCACGCAGGTCGCAGAGGTCGATCTCGCGCTCTCCACCGCGAAGCTCGGCCCCGGCGCCAAGTCGGCCTCGCAGTACGAAGGGATCACGATCGCCGCGCGCCCGCTGCCGCGCGTGTACCTCGTGAGGGAGATCGGCGCCGGTGGGCGCGGAGAGATCGTCACGCTCGACGATCTCGGCAACGTCGCCGCGACGGAGCCGACGGACATCGCCTTTTCGGGCAACAAGGGCCTCGAGGGGATCGCGTGGCTCGACGACGTCGAGCGGCTCCTCGTGCTCTGCGAGGCGAGCGCGTGCGGCGCAGGCGATCGGCGAGCGGGGCACGGGCTCGTCACGGCGCTGCGCCACGAGGGCACTTCCTGGGTGACCGAGGCCTCGCTGCCGTTGCCGGACGTGCGCTTCGACGACTACTCCGATCTCGCCGTGCTTCCCGAGGCCGACGGGACACATCGCATCGCCGTCCTCTCCCAGGAGAGCGCGGCGCTGTGGCTCGGCACGCTGACGACCAGGCCGCTCGCGATCCTCGGTCCGGGCGTCGTGTACGGCTTTCCGAAGGCCGCCGACCGCGTGCAGTACTGCTCGCTCGAGGGCGTGACGTTCATCGACGCGCGGACGTTCGCGATGGCATCTGATCGCGTGGAGGACGCCGCGGGCTGCACCAAGGGTGAGGCGCTCCACGTCTTCGCGCTGCCGTGAGCCGGCGGCGCGTGACGCTGCCGCTCGCCGCAGGGCGGCCCACGATCGCGCGCTCGTCCGTGGTTCGTCCGCGTGACGATCTCGAGACATCGGCGCGGGGGTTGCTCCCAGAGTCGACGAGGGCGATGGAGATCATCGAGCGGTACGAGCACAAGTTCCTCATTCCCGAGCGGATCATCCCCGAGATTCGGAGCTTCGCGCTCACGACCTCGCGCGTGGACACCAACGCGCGACAGGACGGCACCTACACGATCCGGTCACTCTATTTCGACACGCCGACGCTCGATCTGTACACGGCCAACGATCGCGAGCAGGGCCGCCGCTTCAAGGCGCGGGTGCGGATGTACCCGGGCGCCACGAGCCCCTGCTTTCTCGAGGTGAAGCAGCGGAGCCTCGACGTGATCGTCAAGTCGCGCGCGGCGGTGTCTCGCGACCGCTGGCGGCAGGCGATCGCCTGCGACAGCGCCACGGTCGACGCGCTCCCGGCGCGCAGCCGGAGCGGCGTGCTCGCCTTCGCCTCCAAGGTGCACACCCACCACCTCGCGCCGGTGCTCCTCGTCGAGTACGAGCGAGAGGCGTACGTGAGCGAAGTGGACTCGTACGCGCGGCTCACGTTCGATCGGCGCATCCGCGTCCAGCCGCGGACCGAGCTCGAGCTCGACGCCGACGAGGGACGCTGGCGATCGATCGACCACGTCGTCCAGACGCGGACCGCGGAGCCGGCCACGGTGCTCGAGCTGAAGTTCGAGCGACGTCCGCCCGCGTGGATGCACGCGATGGTGCGGAGGCTCGAGCTCGTCCGCTACGGGTTCTCGAAGTACTGCTACGGCCTTCGCGACGAGCTGACCCTGCCGAGCGCCGATCGGATCGCGTGCGCGCCGGGGGCGGCGTGATGGCCGAGCTCGCCGGCCTCGCTTCACCGGCCGACCCGCTCGCCTGGCGCAGGGTCGTGTTCGCGCTGCTGCTCGCGTTCGGCCTCGGGCAGATCGTCGCGGCCGTCTACATGGCGACGTTCCGAGGGCTGTCGTACTCGCGGGCGACCGTGCACGCCATGGCGCTCGGCAGCGTCGTGACGTGCATGTTGATGCTCGCGGTGGGCGGCAGCATCGCGGCGGGGATCGGCGTCGCGGCCGGGCTCACCGCCGTGCGCTTCCGGACGACGATGCGCGATCCACGCGACATCATCTTCGTCTTCGCGGCCCTCGGCGTCGGGTTCGCGTGCGGGACGCTCGCCCACGCGGCGGCGATCGCCGGCGTGGCCGTCTTCGCGTTCGGGAGCGTCGCGCTCCACCTGACGAGCTACGGCGCGCGCCGTCAGCCCGACGGCTTGCTCCGCTTCGTCGCCGTCAGCGCGCCTCCGACCGAGGAGGCGATCGCGAGGGTGCTCGCCGCGCACTGCCGCACGTTCTCGCTCGTCACGCTGCGCGAGACCGCGCAAGGCGACGCGATGGAGCACGCCTACCAGATCTCCGCGCGCTCGCCCGACGAGCGGTCGCTGGTCGTCACGAGCCTGCAGCGCGTCCCCGGCGTGCACAACGTCACCTTGCTCCTCCAGGAACCGACGCTCGACCTCTGAGCCGAACGACGATGTCCTTCCTCGCTCGCCTCAGGACCCGTCTCTCCGTCGCCGCTCCGGTCTTCACCCTCGCGGGGACGCTCGGATTGGCCTCGCTCGTCTACTACGGCGACGACGGACGCGCGGCGCTGACGGGCTTCGCCGAGGGCGCGCCGGAGGCGGTCGCGACGCTCGAGGCGTCGCGCGTCGCGTCGATCAGCGTCGCGGTCGGGGCCGAGGTGGAGCCGGGGCAGCTCGTCGTCACGCTCGACACCGCCGCGGTGGACGGAGAGATCGCCATCGCGAAGGCCGAGCAGGTCCGGATCGAGGCGGACGTCCGCGCCGAGCGAAGCGTGCTCGGTCGCCGACTCGACCTGGACCGCGACGCGCTCGAGCTCGAGGCTCGGCGTGAGCGCGAGGACCTCCTCCGGGTGAAGGCCGAGTCGCAAGCGCTCGACGGCGAGCTCGAGCGCGTGAAGAAGCTCGTCGCCGAACACCAGCTCGTCGCGGCGGACCTCACGCCGTTGCGCCTCCGGCGAGCCGAGCTCGCCTCGCTTGCGACCGAGAAACCGCGCACGCTCGGCGTCCTGACGAGGCAGCTCGGCGCCGCCGCTCGACGGAGGAGCGAGGTCGACGACGTCTCGTCGCCGACCTCGGCGAAGCTCGACGCCGACCTGCTCGTCGTCCGTCGCCGGATCGAGCTCCTCGAGAGGCGGCGCGCGGGGCACTTCCTGCGCGCGACCTCGAGGGGCCGCGTCGTCGCGCTCGACAAGCAGCCCGGAGAGACCGCCGCCGCGGGCGAGGCGATCGTGAGGCTCGTCAGCCCGACGAACCGCGTGGTCGTCTGCGTCCCGGAGCGTCGCGCGCTCGGGCTCCGCGAGGGGGACGCCGCGCGCCTGTGGGTGCACGGCGAGCGCGGCGCTCCGCTCGAGGGGCGGACCGTCGTCCTCGGTCCGATCGTCGCGGAGCTCCCGGCGCGCTGCTGGCCGACGCCGAGGCTGCCGATGTGGGGTCGCGAGATCACGGTGGCGATCGATACGCCGATGGCCCTCGTGGCCGGCGAGTCGTTCGACGTGGTGCTCGACGGGACGACCGCGCCCCCGCGGCCCGCGAGCGACAAGGGCGGCCCGGTCGCCGCTCCGGCGAGCCCTGTCGGCGTGCCGGTCGCGAAGAAGGCGAACGTGGCGAGCGCGAGCGCCGAGCCGAGCCTGATGGCGGTGCCGCCCTCGCTCGCGCGCCGCACTCGCTTCGAGCCGTCGGGCGTCGTCGTGCGGCGGGACGAAAACAGGTACCTCGTCGTGAGCGACGACACCGGGATCAAGGGCGGCCCGGACGACGGGCGCCCGTGCCTCTTCGCGATGAACGGCGCGGGCGCGATCGATCCCTCGCCGATCGCCGTCACCGGCGTCGACGTCGTCGACGACCTCGAGGCCATCGCCGCCGGGAGCCGCGGAGAGCTCTACGTGCTCGCCTCGCAGAGCTATAGCAAGCACGACCGGCGAAAGCCGGCGCGCACGGCGCTGCTCCGCCTCAGCCCGCGCGGCGGCGGCTTTCACGTCGACGGGGAGGTCCACCTCGCGGAGGAGCTCGAGCTCGCGCCCGAGCGCGCGGCGGCTCTCGGCCTCGCGGGCGGGACGCGGAGCCTCGACGTCGAGGGGATGGCGTTCCACGGCGGCGCGCTCTACCTCGGCTTGAAGGCGCCGCTCGACGCGCGCGGAGAGGCGATGATCTGGAAGGTCTCCGCCCCGGACGCGCTCTTCGAGCCTGCGTCGCGAGGCGCGGCGAAGCTCGCGAGCGCCGGGCTCGCGGCGTGGGGCCACGCGCGCGTCGACGTCGAGGTCGACGGCAGAGCGGTCCCGGGCGGGATCTCCGAGCTGATGTTCGAGGAGAGCGGTGCGCTCGTCCTCACGTCGACGCCGTCGGCGGGGGACCGCGCGGCCGGAGCGCTCTGGCGCGTCGAAGGCGCGCGCGGCGGAGCGCTCGCCGTCGATCTCGTGCGCCGGTTCCCCGGTCGAAAGCCGGAGGGCCTCGCGCCGTCGCTCACGCCGGGAAAGCTGATGGTGGTCTTCGACGCCGGCGACGAGACGCCGTCGTTCCTCGAGACGTCATGGCCTCCTTGACGGCGGCGATGCTCGGCGCGACCTCGCTGCTCGCGCTGACGGCCTGCTGGTCGCCCCACGAGACGCGCGGCGCGACCGAGGCGCTCGCGATCTACCGGCAGAGCGCGCGAGCCGACGGGCCGCCGCGGTTTCGCGGTCCGGACGAGGGGCGCGCCGCGGGCGAGGTCCGCCGCGCCGCCCCCCTTCCGAACGCGCCGCTCACAATCGACTCCGCGATCCGCCTCGCGAAGGCGAGCAGCGCGCGCCTTGCGGAGATGGAGCGTCGCGTCGCCGTCGCGGAGGCGTCGGTGGAGGCCGCCGGGCAGCGCGCGAACCCCGACGTTCGAGCCGTCAACGTCCGGCTCGCCCGCGCGATCGACACCGGAAGGGACCCGCGCGTGGCGCCCCGCATCCGCTTCACGCCCGAGCGGCCCGGCGAAATCGCCGCGCGGCAGGCGGAGGCGCGCGCCGGAGCCGACGAGGCGCGCGCGCTGGTCCGCGCCGAAGAGCTCGCGGTCGAGGCCGAGGTCCGCTGGCTCTTCGACGACGTCGTCCTTCTCGACGCCGAGATCTCCGCCGCCGAGCGGATCGCGCTCGCGCGACGGAAGCTCGCCGCGCAGACCCGCGAGCAGCTCGCGACCGCGACGGCGACGGCCGTGGACGCGAGCCTCGCCGACCTCTCCGCCGTCGAGGCCGAGGCGCACGCGGCCGAGCGTCGCTCGCGTCGCGCCCTCGTCGTCGCGGCGCTGCTCGATCGCGTCGGCCTCCCCGCCACGGCGAAGCCCGTGCTCGAGGGCAACGCCGGCGCCTGGCCCCCGTCGCCGCTGCCGTCCGAGCAGACGCTGATCGAGGCGGCGCTCAAGACGAGCGCGCGCGTGTCGGGGGCCGCCGCGCGCATCGACGGCGCGGACGCGCACCTTCACCTCGAGCAAACGCGGCGCTGGCCCTGGTTTCGCTTCGTGGAGGTCGGCTACGAGTTCGAGCGCTCGAACACCAACGTCCCCTTGTGGACGGTCGGCGCCGGCGTCGAGCTCCCGATCTTCAGCGCCAACGGCGGCGCCATCCGCCAGGCCGAGGCGTCGAAGGCCGCCGCGCAGCGCGGGCTCGAGGCCGAGGTCGAGCAGATCGTGCGCGACGTGCGCGCGCGCCTCCGCGAGGCGAACGCGACCGCCGCCCTCGTGACCGAGTTCCGGCGCGTCGCGCTCCCCGCGCTCGAGCGCGCGAGCTCCGAGGCCGCGCGCGCGCTCGACAGCGGCGGCATCGACACCCTTCGCGCGCTGACGGTCGAGGAGCGACGCTGTCACGTCGAGGTCGAGCTCTTCAGGCTCGTACGCCAGTACCGCGTCGCCGTCGATGCGCTCCGCCGCGCCGTCGGCGGCCCGCTGCTCGGGACGGTGACGTCGAGCTCGGGCGGCGGCTCGCGACCCCACGGCGGCGATCCTGGCGTCGCGCCGCCCGGCCGCGGCGCGCCGCGCTGAACACCATGGAGGCACCGATGATCATCGCTCGTTTCCCTTCGCGATCGAAGACGCTCTTCACCCTCGCGGCGCTCGCCGGCGCGCTCGCCGCCGGCGCGTGCTCGGACGACGCGGCCGCGTCGAGGGAGGCGGCGCGCTCCCGCACGCGTGGCGCCGAGGACCCGGCCGCGTCGGAGGCAGAGAGCGGTCCGTCGGACGCCGTCGTCGACGCCGCCGCCGGCAGGGCCGTCTACGATCCGGAGGTCATCCCGAAGGTCGCGCTCGAGCTCGACGCCGCGGCGATGGCGACGCTGTCGAACGCGGACGCCGTCGCGAAGAAGACCTGGGTGCACGGGCGCCTGACCGTCGGGGCCGTCACGTTCGACGACGTCGGCGTCCGCATCAAGGGCACGTCGACGCTGCGCCTCCCGCCCGCCAAGCCGTCGCTCAAGATCAAGCTGAGCAAGTGGGTGAAGGGCCAGCGGCTCGACGGGCTCGACGAGCTCACCCTGCACAACATGGTGAGCGATCCGACGTGCCTCGCGGAGCGGCTCTCCTATCACGTCTTCCGAGCGATGGGCCTGCCGGCGTCGAGGGCGAACACCGCCGAGCTCTCGATCAACGGCGAGAGCTACGGGATCGTCGCGAACGTGGAGACGCCGAACAAGCGGTTCCTCGCCCGCGCCTTCGGCGGCCGAGCGCGCACGCTCTACGAGATCAACTGGGGTGGCGGGTGGCTGCCGGGAGGCGACGTCACCTTCGAGGTGGACGTCGCCGATCCGACCGCCGCGCCGGGGACGGCGCCGGACCTCGAGCGCCTGTTCGCGACGGTCGCGGCCGCGAGGGACGAGACCCTGCTGGCCGATCTGAAGCCACGGCTCGACACGACGGAGTGGCTCCGTCACTCGGCCGCCGAGGCCGTCACCGGTCACGAAGACGGCTACGCCTACGGCCGCTGGGGCTCGCACAACTACTTTTTGGCCGGCGACGTCGACGGGAGATTCGCGCTGATCCCGTGGTCCACCGACCTCAGCCTCTCCGACAGCGACGGCGTCGCGAACGCGGCCGAGCCCCTGGCCTCGACGGTGCTCGCACGCTGCAAGCGGAGCGCGTGCTGGGACGCCTACCTCACCGAGGTGAAAGCGGCGCTCTCGGTCTACGAGTCGCTCGACCTCGTCGCGCTCGCGCACCGGTGGCACGATCGGATCGACCCGCTCGTGCGGGCGGACCCGAAGCGCGAGCCCGACATCGAGATCTACGACGCGGCGACCGCGGCGCTCTTCGCGTGGCTCGCGGCGCGGCCGAGCGTCATCCGCGAGCAGCTCGGGTTGTGACCGTCGATCCGCCGAGCGCCGGCGGCGTGGCGCGAGCCTTCAGCGCGAGCCCGCCGCCGGAGCGTCCTTGCAGCAGCGGAAGCCGACCTGCTTCGCGGAGTAGTCCTCGCCGTGGGCGAGCGTCGCGGCGCGGCAGCGGTTGCGTCCGGGGAGCCACCATCCGCCGCGGAGCGCCGACCGATTCGGAGCCGACATGCCTTCGCGCTCGACCCACTCGTCGACGTTGCCGACCATGTTGTGGACGCCGAACGGGCTCACGCACTGGGGGTAGGCGCTCTGAGGCGCGCGGAGATCCTTGAGCTTCTCCATCGGACCGCCGAGGCCGGTCTTGTCGAAGTTGCAGGCCGCCGAGTCGCGCTTCCAGCCGTACGGGTACGGGCTCATCTCGGGCCCCTCGCACGCGAACTCCCACTCGGCTTCCTTGCACAGGCGCGCGCCGCGCGCTTCGCAGAGCGCCTTCGCCTCGCCCCAGCTCTTGTTCACGACGGGCAGGACCTCGGTGGCGTCCGGTGACGCAGGCTCGGCGAACTCCTCGCGGTCCACGCAGAACCGACGAGGCACGCGCGCGACCTTGCACTTTGCAGGCTTCGCGTACTCGCCGCAGCGGAGGTTCTGGTAGGGCGGCGGATCGAGCCACTTCAAGCAGACCTGCTCGGCGGAGGGGCAGTAGTCCCCCTCGACGAGGACCATGCCTTCGCCGCACGGGCCGTCGGACGGCGAGACCTTCGGGGCACCGGCGCTGGGGGGTGCCGCCCGAGCCTGCGATGCCGCAGCGCGAACCGCGCCGGCTCCCCCCGTTGTCGCCCCTATCCCGCGGGATCCGTCCTGCGGAGCGAGGGCCAGGCCAAAGAATGCTGCGACCGAAAACGCTTTGGTGATCGAATGGTGGAGGTCCAAGACTTCACCCTCCACCTCACATTGTGAAGCCGCGTTCTGAAACGGCCACCTTTCGGGATCGAATCGAGGGGAGAAGGTCGCACCTTGGCCCGTAGGAACGGCCGACACGTGAGGGAAGGGGTCCGGAGGTCCGATGCAAGACGAACGAGAAAGGCAGGGTCCCGCGAAACGTCACGCGTTTCAGCCCCTGCTCTTCGCGACGCCGAGGACGCTCACCTTCTCGCCGGGGTCGCAGGAGACGAAGGCTCATCCGGGTGACGCGGCGCGCCGAAGGAGCGAGTCGCATGTGCGCCTGTGCGTCGCCGACGTCGAGGCGCCGGCGCCGTCGAAGCTGGCCGGCAACGTCGAGTGGCTCGAGGCGCAGGACCTCCTCGACGAGCTGTGCGAGGACCAGCTCGCGCTGTCGATGAAGCTCGCCTGCCTCGAACGGACGGCGCTCGATCTGGCCGAGGAGGGCGCGCGCGCGGGAGCCCCGCTCGGCGCGACGTCGGCTGCGGTGCTCCGGAGCCTCGAGGCGCGCGTGAGCGACCTCGTCGACGTCCGCGACGCGCTCGCGGTGTTGCATCTCGCCGCGGTGCCTTGCACCGTTCACCCCGCGCTTCTTCCGGACGCGCCGCTGGCGGAGTACCTCCGCGGCGCCTACGCCTGGCTGTTCGCCGTGCTCCGCGCCCTCGAGCACCTCGCGCTCGGCCTCCGCGCGATGCAGCCCGACTGGGCGACGTACCGCTGGCGGATCGAGGAGGCGAAGAACTTCCATTTCGACGAGCTCGAGACGGAGATCGCCTCGTGCCTCGACGCGCTGCAGTCCCGTGACCGCGGCGTCGACGCTGCGGTGACCGCGCTCGCGGCCGCGTTCGAGCTCGTGCTCGACGACGCGCGCCAGCTCGAGCGCCGGCTCGACGAGCGCTTCGGCTGATCGAAGCCCGCGCGCGGTTTGTCCGAACGACGCGACGCGCGACGTCTCATCCCCGTTCCGCGCGACTTTTCGGGGCTCGCGCGGAGTCGTCGCGCCTATACTTCGCGGCCATGGCGACGATGGTTCACGAGGTCCTGGGGGAGACGACGAAGCGCTGCGGAGACCGCCCGGCGCTGCGCGTGAAACGTGACGGCGCGTGGCGCACGACGACCTGGAGCGCGTACGAGCGCGACGCTCGGCGCGTGGGCCGCGCGCTCGTCGGGCTCGGCGCCTTGCCCGGCAAGGGCGTCGCGCTGATCGGCTACAACAGCCCCGAGTGGCTCGTCGCGGACGTCGGCGCGATCCTCGCCGGCGCGGTCCCGGCCGGTATCTACACGACGAACACGCCGGAGCAGGTGCGGTACATCACCGATCACTGCGAGGCCAAGGTCGCGTTCGCGGACACCGCGCAGCAGGTCGACAAGTTCGTCGTCGAGCAGGAGCGCATGCCGCGCCTCGAGGTCGTCGTGCAGATGCTCGGCAAGCCGAGCGAGGCGACGCGGGGCCGCCTCCGCGTGCTCAGCTGGGAGGAGCTCTTGAAGCTCGGCGACGAGACGCCCGAGAGCGAGCTCGACGCGCGGATCGCGGCGCAGAAGCCCGACGACGTCTGCACGCTCATCTACACGTCCGGCACGACGGGCGATCCGAAGGCCGTGATGATCTCCCACACGAACCTGGTGTGGACGGCGAAGGCGGTCTTGAAGGCCATCGAGTTCGGGTCGAACGAGGTCTCGATCAGCTACCTGCCGCTCAGCCACATCGCCGAGCAGATGCTCTCGATCCACGGACCGATGTCGATGGGCTCCTTGCTCTACTTCGCCGAGAGCCTCGACAAGCTCGGCGAGGCGCTCCAGGAGGTCCGGCCGACCGTGTTCATGGGCGTGCCCCGCGTCTGGGAGAAGATCCAGGCGAAGATGGTCGCCGCGGGCGCCTCGGCGCCTCCGCTCCGGAAGAAGATCGCCGCGTGGGCGCGCAAGGTCGGGCTCGCGGCCGGCTACGCCGAGCAGCGCGGGGAGGCGCGTCCGCTCGTCCTCCCCATCGCGAAGAAGGTCGTCTTCGACAAGGTTCGGGCGCGCCTCGGGCTCGACCGCGCGCGCATCTGCGTGACGAGCGCCGCGCCGATCTCGAGAGACACCCTCGAGTTCTTCCTCTCGCTCGGCATCCCGATCCTCGAGGTCTACGGGATGAGCGAGTGCACGGGCCCCGCGACGTACTCGCCGCCGGACGACTACCGCACCGGCAAGTGCGGCGTCGTCCTGCCGGGCACCGAGCTCAAGATCGCCGAGGACGGCGAGGTCTGCATGCGCGGCGCGCACGTCTTCAAGGGATACCTGAAGGATCCGGAGTCGACGGCCAACGCGCTCGACGCCGACGGCTGGCTCCACTCGGGCGACATCGGGACGATCGACAAGGATGGCTTCCTCCAGATCACCGATCGCAAGAAGGATCTGCTCATCACGGCGGGCGGAGAGAACATCGCGCCGCAGGTGCTCGAGGGGCAGCTCAAGGCCATCCCCGTCGTCGGTCAGGCGGTGGTCGTCGGCGATCGGCAGAAGTACCTCGCCGCGCTCGTCACGCTCGATCCCGAGCGCGTGAAGACCGAAGCCGAGGCCGCGGGCAGTCCGGCGAAGACGGTCGCCGAGGCCGCCACGTGCGGGACGTTCCGCAAGCACCTCCAGAAGCAGATCGACGAGCTCAACGGCAAGCTCGCGCGCGTTCAGACCATCAAGAAGTTCGTCGTCGTCCCGACCGAGTTCTCGATCGACGGCGGCGAGCTCACGCCCACGATGAAGGTGAAGCGCAAGGTCGTGAACGAGAAGTACAAGATCGAGATCGAGTCGATGTACGCGGAGCCCGCCGAGGCCGTCGCCGTCGCTCCGTAGCTCCGCAGATCTTTTCTCGTCGGCGTCCGTCTCATGCGGACCGTGACGTCGCCCTACAGGAACGAGACTGACGCGCTCCGCGAACGTAAGGACTCCCTCGAGCGCGAGATCGCGCGCCTGAAGGAGGAGACATCCCACCTCGACGGTCTTCGTGCGCGCGAGCAGGAGCTCGAGCGCGAGGTCGCGGCGATCGCGCAGAAGCTCGGCGCAGGTCAGACGAGGCGCTCGCTGCCGATGCTCGACGACGTCCGCGTCGCGAGCCCGTGCACCGCGAACTGGGACGAGATGCTCGGCGACGAGCGCGTGCGCTACTGCCTGGGCTGCGCGAAGAACGTCTACAACCTGTCGGCGATGCCGCGCGAGGACGCGGAGCGCCTGCTCGAGGAGCGCCTCGGGGGCGAGCTGTGCGTCCGGTTCTACAAGCGCGCGGACGGCACGATCCTCACCGAGGACTGCCCGGTCGGCGTGAAGAAGAAGCGGCGGAAGAAGGCGGCGCTCGCGATCGCGGGCGCCGGGGCGATGGCGTTCGCGGCGACGTCGATGCTCGCGCGTGGCACGTGCACCGTCACCCAAGGGGCGATGGAGCCGCAAATCGTGGACGCGCCGCCGGTCCGCGAGGTGACGATGGGCGAGGCGACCGTCGAAACGCCTCCTCCTCCTGCTCCTCCCACGTCCACGGCGCACGAAGTGCGGCAGGGCCTTCGCGTCGCTCCGCCGGTGATGGGGTCGATCGCCGCGCCGGCGCCGCCGCCGCCCCCGCGTCTCGTCCCCGCCAAGCGCTAGGACGAGGTGAGAGCGTCGGCCACCTCTCCGGACGCCGACGATCGTCTCGCGCGGACGCCTACGGCGTCTTCGTCGTCAGCTTGTCGACGGCGTGGACCGGCGCGCCGTCGCCCTTCATCAGGTGGGCGATGGCCCCGTACACGAGGCGCTGGCTCTCGACCATGTTCTTGCCCGCGAAGACGGGCGAGACCACCTGGATGGTGAAGTGACCGCCGCTGCCCGCGTCGACGACGATGTCGGCGTCCGGGATCTTGTCGAGGATGGCGGCGCGGATCGACTCTTTGGTGTCGCTCATGTCGTCTCGCGCGATCAGTAGCGGGCGACCGCCGGGTCGACCTTCTGGGACCAGGCGTCGATGCCGCCCTCGAGGTTGTACACCTGCGTGAAGCCCTCGCGGAGGATGCGCTCCGCCGCGCTCCGGCTGCGCATTCCGTGGTGGCACATGAAGACGAGCGGCGTGTCCTTGCCGAGCGCGAGGAGGGCCTTCTCTCCCTCGACGTCGAGCGCGCGCGCGCGATCGACCTTCGCGATGCTGCGCTCCTCGTCGGTGCGGACGTCGAAGAGCTCGAACTTCTTGCCGTCGTCCATCCACTTCTTGAGCTCGGGCGCCGAGAGGCTCTTCACCCGCGCGGGCTCGTTCGGGTTGTCGATGCGGAAGGCGCCGCCGTCCGGCGTCTCGACCCACGACACCACGAGGCCGTCGGCCTTCTTCGCGCTCTGCTTGTCGAAGCAGACGGTGACGCCGCTCGTCACGACCTCGACGTCGCCGGGCTTCTTCGGCCCGAAGTAGAGGTCGTACTGGAACTGCGGGCCGATCTCGAGGCGGAGGACGTCGCCGCCGCCTTCGTCGGCCCCCTTGATCGCCTTGACCGCGCCCTCGTCGAGCGTGACCTTCGGCGGCGCGACCGGCTTGTCCTCGATGCCGAGCTTCTTCTGGAGATCGCCCGAGGCGTACATCTCCTTGATGATGTCGCAGCCGCCGATGAACTCGCCGTCGACGTAGAGCTGCGGGATGGTCGGCCAGCTCGAGTACTCCTTGATGCCGTCGCGGACGGCGGGATCCTGCAGGACGTTGACCGTCTCGAACTTCGTCCCGGTCTCCTTCAGGATCTGCACGACCTGCGAGGAGAAGCCGCACTGGGGGAAGTGCTTGTTGCCCTTCATGAAGAGAAGGACCTTGTTCTTCTTGATGAGCTCGTCGAGCTGCGCCTTGACGGTGTCGGGGAGCATGGCTTGTAAGCTCGCATTTGCCGCTACCCCAGCGGAGCGTCAAGCCCTGCCGGCGGCGGTACGCAGTAGAGCGGCGCGATGCTCATGGTCTTGACGCGCGCCAAGGCGGTGACGATACGCCACGCCCGTGACTGTTCGTAAGTGCCGGTAAAGAGGCACTCTTTGCTGGCAGACTTGCTGCAGTGTCCCTCTCCGTGACGGCGCTCCCGAGAGGCGCCGGAGGAGACGCGATGAATTCCGCTCGATGGTCGAACGTGATCCCGATGGTCGAAGTGCAGAGCGCCGCCAACACCGACGTCGGAGAGGCCTCCGCCCTCGTTTCCCCGCGGCCCGCCGCGTTCGACAGCGCGGAGGACGGCCCGGCGTCGGCTCCGACGATCCTGGTCGAGGTCGACGCGCACGCGCTCCCCACGGTGCTGCCCGCGCCGCCGAAGCTCCCGACCGCGCTCGGCGCATGGTGCGCGCCGCCGTCGGTGCGCCCGCAGATCCGCTCGCTCTCGCTCGTCAGCGACGCGACCCACGACTCGCGCCGCCCGACGGTCCGCGCGCCCGCTCACCGGAGCCGCAAGATCCTGCGGATCGTTCGACGCTCGAGCCCTCCGACGATTCCGCCGACGGGCAGCACGCCGATGCGCCGCGCCGCCTGATCCGTCGGCTTACGCCCGCGGGTGGATCGCGTCCGAATCTGCGTCGGCAGGAGGACGGGTCGCATCTCTCGACGGTGTGAGAGGAGAATTTCAGCGGCGGACGGTCGGCGGCCTGACCACCGCGGGGCCCTGTCCGGTCAGGCCGATGTAGGTTGCACGATATCCTTGGCGGTTCGGCTCAGGTCGAAGCAACATGGACTCGACGCTCGCGATCGCCCGATCGGGTAGGCGCGAGACGAAGCCATGGAGTCGCCAGTGCGCCACGCCTTTCTCCTCTTGACGCTCCCCGCGCTCGCCGTCGCCGTCATCGCGGCTTGCAGTGACGAACCCTCTTCGGATTCGGAGGACGTCACGGGCGACGACGCCGGCTCCACGGTCATTCCGCCGGGCTCCGAGCCGTCGTCGGGGCCGTCCGGACCGGCAGGGTCCGGGCTCGCGACGGGGCTCCCGTGCGACGTGCAGGGCATCCTCGAGAACCGGTGCATCGCGTGCCACAGCACCGACGATCCGCCGCCGCTCCTCGACTACGACGATCTGAAGGCGCCTTCGAAGAAGGATCCGAAGAAGACGATCGCCGAGGTGGCGCTCGACGAGATGAGAGCGAAGACGATGCCGCCGACGCCGGCCGTCCCGCCCGAGGACGACGAGATCGCGAGCTTCGAGGAGTGGATCGAGGCCGGCGCGCCGAAGAACCCGATCGCGTGCACCGATCCGCCGCCCGACGGCGGCGCGAAGGACGGCGGCGGTGACGCCGGAGTGGACGCGGGCCCGAAGTGCACGAGCGGCACGTTCTGGACGCGGGGCAACGACGGCTCGCAGCTGATGAACCCCGGCGAGGCGTGCAACGCGTGCCATCAGCAGCAGGGCGGACCCAACCTGCGCATCGGCGGCACCGTCTATCCGACGCTGCGCGAGCCGGACGACTGCAACGGCTCGGCGCCCCCGCTCCGGGTCGTCGTCACGGACTCGCGCAACCGCGTCTACAACATGCAGGTCAACGCGGCGGGCAACTTCCTCACGCGCAACGGCGATCGCCCGCGTCCGCCGCTCAGGGCCGTCGTGACGAACGGGCAGCAGACGCGCGCGATGGTCGGCACCGTGACGTCGGGCGACTGCAACTCCTGCCACACCGTGAACGGAACGAACGGCGCGCCCGGTCGCATCATGGCGCCCGGCCCGTGATCGCGTGGGCGCTCGCTCGAGGGCGCCCGCGAGCGGGGTACGTCGATTGCTTCGATCGGTGATTCATGGCGTCGCATCGACTCTCTCGCCGGAGCGCGCTCGGCGGCGCCGCAGTCGCGCTCGTCTCGGGGAGCGCGGTCGCGGGGGCGATCTACCAGCCGCTCTTCCGGATCGAGCGGAGCAAGAACGCGAACGTGGTGCAGTATGACGCTGTCCTCGAGAGCCTCGACAAGCTCGTGCCGAGCGGGCCCGTCGCCGTCTACTGGATCCTCCTCGCCGAGGACGGTCGGCGCGAGGGGTTGAGCGCGCTCGACAGGCGCGCGTACGGGTTCAAGGTCGCCGCCGAGCCTGGGGGATCGTGGCTCGTCTACTTGAACGCCGCGAAGGACAGGTCCATCCGCGTCCTCCGGTGGCAGGGGCGCTGGGCTGCGCAGATCGTCATCGGCGGCAAGAGCGCGGTGCTCACGCGCATGTTCGTCGCGTCGGACGAGAGCGCGTTCATCCCGCGTGTCAAATGGGTCGATCTCTTCGGCGTCGACATGGTGACGGGCCAGCCCGTCACGGAGCGCCTGAAGGCGTGAGCCCTCGTCAGGACCGCGCCGCGGCGACGTCTCGATTCCAGTAGGACGCGGAGGCGAAGAGGCCGGCGAGCGCGGCGGCGCCGATGAAGAGCGCCCGCTGGCTGCTGCCGAGGATGACGGCGACGATGGCGGCGTACTGGAGCGTCGTCGCGATCTTGCCGCCGACGTTCGCGGCCGGGACCTTCACGCGGCGGCGTCGGCGAGGATCGGCGGCGAGCCGGATCGCCAGCGCGAGCTCGCCGATGTCGCGCGTGGCGAGGAGCAGCGTCTCGATCACGGACATCGCGCCCGACGCGACGAGCGACGCGACGACCGTGAGGACGAAGACCTTGTCCGTGACGCCGTCGAGCAGCGCGCCCGTCTTCGTCTGCTGGTGAAAGCGCCGCGCGTACCAGCCGTCGAGGACGTCGGTCGCCCCGGCGAGGGCGAGCAGCCCGAGGCCCCAGCCAGGGCGTCCGAGCGTGAGCGGGAACAGCGCGGCCAGCGGGATCCGCGAGAGGCTGAGGAGGCCGGGGACGCGCACGAGGTCGCGCGCGGAGAGCGTGCTCCATCCGCGTCGCGACGGCCGCTCGACGTCTGCGCCGAGGCGGCGTCGATCGGCGGGAGCGTGCGCGGGTCTCAGCATGGGAGCGCTCCCGATGACGCAAGGCGCGTGCCTCGACGGCCCGCGACGAGGAGCCTCAGCCCACGCTGCGAGCTCGAGCACGGGACGAATGCGCGGGCGTGGTCCGCGAAGCGCGGCCGCGAGGAGCCTACGCGGCGCGGTCGATGCCCGGTGCGGGCGGCATGCGCGACGGCGGCGGCGGGTGAACCGACCGGAGCGGCGGCCGTCGCGAGGGCGTCCTCACGCTCGAGGTGAGGCTCGGCGTGACGGCGGCGAGGCGGAGCGCGACCGCGGCGGGGCGAGCGCTCGCCGGCACGAGCACCGGAACGGTCGCCGTGACCGTGACCCTGGGCGTGGCGGGAGCGGCCGGCGCGGGGCGCGTCTTCGGACCGAACGAGTCGAGGAACGCGCGGAGCGAGAGCCGCGGGAGGATGGCGCGGGGCTTCTTGCCGGAGGTCCATCCGTCGAAGCCGTTCGGGGTCCACTTCGTCTCGTGCCAGCCGAACCAGAACCATCCGAGCGGAACGTCGTTGTAGACGACGGCGCGGATGGCGAGCGCGAACGCGCGGCGCAACCTGAAGCCGATCGCGACGCGCGAGAGGCGACTCTTGATGTCGGTCGTCTCGGGCGCGAAGCCGGTGTTGACGCCGGCCAGGAAGATGTCCTGGACGACGCCCCACAGCCCGGCGAGCTGGTTGAAGACGAAGTGGTAGGGCGCCGCCAGGACCAGACCGAGCAGCTTGTACCCGTGCTTCTTGAAGCCGCCGTCGAGGGCGATGCCGAACGCCGTCGACGCGAACCGCGTGAGCCAGAACACGGTGAGCGCGGTGCACGTGTGGACGACGTAGCCGTTGTAGAGCGCCAGCGGGAGCGCGATCAGCGACATCATCTCGATCGCGTTGAAGTAGAGGACGACGAACGTGGAGATGACCGCCGGCGAGCCCAGCGTCCAGTGAAAGTGCATCGCGGGGCGCCAGCGCTGCGACTGACGCACGCGCGACGAGTTCCACCGGACGCGCTGCTTGAACAGCGACTTGATCGTCGTCGGGGTCTTGGTCTCGACGACGGCCCTGGGCTCGTACTGGAGAGCGCGCAAGAACCAGCCGCGAACGAAGTAGTAGAACGCGTGCGCCGGAGTGCGGGGCAGCTCGAGCGTCAGCTCGCCGCCCTCCCAGCGCGCGCAGTACGCGAGCCACGTGACCCACGTGTCGTCGCCGGGACCGGTCATCGCCTCGGGGAGATGCTCCTTCGCGTTCGCGAACGACGGGGGCTTCGCGCCCAGCCACCACCGGAAGAGGTGGGACGGCCTGAGCGTTTGCATGAACGCGGCCCAGCGCGGCCCCTGGTGGTGGAGCGCCGACCACGTGCAGTAGAGCGCGCCGGACGCGCCCGGCACGAGGTGGAACTTGAGGTTGTGCTTGCCGAGCATCGCGACGACGAACTCGGCGGCGACGTGGATGGAGAGCATGCCGCGCACGGTGAAGAGCTCGCGCCAGCCCTTCCAGTACGCCGAGCGCGCGATCGCCACGTTGGACGCCACGATGTTGGGGTACTGCCGCGACCACGGGAAGCGCTTCGTGAGGCGGTCGGCGAGCAGCACGAGCGCGTTGTCGCCGAGCGTGCTGTCGGCATCCATGTTGAAAAAGAGCGGCGGGAACCGGGGCAAGAGGCCCTCGGCGACCTTCTGCTCGAGGAAGATGACGCCCTGGTTGACGGCGACTGCCTTGCCGGTGCGCTGCTTCGTGTACGTGGCGAAGACACGCACCCGCGGCGGAAACGCGGTCGACGCCACCCACTGCTCGAGCGCGGCGAAGAGCGCCGGCTTCGCGAGCCCGTCGTCGATCGACGCGACGATCGTGAGGTCGCCGGGGTAGCCGTTGTTCGCCGCGCTGGTGATGGCCTTCTGGAGGCCGTCGAGCTCGTCGGCGGTCCGGAGCATCGTCGGCACCACGAGCACCGCCGCCGGCCTCTCTCTCCGAGCGATCGGCGGGGAGGTCACGCCGTAGCGAACGAGCCGGACGAGGCTCTGCACGAGGACGAAGACGTAGTGGACTCGGTAGAGCGAAAACGCGAGGAGGAACGGAAGCGCCGACGGTGCGATGTCGACGAGAAAGCGCGTGCGGAGGTGCCAGATGAGCTCTTGCATGGAGGTCTCGATGGGGGCGGACGGAGGGTGCGGTCGCTCGGGCGATGCGGCGGTCAGCGTCCCTTGCGCGCGCGGAGGATCTTCTCCTTGGCCGCGCCGTGCTCGTCGAGATCGAGGATGATGTATTGCCCTCGCGCCTGCTGGGACCAGGGATCGTGCGCCACGACCTCGCCGGGCAGGACCTCGGCGACGCGCCCGACGTGCCGGCAGCGGAAGAGGACCCAGCGGCACGACACCAGGTCGGCGCCGACCTCGACGTCGTCGAGCTGAGTGTAGGGAACGAAGGCGATGTCCGTGTTCGCCTCGACGGCGCGATAGAGCGGACGCGCCTTCAGCTGCTTGAGCACGTCGTCGATGCGCCCGAGGCTCTCCACCGAGATCGCTCGCTGCGCGACGAGGGCGCGCTTCTCGGACTCGAGGCGAATGAGGTCCAGCGCGAGCCGCGCGTCGCGCTCCTGGGTCGTCATGAGCTCCGAGGGGAGGCCCTTGTCGCGGGGCGCAGCGCCGAGAGCGGCGCTCATCGCGAAGAGCTGCGCCTGCTGCGCCTGCGAGTCGGCCGTCTCTCGCGTGGTCTGCACCCGGTTCAGCAGGATCTGATCGAGCACCTGCTTCTCGCGCTCGAGCTCGTGGCGGGAGATGAGACCGGCATCCGAGTTGTGCTTCGCGTTCTGGGCGATGCCGTCCTGCCGGGCGAACATCGCGTTGAGAATGCGCTGTTGCTCCTCGAGCGCGCGAATGCGCTTCGCCGCGGCCGCCGACTGCGCCTTCGTCGTGTAGGCGGTCCAGCGGAGCGACTCCTGCGCGTTGTGCTCGATCTGGCGGAGGCGCACGATCGCTTGCTCGATGCCCTGCACGTCGGCGTCGATGCGCTCGATGTCGACCCGCATCTTCTCGCGCTGCATCTGCTGCTCGTTCAGCTTGACGTTGCTCTGCAGCACCTGGTCGTTGTCGATCGACAGGCTGATCGGGACGACCCACGCGTCGGCGATCGCGAGGTGGATGCCGCGCGCGAACCAGAGCCCGCCGACGAGGAGCGCGAGCAGCGTGGAGAGGGCGAGGAAGCGCGGGGTCGCGCTGGGCGCGGCCTCTTCGCGGGGCGCGCGTTCGTCGTTCGCTGCACCGGTTGCCAGCTCGTCTGCGATGGGTGCCTGTACGTTCGAGCTCACTGCCGACCTCCGATGGCGCTCTGGCGCTCTGCAAGGGTGTTCAAGAACAGTCGCTCCGCCTCGAGGTCCACGACCTGAAGCGTGAGCATCGCCAAGAGGTGCGACTTGTTCGGAGCGTCCGTCGGCTCCAGGGTCGCGCGCTCGTCGGCGAGCCGCTGAAGCTGCTCGTCGATCGTCGTCACCTGACGACGGAGGACCTCGGCCTCCGCCCTGAGCTCGCGACGGAGCGCCTCGACCTGCTGGCGCACCTCGTAGCGCGCGTTCTTCAGCTCGGAGGCGCGCGCCGCGGTCGCTCGCGATTCCGCCGACCGCTGAAAGAGGCCTCCCGTGTTGTACGAGAGCTCGACGAAGCCGAAGTAGTCGACGTCGGGCCGCGCCGTCACACCGCCCGTGAGGTTGAACGACCACGGCGTGATCTTCCGAAGGTGCTCCGCGGCCTCCTCGTAGGAGCCGGAGCGCTTCTCGTGCTCGGCGACGATCTGCTCGATCGATTCGGTCGGCGCGACGGCGCCCCGCGCCCTCATCGCGACGAGGGTTCGCTCCGCATCGGCCGACCGCAGCGCGATGTGGAGCACGCGTGAACGCAGCTCGTTGAGCTCGATGATCGTGCCCGATCCGGCCGCGAGACGCTCCTCGGCGTGCTTCACCAGCGCCTGCTGCTCGCTCTCCTTCGAGCGCAGGTAGGCGAGCTTCTTGGAGATCGCGACGTCGAGCCCGACGACGTTCCGCTGCGACAGCATCTCCTGGAGCTTCGTCGTCGTCTCCTGACGCAGGCAGTCCTTCTTCGCCAGGTCCCGGACGCCGATGCCCTTGTAGATGTCGACGAAGCCGATGCTCATCGCGGCGCGGGGCTGGAGACGGCTCCCGACGTGGAGGCCCTTCGTGTCCGCGTAGCCGCTCGCCGGGAAGCGAATGACCTGGGCGTGGAGCGTCGGGGCAAAGAGCAGATCGGAGTCGGCCTCGGCGCGCGCGGTGACCTTGCGGCAGTAGTCGGAGTCCGTCTCCTCCGCGCGGGCCGTCGTCGACGCCAACGTCATCGTTCCGATAACGGCAGCAAGGAGCGCCGCGTTGAGCGCGCGTGCCCTCGACGCTCGTCGAGACGCTGGGACCGGGAGCTTGGAAGCTGACATGCGTGGCCCACCGCATTTCAGCTTTCATGCCTGTCACGTTCATGACGCTGGCGATGGGCGCTCGGGCGCCGCGATCGCGCGCGTACGGCTCGGGGACTGTCGTAACGTGGAGAAGAGCCGTTCCACTGGGAGATGCGAGTGTCGAGGCGCCATTCGATTGTCCTTCCCGTCACGGCGATGACGGCGGCCTTCCTCCTGGGGGGCTGTCATTGTGGGAGGCGACCCGACGGAGGGCTCGAGCGGAGGACGACGATCTCCCACATCGATCCGAGCGAGCCGGCTCCTGACGAGGCCGGGATCCCGCGCCAGGCGCGCGGCATGTGGGTCTGGTCGACGAAAGGCCGCTTGCAGGATCCCCACGGCACGAGCTCGCTCCTCGAGACCGTCCGAATGGCGGGGCTCACCGAGGTCTACCTGTCGGTGAACGAGAGCGTCCTCGCGGCCCCCGGTCTGCCCGCGCTCGTCGCGGCTCTGACGGCGCGCGGCGTGCGCGTCGAGGCGCTCTCGGGCAACGCGAGCTGGTACACGCCGGAGAAGCTCCCCGCGGTGCTCGGGTGGATCGACGCGGTCGCCGCCTTCAACGCCAAGCACCCCGCCAAGTTCGCGGGCGTTCACCTCGACATCGAGCCACACCAGCTCCCGGAGAACCGGAACGACCACGCGTTCCTCCCGGCCCTCGCGGCGACCCTCGGTGCCGCGCGGCAGCACGCGGCCGCCGCCGGTCTCACGACGAGCGCGGATCTCCCGCGCTTTGCGCTCGACGAGCAGCATGGGCCGCTCTTCGCGGCGGCCGTGCAGCGGCCGTTCGTGATGCTCTACGAGCTCCGCGACACGTCACCCGAGGCGCTCGTGGCCCGGAGCAGGCAGGTCATCGAGAAGACCTACGCGGGCGCGAGCCCGGCGCTCGCCGGAAGGCTCGTCGTCGGCCTCCGCGTGGAGGACTATCCGTCGACGCTCGAGACGATGCTCGCGACGCTGGATCGAGCGCACGCGGCGACCGAGCCTCGCTTCGGTGGGTGGGCCATCCACGACGAGATGCGGTACCGAGCTGGCCGTCGCTGACGCCAAGTCCTCGAACGCCTCGATCGCGAAAGGGCTGGAGCACGGCCGATATCGGTCATGCTCCAGCCCGTCGCGTGTCAGCCGCTCGGAGCTCTCGCCGGGGTGTCGACCCCCGGCGAGAGGCTCTACGTGACGACGGCGACTCAGGTGGCGCTACAGAGGACCAGCGTCGAGGTGACCGAGCCCGACGACTTCGCGCCGGTGCCGACGTAGCCCTCGGGAAGCGTCACCTGGGCGCCGAGCGTGAACGCGACGCTGATGGAGAGCGTGGTCCGGAACGCCATCGTGGCGCCGGCAGGCAGCGCTGAGGTGAGGACGATCTGGCGCGCCGTGCCCGAGAGCACGGTCACCGACGCCGTTCCTCCCGTCACGGTGAAGACACCGATGTTCGCCACACCCGAGCCGGTGATGGTGATGGTCGTTCCGACGGGGAGCGCCTCCGACGGTCCGGCGGTGAGGGTGAAGCCCGGCCCGAGGACGCCGAGGACTCCGCACGAGCCGTTGGTGTGCAGCGCCCCCAGATCCGCGCCGCAGCTGCCCTCGTTGCACGCCTGCGTGGTCGCGGGCGGCGTCTCGGGGCAGTAGCTCGCGTCGACGTCCGAGCCGCTCACCCGACACCGGTTCACGCGCGTCTGGGTGCCGTCGCCACACACGGCGGAGCACGCGCCCCAGGCATCCGAGACCCACGTGCCGCAGGCGTCCTCGTTGCATGCTCGGCTCGTCGCGGGGCGGCTGGCGACGCAGAGGCTGGAGTCGACGTCGGCGCCGCTCAGCTGACAGCTCACCGTGCGCGTCTGGGTGCCGCCGCCACAGACGGCGGAGCACGTACCCCAGCTTCCCGCCGCCCACGAGGGACGCGGCACGAACTTGATGCGGAGCACCTGGTAGGACGACACGCCCTGGTCGGTGTTGCGCAGGATGATCGACCGCGACACACCGTGGGTCAGGTCGGCACCGACGAGGTCGAGCGCCGAGGCCGGGATGCGGTACGGCGCCGAGAGGGCGCCGCTGTGCGGAGCCGATTGGATCTGGCTCGCGACCTCGGCGGGCGACATCCCGTGGGTGAGGAGGCCGTGGACGACGGCGTACGTCTGCGCGGAGTGGTTGTTGAGGGCCAGCTGGAGGTAGCCCGACGACGTGGTGACGACGTCGTGCTCGTCGGTGAGCAGCGTGTGGTCGCTCGTAGAGAACCCGAAGTCCGGCGCGGGGACGTCGCCCTCGGTGACGGTGAAGCTGTGCTCGTAGCCGTCCGGGTACTGCACCGCCGGATCGCCGTCGTTCGTGGGGTCGATGAAGAGGAGATCGATGGAGAAGTTGCTCGCGAACGTCGGGTCGCCGAGCTTGGCGCTGCCGTAGAAGTCGACGGCGGTCTGGGCGGAGTCGTTGAACGCCGACGCCGCGGAGTAGCTGCCCGAGAGCGCGATCGCGGGTGAAGCCGCGAAGTCCCCCAACGCGCTACGCACATGGGTCAACTTGAGCGTGCAGCTCGCATCGCTCCGCCGGACGCGAAGCGCTGCGTGCGCCAGCGGCGCGTCCGGGACGGCCGCGGCGCTCCAGGCCTCGTTCTCCGTGTGGCCGGCGCAGCCCGCGCCGTAGACGCCGTCGATCGACTTGACCTCGCCGACGAGGGCGCTACGGGAGCGGTTGACGACGCCGAGGTCGGGGGAGACGGTGTCCTCGTCGTTGGCGGTCGAGCAGCCGGCGGCGGCGTAGGCGGCGCCCGCGAGCGAGACGAGGGCGAGGGCGCGGAGACAGACGACGGAGCGCTTCATCATGGTGGGGATTCGTTCTCTCTGGGTAGGAGGTGCGAGGCGCTCTGGCCTCTCCAGTGCGGGCGCCCCGTGCGGCCCCCTGCACCGTCCTCCAAACGGCAGCTCGAGCGCACCGTTTCAGTCCCGGCGCGACCATTTGCCATCTGCCCGATTTTGCGCGGGATCTCAGCGGTGTGGACAGCACGCGGCCGCGGGCTCGCCGCGCACGAGACCGAGCTGACCGGTGAGCCCGGCGGTGGACCAGAGGCCGAACGCGAGGACGAGCGCGCCCGCCGTGCGTCGCACCCAGGTCCGCGCGAAGGCACGCGCGACGTGGCGTGCGACGGTGCCGACGGCGAGCATGGCGGGGAGCGTCCCCGCGCCGAACGCGAGCATCGTCGCGGCGCCGAGCGCGGCCGAGCCGGCGCTCGCCGCGAGCGCCAGCCCGCCGTAGAGGAGCCCGCACGGCATGAACGCCCAGAGCCCTCCCGCCGCGAGCGCGTGCCATAGCGAGCGGAGCGGCAGGAGGCGCCGGGCGATCGGCGCGACGTTTCGCCAGACCGGCGCGCCGGCGGACTCGAACAGCTTCACGAACGAGGGCAAGCCGACCAGGTGGAGCCCGATCGTCAGCATGCACAACGCCGCGAGGGCCCGGAGGGAGAAGCGGAGCACCTCCATCGGCAGTCCGAGGCGCAGCGAGCCGAGCGCGCCGACGACGAGACCGAGCAGGCCGTAGCTCGCGACACGGCCGACGTTGTACGCGAAGGACAGGCGCCCCGATCGAGGATGCCCCGCGGAGAGCGCCGACGAGACGCCTCCGCACATGACGATGCAGTGCGCGCCGCCGAAGAGACCCATCAGGAGCGCCGGGAGGAGCGAGCTCATCGCGCTCCTCCCGCCGGAGCGCCGAGGAACCGGGTCGTCACGTCCTTGCCGACGCCGTTGCTCTCGACGCGCACGACGACGGGGCGATCGCCGGCGAACCGCGCTTCGTCCAGCGTGACGAAGAAGGGGAGCCGACGGCTCCCGAGCGGCTCGATCTCGACGACCGCCATCGGGACGATCACCTCGAGGTCGGGCGAGGGCGCCGGCGCGATCGTGAACGTCGCCGTCTTGGAGCTCTTGTTGACGAGGTGAAGCTCGAAGCCGTTTCGCAGCTTGCCGGCCTCGCGTGTGTACGGCGGCCCGGGCAGGCGGAGCGCGTTCGCCTCGAAGGGGGAACGCCCGCGCGCCGCGAGCATCGTGGCGGCGACGCCCAGGAGGAGGAGGACGCTGTAGACGACGAGCCGCGGGCGGACGATCCGCCGCTTGTCGCCGCGGAGGCCGCGGAGCGAGTCGTAGCGGACGAGGCCGCGCGGCCGGCCGAGCCGGTCCATCACGTCGTCGCAGGCGTCGATGCACGCGGTGCAAGCGATGCAGTCGAGCTGGAGGCCGTCGCGGATGTCGATGCCCGTCGGGCAGACGACGACGCAGCGGTTGCAGTCGACGCAGTCGCCGCGACCCGCGGCCTTCGCCTTGCCGCGCGGCTCGCCGCGCTCGTCGTCGTAGCCGACGACGAGCGCGTCGTCGTCGATGAGGATCGACTGGAGGCGTCCGTACGGACAGACGACGACGCAGAACTGCTCGCGGAAGACGCCGAACGAGACGTAGAAGAGCGCCGTGGTGCCGAGCATCCAGGCGAATGCCTCGGGGTGCGCCGAGGGATTCGTCCCGAGCATCGCGTAGAGGGCGGGCAGCGAGACGAAGTACGCGAGGAACACGTGCGCCGCGAACGTCGCGGCGACGAAGTAGAGCGCGTGCGTCACGACGCGTCTCCACATCGCGTCGAAGCTCGTCGGCCGCCGCCTGGCGCGCTCGAGCGCGGTGTTGCGCGCGCCGTTGACGAGGCGCTCGAGCGGTCGGAACACGCCCTCGACGAAGACCGTCTGCGGACACGCCCATCCGCACCACGCGCGACCGAGGACCGCGGTGAGGAAGAGGAGGCCGAACCCGAGGCCGGTGAGCGCGAAGAAGAGGAGCCAGAGGTCCTGCGCGTTGAAGGTCGCGCCGAAGAGGAAGAAGCGCCTGCGGTCGACGTCGAGGTAGACCGCGGGGTGACCTCCGATCGAGATCCACGGCAGCGCCGCCCACAGCGCGATCAACGCGAAGTAGACGACGCGACGCGCGCGGACCCACCTGCCGCGGACGTCGGCGGGGTAGGGGCGGCGGCGCCGGCCGTCGGTTCCGAGCGAGCCGCTGCCCGGCGTGATGCTCGGCGCGGGCTCCGGCGAGTCGAGGATCGGGAGACGCGTGCGGCCGGCCATCGGCGACTCACCGAGCCGAGATCGGCTCGCGCTCACCTTGCGGGGCCTTGCCGCCCGAGACGTTCGTGCCGACGAGCCCGAGGACGTACGCGGTGACGGCCTGCGTCTTCAGCGCGCCGAGCTGAGGCTGCCACGCGGGCATCCCCTTGTCGGGCACGCCGCTCGCGATCGTGCGGTAGATCCTCTCCGGCGCGCTTCCGTGGAGCCAGAACTCGTCGGTGAGGTTCGGTCCGACGCTGCCGCCGCCGTCGGCGCGGTGGCAAGCCGCGCAGGTCGACACGAACACCTGCTTGCCGAGGGCGGTGGCGTTCGGATCCTTCGCGAGCGCTGCGAGCGCCTCGGGCGTCGCGTCGCCGACCGTGAGCGCCATCGCCTGATCGGCCGCCGCGCGATCCATCTCCGCCTGGTAGGCCTCGACGGGCGACGCCCCCAGGCGCGCGGTCTCGAACCAGTACCAGTAGCAAGCGGCGAACGCGATCGCGCCGTAGAGCGTGTAGAGCCACCAGTTCGGCAGTTTGTTGTCGTACTCCTGGATGCCGTCGACCTCGTGGATGACGCGGTCGACGGACTCGGAGCTCTCGGGTGTGCTCGGCGACTTCATGATCGATCTCCGCTCTCGTTGTCGTCGTCCTCGAACGGAAGGCGCGCGACGGGGTCGTAGGCGGGCGCCTTGCGCTGCATCGTCACGAACAGGACCGTGAGGAACACGATGAGGAAGAGGAAGAGCGCGACGAGCGGCAGGATGAGCAGCGGGCTCCGCGCGAGCAGCTCGGACTTCATCGGGCGTTCTCCTCTGCGCTCGGCTCCTTCATCGACACGCCGTCGGCGGGTCGTGTGCCGGGCTCCGTCTTCTTTCCGAGCCGCTGGAGGTACGCGATGACGGCGACCATCTGCGTGTCGGGCTCGACGTGGGCGCCCTCCTTCGCGAGCTCGCTGGCGATCGCGTGGCCCTGGGCGCGCGCGTCCTCTTGGGCGCCGCGGATGTCGCCGTCGGTGTAGGGGACGCCGACCTTGGAGAGCGCGTGCATCTTGTCGCCGGTCCTTTCGAGGTCGAGCCGGGCGTCTGAGAGGTGCGCGTAGGGAGGCATGTTCGACCCCTGCGTGATCGCGCGGGGATCGACGAGGTGACGGTAGTGCCAAAGATCGGGGTACTTGCCGCCTTCGCGCGCGAGGTCGGGCCCCGTGCGCTTGCTGCCCCACTGGAAGGGGTGGTCGAAGACGGACTCGGCGAGCGTCGACGGATCGCCGTAGCGCACGGTCTCGAAGCGCATCGGCCGGATCATCTGCGAGTGGCAGGTGTAGCAACCCTCGGCGATGAAGACGTCGCGGCCCTCGAGCTCGAGCGCGCGGTAGGGCTTCGCGTCGACCGCCTCGACCGGCTTCACCACCAGCGCGGGGACGATCTCGGCGACGCCGCCCGCGAGGACCGCGAGGCCGGAGAGCACCGTGAAGAGCAGCGCCCGGCCCTCGAGGATGCGATGGAACGGGGGCCCACCGGACCGCCGCGCGTGCTGGATCGCCAGCACGCCGAAGAGCCCGATGACGAACGCGACGATGAGGAAGAGCGGGCTCGCGAAGGCGTTCGACGCCATCCCCACGCCCGCGACCCCGAGCACCACGACGGTGAGGACGATGGGCTTCGAGAAGACGACGTCGCGCCACGGCACCTCGGGCGTCCGCGCGAGCGGGACGACGCTCACCTCGGTCTCGACGACCTTCGCGGTCAACCCGGTGCGGACGAGGTTGTAGCCCATGAGCACCATGCCGAGCAGGTACAGCGAGCCGCCGAGGAGGCGCATCCAGTACATCGGTCGGATCGCGATCAACGTCTCGACGAACGTCGGGTACATGAGCGAGCCGTCGGGGTTGGTGGCGCGCCACATCATTCCCTGGCTGACGCCGCTGACCCACATCGCGACCATGTAGAGGAGGATCCCGAAGGTCCCGATCCAGAAGTGAAGGTCGGCGAGGCGGCGCGAGTGGAGCGGGCGCCCCGCGAGGCGCGGCACGAGGAAGTAGAACATCCCCGCGGCCATGAAGCCGTTCCAGCCGAGGGCGCCGGAGTGAACGTGTCCGATGATCCAGTCGGTGTAGTGGGCGAGCCCGGACACGCTCTTGATCGAGAGGAGAGGTCCCTCGAAGGTCGCCATCCCGTAGAACGTCACGCCGGCGGCGAAGAACTTGAGCACCGGGTCTTCGCGGACCTTCGACCAGCCGCCCCGCAGCGTGAGCAGCCCGTTGAGCATGCCGCCCCAGCTCGGGGCCCACAGCATCAGGCTGAAGATCATCCCGAGCGTCTGCGCCCAGTCGGGCAGCGCCGTGTTGAGCAGGTGGTGCGGCCCCGCCCAGATGTAGACGAAGATGAGCGCCCAGAAGTGGATGATGCTGAGCCGGTAGCTGTAGACCGGTCGCCCTGCCGCCTTCGGCAGGTAGTAGTACATGATGCCGAGCACCGGCGTGGTGAGGAAGAACGCGACGGCGTTGTGCCCGTACCACCACTGGACGAGCGCGTCCTGCGCGCCGCCGTAGACCGAGTAGCTCTTGAGCGTCCCGCCGATGACCGGGATCGCGAGCGAGTTGACGATGTGGAGGATCGCGACCGTGACGATGGTGGCGATGTAGAACCAGATCGCCACGTAGAGGTGCTTCTCGTTGCGTCGCGCGATCGTCCAGAAGAAGTTGATCGCGAAGACGACCCACACCAGCGCGATCGCGATGTCGATCGGCCACTCGAGCTCCGCGTACTCCTTGCCCTGCGTGAGCCCGAGGGGAAGCGTCACGACGGCGGAGACGATGACGAGCTGCCAGCCCCAGAAGTGGATCTTCGACAGGACGTCGCTCGCCGTGCGCGCCTTCAGGAGCCGCTGGCTCGAGTGGTAGATGCCCGCGAAGATCATGTTGCCGACGAACGCGAAGATGACGGCGTTCGTGTGGAGCGGGCGGAGGCGGCCGAAGCTCAGCGTCGCGTGGACGTTCGCCGGAGCCCAGGCGAGCTGGAGGGCGACGACGACGCCCACGAGCATTCCGACGATGCCCCAGAGGACGGACGCCGCCATGAAGCGCATCGGCGTCGTGTCGTCGTAGATGACGCGCGCTGCCTGCGCGGGCGAGGCGACGTCGCGGACGTCGGCGGTCGGAGCGATCGAGGTCATTGTCCTTGGCTTTCTTCGTCGGAGTCGTCGGAGTCGAGCGGCAAGAGCGCGAGGCGGTCGGCGTGCTCGAAGTCACGCTGGCGCGCGGTGAAGAGGAACAAGAGGACCGAGCCGACGACGAGGAGCAGGCTGACGAACACCTGCATGATCAGGATCTCCACGAGGACCTCCGTTCTCCGTCGTCGCGTCGTCGTCGCGCGCGGCCGAACGAGAGCGCCGCGGTGGTGGCCAGCACCGTCGAGAGCGAGCTCACCGGCATCAGCACGGCGCAGAGGAGCGGCGTCATCTGCCCCGCGAGCGCGAGGGAGACGCTGATCGCGTTGTACAGCAGAGCGACGAGCAGGTTCCGGCGCACGACCCGCGCGAGCCGGTGCGACGTCTCGAGCGCCTCGCGGATGGGTCGGAGGCCGGGCGTGACGAAGTAGAAGTCGCAGCGCGACGCCATGAAGGGGCGGTCGATGGCCGGCGTCCCCGCGCAGTAGGCCTCCTCCGCGACGAGGCTGTCGTTGATCCCGTCGCCGACGAAGAGGCTCCTGACGTCGCGCCGGGAGGCGAGCCACGCGGCCTTCTCTTCGGGGGTCGTCCCGCCGACGGCGTTCTCGTCCGCGACGCCGGACGAGCGCGCCATCGCGATCGTGGCCTCGGGCTCGTCGCCCGAGAGGATGAACGTCTCGAAGCCGGCGCGCTGGAGCTCGCGGATCTCCGACGCCGCGTCGGCGCGGAGCTCTTCGCCGATCGCGAACGACGCGAGGACCTCGCCGTCGCGCGTGAAGAGCACGTTCGGCGAGCGGACGCGGTCGAGCGCCGGGAGCTTCGCGGGCGCGAGGGCCCAGGCGCGCGCGCCGAGGCGGAAGACCTGCGCGCCCTCGCGGAGCTCGAGGCCCTTTCCGGTCAGCTCGCGCACGTCGGCCTCCGCGAAGGTCGGCGCTCCCTTCCGCTCGATCGCGCTCGCGATCGCCTGGCTCTTCGGGTGGGAGCTGCGCACCGCGAGCGCGAAGAGGCGCGCGTAGTCCGCCGGCTCGAGGTCCGCGAGGTCGCGCGGGTTCTCGACGACGAGCCGCCCCGTCGTGAGCGTGCCGGTCTTGTCGAAGACGACGCGCGTGACCTCGGCGGCGCGGTCCAAGAAGCCGGGCGTGCGCACGAAGAGGCCCGACCGGCGGAGACCCGCTTGCGCGAGCTCGTACGCCAGCGGCGTCGCGATGCCGAAGGCGCACGGGCACGTCACGATGAGGACCGCCGCGACGACGTCGAGCGTCCGCGGGACGTCGCCGGTGGCGATGAGCCACCCGCCGAGCGCGAGCCCGGCGATCGCGAGCACACCCGCGACGTAGAGCGCGGTGAGCCGCACGTGCCACGCGGTCGCGCGCGCCGAGTCCTGATCGCGGCGGGTCGACGTCCGGAGGAGCCGCACGAGGGCGCTTCGATCGAAGTCGGCGCGCGCGCGGAGCCGCACGGCGCGGGCGCCCTGCGAGAACGCGCCTGCCGGCACGACCGCGCCGGGCGAGAAGGCGCGGGGCGCGCTCTCTCCGGAGATCCAGTCGAGCGAGAAGAGCGCCGGCTCCGTCTCCTCGAGGGTCGACTCCGTCGGGACGACGTCGCCGCGTCCGGCGAGCACGACGTCGCCTCGCGAGAGCTCGACGCAGCGCACGAGCGAGACGACGCCGTCCTTCGCGACGCGCCGCGTGTAGAGGCCCTCCGCGCCGTCGCCGGCGAGCAGCATCGCGCGGTTCTTGGCGAGGACGCGCTCCTGGAGGTAGCGGCCGACGAGCATGAGCGCGATGAAGACGTTCAGCGTGTCGAAGTACGAGGTCGTCCCGCCGCGCGTCGCGTACGTGTAGGCGGAGCTCGCGAAGACGAGCGCGATCCCGAGGGCGATCGGCAGGTCGAGGTGCAGCACGCGCCGGCGGAGCGCGAGCCAGGCCGACCGGAAGAAGACGGTCCCGCCGACGAGCACGCTCACGAGCGAGAGGCCGAAGTCGAGCGCGTGGAAGAGGCGGTAGACAGGGCCGTCCGACAGGCCGCAGTAGATCGCGATCCCGAAGATCATCGTGTTCATCGCGATCGCGATGCAGACGCCCATCCGCCAGACGAGATCGCTCGGCCGCGCAGCGTGCTCCTTGAGCGGAGGGCCGAAGCGGTAGCCGAAGGCCTCGACGTCCTCGACGAAGCGCGCGAGCGGAAACGTGCGGTCGACCGTGAGCTCGACCGAGCCGACGGCGGGGTTCACGATGACGCGGCCCGCGCCGGGGCTTCGCGCGAAGAGCCGCTCGATGAGCCAGACGCACGCGGCGCAGTGGACGCCCTGGACGTCGAGCGAGATCGTCTCGAGGTGCTCGCTCGCGCCGAGGCGGTGGGCAAGCGGCTCGAGCCACTTGTGGTCCGCCTCCCCGAACACCACAGGGTGCCCCTCGCCGCCGCCGAGCTCGTAGAAGCGACCGAGCCCCGCGTCGCGGAGGAGACGATGGACCTCCGCGCACCCGATGCAGCAGAAGCCGTCGACGTCGGACGCGGCGAGGGCGGCGCCGCAATGCAGGCACGTCGAAGGCGACGTGGCGGCGGCGCGTGACGTGGCGGTCATTCCGCGGCGAGGGTTCGCAAGCGGCGTTCCACGGACCGATCGCGCTACGGACGCGCGCGAACCGACGCGGCGCGCGCGGCGTCGCGATCACGACGTGCAGGTCTTGCGTCGACGCGAAGCCTTTGCGAGCGGAGTCCCGCTCAGTCGCGTACGGAGCGCGCGAAGGCGACGATGCGCCGGGCGAGGACGCCTGGCGCGTCGAAGTGGGGACAGTGACCGAACCCGTCGGGGCGCTCGATCACCGCGTGCTTCGGCAGGTGCCGCGTGAAGTACTCGAGGTGTGTGCTCGGCAGGAGCCGCTCGGAGCGCCCCCAGACGAAGAGGATCGGCATCGTGAGCGACGCGAGGTCCGTCGGCTCCGGGGCGTCGTCGTTGCTCGCGCTCTCGAGCAGCTCGCGGACGGCGCGGCGGGCGAGGGTCTCGGGAAACTCATGCAGGAGGAGCGGCAAGAACCAGGGCGGGCGGTGGTAGAGCCGCTCGAGGAAGCGCCGCGCCTCGGCTCGCGACGTGACGGCGAACGCAGCGCGGATCGCGGCCCACTCCTCGTCCGACGAGCGCGCCCCCGCGGGCGACACGAGCACGAGCGCGCGCACCCGCTCTGGACGCGTCAGCGCGTAGCGGAGCGCGAGCGCGCCTCCGAGCGAGTTGCCGACGACGATCGCCGGCTCCCGGAGCGTCGCGTCGAGCGCGGTCGAGATGGACTCGAAGAGCTTGCCGGGAGTGAGCCGCTCGCGGGCGTGCGCGCTGAAGCCGTGGCCCGGATAGTCGGGCGCCACGATCCTCCGCACGTGGGGCTGGAGGCGCGCGAGCAGCGGACCGAACGGCGTCGCCGCCGAGCCGAGCCCGTGGAGGATCACGGTCGCGGGCAGGTCGCCGCCCCCAGGGGCGTCGTAGGTGTGGAGCGCGCCGAGCGCCGTTTGGACGAGCCCGCTCGAGATGCCGCGGCGGCGCAGGGCAGCGCGGCCGAGCCGTTCGGCGAGGGGGAGGAGGACTGGCTTCACCGCTTGGCAGTGTACGCAGCCGTCGACGAAGCGAAAGCGCGGATCCTCGCAAGCTCGATCTCGAGCTCCTCCACGACGCGCCGGGCGCTGCCGATCGCGCGCGCGCCCACGACCACACCCAGGCGCGCGCGTCCGGCGTAGCTCATGAGCGTCACCCCGAGGCCGATGCTTCCGGCGGTCGGCGCCCACACCATGATGTCGCGCACGGCGGCGCCGCAGAGACGGAGCTCGCGGGCCGGCCCCTTGACGCTCGAGACGGTGACGCTCGCCCTGCGCGAGAAGAGCTCGACGCCCAGGCGTTCGACGAAGGCGGACACCGATCCGGCGGCCTCCGCGAGCCGCGCCCCGGAGACCCCGGCGCCCCGCGAGCGGAGCGCGCGCGCGGCGTCGCGCACGCGGTCGACGCGCGCGGCGAGGTCGTGGGCTCCGATGGGCAGCGGCACGAGCACCGAGCCGTAGCGGTTGCCGAGCCCGCCGGACGCGCCCCGCCGGACGTCGATCGGGACGAGCGCGTGGAGCACGAGGCGCTCGTCGTGGCCGCCCGCGCACGCCTGCGCGCGGCACGCCCCGGCGACGGCGGCGAGGAGCACGCCCGTCACGGTCGTATCGAGCGAGCGCGCAGCGGCGCGGAGCGCGTCGAGCTCGAGCGCGGAGGAGAACGCGAGCTCTTTCTCGACGCCGAGCCGTCCGCGGAGCGGGGTCTGCGGGTCCGGACGCGCGAGCGCGAGCCGGCTCGCGGCGATCGCGCCGGCGGCGATGTGGCGGGCGCGCGAGCGGAGCGTCCGCGGGGCGGAGGACGGCGTGGGCGGACGCTCTGCGGGGCCGTCGTCCACGAGCTCGCCGAGGAGCGCGAGCAGCGCGGCGCCGTCGGCGAGCGCGTGGTGGACGATGAGGACGAGCGCTGGCTCGGACCCGTCGATCAGGTGGGCGCGCCAGAGCGGATGATGGTGCGCGAGCGGGATGCTGGCGAGATCGCTCGTGAGCTCTTCGAGGGACGGCGAGCCGGGAACCAGCGTGGCGTCGATGCGATGCACATGGTGACGGACGTCGAACGTCGGGTCGGGGGCCCAGCGCGGCCTTCCCAGCCCGAGGCGCGGCTCGAGCACGCGCTGGCGGAAGCGCGGATACCGGGCGAGGCGCGACTCGAGGCGGGACTCGACGACCTCATGCGCGATCGCGCGATCGAGCGCCAGCACGACGGTGATGAGCATCGGGTTGTTCCGCGCGCTCATGTGGAGGCGGGCCGCGTCCTCGGCCTCGAGCGGCGTCCCGGCGCTGGCGATCGTCGCGCCGCCGCCGGGGGTCGCGTCGCGCCCCGAACGGCGATCGAGCCCGAGGGGTGGGGCTGCCGGAGTCATCGGATCGTGAGGGGCACGTGACGTGCCGGCGCGATCGCATCGCGCGTCGTGGCCGGCGGCTTGCTGGGGTGGAGGAGCGACGGCGCGATGAGGTCCCGACAGGCGCGCTCCTGCCGCGAGAGAGCGGCCGCACACGCGCGGCGTGAGCGGCTCGAGGCCGACGTCCGTAGGGCAGCCGGCGCGCGCGAGGCGCTGCTCTCGAGCGTCGCGCACGACGTCCGCGCGCAGCTCGCGGCCGTCACGATGGTCGTGTCGTCGATCGCGCGAGACGAGGCGTTGCCGGAGGCCCATCGCCGCAAGCTGGTCTTTCTCCAGCGCGCCGCGAAGCGGATCGAGCGCCTCGTGGACGACTTGCGCGAGGTCGGACAGCTCGAGGCAGGAACGCTCGCGCTCGAGCGCGCGCTCGAGGGCGCGTCGAGCATCGTCGACGACGTCGTCGGCCTCATCCGGCCGATCGCCGCGGAGCGAGGCGTGGTCGTCGTCGCCTCGGTGAGCGACCTCACCGTCCCATGCGCCCGCGACCGCATCGTGAAGGTCCTCGAGAGGCTGGGGTCGAGCGCCGTCGGAGCGACGCCGCGCGGCGGCACGGTCAGGATCCGCGCCGAGCCTCGCGGCGGCCGAGCCTGGTTCGCGGTCGAGGACGAGCGGCTCAGCGCTCCGATGTCCGATCCGAGCGGCGCGCCTGGTGTCGCGGACACGGCGCGTGGCGTCGAGCTGGCCGTCGCCGAGGCCATCGTCGACGCGCACGGCGGAACGCTACGGAGCGAGCGCCTCGGCGCCGGCGGGCTCAGGTTCTACTTCGACGTGGCGCTCGACGGTTCGAGCCATGCGGCGGGGCAAGACGCCCCTGCGACGCGCGCGTCGAGCGCGCATCCGCGTTGCGGGCGAAGAGACGGGTGGTGACGATGGGAGAAGTGCAACAGCCGGAGCGCGAGAGCGGCGTGATCGACAGGCGACCGACCGTCTTCCTGGCGGACGACGACGACCTCTTCCGCGCCGTCTTGAAAGACGAGCTGATCGCGCACGGCTACGCCGTCGAGGACGTGAGCGACGGCGCGCAGGCGCTCGAGCTCTTGGCGATGGCGGCTGACGGCCTCGCGGCGTCGCCGGACGTCGTGGTGCTCGACGTCCGGATGCCGGGCTACTCCGGCCTCGGCGTGCTGAACGTCATGCGTCGCTTCGCGAAGCGCCCGCCGACGTTGCTCCTCACGGCCGTCCCGGACCCCTCGATCGACGTGCTCGCGCGGACGATGGGAGCGTTCGGCGTCCTCCACAAGCCGGTCGAGCTCGACGAGGTGCTCGACGCCGTCGAGGAGGCCGTGCTCTCGAAGGCTCGTCGCTCGAGCCGCGTCTGACGCGCGCCTCCACCCGCGCCGAGGCGGCGCGATCGGATCACGGCCACTTGTCGCGGTTCGGCGAGACGACGAGCGGCGGGCGCGGGACGTCCGCGGCGCCTCGCTCGGCGCCGGTGCGAGCCCGGCGGAGGTGAGCGAGCGCGGCGAGGAGATCGCTGCGCGTCACGATGCCGAGCAGGCGCCCCGCGTCGACGATCGGGAGGCAGCCGAGGCGCCGCTCGCGCAGGAGCACGACGGCGTCGGTGACGCTCATCTCGGGCGCACCGAGGACAGGGTTCGTCTTCATCAGGTCGCGAACCGTGCGGTTCTTTCGCGTGAGGCCGCCGTGGGGGCCGCCCAGGTCGCGCTCCGAGACGATGCCGAGGATCGCGTTGCCCTCGACGACGGGCGCGTGTCGCACGCCCTCGTCGCGCATCATCGCGAGCGCGTCGCTCGCGGGCTCGCTGGGCGAGAGCTTGAGCACCGGGGTCGTCATGATGTCCCCAAGCTTCGCGGTCTTCCCTCGCTCGGTGGTCTTCATGCTGCGCTCGGCTGCAATCCGCGAGCCCGTACCCCGCGAGCCCGAGCTTCTCGGACGCCGCAGCGCCGCCTCCGAGGTGCCTTCGCGCGCCGCGGCAGCTCAGAAGAACCCTGCCTTCACGAACACGCCCGCCGCCGGTCCGGAGAGGGCCGACGCCGTGAGCCCGTCGAGCTCGAACGCCGAGACGAAGCGATAGGACCCTTGCGCGCCGAAGCGAAGCGCGCGCACGGCCGGCGGCGCCAGCTCGAGCTCGATCTTCGGCTCGAGGACGAAGATGGTCTCGCTGCTCGATGCGCCGCCCTTCGCGGCGCTCACGCCGCCCGCGCCGAACATGAGGGACGGCACGACGTGCACTCGCTCGTCCTTGAAGAGCACGGTGCCGATCTGCGCGAGGCCGTAGCCGAGACGGACGTGTCCTCCGCCGGCCGGGGTCCGAAGGGCTTCGGGCTCGACCGAGGTCGCCAGGGCCTGAGCGCTCAGGCCGAACACGTAGTCGCCCGCGACGAGCCCGACCTGCGGTCCGACCAGGACGCCCGCGCTCCCGCCGATCGACGTGACGCTGGAGGCAACTCCACCGTAGAGGCCACGGAATCGCTCGTCGGTCGTCGGCTCCCGCTCGGCGGCCAGCGACGACGCGGGCATGGCAGCCGCAAAGAGGGCGATGGCGACCGGCGCGAGGAGCCTCTCGAGAGAGCGGGGCACGAGAGCGCTGGGATGCATCGCTCGAGCCAGCGCGGCCCGACGCATCTTCTGCAGCGCAGCTGAGCTGCCCGCGAGCCCGTCGGCGCCGGCGAGGGCATGACGCTCGCAGCGAGGGCTGCGTGTTCCAGGTCGAGGTGCCCGCCCGCGCGCTCAGCCCGTTCGTCGACCTCGTCGGCGCCGAGCGCGTCGAGGCGGTGGCGCGAGAGGCCGACGCAACGCGCGCGGCGGTCGGCCCGCACACCGTCTGGAACGTCAACTCCACCGCGGCGGGAGGCGGCGTCGCGGAGATCATCCGCTCGCTCCTGAGGTATTCGCGCGGGCTCGGGGTCGAGGTTCGATGGCTGGTCATCGAGGGGCCGCCGGAGTTCTTCGCGATCACGAAGCGTCTCCACAACGCGCTCCACGACAACGCAGGCGACGGCTCGCCGCTCGGACCCGAGCAGGCGGCGCTCTACGAACGCGTGCTCGCCGACAACTTCGCCGAGATCGAACGTCTCGTCCGGCCGGGTGACGCCGTCATCTGCCACGATCCGCAGACGGCCGGCTTGATCCCGCACCTTCGCCGGCTCGGCGAGCGCGTCGTCTGGCGTTGTCACATCGGACACGAGGGGCCGGGGATCGAAGCGGACAAGGGCTGGGCGTTCCTCCGGCAGTACCTCGCGGACGTTCCGATCGCCGTCTTCACGCGCTCGGCGTTCGTCCCGAGCTGGTTCCCGCGCGCCCACGCGGTCACGCTCCCGCCGAACATCGATCCCTTCTCCGTGAAAAACCAGTGGATGCCCGAGCTGTCGACCCGGGCGGTCCTCGCGGCGGTCGGTCTCGTCGAGGCCGGCGGCGACGCCTGCTGCTCCGTCTACGTTCGCGAGGACGGCGCGACGGAGGAGGTCGTGCGCCGCGCCGAGGTCATTCGCCTGGGAGGCCCGCCACCCTGGAGCGCACCGCTCGTCGTGCAGATCTCGCGTTGGGACCGAATGAAGGACCACGCCGGCGTGCTCGCGGGGTTCGCGCGGCTGCTCGAGCAGCCTCCGGATTTCGGCGTCGAGCTCGTCCTCGCCGGGCCGTCGCACGGGGGCGTCGCCGACGATCCCGAGGGCCCGGAGGTGCTCTGCGAGGTCGAGCGGGCGTGGCGGGCGCTGCCCGAGCGGGTGCGCCGCCGCGTCCACATCGCACAGCTTCCGATGACCGATCCCGACGAGAACGCGGCGATCGTGAACGCGCTCCAGCGGCACGCTGCCGTGATCGTCCAGAAGAGCCTCCGCGAAGGCTTCGGCCTCACCGTCACGGAGGCGATGTGGAAGCGGCGGCCCATCGTCGCGAGCGCGGTCGGAGGGATACAGGACCAGATCCGTGACGGCGTCGAGGGCCTCCTCGTCCGCGATCCGACGGATCCCGGCGAGACGGCCGACGCGATCCGGCGGATCCTCGCGTCGCCCGACGTCGGCGCTCGCATGGGGGACGCCGCCTACGAGCGTGTCCGCGAGCGGTACCTCAGCATCTCGGCGCTCGAGCGATGGGGGGCCCTCGTGCAGCTGCTCTACGCGTGACGCGGGGGCGCGGGCTCCTCGTTCGACGGCGCACGCGCTGCGTCGCCGCGCAATCGGTGCGCGTCCTGGCTCCGGCACGCGTCCCGCGATCGCCCGCGGCCTCGCGGAGACCAGCGCGCGAGCTTGGCAGCGGGTGAGCGCCGGCGCGTGGCACGGTGGCTGCACTCCGCCGTCGGGGCGCCGAGCGGATGCTGTTGGACTATGCTCGCGGCATGGAAACGCGCGTCGAGGAGCTGAAGCGCTACGTCCGCTTCACCGAGGACGACGCCAGGCTCCTCGCGGCGTTCGCCGAGCACGCCGCGCCTCATTTCCGGCGGATCGCCCAGGAGTTCTACGAGCGCATTCGCGAGCACGAAGAGGCGCACGCCGTCTTCACCGGCGAAGAGCAGATCCGCCGCCTGCAGGACTCGATGGTGCGCTGGCTCGAGCGTGTCTTCGGCGGCGTCTACGACGAGGACTACTTCCGGAAGACGGAGCAGATCGGCCGCGTGCACGTGAAGGTCGGGCTGCCGCAGCGGTACATGCTGACCGCCATGGCGGTGATCCGCTCGTCGCTCACGACGGTGATCGACGAGCACGCCGCGGACGCGGTCCCCGTCGGTGACGCTCTCTCGCGCCTCCTCGACATCGAGCTCGCGGTGATGCTCGAGAGCTACCGCGTCGACCTGATGTCGCGGGTCGAGCGGGCGGCGCGGAGGGAGACGATTTCGCTCCGGCGCCACGACAAGACCGCGGAGCAGTACATCCAGGCCGTGGAGCGCGCGCCCTTGCTCGTCATCGGCCTCGACGTGTCGGGGGGCGTCGTGCTCTTCAACCGGGAGGCCGAGCGCATGACGGGCTACGCGCGCGACGAGGTGCTCGGGCGTTCGTTCGTCGAGCTCCTCGTGCCCGCGTCCGTCCGTGGCACCGACGGCGCGAAGCTCGCTTCGGCGACGGCCGAGATGACGGCGGAGCTCCCGCTCGTCACGCGGGCCGGCAAGGTCCGCGACGTCCGGTGGCAGGTGGCGCCCGCGGCGGGGCGCGAGGAGGGCGACGTCGCGCGCTTTCTGATCGGCGGCGACGTGACCGAGGAGCGGATCGCGCGCGAGCGCCAGCAGCAGGTCAAGCGCCTCGCCGCGGTCGGCACGCTGGCGGCCGGTCTGGCGCACGAGATCCGCAACCCGTTGAACGGAGCGCGCCTCCACGTGTCGTTCCTCGAGCGCGCGCTCGCTCGCGAGGGAGGCTCGACCGAGGCGCTCGAGGCCGTGCACGTCGTCGGCGACGAGATCCAGCGCCTCGCGCGCCTCGTCACCGAGTTCCTCGACTTCGCGCGCCCCCACCGCCTGATCTACGGGACGGTCGACGCGCGAGCGCTCTCGGAGCGCGCGATCCAGCTCGTCAACGCCGCGGCGCGAGCGGGCCACGTGACCCTGTGCACCGACTTTCCCGCGCGTCCCCTCACGTTCGACGGCGACGCGCAGCGGATCGAGCAGGTGCTCCTGAACGTGCTGCAGAACGCCGTCGAGGCCCTCGTGCCGAAGGGCGGCGGGACCGTCACCGTGCGCGCGCGCCGTGAGCCGCGTCACGTCTGGATCGAGATCGAGGACGACGGTCCGGGGATCCCCCCGGGAGAGCCGTCGATCTTCGACGCGTTCTACTCGACGAAGCCCACCGGCACGGGGCTCGGTCTCGCGATCGTCCATCGAATCGTGACCGATCACGGCGGAAACATCGACGTCGACAGCCAACCCGGTCGGACCCGGTTCCGGGTCACGCTGCCGCTGGAGAGACGAGAGGCAGAGGAATGAGCAAGGCAAGGATCCTGGTCGTCGACGATGAGGCCTCCGCGCGGAGCGGGCTCGAGAGGCTCCTCAAGCAGTCGGGCTACGACGTGTCGCTGGCCGCGGACGGCGTCGCCGCGCTCGAGGTCGCCTCGTCGACCGCGCCCGACGTCGTCGTCACCGATCTGAAGATGCCGAACATGGACGGCATGACGCTGCTCGCGAAGCTGCGGGAGCAGGACTCCGAGCTCCCGGTCATCGTCACGACGGCCTTCGGCGACGTCAGCAACGCCGTCGACGCCATGCGCAAGGGCGCGGCCGACTTCATCACGAAGCCGATCGACTTCGACGTGCTGCTCCTCGCGATCGAGCGCGCCTTCGAGCAGCGGATCATCCGCGTCGAGGCGGAGAACCTGAAGCGACAGCTGCGCGATCGCGACGGCGAGGGGCTCCAGGGGCTGCTCGGCACGAGCCCCGTGATGCAGAAGGTCTACCGCGTCGCCCGCCAGGTCGCGGGCTCGAAGGCCACCGTGCTGATCACGGGAGAGAGCGGGACCGGAAAGGGCGAGCTCGCGAAGGCGATCCATGCGCTCAGCCCGCGCGCGAAGGCGCCGTTCGTGTCGCTCCACTGCGCCGCGATCCCGGAGACGTTGCTCGAAGCGGAGCTCTTCGGCCACGAGAAGGGCGCGTTCACGGGGGCGGACAAGCGACGCGTGGGGCGCTTCGAGCAGGCCGACGGCGGGACGCTCTTCCTCGACGAGGTCGGCGACATCCCGCCGCTCATGCAGGTGAAGCTCCTCCGGGTGCTGCAGGAGCGCACGATCGAGCGCATCGGCAGCGGCCAGTCGGTCGCCGTCGACGTCCGTGTCCTCGCGGCGACGAACAAGGACCTCGCGGCCGAGGTGCGCGAAGGCCGCTTTCGCGAGGACCTCTACTACCGGCTCAACGTGGTCGCCGTCGAGATGCCGTCGCTCCGGCTCCGCGGCGGCGACGTCGTCGTGCTCGCGGAGCACTTTCTCCAGCGCTTCGCGCGCGAGAACCACAAGAACATCGAAGGGCTCACGGACGCCGCGCGGACGAAGGTGCTCGGCCATCGCTGGCCGGGGAACGTGCGCGAGCTCGAGAACGCGATCGAGCGCGCGGTCGTCATGAGCGACGGGCCCAGGCTCGACGCGGAGGACCTGCCGTTCGACGCCGCCCAGCCCGTTCAAGGTCCGGTGCGCATCCCCGGAGCGACGATGGCCGAGATCGAGCGGTACGCGATCCTCGCCACGCTCGAGGCGACGCAGGGCTCGACCGCGCGCGCCGCCGATCTCCTCGACATCAGCGTCCGCACCATCCAGTACCGGCTGGCCGAGTACGGTCTGTCGTCGAAGCATTTGCGCAAGTAGCTCGCAGCGTTTGCGCGCGGGCAACGCTTCCCGCACGCGGAGGCGCGAGCCTCCGCTGGCACGCGCGATGCTCGTCTCTGCCGGATGGCCGCCGCGTCGACGCACGAAGAAGTCTGGACGGTCCGCCGTCGATTGGTGGATGACCTCCTGGCGGAGCTCCGCGATCGCGCGGCGCGCTCCCGCGATCCCCGCGAAGTGAAGCTGATCGAGACCCACATCTCGTGGGTGCTGCTCGGCCCCGAGGTCTACAAGATCAAAAAACCGGTCACGCTCCCGTTCCTCGACTTCGCGCCGTTCGAGGCGCGCGAGCGGGCGTGCCGGACCGAGGTGCGCATCAATCGAAGGCTCGCGCCCCGCACCTACCTCGGCGTCGTCCCGATCCGCCGGCGCGCCGACGGACGCTTCACGCTCCAGACCGGCGGTGGATCCATCGTCGAATGGGCGGTTCAGATGACGCGTCTCGACGAGGAGCGCCGGGCGGACACGCTCCTCGCTCGCGGCGCGCTGCGCCGGGAGCACGTCGATGCGCTCGCGCTGACGATCGCCGCCTTCCACGCCGACGCGGCGAGCGGCCCGCGCGTGGCGCGCGGCGGGACGCCGGAGCTCGTCGAGCGCAACGTGCGCGACAACTTCGACGCGCTGCGGGAGTCCGGCGCCGGCTTCGTCTCCGAGGCGGCGATGACCGAGATCGAGCGCTGGCAGCTCTCGTTCGTCCGTCGCCACGGCGGCCTCTTCCACGAGCGCATGCTCACGGGCGCCGTCCGCGACGGACACGGCGATCTGCGGCTCGAGCACGTCTTTCTGCACGCGACCGACACCGACTTCGAGGTGATCGACGGGATCGAGTTCGACGATCGCTATCGCTTCGCCGACGTCTGCGCCGACCTGGCGTTCCTGGCGATGGACCTCGCTCGACTCGGCCGCGTCGATCTAGCCGAGCGCTTCGTCGCGATGTACGCGCGCGCCGCGAACGATTTCGACCTCTACCGCGTCCTCGACTTCTACGAGAGCTACCGCGCCTGCGTGCGCGCCAAGATCGCGGCGTCGACCGCGACGAGCCCCGGCGTGCCCGACGGCGTCGTCGCGACGGCGCGCGCGGAGGCGCGGCGATACCTCCTCCTCGCGCAGGCGGCGAGGCGGCGCGCGGTGCTCGAGCCGGCGCTCGTCGCGGTCGCCGGCGGGATCGCGTCGGGGAAGAGCACGCTCGCGGAGCGGCTCGGCGAGGAGCTCAGCGCCCCCGTCGTCGATGCCGACCGCACGCGAAAGTTCATGATCGGCCTCGCGCCGACCGCGCACGCCTCCGCTCGCGCGTGGGAAGGGGCCTACGACCGCACGTTCAGCGCGCGCGTCTACGCCGAGGTGCTCCGGCGCGCGGGGATGGTGCTCGCGTCCGGCAGGCCGGTGATCGTCGACGCCTCCTTCCGAAGCGCCGAGGCGCGCGCCGCGGCGCGGGCGCTCGCCGAGCAGCACGGCGTGCCCTTTCGGCTGGTCGAGTGTGTGGCGCCGATCGAGCTCTGTCGGGCCCGGCTCGAAGCTCGGCGGCGCTCGGGGGCGAGCGTGTCGGACGCCACGCCGGAGATCCTCGACGCCTTCGCCGCCGACTACGAGCCCATCGACGAGCTCGCTCCGAGCGAGCACGTGCGCGTCGACACGTCGGGCTCGATCCACGAGTCGCTCGCGCAGGCGAGGCGCGCGATCGAGACCTGGCCGCAGGGGCTCGTCGGGTAGGGCGCTCGGCCGGGGCTCGGAACGACGCGTGCAGCGAGCATCGACCATGAAGCGCATGGTCTTGCGTGCGCCGAAGCGCGTCGAAGAGGCGCCGCTGTGCCTGGAAGAGGCGCCCGATCCGCTGCCCGGCGAGGACGAGATCGCGATCGCCGTCCGCGCATGCGCCGTGTGTCGAACGGACCTCCAGCTCACCTCCGGCGATCTCCCGGCCCGGCGGCTGCCCATCGTTCCCGGACATCAGATCGTCGGCGATGTCGCCGCCGTGGGCGCGCGCGTCTCGAGGTGGGCGGTGGGGGACCGCGTCGCGGCGGGCTGGCTGAGCTCGGCGTGCGGAGCTTGCTCGCAGTGTGTCGTGGGGAGAGAGAACCTCTGCGTGCACGCGCGCTTCACCGGCTGGGATGTCGACGGCGGCTACGCCACGCGGGCGATCGTCAAGGCGGCGTTCGCGTTCGCCGCGCCGACCGGGTTCGGCGCGATCGAAGCGGCGCCGCTCTTGTGCGGCGGCGTCATCGGTTATCGAGCGCTGGCGCGTGCGGGCGTGCGACCGGGAATGCGCGTCGGGCTCTACGGCTTCGGCGCGTCGGCCCTGCTCGCGATGCAGGTCGCGCTCGCTTGGGGCTGCCGCGTGTTCGTCGCCACGCGCTCGACCTCCGAGCAGGCGCGCGCGCGATCGATGGGCGCCGTCTGGGCCGGCGGCTACGACGACGCGCCGCCGGAGCCGCTCGACGCCGTCGTGACCTTCGCGCCGGTCGGCGAGGTCGCGATCGCTGCGCTCCGCGCGACCGATCGCGGCGGGACCGTCGCGATCAACGCGATCCACCTCGATCGCGTCCCTCCGTTCTCGTACGACCTGCTCTGGTGGGAGCGAAGTCTGGTCAGCGTTTCGAATTACACGCGAACCGACGCGGCCGAGCTCCTGGAGCTCGCCGCGCGGCTCCCGCTCCAGACGCGCTTCGAGCAACACCCGCTCGAGGCCGCGAACGAGGCGCTCGTCCGGCTGCGCGACGGCAAGGTCGACGGCTCCGCGGTCCTCGTCATGTGACCGACCGCGCAGGACGTGCGGCGACGCGCAATCCGTGCGTATCGGCTAGGCCTCGCCGTTCAACGCACGACGAGGACCGAGCGGTCCGCGTGGTTGACGACCTTCGCCGCCGTCGTGCCGAGGAGGCGGTCGATGCCGCCGTAGCCGTGCGAGCCGATGACGATCAGATCGACGCCGAGCGCCGTCGCCTCGGCGCAGATCGCGTTCCACGGCGTGCCGACCCGCACCTCGAGCCCACCCTGGAGCTCCGGCGGGACATCCTCGCGGAAGCGCGCGAGCCCCTCCTTCGCGGCGTCGACGAGCTTGTCGACCAGCGCGTTGGGGCTCACGCCGATGACGTCTTCGCGAGCCAGCTCGGGCGGAAGGCCGACGCTGCGAAAGAGGATGAGGCGCGAGCCCGTGCGCCGTGCGAGGTCGACCGCCGTGGCGAGGACCTTCGGGGCTCGCGGGGACGCGTCGAGGCAAGTCAGGATCGTCTTCATCGGCGTCGTCTCCTCCCGCGGCGGTCCGAGTCGGTGCGGCGGCTCAAGCGAGGGCCTCGGCCAGGTGACGGAGCGCGTCCGTCGCCGTGAAGATGCCGAGGAGGTGACCGTCCTCCATGACGACGGCGCAGCCGTAGCGTCGAACGGCCATGATTCGCGCGACGTCACGGAGCGCGTCGTCCGGGTGCGCCGTGTAGACGTCCGGGGTCATCGCGTCCGACACGGCGTCGAGGTCGATGTCGACCCCTGCGATCGTCTCGAGGAAGAACAGGTCACGCTCCGAGAGGACCCCGACGAGCCTGCCGCCCCGGAGGACGGGGAGGTGCCGGAGTCGATGCTCGCGCATCACCTTGTGAGCGCGCGCGAGCTTCTGGTCGCTGCCGATGGTGTGAGGCGACGGGGTCATCACCTGGCGGATCTTGGTCGTCCTCGAGACGTGCTCCCGGTCGGTCGGAGTCGACGGGTCTCTGCTCGGTCGCATCATGACGACGGCAAGTGCAAGACAGCGGCCACGGCGGATGCACGCCGTCTCGAGAGCGCCGCCGTGACGCGCGCGCGTCGTCTGCGCGCGAGCGCAAGGCGTGCGTCGGGGGCGCCGGTGCAGCCCAAGCGCGGCGCGATTCGCTGCCTGGCAAGGCGCTTGCTGACGGGTCGGGGCATGATCCCTCCGAAGACGATCCTCGTTCCGACGGACTTCAGCGAGCCGGCCAGGGTGGCGCTCGACTACGCCGTACAGCTCGCCGACAAACTCGGCGCCTCCGTGCATCTCGTCCACGCGTTCGAGCTCCCGATCGTCGGTTTCCCCGACGGAGTGATGACGATCTCGGCCGAGATGGCCTCACGGATCATCGACGCGGCCGAGAAGGCGCTCGCCGATCTCGTCGAGCCTTACAAGACCCGGAAGATCGAGCTTCACACGTCCCTCGAGCAGGCCGACCCGCGCGACGGCGTGCTCGCGGTCGCGGAGAGACTGCGGGCCGACCTCATCGTCATGGGGACGCACGGCCGTCGCGGGATCGCTCGAGCGTTGATGGGCAGCGTCGCTGAGAGCGTCGTTCGCACATCGTCGATTCCCGTCCTTACATTGCGAACGAGTGACTCTTGATCGCGGCGCGCAAGCAACGCTTCCGCTCGAAAGGAGGTGCGCCATGAGCTCGATGATCGCGAAGATCGAAGTCCGCAAGCGCATCTCCAGCGACCACGCGTTGCTCCGCGGGCTCTGCCGCGCATTGATCGCCGTCGCGCGCGCCGCCGAGCGCGACGAGAGGCATCGCCCGGTGATCCGGGACGTGCTCGGTCAGCTCTGCGCCGAGGTCGAGCGGCACTTCCAGTTCGAGGAGGAGACGATCGTTCCGCTCCTCCGCGAGGTGGACGCCTGGGGCCCGGTGCGCGTCGAGCGCATGTACCACGACCACGCCGAGCACCGCAGCGTCCTCGTCGCGCTCACGGAGGACGCCGAGGAGGGCGTGCGGAACGTCGAGGATCTCGCCGACGAGATCGTGTGGTTCTTCCAGCGCTTCGAGCAGGAGATGGCCGCGGAGGAGGAGCGCCTCCTCAGCGCCGAGGACATCGGCGCGGAGCCCCTCATCGATCAGATCGACGGCTGACGTCTTCTCCCCGGGGCGTCCGGAGCCGTCGCGCGATCTCGAGATCGCGGGCGATCGCGACGAGGTAGAGCAAAAACGAGAGCGTGCCGAGCGCCTGACCGAAGGAGAGCGCGACGAGCACGGGCCACACCGTCGGGACGAAGACCGACAGGACCATGAGCGGGAGCGCGACGAGGCCGAGGACGCAGGCGACGCGCACGAGCGTCTCGCTCCGGACCGCCTTCGCGCGGGCCCACGCGGTGGCGAGCTTCACGGCCTCGCTCCTTCCGCCCCACCGGGGCCGGCCTCGAGCTCCTTGCCGAGCTTCGTCATCGGATGGGCGTACCCGTGGCACCCCGCGCTCGCGCACGACACCGTCCCGCTGCGGACGGCTTCGAGCGACGAGGCGTGGTCGCCGATCGAGAGCCAGCGCGGAGCCGTCGTCGTGTGGCAGGCCATGCAGTTGTCATTGGGCAGCGGGCGGAGGATGCGAATGTCGTGCTTCGACTCTTCGAGCGGCATGTCGTGGTAGCGCGTGAGGTAGAGGTAGACGTGCCGCATGCCGCCGGCCTTGGTGAGCACGTAGCCGTACATCCCGTAGTCCTTGTGGCAGGCGTAGCAGTTGTCCTTCCCGAACGTCGGGTTGCGCGCGTGGATCGCGGCGAGCGATCGGCTCTCGGGATCGTCGGAGTCCTCGGCGTGAGGCTCCATGACGTGGCACGACCCGCAAAACTTGCGCGACTGCGTCGCGCTGAAGCCGGCGACGTTCGCCGTCCCCGCCGAGGTGATCGGGAATACGCCGAGTCCGAGGAGCAGCCACAGCTTCGTGTTCCGACCGCGCTCGCCCGTGAGGGCAGGTCGGCGCACGAGATGCATGACGAGGATACCTCCCGCGGCCACAGCGCTCGCCGCTGAGAGCCACCCGATCCAATCGATCCCGCCTTCCGCGCTCATGTCGTTCACATATCGGAGCAAGATCGACGCCGCGCGAGGGCGCCGACCGGTGCGCGGACCGCGCGTCTCCGCCGGCGTCTGGGCACGAGCACGATGGAAGAACGACGGGAGCAGGTCGCTCGGGGCTCTCGTCCTCGTCGCGACGTTCGTCGTCGCGCGGACGGCCGCCGGCGAGCCGCTCAGGCTCCGCGGCGACGCGCTCGTGCAGACGCGCTCGCCCGTGGGGCTCGTCGTCCTGCGCGGCGAGGATCGCCTTCGCCCATGGCTCGACGTGGAGAGCGTGACGTGGCTGGGCGCGACGGGCGGCGCGGAGCCGGTCATGGCGACCGGCGACGTCCTCACGCTCTCGGTGCGCGCCCGCGACGCGGCGAGCGGCTCGGAGCTCCGCGCCGGAAGGATGATCGTGACGATGGGCGCGGTGCGGCCCGTCCACGTCGACGGCGCTCGCGGGCTCGTCCGCGTCTTCGACGGGACCACGCTCGAGGCGTTCGGCGGCGTGCCGGTCGTGCGGCGCTTCGACTACGAACGCTTCGACTGGACGGCGGGCGGTCGCTTGGGGCAGGCGATCGGCGACGTCGCCGCCGTCGGCGGCTCGTACGCGGTGCGACGACGCGGGACCCTGCTCGACGACGAGGAGGTCGGAGCCGATTTCGCGCTCACGCCTGCCCCGTGGCTCACCGCGGCCGGTCGCGCCGCGTTCGACATCGTCTCGGGCGGTCCGACCGACGCGCTCACCTCGATCAGCGCACAGAAGGACGAGGTTCGCGGGGAGCTCTTCGCGACGCATCGCTCCCCCGGCCGCCTCCTGCCGAGGACGTCGCTGTTCTCGGTCCTCGGGGACTTCGCAGCCACGAGCTCCGGCGCGAGCGCCCGCTGGCGCGCCTTCCCGCGACTCGAGCTCGTCGCGACGGGCAGCGTCCAGGTGCAGGGCGCCGAGGTCGGAGGGCAGGGGCTCGGGCGCGCGACGCTCGCGCTCGACGACGAGTGGGCGGGCTCGGTCGGCCTCGAGGCGCGACGCGTCGACTTCGCGGGCGCGCGGTGGCTCGGTGCGCGCGTGGTCGCCTCGTGGCCGCTCTCGGCCGCGATCCGAGTCGCGACGGAGCTCGAGCTCGTCCGCCCCGACGAGGCGCGCGGGCGCGGCGCGATCTGGCCGTGGGCGCTCGGCGCGCTCGCGTGGACGTCTCCGAGCGGATGGGAGATCGCGGGTGCCCTCGAGGCGTCGGCTGGACCCGAGAACCGCGAGTCGCTCCACGCGCTCGCGCGTGTCTCGTACGCGCTCGGCGAGCCACCAAGGAGAGGGGCCGCCCGGTGAGCTCGCTCCGGAGCTTCGTCCTGCTCGCGCTCTCGCTGTCGCTCGCGGCCTGCGCGGGCCTGCTCGGCATCAAGCCGCGGGACGCGCAGCGCCCGTTCGAGCATCGCGCTCACTCGCTGGCGGGGATCGCTTGCACGACGTGTCACGAGGGGATCGCCAACGCGGGAGACACCGGGCCGCTTCATCTCCCCGAGCCGGCGACGTGCATCGGCTGCCACTCGCGTCCGCACGACGCTCGGCCGTGCGGAGGCTGTCACGGTCAGAGCCACACGCGCGAGGAGAACCGGCTCGCGCGCGAGCATCTGCGCTTCGCGCACGACCGGCACGTCCCGAAGCTCGGTGGCCAGTGTGTCCCTTGCCACGCGGCGGCCGGCAAGGCCGAGCAGACCGCGCTCCGTCCGCCGATGGCGCAGTGCCTCGGCTGCCACACGCACCGGGATCAGTGGAAGACGCGCGAGTGCGACGGCTGCCACGTCGATCTTCCGTCCGAGCTCGCGCGTCCGTCGAGCCATGTCTTCCACGAGGGCGACTTCGTCCGCGAGCACGGCGTGCGCGCGGCCTCCGCGCGCGACCTCTGCGCGACCTGTCATGGCGAAGACTTCTGCGCGAGCTGCCACGGCGTCACCACAGCCGCGCTCCCCTGGCGGTTCGCGTTCGAGCGGCCGAGCCTGACGGGCCTCCATCGCGCAGGGTTCGCCTCGCGTCACTCCGAGGAGGCGCGCTCGAGCCCGGGCCTCTGCACGACGTGCCACGACAGCGAGCGCTTCTGCCTCGACTGCCACGCGAAGCGCGGTCGGGCGTCGTTCGGCGCCGCCGGCACCGCACGGAATCCGCATCCGCCCGACTGGGTGCGCGCGCGCGGCGGCGAGCACGGTCGAGCGGCGCGCATGGACCCGATGTCGTGCGCGAGCTGCCACGGCGGCGCCGGCGAGGCGCTCTGCGTCGGCTGTCACCGCGTCGGGGGACCGGGCGGCAATCCACACGGGCGAGGTTTCTCGAGCGCCCTCGACGCGAGGCGAGACGAGCCGTGCCGCCAGTGCCACGGCGCCGCGGGGGAGCGCGGGCGGTGAGAGGGCGACGCGCGCTCGCGCTCCTCGTGCTCGCCCTGGCGGCGGCGGCGCTCCTCGCGGTGTTCGCGATCGTCGAGCGCACGCCGCCGCGCTCGCCGCGGGAGCAGGTGCCGACGACGTGGCGGACCGCGCGCGAGGCGCCGATGCACGTGTTCCACGTCGGCGAGAAGAAGATCGCGTGCGGCGAGTGCCATGCGAGCGCGGACGACGTACCCACCGAGGCGGCGTGCGCGAAGTGCCACGCGGCCGAGACGAAGAGAGGGCATCGCGGCAGCGAACGAGCGCCGACGACGTGTCTGTCCTGTCATGCGTTCGGCGCCAAAGGGCCCGCGACGACGTGCAACGCCTGCCACGCCGCCGCGACACGCGCCGACGGCGCGCCGGCGCTCGAGCACCACGCGGGCGTCGATCTCCCGTGTGGCGCGTGCCACAGCGTCCACGGGACCGAGCGCGTCGTGCTCGCCGATTGCACGGTCTGCCACCGCGAGACGAGCGCCTCGCACGGCGCGTTCGAGGCGCACGCGGGGCCCTCCAGCGTCGACGCGTCGATGGAGCTCTCGCTCGACGCCGCGGTGCTCGCGTTCGTCCGCGAGGCGGGCGCGCCCGCGGCGCTCGGGGGCGCGGGCGGCGCCTTCGACGCCGGGGCTGCCGCGCTCGATCCGCGCACGGCGTTGCCGGGGCAGGTCTGCTCGGCGTGCCACGCCCCGCACGCGGGGAAGGTGGCCGCGCGGGGGACGTGCGAGGCGTGCCACGTCGGAGTGCATCCCGGTGCGGGGGCGCCGGGCGCGTCGCACGCGTCGCGCGTCTCGACACTCGCTCCGACGGTCGCCCCGCGTGGCCCGCGCGTCGCCGGACACGAGGCGTGCGTCACGTGCCATGACCCGCATCGTGCCCGCCGCGCCGACGTACGCGCCTGCGCGGGATGCCACGCCGATCGACGCGCGGCGAGCGAGGTCACCGGACACGCCGCCTGCACCGGCTGCCACGCGCCGCACGCCCCCACCGAGGCGCGGACGAGCTGCTCGACGAGCTGCCACGCGAACGTCCGCACGATCGCCGCGCCACGTGTGGCGGCGCACGCGGACTGCACGAGCTGTCACGATCCGCATCGTCCGGGAGTGTCGGCGGGCCAGGCCTGCCAGCGCTGCCACGAGAGCGTGAAGCCCTCGCATCCCGCGCTCGCGTCGGCGAAGGGCGAGCAGGCGTGCACGGGCTGCCACGCCCCTCATGGCGAGCGTGCCCCGAGCGCCAGCGCGTCGGCGCGCACGTCGCTGCCAGGCTCGGCGGCGACCGCTCCGCACGCGGCGAGCGGCGCCGTCCACCGGGCGTCGTCGCCGGCGACGAGCGCGGCGTGTAGCTCCTGCCACACGATCGCGAAGGACGATCGCGCGCTGCATGCCGGGAAGACGGCCTGCGCGTCCTGCCATGCGCCGCACGCGTTCCGCCTCGCAGGCTCGGGCGCGTCGCTCTGCGCAGGCTGCCACGCCAAGGAGGCGAAGGCGGCGCGCCCCGGCCACGCGAGCTGCGACGGCTGTCACGGCTCCGCGCACGCTCCGAGCCCGAAGCCCTCGTGCAAGAGCTGCCACGCCGAGGAGACGAAGACCGCACCCGCCGGCCACGCGTCGTGCACGAGCTGCCACGACGCGCACTCGGGCTCGCTCGGGAGCCGCGCGTCGTGCACGAGCTGCCACGAGAACAAGGCCAAGGCCCTCCACGCGAACGCGGCGCAGGGCTGCGCCACGTGCCACCGCGCTCACGGGCCGAAGGGTGTCGCGCGCCCGGCGGCGTGCGCGAGCTGCCACACGAAGCCGTCGCTCCCGGGCCTTCACTCCGTCTCCGCCCACGCGGCGTGCGAGACCTGCCATAGCGCGCACGCGCCGCCGCGCTCCGATCGCGCGACCTGCATCGGGGCGTGCCACGCGGACAAGCGGGATCACCAGCCCGAGGCCAAGGTCTGCAAGGGGTGCCACCTCTTCCGTCCGTAGCGGCACTCGCCGACGCGGCGTCTTCGCAGCCGCCGACGCGGCGTCGTCAAGGCGCGACGCGGTCGATGAAGCCGTCGACGTGAGCGAGCCGTCCGGCCGGCGTGAGCGCGAGACCGTCGGTTCGACCCTCGTGGCACGCGGCCCCGCCGCACGTGGTGCTCTGGGGGTGCGGCGCCGGCGGCGGCGCTCCGTGGCACGACGTGCAACTGGTCGCGCTCGTCTCGATCCATCGCGGCGAGGGTCGCGCGGCGCCGGCGCCTTCGTGGCAGTAGGTCCCCGCGCACGTCTTCGTCGTCGGATCGAACGAGGCGCGGCGACCACCGTGCACCGCGAGGCCGGCGAGGCGAACGCCGGCGCCTCCCTTTCCCTCGGGGTGACGAGCTCCGCCGTCCGGGATCGCGTGGCACGTCTCACAGGGGACGGGGCGCGCGCTCTTCGGAGCGGCGTGCGCCCGGTGCGCGCCGGTCGCGGGCCAGGGATCGTCGCCCTGGCCGTGGCACGAGCCGCAGCGTCCGCTCCCGTCGCCGAGGTCGACCTTTCCGTTCAGGTGAAGCGAGGGCGTCGTGAGCGCCGTTCCGTCGGCGTTGGCTTCATGGTGGCAGCTCGTGCACGCGCCGCGAGGATGATCGGCGGGTGGGGAGGCGTGGCAATCGTTGCACGTCATCGGCGCGTCGCTCCACGCGGGTGACGGGCGCGCGCCGCCTCGAGCATGGCACGTGCCCGTGCAGCTCTTCTGCGCGAGATCGAAGCGCGCCTCGCGCCCGGCGATCGCGAAGTCGAACCAGACGTCGACCCAGCCGTTGGCGTGTACGCCCGCGGGCGCGCCGGAGGCGGGCGTGGGATGGCACGTCGAGCACGGGAGCCCCGCGGCGCGTGACGCGCTCGGGCCGGCGTGGGCCGCATGCGCGCGGTCCATCGGGTCCGCGGGGAAGAAGCAGCGGCTGCGCGGTGGGTACGCGCGCGCGCCCTCCCCGTGGCAGGTCCCGCACCCGAGCGGGCCGTCGATCTCCGCGTGACAGCTCGTGCAGGCCGGAGCGCCGGCGGCCGGTGTGTGGATCTCCGCGCGTCGCGCGGCGAGGCCGTCGTGGCAGCTCCCGCAGGCATCGGGATCGCTCGCGTCGAGCATCGGTGCGTACCCTCGAGCGCGGAGGAGCTGCCCGTGGCTCTTCGGGGAGCGCGGGTCGGCGAACGTCGCCGGGTGGACACCCCCGCCGCTCCGCGGCGCGCCCGCGGCGAGCCAGGCGGCGAGCATCGCGCGCTCGGCCTCGTCGACGACGCCGGCGTGGTCGCTCCGATCAACCGCAGCGAGGAGCGGAGGCAAGCCGTCCGCCCGTGCGAGCGTGACCGGCTCACCCGAGTCCGTGCACCCGATCGCGCCGAGGTAGGAGTCTGCGGTCCAGCCCCCGCCCGGCGCAAAGTCTGCGTGGCAGCGCACGCATCGCGCCTCGAGCAGCCCCTGGATCCGAGTCGTGTAGCTCGGAGACGGGGCCGCCGTGCGAGGCGTCTCGCACGCCGCGAAGGCAGCGCCGAGGAGGACCGTGGTGAGCAGGAGCGAGCGCAAGCGCACTGGCCCGACGGATGCAATGTCGAGCCCAAGGCGCCCTCGGACGCCGTCACGGAGGACCATGGCTCTCTCTCGTCTCATCGGATTCGCGTTCGTCGTCGCCGTCGGGGCGGGCATGGGGCTGGCCGCGTGTGGTGCGGGCGACGACGGCGCGAAGGGAGACCCCGGCGACGCCGGGCCCGCGGGCCCTGTCGGTCCGGCGGGGCCGCCTGGAGCTCAGGGCCTCCCCGGCGCCATCGCCGACGGCGGCGGTGCACTCAGCGGAGCCTGCACGACGCCGTGTCATACGTTCGGAGGCGTCGTCGATCAGTGGCGCTTCAGCAACCACTCGCACCCGCAGAACAACGAGATCGGCGGAGGGGCCTGCGGCAACTGCCACGCGCTCGACGGCCTCGAGCAGCGTGTCGCGAACAAGTACACGGTCGCGCCCGACGCCGGCGTTCCGTCCGACGTCGCGAAGGGGCACATCAACTTCAGGGCGGCGTCGGGAGCGATCACGGAGATCGGCTACGGCGGCGCGACGGCGATCGGCCGGATCCACTGCTCCACGTGCCACGCGTTCGACGCTACCAACGATCCGCACGTCACCGGCAGGTACATCGCCGGTCAAGCGCCGCTCCGTGTCCCGGGCGGCGTCGGCGACACGGCGCTCCTCGAGAAGACGGAGGGCGCGTCGCCGACGATCCCGACGGGACAGCCGCTCGCGTACCGCGCCGGCAACACCTGCGTGTTCTGCCACAAGTCGCGGAAGGACGTCGCGCTCTACATCACCGCGTCGAACGCGCTCTCGTCGACGCGCTGGGGACCGCACGAAGGCCCGCAGTCGGACGTGTACTCCGGCAAGGGCGGCTACCACTTCGCCGGGCTCACCTACGGCAGCTCCGCGCACGCGACGGTCAGCAACGCCTGCGTCTCCTGTCACATGCAGCCCGTCAAGGCGAACGCGAGCGTGCCGGACCACACGATGAAGCCGAGCGTCGAGTTCTGCAAGACGTGCCACACGCAGTACACCGGCACGACGTTCGACGTGCAGGGTGGCCAGTCGCTCGTGAAGCGGGCGCTCCAGGAGCTGCAGGCAGCGCTGAACGACGCCGGGATGCTCACGCGATCGACGACGGCGCCGTACGCGCCGCTCTCCGACGAGGACCTCGCCGGCGCGCAGTTCCACCTCGACTACGTGCGCCCAGGCAGCTCGCCGGGAGGCGGCAACCTCGTCGCGAACGGCCCGACGGCGGGTGCGCTCTACAACTATCTGATCGTCGCCCGGAGCAAGGACCTCGGCGTCCACAACCCGACCTACGCCAAGCAGCTCCTCTGGGACTCGATCCGCCAGATCAAGGGCGCGAATCCGCTGAGCCTTCCGAGCCGGCCCGAGTGAGCTCGGGACCTCCGCGCTCCTCGGCGCGCGGAGGTCGCCTCGCCCGAGCGCTGCGTCTCACGGCGTCGCTCGCCGCGATCGGACGCCCGTGCGGCGCGCGGCCGTCGACGGTCCACGCCGCGAAGCGCCGCACGCGCCGTCGTTGCTTGACCCTCGGCGGTCGCGACGTACTCATGGCGGGGCAGGGAGGGGAAGCGATGTTGTTCCGACGAACGCTCGAGAGGATCCAGCGCGCGCACACCGGTAAGCCGTTCGAGATCGTGTTGTGGAACGGAGAGCGCTGGAGGTTCGGAGCCGCCGCGGGGGTGCCCGAGTTCGCGCTGCACTTCAAGACGCGGACGGCCCTCGCTCGCACCATCCTCCAGAACACGCTCGGCCTCGGCGAGTCGTACGTCGCGGGCGACGTCGTCGTCGACGGAGATCTCGAGGACGCGCTGACCGCGCTCTTCGAGGTCGGCCTTCGCGCGCCGCCGCGCCCCTCGCGCGTGAAGGACTGGATGGGCGCCGCGATCTCGCGCTCGCTGACGCAGGAGAAGGCCGACGTCGAGCACCACTACGGTCGTGGCGACAAGCTCTACGAGCTCTACCTCGACAAGAAGCTCCAGTACTCGTGCGGCTACTTCCGCACGCCCGAGGACACGCTCGATCAGGCGCAGGAGCAGAAGATCGCCCACACGGTGAAGAAGCTCGATCTCCGCCGCGGCCAGCGTCTCCTCGACATCGGCTGCGGCTGGGGCCACCTGATGTTCCACGCCGCCGAGAAGTACGGCGTCGAGTGTCTCGGCGTCACGCTGTGCGACAACCAGGCGAAGTACATCCGAGAGCAAGCGCGCGCGCGGAAGCTGCGCGTCGACGTGCGGACGACGAGCTACCTCGAGCTCGACGATCGCTCGAAGTGGGAGCGCATCGTGTCGGTCGGCATGATGTGCCACGTGGGCCAGAGCCGCGCGGACGCGTTCTACGACAAGCTGGAGGCCCTCAGCGCGCCGGGCGCCATCGTGCTCACGCACGCGATCTCCAAGATGAAGGAGGCGAGCGGCAACGATCCCTTCGTCGCGAAGCACGTCTTCCCTGGCTACTGGTTCTTCTCGCTCGAGGGCGAGACCCGGCGCGCGGTCGAGCGCGGCTTCGACGTGCTCGACGTCGAGAACCTTCGCCGTCACTACGCGATGACGGCGCACCACTGGCGCAAGAACTTCAACGCCAACTACGACAAGATCAAGCGGAAGATGCGCTACGGCGACCGCTTCATGCGCACGTGGGACTTCTACCTCGCGAGCGTGGTCGCGGGCTTCCGCTCCGGACATCTCAATCTGATCCAGATGACGATGTCGAAGGGCATCAACGACGAGTATCCGCTCACGCGCGAGTTCCTCTACGAGCGCGATCGTCCTCGCCCCGTGATCGGCCGGATCCCGTCGTTCCCGCTGCGGTCGCGCGTCGAGCCGCCCTCCTGAGCGTCGCCCGTCAGCGGGCGGCCGCCGCGACGAGGAGCGCGCCGGCGCGGGACGCGGCGCGCGCGAGGTCGGACGCCACCTGCGCGCGCGCGGCCTCGTCGCGCCACAGCCCGACGGCGAGCGCGAGCGCGACGGCCAGCGTGAAGAGCGGGAGGAGCGACCTCCGCTCGCCGCGCGCACGCCGAGCCGACGCCGCGCGTCGAGCTTTCGTGCGCGCGAGCGCCCACGGCGGAGGGGGATCGGTGGCGCGCGGCGGGCTCAGGAAGACGTTCGGCGCTCGGCACCGCAGCGGTCGACTGGCCGCTGCCGGCGGCGCGAGCGGCAGCTCGCCGAGCATCTCCCCGATGAGGGCGATCGCCGGCGTCGATGGCGGTACCCCGCGGAGAACGCGGGGAGTGCCCAGCAAGATCTCCGGCACGACGTGGCTGCGAGCGAGCACGCGCGTCGGCAGTGAATCATCGACGTCGTCGCCGATCCCCACGTAAGGACGTAGCTTCGTGGGGCGCGCAGGCGAACGATTCGCGGTCATCCGTTCCTCCGTCCGACACGTGAAGCAAGGACGGGTCCGCCTGCGCCGCTGTCCGCCGCGCCTTCGTCGTGCGCGCGCGTCGCGTCAACGAGCGGCTCGCCTGCGCGCGCCGCGGAGGGGCGGGGGCGGCGTCGCGCGGACGCGCGGGGGTGACGCCGCGAGCCTTCCGTCGAGCGCGTCCACGAGGGCCCGCATCGCATCGGCTGAGCTGAAGACGCCGACGATGCGCCCGCCGTCGACCACGACCGCCGCCTCGAGCCGACGCGCCGACATCACGCGGAGCACCTCGTCGAGCGGCGTCTCCGGGGCGACGGCGTACGGCGCGGCGGTCATCGCGTCCTCGACGGTGAGCGTCTCCGGAGGCGCTCGCGCGAGCGACCAGACGAGCCTGAGCTCGCGCTCGGAGAGGAGCCCGACGAGCTTCCCTTCGGCGCGGACGGGCAGATCGCGGATCCCGTACTTGTCCATGAGCCGGCGCGCGTTTCCGAGCGGCTCGTGAGGGCCGACCGTGTACGGCTCGCGCGCCGTGTACTCCGCCACCGCTGGCGAGCTTGGATTCATGCGTCCCTGCCGTTCGAGCCAGCAGACGACGTGCCACCGCGCGGCGCGGCTCCCGTCGGACGCGTCGCAGCGCGCTCGCGCGGAGCGGCGCCCGGCTCCAAGGCGGCGCTCACGGAGACCGTGGCATCACGCTGGCTGGGCGTGGTCGAGGACGCGCGCAGGCGATGCATGAGCTGAAGCTCGTCGGCACCTTGGGGATCTTCGCCGGCACGTTGGCGCTCGTGCTGTTGAAGCCACGCGGGAGGAGCGAGGCATGTTGGCCCGTGCTCGGCGCGATCGTCATGATCGCGCTCGGCCTCGTCTCCCCCGCGCAGGCGTTCGACATGGTGTGGGTGTCGCGGAGCGCGCTCCTGTTCCTCCTCGCCCTCTTGCTCCTCTCGGCGCTGCTCGAGGTCAGTGGCTTCTTCGAATGGGCGGCGCTTCACGCCGGCCGTCGCGCTCGCGGGGACGGTCGTCGGCTCTTCCGGAACGTCTTCGCGCTCGGCGCGCTCGTCACGACCGTACTCTCGCTCGACACGACGGCCGTGATGCTGACCCCGATCGTGCTCGCGTTCGTCAAGCGCCTCCAGCTGCCGGCGCGGCCCTTCGTGATCGCGTCGGCCTTCGTCGCCAACGTCGCGTCGCTCGCGCTCCCGATCAGCAACCTCACGAACCTGCTCTTCGCGGACGCCTTCAACATTCCGTTCGCCCGCTTCGCCCTGTACATGCTGGCGCCTCAGCTCGTCGCGGTGCTCGCCACCTACGCGCTCCTGCGCTGGCGCTTTCGCGCGGAGCTCCCCGCCTTCGACGAGGCCAAGCTCGCCGACCCTTCGTCGGTCGTCCCCGATCGTCGCTACTTTCGCGTCGCGTCGGCGGTCCTCGCCGTCGTCGTCGTCGGCTATTTCGTGGCGCCGGCGCTCCACCTCGAGCCGTACGTCGTGGCCTTCGGCGGCGTCGTCGTGCTCCTCGCGCACGGCCTCCACCGCCGTCGCGTCGGTCTCGGCGCGCTGCGCGACGTCTCGTGGGGGCTCTTCCCGCTCGTCATCGGGCTGTTCGTCGTCGTGCGCGGTCTCGAGAACGTCGGGCTCGTCGCGACAGCTGCGGGGTGGATCGAGAGCGCGCCGCGTCACTCGCTCGTCCGAGTGCTCGTCGCGTCGGCCACGGCCGGGGCGGCGGCGAACGTGATGAACAACCTCCCCGCGGCGCTCGTCGCCCGGAGCGCTCTCCACGTCGCCGGGGAGGATCCCTCGGGCATCTTTGGCGCGCTGATCGGCCTCGACGTCGGTCCGACGATCTTGCCGACCGGCTCGCTCGCGACGCTTCTCGTCCTCGACGTGGCCCGGAGGAAGGGCGAGCCCGTGCCCGGCGTCGAGGTGCTGAAGGTCGGGTTGTGGGTGACGCCGATCGTGCTCTTCGCGGCGGCGCTCGCGTTCGCGCTCGTCGACGCCTGAGGGCTCGCGTCAAGCCGCGGCGACGAGGAGAAAGGCGATGCTGGTCGCGAGCGACAGGACGGGGAGCGCCCACGAGATGAAGAAGAACGCCTCGCGCTGCACGTACGGCCCGAACAGGCGGGCGATCACGTTGTAGCGGAAGAAGACGACGACGATCGTGAGCGTCGTGGCGAGCATCGCGTAGTTGACGCCGAACAGACGCGTGACCGTGTTGTCGCTGTTCGCGATGACGCCGTACGACGAGTAGATCGCGAAGCTCAAGGCGATGACGGAGAAGAGGCCGCCGATGCCGATGTTCGCGAGCGCGATGGCGTCGCCCTCGAACCCGTTGTCGCCGACCTTGTTCATCCAGATCGACAGGAGCGGGATGATGAGCGAGGCGAGCAGCGGAATGAAGATCGGCGCGAGGCTCGTGGCCCAGATACGGTCGACGATGAGCGCCGCCGTGGCCTGCGAGTAGCGATCGCCGTTCCATCCGGGGATCGCCTCCGCGTGCAGGTCGACGAGGCCGATGTCCCAGCCCTCGAGCTTCGCGTCGGTCGCGGCGCGGCTGAAGCCGACGTCGTCCTTGTCGAAGCGGAGCAGGACCTCGTCGGTCGTGTCCTCGCGCACGATGAGATCGAGCGTGAGCCGCTGTCGGTCGAACGGGAACGTCTCGGCGGCGACGCGGGCCTTGTAGCGAGCCGTGACGCGCGTGAGGCTCTCGATCTGGCCGTCGGGGAAGACGCGAAGGCGCCGGCCCACGTACGGCGCGGACTCGAGGCGATTCGTCACTTCGATCGTGGGCGACCAGATCTTCGTGAGCTCTTCCTCGGCCTCCTTGCCGCGGTATTCCTTGTAGCCACGAAGGTTCTTGCTCGGGAAGCGGAGGCGCGGGTCGGTCCACCGGAGGCGGACGTCGCTGGTGCACTCGAACTCGCTCTTGGTGTCGTCGAACGACTTGACCTCGAGGAAGAACACCCCGACGTTCACGTTGACGGGCAGGCCCTTGCCGATCGGGATCGTCGTGAGGTTCGTCGGGGGCGCAGCGTCGGGCGGCGCGGGAGCGTGCTCCTCGGCGGCGAGCGCGCCCGCCTCGGCGCCGGCGTCGTCGGGCGGAAGGCGCTTCGGCGGCTTGTCGCCTTTGCGCGCGGCGGCCGTCGACGGGCGCGCGGACGCGCCGCCCTCCGCGGCGTGGGCCGCGTCGGCGCCCCGAAGACGGAGCGGAAAGAGGACGAACACGAGGCCCGCGAGCGTCGCGAGCAACGCGAGCATGAGGGCGCGGCTCTGGGAGCGGCGGCGCCTCATGGCCTCCTCTGCGTGCGAAGGTGCTCGTAGCAGCGCGCGAGCGTCTCGAGCTCCTCGCAGTAGCTCGTGAGCGGCTCGGCGGGGCGCGATGCGTCGCCGGCGGCGAGAGCGGCCATCCGCACGTTGATCGCGGCGAGGGGAGCGACGATCACTCCTCGGATCACGATGAGGATCGTGCCGGCCATCAGCACGACGCTCACGAGCGCCGCGAGGACCTGCCAGACGAGCGCGCGGCGTGCGAGGGTCTTGTCCTCCTCGAAGCTGGTCGCGATCGCGACGACGCCGATCTGCTTGTTCGCGTAGTTCAAGAGCGGCATGAGCTGGACGCCCCACGGGACGCCAGCGACGGTGCGCTCGTAGGTCTTCGGTCCGGTGATCTCGATGTCCCGGTCGATGACGAGCGCCGCCGCGAGATCGGGGTGCGTCGCGTGGTACCGGATGTACTTACCCACGCGGTTCTTCGAGGTGATGATGTCGCCCGGGAGGTCCGTCGCGATGTCGTGGAGCTGCTTCTCCTGGAAGAAGACGGCGCCCTCGAGCGCGAACGCGGTCTTGAGGTCGTCGAGCACGGGGCCGAACTCGAGGCCCATCTCGAAGCTGCCTGCGAGGGCGCCGGAGCTGTCGAAGATCGGCACGATGCCGAGGATGGCGGGACCCGCCTTCGTGATCGCGACGCCCTTGCGCAGGCTCTTCTCCTCGTGGACCTCCGCGAGCATCGGGCGGTAGCCCGTCTGGTCGTCGCCGAACTTGGTGGGCGCGTCGAGGCGCAAGAAGGACACGCCCGGCGGGGTGTGGAACTGCGCCTGGTCGATCGCGTATTTCTCCTCCATCAGCTTGAACGCGCCCTCGCATTCGCCGAGGAGCTTCGTGCGGTCGCGCTCGATGAACGCCGAACGCACCGCGGGCATGTTGGCGAAGATCTCGGCGTCGGACGACGCCTCGTCTTCCATGCCTTTGAGGGTCCCCGTGAAGGCGCGCCTCATCAGGTCGTAGTCGCCGGCGTGGGCGGTCGCGACGAGGCGCGTTGTCATGAGCTGCGCGATGAGCGTGATCGCGATGACGACGACGGTCGACGCCGCGATCAAGAGGGCAGGGCCGCTGAGTCGAAATTTCACGGCACCACGTTCGTCTTCTACGGTCGCCGGAGTCAAGCGGTTCGGCGCGCTCGCTCGGCGATGTCCGGACGCTCCGACGCTCCTCGCGCCTCGTGAGCGCGCGTGACGCCTTCAGCAGAGCGCAGCGTCGCGACGGTCTCCGCGGATCACGCCGACGTCGCGTCGTCGGGCGAGGCGGGAGCGCCCACGGCGTACGGACGGCGGCCGCCGGCGTCGAGGACGCTCGCCACATCGGCGAGCGCGAGCGGCTTGCGCGGCGGAAGCTCTTCCTCGCGCGCGGCTCGCCCGAGGTGGATCCAGCCGAGCATCTCTTCGCCGTCCGCGAGACCGAGCGTCTCGGTGAGGGCCTTGCCCTTCGTGAACGGCACGCTCTTCCACACCGCCCCGACGCCGAGGGCGTGGGCGGCGAGGACGATCGCGTAGCCGGCGCAGGCGGCCGTCGCGTTCTGCTCCCACACCTCGATCTTGCCGGGCTTCGGCGACGCGATGAGGACCACGAGCGTCGGCGAGCGCAGCGCCTTCGCGCGAACCTTCTCGAGGCCCACCGCCGGCATACTCGGTCGATGCTCGGCGGCCGTCGCCGCGAGCGCGTCGCCGAAGCGCGCGCGGCCTTCACCCTCGGCGACGACCAGGCGGAACGGCCGCAAGAGCCCGTGGTCGGGGACCGCTCCTGCCGCGAGCAAAATACGGTCGAGCTCTTCGCGGGTGGGGCCGGGCTCGACGAGCGCCGCGGCGCTCCGACGCGAAAGGACGAGGTCGAGAAGCGTTGAATCGCTCACGCCATCATCTCTGTCGCCGCGCGCCCGCGCCGTCAAGCATCCGCTCGCGGCGACGCCCGCGCGCCGCCGTCGCCGCGCGGGCGGGCGCGCGAGACCGAATGGACGCTGGTGCGGGTCGGCGGTCGCTGCCACAATCGTCGCACCATGAAGGCAAAGGTCTCCGGTAGCGACGCGGTCTCGGCGTTCATCGCGGAGCTCGCGCACCCGCTCAAGGCCTCGCTGGTGGACGCCCGCGAGGCGATCATGGCGTCGCATCGCGCGATCACCGAGCACGTCAAATGGAACGCGCCGAGCTTCTGCTGGGAGGGCGACGATCGCGTCACGATGAACCTGCGCGGCGACACGCTGACGTTCGTCTTCCATCGCGGCGTGAAGAAGAAGGAGACGACCGGGTTCAGCTTCCCCGACGCCACCGGGCTCATGAAGTGGGCCGCCGCCGACCGCGCCACCGTGACGATCGCTTCTCCCGCGGAGTGGAAGAAGCACAAGAAGGCCATCGTGACGCTCGTCGGCAAGTGGATGAAGGCGACCGCCTGAGCCGCGGTCACCGCCGCGCGGCGTTCGCCCGACGTCGAGCCGTTCGATCCGGAGGTGCTGCTTCTCTGTCCCGAGGGGCCGCGCGCTCGGCGTACCGCGCGCTCAGGCGGCGCCGGTCGACTTCGCCTGGCGCGCGGCGTCGCCGGCGAGCTCGAGGAGCCAGCGCTTGTCTTCCGGGTCTTTCGTCAGGGAGGCGGCCTTCTTGAAGGCCGCCGCGGCCGCGCGATAGAGGGCCTGCGCGCGGCGCAGCTTGCGATCGCTCGGCGTGCGCGACGCGACGAGCTCGCAGGTCTTCGCGAGCGTGTTCCACGCGGCCTTCCGCTCGGGCGCGAGCTTCGTCGCTTTGGATGCGTAATACAAGGAACGCGCGGTCGACTTGCGACGTGACCAGCCGCGCGCGAGCTCCTCGGCGACCATGGCGGTGGTGTCGCCGTCACCGGCGTCGCGCGCGGTCGCGTACGCGAGCTCGAGCTTGGCGACGGCGCCCTTCACGTCGCTCTTCATCGACGCGGCGGCCTCCTTCAGGAGGCGAGCGATGTCTTCTCCGGCGCCCATCAGGCGACGACCTTGCGGGTGCGTGCTTGCACGGCCGCGAGTCTAGCATCCCGCGGGTCTTCTCGGCGCCAGACCGTGCACTCGGCCGCCGCCGGGAGCCGGTTACCAGATCCCTCGATCGAAAACCTCGCCGATTCGATCGAAGGCCACGCTCTACCGGTGAACGGCGCGAGGACCTACGACTAGGACGTCGGGGTGTTCCAGGGTCGTATCGAGGAGAACGGACATGCTCTATGACGTCGTCATCGTGGGAGGCGGCCCTGGCGGCCTCTCCGCTGCGCTCACGCTCGGACGCTCGCGCAAGCGCGTTCTACTCTGCGATTCGGGTCCGCGACGAAACGCGGCCGCAGAGCACCTTCACAACTTCGTCACGCGGGATGGAACACCCCCCGACGACTTCCGGCGTATCGGCCGACAGCAGCTCGCCCTCTACCCGAAAGTGGAGGCGCGGGACGTGCGCGTCGAGTCGATCTCCGGAACGCGCGGCGCGTTCGACGTGCGCCTGACGTCGGGAACCGTCGAAGCGCGGCGTATCCTCCTCGCCACCGGGATGATCGATGAGACGCTCCCCATCGACGGATTCGCCGAGCTCTGGGGTCGCGCCATCTTCCAGTGTCCGTACTGCCACGGGTGGGAGGCGCAGGACCGTGTTTGGGGGTATCTCGCGCGCGCGGCGGACGCGCACGTTCTTCTGCATTTCGCTCTGCAAGCGCGCGCTTGGACACGCGAGGTCGTGGTCTTCACGGGCGGGACGTTCGAGGTCCCCCAGGAGAGTCGAGACCGTCTCGTCGCCGCCGGCATCCGGCTGGAAACCGCCCCGGTGGCGCGCCTCGTCGCGCGGGAGGGGCGCCTCGAGGCCGTCGAGCTCTCGAACGGCAGCGCGGTTCCGTGCGAGGTGCTCTTCGCGCATCCTCCCCAGCGGCAGGTCGATCTGATCCGTGCGCTGGGCGTCGCGCTCGACGACGACGGCTACGTTCGGGTCGACGACAAGCGCGAGACGAGCGTTGCGGGCATCTACGCCGCCGGCGATCTCACGACACGAATGCAAGCTGCCGTCTTCGGGGCGTCCGCCGGCGCCCAGGCCGCGGCGATGATCAACGTCGAGCTCACGGTGGAGCTCGCATCGACGGGAGCGCTGTAGGCCAGTGCGACGGGAGAACCCATGCATCGATGGATGACGGCATTCCTTGCGGCGACGGTCGGTGGCGCATGCGGCTCGGCATCGACGCGCGCCGCGGCCCCGAAGGGAGACGACCCTCACCCCGTCGGCTCCGACCACGGCGCGCGCTCCCGCGATCATGAACATGCGCACCACGGCTTCGCGGACGCCGACGCGTGGGCGAAGGTGTTCGACGATCCGGCGCGCGATACGTGGCAGCACCCCGCCGACGTGCTCAGCGCTCTGGAGCTGGCGCCGACGATGACCGTCGCCGACGTCGGTGCGGGCACGGGGTACTTCGCGGTGCGCCTGGCGCGCGCCGTCCCCGAAGGTGAAGTGATCGCGACGGACGTCGAACCGGACATGGTGCGCTTCGTGAACGAGCGCGCGCGCCGCGAGCAGCTCCCCAACTTGCGCGCCGTCCGAGCCACTCCGGCTGCGTCGGGCCTCGCCGCCCGGAGCGTCGATCGCATCCTCGTCGTGCATGTGTGGCACCACCTCGCGGATCGCGTCGCCTACGCACGCGACCTCGCCGCGGCGCTCCGGCCCGGCGGGAAGCTCTTCGTCGTGGACTTCAGCCTCACCGCGCGCCGCGGTCCGCCCATGAACATGCGCCTGGGGCCCGACGCGGTCGTCGCGGATCTCGTGGTGGCCGGCATGGTCGCGAAGCTCTCGCCGGTCTCGCTCCCCGACCAGTACCTCGTCGAGGCCCACCGACCCTGAGCGTGTCGCGGCGAGCGTGAGCTCTCGAGGATCGAGGAGCCGACGGTTGGTGCCTCGCCGCCGTGATGCTCGAGGCCGTTCATCCAAGTCGTTGGCCCGGAGCGCCGAGCTTCAGCGCGAGTGCTTGCGTCGAGGCCCGGGCGCTTGCGCGGCTCGCCAGGCCGCCGGCGTGGCCCCGTGCTCTCGCCGAAACATCCGGATGAAGTGCGTCGCGTCGGCGTACCCGACACGCTCGGCGACCACATCGACCATCTCGTCCGAGTGGAGGAGGAGCCGTCGAGCCTCGGCCATGCGACCGCTCACGATCCACTGGACCGCGCTTCGCCCCGTGGCCTGCGTCAGGGCGGTCGTGACGTACGCGGGACTCCGTCCGACCGCGGCGGCGACGTCGCTCAGCGTGAGCGGCCCGAGGCAGTTGCGCTCGATGAAGCGAAGGGCGAGCGCGGCGACGCCGCCCCCGGATGCACGGACAACGCCGTCCGCCCCCGAGGCCTTGTCGACTTCGGCCAGGATCAGCGTGAGCAGGCTCCTCTGAACGACCTCGAGCGTGTCGCTCCGTCCCCGCGGCTCCCGGCCGACTTCCTCGAGCTCGCGAAAGAGCCCCTCGAGGTACGCGCAGCGACCCGAAGGGATGTGCACGACCGCCGCGCCCCCGTCGCGCACTCTCTCGAACGGCTCGAGGATGAGCGCGGCGCCGTCCGCAGCGAAACACGGCACGCAGAAAGACAGCCCCCAGAACTCCGGGCGCCCCGCCTCGAGCGTGCGATGCGGCTCTCCCGCGGGCACGAGCAGGACATCCCCCTCGCGCAGGTGCCACTCCCCGTTCAGCTCCACGCGCGAGCGCCCACCCGTGTAGAACGCGACAGCCGCGTAGTTGTGGGTGACGAGAGAACGAGACGGAGTCGGCGTGCAGTCCCGCGCCTGCTTCGCGACCACGACCGGCCACCCGGGACTCGGCAGGTCTCGCGCGATGGGGCGAACCGGCGTCACACGTTGAAGCTACCACGTGAGCAGCGGGGGTGAGACCGGGCCGGGCTAGCCTCCGGTCTCCGCGGCATCGGCCTCAACGACGTGGCGCGACCTGGAAGCCGCAGGTTCGATCACATGACGGGTGACATGGCGAGCTCCTCATGCGTTTGGGAGTCGGATCACGACCTTGCCAATGACGCCGCCGCGTTCCACGCGCTCGAACGCGCGAGCTGCGTCGGGAAGGTCGAACGCCTCCTCGGGCGGGAGGACCACCTCGTGCGCATCGATCATGCGTCCGATCTCGGCGAGGTCCGCGGCGGACGGCTTGGCTACCAGGATGAGGTGCTTCTGACGACGAAACGGGTTGAGCAACGCCGAGCCGATCAGCGACAGAGGGGAGGGCTCGAACCCGACGTATCGGCCCCGCGGTTCGAGCAGCCTCCGCGCCGCTGAGAACGGGAGCTTGGTGCTCGTGTCGAACACCACGTCGAAGCGCTCGCGGATGTCCGCGATCGACTCGGAGCGATAGTCGACGACGTCGTCGGCGCCGAACTGGTGCGCGACAGGGACACCCTTCGTGGAGGCGACAGCCGTCACGTGCGCGCCACGCAACCGCGCGAGCTGGAGCAACATGAGCCCTACGCCGCCCGTTGCGCCATTGACGAGCACGCGTTCTTTGGGGGCGACGTGCGCCACGTCGCGAATTGCCTGGAGTGCCGCGAGGCCAACCATCGCGACCGAGGCGGCACCGACGTCGTCGAGACCGCGAGGGATCTTCGCGGCGGACGCGGCCGGAACGGAGACGACCTCCGAGAGCGTTCCCTTTCGCATGCTCCCGGGATATCCGAAGACCCGGTCGCCGACCGCGAAGCCGGTAACCTTGGCGCCCACGGCCTCGACGACGCCAGCGAAGTCGATGCCGGGCGTCTTCGGGAAGCGCGCGCCGCTGAGCAGGCGCAGCTCGCCGCGTCGAATCTTGCCGTCGAGCGGGTTCACGGAGACCGCACGCACCCGAACGAGGAGATCGAGTGAGCCGACACGTGGCGACTCGCTGCGCGTGAGCTTCAGCACGTCCGGACCGCCAAAGTGGCTGTAGGTGATTGCGTTCATGCCGTGAAGATAAGGATCGGCCCGAACGCACGCCGTGAAACGTCCGTCGAGCTGCGTTCAATCGCCGTCAACTCGGTGACGAACGGCGCACGGGACGACGCTGCGTTGTCGCGATGCGGTTGCTACCTCGCGACGTTGCCTTCGTGCACGCGGCGGAACGTCGCCTACTTCGCCACGACTTGGCGCGCATCCATGACATCCGGCGCGTCCTCGCCGCCCGCGATGAGCGACAGAGCGCGCGCCACGTCATCCCGTGCACGTTTCCGCTTCGCGCCCGAGAGAAGTGCATGGAGGCTCAGCGCCGCTCGCAGCTCCAGCGAAGTCGACGATTGGTTCCGCGCGACCTCGATCGCCGTGGCGAACGACCGCTCGGCCTCTGCCGCGTCGGTTCGCCGTAGGATCTCCCCTCGGAGGCGATGCAGCTCCGGCTCGAGCCAGCGTTCGTCGCTGCGCTCGATCGACTCGAGCGCTTCCAAGAGCACGCTCATCGCCCGATCCGCGTGGCCGAGCCGAGCGCAGACTGCCGCGTGGAGAAGCGCCGGCAACGTCCGGCCGAACGACGCCACGCCCGTCCAGGATTTGCTGACGATCTCTTCGGCCCTCTGGCTGGACAGGCCCGGCGAGAGCTCGACCTCCGCCCACCGGCACAGAAGCTCGGCTCGATTGCTCCAAAGCGCGAACGCCCCCTGCGCGGCCAGCGCCTGGGCGCGCTTCGCGAGCTCCTCGGCCCTTGCCGGTTCCCTGCGCCACACGTGCAGTGTCGCCCAGTCACTCAGTACCGCGGCGCGCGCCCAGAGATCCTCGCTCGCATCGGCGGCCTCGAAGGCACGTCGGACCAACGCGAGTGCCTCGTCGGGCTTCCCGGCGAGCCACAAGGCGAAAGCGCCTTGCGACATGCCGAGGAAGAGCGGTCGCTCGCCGTCCGGCGCGGCCTTCCGCTCCGTCGGGCGATCGAACCCGAGCACGGCGGTCAGGCGGAGCGCTTCCCTCAGATCACCTCGAAGGAGAACCGCCGTCATCTCGAGCTGGCTGGCCCGCCCTCGAACCGTAGGATCCTTCACGTGGTCGAGCAGGGGGCCGAAGGCGCGGAATTGTTCGCTCGCCTTGCGAAGGTCGCTGCGCATCAGGAACAGACCCTGGAGGGCGACCAGCACCTCCGCCAGGTACGGCTTGTCGTCGAGGCGTGCCGCGATCTCCCTCGACCTCTCGAGCAGCGGAACCGCGGCATCCGTCGCTCCCTCGACCTGAAAGAGCTTCCAACCCAACGAGCGTGCAGCGCGCATCTCGAGAAGCTCGCGCTCGCGACTCTCGGGCACGCCCTCGAGCAGCGCCCGGGCCTGCTCGTAGTGGACGATTGCTTCTCGCAGACCGTACCTTCGCCCAGCGCGGTCGCCGGCGGCGAGATGATAGCGGGCGGCCTTCATCGGTACCTGTCCCCGCTCGAAGTGCATCGCCAGCTCGGCTGCCACCTCGTCCGCCCGATGCGCGTAACCCGCCTCGAGTCGCTCGGCGATCCTGCGGTGCAGCGCACGGACGGTCGCGGAGGTGCTTCGCATCCGTGCTGCGTGTTGGAAGAGCGAATGTCCGAAGCTGTACCGGGACTGAATGGTGCCGTCCGGCCACGCCTCGGTGCCCACGTACTGGAGCAGCCGGCGGCCCGTCGCGAGTGACTCGCAGGCCGAGTCGACGACGTCGGTATCATCGTCGAGCGCGTGAGCGACCATTCCAGCCGTGAACGTCATCCCGGCAACCGCTGCCGCCTCGAGGATTCGCTGCTCGAGCGCTCCAAGCCGATCGATCTGGGTGTCGATGAGGCGGCGTATCCCATCGGGCCGTCGAGCCGCGACGTCGTCGACGCTCGCTGAAAGCTCCCAGCCCCCGTCGCGCGCCTTGATGAGGCCCTGGCCTTCCAGATCGTCCACGAGCGTCGTGACGAACAGCGGGTTGCCGCCCGTCGTCTGGGCGAGCGTGCCCGTGAGCTCCGGTGGGAAGCCGTGCCCGGGAAATCGCGCGACCAGGTAGGCGCTCAGAGCCTCGGTCGAGAAGCCACCGAGCTCGATCATCGACGCTTGACGGTGCGCGACGAGCTCGGAAGTGACCCGAGAGAGCGGATGCCCGCGCGCGACGTCCGACGCGCGGTAGGTGCCCAAGACGAGCAGTCGCGCCGGCTCTCGTCGCGCGCCGAGGACGGCGAGAAGCTCCGCGGTGGAGGGGTCCGCCCAATGCAGGTCTTCGAGTACGAGGACCACCGGGGCGTCGTTACTGAGCGCTTCGATGGCCTCGGCGAACTCGCGCATGGTGCGCCCTTGTGGCACGCCGTTCGCGCGGCGTTGCAGCTCCTCGAGCTGCTCGGGACGAACGAGGGGCGGCATCTGCACGAGCCACGTGGGCGCGTGTCGACCGAGCACGTCGATGACGCGATCGCCGCCGCGGCCACGGCACAACCCGCCGACCGCATCGAGCACGGGAAAGTACACCTCGGCGTTTCCATATTGTTCGACGCAAGCGCCGCGACCCACGAGCAAGGCTCCTTGCGTGCGCGCGTGCTCGAGGAAGAAGTCGACGAGGGTGGTCTTTCCAACGCCGGCGTCCCCCGTGACGAAGACCGTCGCGCGGTTGCGATTGCGTGCCGACCGAAGCTGCAAGCGCAGGGCCTCGAGCTCCGCATCACGCCCGACGACGGGCTCGGACGACGCCGCCGCGGTTGGCGGCGGCCCCGACACCTGTGAGTCGTCGAAGTCGAGGTTCTTCAGCGCGGCCACGAACCGATAGCCCCGCCCGGCCACCGTCTCGACGATGCCGTCTCCGAGCACTTGTCGCAGATCGTGGATGTGCGTTCGGAGCAGGCTCTCGCTCATCGCGATCTTGCCCCAGACCGCCTCGACGATCTCCGCGTGCGTCACGAGGCGCTGCGGGTTCCGCACCAGGTAGCGCAGGATCGCGAACGGCTTCCGACGAACGCGCAGCTCCTCCTCGTCTCTCCAGAGGCGCTCGGAGTCGAGGTCGAGTCGAAAGGGAGGAAAGGCGAGCAATCGAGGCCTCCTGGCGTACGCAGGCGAGCCTGCCACGGCGGTCCCAGGCTAGTTGCGGGCGCCGCCCGCGCGCAGCAAAGATGGACGTTTTGACGGTGTTTTGACGCGCATTCGACGAGGCTCGACCGAACCTTCCACGGTGCCAATCGAGGGCGCGCCGTAGGGTCTTCGCATGCACATCGCACGGACGCAGCTCGTTCCGCGTGGTGCTGAGCTCATGCAGCACGGCGAGGAACCGCCGCCGGTTCCACCGAGCTCCGAAATCCGATCCGACGTCCAGGGGCGTGAGGGGCATCGAACGCAGACAGGATCGTCATGGAACTGAATCGCTGGATCGTCGTGGGTATGGACTTCAGCGACGGCGCCATGCGTGCGCTGAGGTGCACGCAGAGGCTCGCGCGCGCGATGGGTGCGAACGTGGCGTGCGTCCACGCCTACGAGGATGGCCCAAGCACTCCGGCGTCGCACGACCCTGCTCCTGCGCTGCGCAAGCAGATCGAGGATGTCGTCGCACAGTCGCTACCGCCGTCCTGCGAGCTCCGCGTCGACCCGATCGTGCGTCGGGGCCCGCCGTGGGAGAAGCTCGCAAACGTAGCCACGGAGCTCGGCGCCGAGCTCATCGTCGTCGGCGCCGACGGGCAGCGCGGGGCCTCGAACGACGGCTTCCTCGGCACGGTCGCGAGCCGGCTCGTGTCGAAGTCGCCGCGCTCCGTGGTCGTGGTGAGGACGTGATGGACACCAGCAGCTCCCCGAGAGCCTTGGCGTCCACGAGGGCCGGCTCTTGGTGACGACGCGATCGTTCGACATGCGCCGAGAGCTTCGAGGCTGCGACGCAGGGCGAAGCTCTCGACGGCACAAGCCAAAGACTCGTCGCACACGAGGCATCGGGCCACGGGTGCGACGCACGACAACCCCCGAATCAGGACGGTAGACGACAATGAACAAGCTCTGGGAATCCGTTTCGCTCGGACGAATCACGCTGCCGAACCGACTGGCGATGGCGCCGATGACCCGCGATCGCTCCACGCCGTCGGGGACCCCGTGGGAGCTCAACGCGACCTACTACGCCCAACGGGCCTCCATGGGCCTGATCATCACCGAAGGAACCCAGCCGTCGGATGATGGTCAGGGCTATCTCCTGACGCCCGGGATCTACACGGACGAGCACATCGGCGGTTGGAAGCTCGTTGTCGACCGCGTTCACTCGGCGGGTGGACGCATCTTCATCCAGCTCATGCACGTTGGAAGGATTGCCCATCCCGACAACACGCCTCACCAGCGCCAGCCCGTCGCGCCGTCGGCAGTCCGACCCGCGGGGAAGATGTTCACGATGAAGGGCCCGCAAGACATGCCGGAGCCCCGTGAGCTCAGTCGCGCCGAGATTGAGGAGACCGTGGGTGACTATCGACGCGCGGCGAGAGCCGCCATCGCGGCCGGGGCCGACGGCGTGGAGTTTCACGGCGCGAATGGGTACTTGATTCACCAGTTCCTGTCCGAGAACGCGAATCGCCGTACCGATGCCTACGGCGGGAGCATCGAGAATCGCATTCGCTTTGCGACGGAGGTGACCAAGGCCGTCGTGGACGAAGTCGGCGCGGACAGGGTTGGCTTTCGGATCTCGCCAGGCAACAAGTTCAATGACATCGTCGAGGGCGATACCGTGGCGCTCTATCGAGCGCTCGTCACCGAGCTCGCGCTCCTCGAGCCCGCGTACCTCCATGTGGTCCAGACGGGCGACGATGCGCTCCTGCGATGGATTCGTCCGCGTTGGCCGACGGCGCTCATCGTGAATCGCCCGGGGCGCACGCGTGACCAGATTGCCATGGACGTCAACGAGGGCCTCGCCGACGTTGCGAGCGTCGCATCGATGTCGCTTGCGAATCCCGATCTCGTCGCGCGACTCAAGGCCAACGCTCCGCTGAACGAGGCGGACCAAGCCACGTTCTATGGCGGTGGCGAGCAGGGTTACACGGACTATCCGTCGCTCGGCGCCCTGTAGAGCGGAACACAATCATGATCCATTCGACCGCGACGGTTCCGGTGAATCCTAAAGGCGAGACGCCGCTGACCCGTTCTCAGGCGTGGGCGGGCCTCGTCCTCAAGGCGCGCGACGCTCGCCTCTTTCTTCCACCCAACCTCTGCACACGTTGCGACCTCGTGGAGGAGAGCGCGACGCACATCGTTCGGGAAGCCACGATCGCGGGGAGCGAGCTGCGTGAAATCATCACGTTCGAGCCGGAGAGCAAGGTGACCTTCTTCCAGGTCACGGGTCCGCGCGAAGGCGCGATCATCAACGAGCTCTTCGAGGACGAAGCCGGCACGCTCCAACTTCGGTTCTATTGCTATCTCGGCCTGCGTGATCGCAAGCCTGGCGGGCCCGAAGAGCAAGCCGAGCAGGCCTGGATGGACAGCGAAAAGGGTTACAAGAGTGCTTTGCTGTCAACGCTGAAGCGGACCCGCGAGCTCCTCGAAACGGGCACGATCTGACGAGCCGGTAGGCTTGGTTGCCGGCATGGTGAGCGCTCGTGTCGGAGCACTGCGATTACGCGTTCATGCCCCGTGAGGCCAGGGCATGGGCGCGTAGTCGTGCGGGATCGGACGAGATCGTTCTCGCTCTTCCGCGAGCCTAAACTAGCGCCGACGCGACAGCTCCTTTCGCGAGCCGGCCGAGCGCCGTGCGCGACCGCGCATGCCGACGACGAGATCGCCAACGACGCGGGAGAGGAGCTCTCGCATGTAGCCAACGACCTTGTCGTCCGTCGCCGCACGTAACCAGAGGAGGTCCAGACTTCCCCCGGGGAGCGCGAAGGGCAGCGGCGTGTACCGGAGATGCGGCCGGGTCTTCACGACATGTCTCGCGAGCGGCGTAGGGACGGTGCCGAGGAGCGCCGTGCCGTCGAGGACGTCGGCGACGAGGCTGAGCGAAGGCACCGCGACCCGCACGGTTCGTGACTTGCCTAGCGCATCTTCGACGATCCCTCGTGTGTCGCCCGCATAGGACACGGCGACGTGCTCGCGCGAGAAGTATTCACGCTCTGTCAGTCTCGCCGGCAGCTTGGCGAAGCGAGGATCATAGAGGCAGCAGAAACCGTCCGGGACCTCCCGGTCGGAGACGAGCGGCTCACGCACGATTGAACGTGGCAGCTCGTCGGCGACGCAGAGCGCGACGTCCACCTGATTCGACAAGAGAAGGCTCTCGATCGTGCGGAACTGAACGGGGACGACGACGAGCTGCATCCGCGGGGCCTCGGAGCGGAGCAGCTCGAGCACCTTCGGGAAGACGACCACCTCGACGCCGTCGACGAGCCCGATGCGAATCGTCGCGGTCGATGTCTTCGGGTCGAACGTGGGCACCGCCATCGTCGCCGCGACCAACGGTTGAAGGTGGGCGCGCGCGGCGACGAGGAGCTCTTCTCCGCGCTTCGTCAGCGCGACCCCTCGGCCTTGCCGCACGACGAGATCCATGCCGACGAACGCAGTCAAGCGACGGATCGCAGCGCTGATCGCCGGCTGGGTGACGTACAGGCGTGCGGCGGCACGGGTGATGTTTTGCTCCTCGGCGACGACCGCGAAGACGCGAAGGAGGTTGAGATCGAGATCGCGACCATAATTCGTATTTATGTCGACTATGCCCATTATTCACCGATGGTCGCGGCCGCGCGCGGTAGCGTCTTCGTCGTGACGTTGCTGCGTAGACCTAGCACGCACGCGCGCCTTGGAATGACCGCAGCGCTCCTCGGTGCGCTCTTCCTCCTCCCGCGCACGGCACGTGCAGCGGAGGAGCAGCCGTTCGCCATCGGACCGAAGTCCGTGTGGTACCTCCTCGGGGGCGTCACGACCGGCGGGACGTTGTTGGCGAAGGACCGTGGGGGATACGTCGGCGGAGAAGCGAGCCTCGTTCGGCTCGGCCGCGCGGGGCGTTTCTTCGGCTTCTATGGCGACGGCTATTACGATTTCGGCGCCAAGCGGACGTACACGACCGCCGGATTCGAGCTCGGGTACAAGTTGATCGGCATCGACGGCGGTGCTGCCGCTCGCCTCGGAGGCGATCGCCCCGAGTGGGGCCCGACGGGCCGGCTCTTCATCGGAGTCGGCATCCTCTCCGCGTACGGCCGCTATGCGTACTTCATCGATGCGCTGGGCGCGAACAACGCGCACGTCGTTCAGGTCGGCGCGCTCGTGAAGGTCCCGATGAAGGTGTGGGGATTGGAATGAAGCTCGAGATCAACGGCGTATCGGTCGAAGCGGCCGTCCCCGCGGAGACCCCGCTCCTCTGGGTCGTCCGCGAAGAGGCGGGTCTGACCGGAACGAAGTACGGCTGCGGTCGCGCCTTGTGCGGCGCCTGCACGGTCCTCGTCGACGGCGAGGCGCGGCGCTCCTGCGTTGTCGCGGCCGGCGACGTCGCCGGAAAGAAGGTCACGACCGTCGAGGGGCTCGCCGACAACGGCGTCTTGAGCGCGCTCCAAGAGGCCTGGCTCGCGGAGAACGTTCCGCAGTGCGGATACTGCCAGTCCGGTCAGCTGATGAGCGCGACCGCGCTCCTCGCGAAGAAGCGCGAGCCGACCGACGCCGACGTGGACGCCGTGATGTCGGCGAACCTTTGCCGTTGCGGGACCTACCCGCGGATCCGCGCGGCGATCAAGCGTGCCGTGACGGCGCTCGTGGGAAAGCCGTGAGGCGTCGCGAGTTCCTCGGCGGGCTCGGAATCTTGTCGCTCGGCTTCGAGATCGGATGCGGTCCGAGCCCGATCGTGAAGCACGCGCGCGAGAGCGGCACGTTCGCGCCGAACGCGTGGGTGAGCATCCGCCGCGACGGGGGCGTCGTGGTCGAGGTCGACAAGGTCGAGCTCGGACAGGGCGTCACCACGCTGTACGCGACGCTCGTCGCAGAGGAGCTCGACGTGCCGATCGACGCCGTCGAGACGCACTACGCCGATTCGCTTCCGGCCTACCGAACCAGCAGCGGCATGCAGCTGACGGGCGGCTCCACCTCGACCCGCGACGGCTACCTGCCCATCCGAAAGGCGGCCGCCGCGGCGCGGGAGATGCTCGTCGGAGCGGCAGCGACGACCTGGGGCGTCCCGCCGGCGGAGTGCCGTACGGAGGGTGGCTTCGTCATCCACGGTGGGGACCGCCTCGCGTACGGCGCTCTCACCGTGAGCGCGGCGAGCCGGCCGGTTCCAAGCTCGCCGAACCTCAAGCCGCGCTCGGCGTTCCGGCTCATCGGCAAGCACGGTCGCCGCGTCGAGGCACGCGCGAAGGTGGACGGCACGGCCAAGTTCGGCATCGACGTGCGTGTGCCGAACATGGTGCGCGCGTGGGTCCTCCACGGCCCCGTGTTCGGGGCGAATGCGATCTCCGTGCGGTCCGACAAGGCGCTCGCCCTCCCCGGAGTCCTCGACGTCTTCGCCTTTCCGGGCGGCGTCGCCGTCGTCGCGGAGAAGACCTGGCAGGCGATCGCGGCCGCGCGCGTCATCGAAGTGACTTGGGACCGAGGCGTGGTGGCCGGTCTCGATACCGAGAAGCTCCGCGCGGCCGCGCGCGCCGACACGTCGCGAGGGGACGAGCAGCTCCAGACGACGAAGGGCAACGCAGACAAAGCGATCGCCAACGCCGCGACGAAGATCGAGGCGTTCTACGAGGCTCCCTATCTCTGCCACGCGTCGATGGAGCCCCTGAACTGCACCGTGCACGTTCGTGGAAAGAAGGTCGAGGTCTGGGCGCCCGTTCAATCGCCCAGCGTCGTGCAAGCGGCCGTCGCAGAGGTCGTCGGGGTTTCGCCCGAGGACGTCCTCGTTCACACGACCCTGGCGGGAGGGGGATTCGGCCGTCGCACCCACGCCGACTTCGCCGTGCAGGCCGCCCAAATCGCAAAGCGTGTCGGCAGGCCCGTGCAGATGACATGGTCGCGCGAGAGCGACATGACGCAGGCGCAGTACCGATCGATAAACTTTGCCCGCATGCGCGGCGCCCTGCGGGCGGACGGCAACGTCGCCGGGATCGACGTCCACCTTCTAGGACAGCCTCTACTCGAAGAGAGCATTGCTGCCTTCGGCGACGCCCTGCCGTTCCCCCGCGCGTTCGTCGACACCATCCGCGGTCTCATGGCGACGAACACCCTGCCCGATCTGGGGTCGCTCGAGGGCTTCGACAACACGTACGAGGTGGAGCATCGACGCATCGCCTTCACGCCGATACGCACGAAGCTCCCGTCCTACTTCTGGCGTGCCGTGGGACCGTCGTTCACGTGTTTCGCTCTGGAGTCGTTCATCGACGAGCTCGCCCACGCGGCGCGCGTCGATCCCTTCGAGTTTCGGCGCCGCCTCCTGCCCGTCGGATCGCGAGCGCGGCGTGTCCTCGACATGATCGCGCCGGCGTGGAGCGCGCCGAAGGCGCCCGGCGTCGGTCGAGGGATCGCGCGAATCACCTACGCCGGCGAGACGGAGGTCGCCGAGGTGGTCGACGTCGAGCTCGTCGCAGGACGGATCAAGGTTCGTCGTGTGCACGTCGTCGTCGATTGCGGGCTCGCGGTCAACCCCGACATCGTCCGTGCGCAGATGGAGGGCGCCGTGATCTTCGGCCTCTCCGCGGCGCTGGACCAGGAGATCACGCTCGCCAACGGGGTCGTCCAGCAACGCAACTTCGACACCTACCCGGTGCTCCGGATGTTCGAATGCCCGGAGATCACGGTGACGATCGTGGACAGCGGAGAGGCTCCCACGGGCGTCGGTGAGCCGGGGCTCCCTCCCATCGCGCCCGCGGTCGCGAACGCGCTCTTCGCGTTGACGGGGCGTCGTCTGCGACGCCTGCCCCTGCAGAAGGAGCTCGACGTGTCATGAAGCGATGGCTTCCGCTCCTGGGACTTCCGCTCGTGCTCGCGACGACGCTCGCCGCGGGCGACTCCTCGGTGACGGCCGAGGAGGGACAGAAGGCCTTCGTTACGGTCGCACGCGTCCTTCAGTCTCCGCGGTGCATGAACTGCCACCCCGCGGGAGACGCACCGCTGCAGACCGATCGGAGCCGTCCCCACACGATGAACATCCGTCGCGCGAGCGTCGCGGCGGGGCTGTCCTGCCAGGCGTGTCATCGCGAGCGGAACTCGGAGGCGATCGGCGTCAGCGGTGGACCGCCGGGCGCGCCGAGCTGGGGCCTACCGCCCGAGGAGACTCCGATGGTCTTCCAGGGACGAAGCCTCCCTGCGCTCTGTGCGCAGCTGAAAGATCCCGAGCAGAACGGCCATCGCTCGCTCGACGACCTGCTCGAGCACGTCGGTCACGATCCGCTCGTCCTCTGGGGGTGGCAACCGGGGGGCAACCGCTCGCGCCCGCCCGTCTCCCACGATGCGTTCGTGGGCGCGTTTCGAGCTTGGGTTCGGTCGGGAGGAGCGTGCCCGCCATGATCGAGGCGACGGCGCTCGCATCGGCTGCGACCCGGCTGCGTGAGCGCCGAGCTCCGATCCTGGTCGCGACGGTCGTTCGCACCCAGGGCTCGTCGTATCGCCGTCCTGGCGCGCGCCTGGTCGCGACGGCGGAAGGCCGCGTCGCCGGCAGCGTCAGCGGCGGCTGCCTCGAGCGCGACCTCATCCGGACGGGCTTCTGGCGAAGCCGCTCTGGCCCCGTCGTCGTTCGATACGACTCGCTCGACGTGGATGAAGGAGAGCGCGTCCTCGGCTGTGGGGGGATCGTCGACGTCCTGCTCGAGCAGGGCGTCGCAGGTGCGGACAGTGACCCGCTGTCGTGGCTCGTCGCCGCCGTCGGCTGCGACGAGCCTGCGACGATCGCGACGGCGATCGAGACGACGGACGCGACGATCCCGCTCGGCGCGCGCTGGGTGCTGACCGCGCGAGAGCTGGTCGCCGCCTCGCATCGCGAAGCACGCGCCGTGATCGCGGCGCTCGCGTCCGCGGTCACGCCGGAGCGTCCGTCTCACCGCGAGATCGCGACGGAACGCGGTCGCGTCACGTTGCTCGTCGAGCCGGTCGTGCCCACTCCGCATCTGTTCATCTTCGGAGACGGCGCCGACGTCCTGCCCCTCATCGTCATCGCGCGGAGCCTGGGCTGGACCGTGACCGTGTGGAGCGCGGTCCACTCGTTCGAGACGCGCTCGCGGCTCGCCGGCGCCGGAGCCTGCGTGGAGACTCGTCTGGAGGCCATGCGGGCCGGCCTCGACGCGGGAGGTCCGACGATGGCCGTGATCATGGGGCACGCGCTCTCGCGTGACCGAGCGGCGCTCGAGGCGGCCGTCGCGTCGCGCGCGATTTACATCGGCGTACTGGGTCCGCGACACCGAACGGCTTCGCTCGCCCGAGATCTGCCCGAGGGGCTGCTCTCCGATCCACGGGTGCATTCGCCGGTGGGGCTCGACCTCGGCGCCGAGACCCCGGAGGAGATCGCGCTCTCGATCGCGTCCGAGCTCCTGGCGGTAGCGCGCCGCGCAAGCGGTCAGGCGCTTCGGCGGAGGAGCAGCATCCATGACGACGCCGCCTGAGGACCGTCGCCGTGTCGCGGGCGTGGTCCTGGCGGCGGGGGAATCGAGGCGGCTCGGCGCGCCCAAGCAGCTGGCCGCGCTCGACGGCGAGTCGCTCGTTCGCCGAGCCGTTCGGGCGCTGACGGAGTCCGAATGCGCCGTCGTCGGGATCGTCGTCGGCGCCCACGCCAGCGTGACGGTAGAAGCCGTCGCAGGCCTCGGCGCACACGTGCTCACCAACGAGGGCTGGCGCGAGGGCATGGCGGCGTCCATCCGCACGGCGACGACGTGGGCCGAGGCGCAAGGTGTAAACGGCCTGCTCATCGCGGTCTGCGATCAGCCGTGGCTCGCCTCCGAGCACGTCAATGCCTTGCTCGCAGCGTTTCGAATCGGAGGTCGCGCCGTCGGGTCCTCGTACTCCGGAATCGTGGGAGTACCGGCGGTCTTCGGCCGCTCCGAGTTTCCCGAGCTCTTGAAGCTTCGCGGAGACCGCGGCGCGAGCGCGCTCCTGCGTGGCGCCCCCGCCGTCGCCTGGAGCGCAGGGGCGATCGATGTCGACACCGAGCGCGACCTCGAGACCGCGCGTGCGGGGCGGAGCCAACCGGATCTCGATCGATGACGTCTCCTTCGGCGTGTCCGCGGCCAGCCGCAGCCGTGTCGCGGACGCGGGGTCGAAGCGTCAGCGCTCGCTGTCGAGTTGAGCCATCTGGGCTTCCGGATATCGGGTCCCCTTGAACGCACCTCTCGGAAGCCATGTCTCGAGCTCCGTCAGCTCCTCCGCCGACAGCGGACGATCGGCGGCGGTGAGGACGTCGAGGTGCGCCGGGGTGCGCGCTCCGCTGAGGGGGACGAACGTGGGTTGTTTCGCGAGGGCCCACGCCATGCACACCTGCGCTGGCGTACGACCCACCTTCGTCGCGAATGCGCGGAGCTTCTCCACGAGCGCTTCGTTCTCCTTGCCTGCCTCGCCCGAAAACCGCGGGAGATGCGCACGGACATCCTTCGGGCCGCTCGGCTTGCTACCGCTCAAGAGGCCGCGCGAGAGCACGCCGAAGAGCGTCGCGCCGATACCGAGCTCGCGGAGCGCGGGGAAGACCTTGTCCTCCGGCGTACGCGTCGCGATCGAATACTCCATCTGCACGTCCGCGATCGGATGCACGGCATGGGCGCGCCGAATCGTGTCCGCTCCCACCTCCGAGAGTCCCACGTACTTCACGTAGCCCTCCTTGATGAGGTCCGCGATGGCGCCGACCGTATCCTCGACCGGCACGCTCGGATCGAGCCGCGCCGGGCGATACACGTCGATGACCTCGATCCCGAGTCGCTTCAGGCTGTAGGCCGCGAAGTTCTTCACCGCACTCGGCCGACAGTCGAGTCCGAGCATCTGCCCGTTCGGACCGCGCATCGCTCCGAACTTCACCGACACCACGACCTTGTCGCGCCGACCCGCGATGGCGCGTCCGACGAGCAGCTCGCTCTCCCCGTTCCCGTAGAAGTCGGCGGTGTCGATCAACGTCACGCCACGGTCCATGGCCTCGTGGATCGTGCGGATGGCTTCGTCGTCCTGCGACGCACCAAACGGGCCCGACCTACCCATACTCAAGGATCCGAGACCGATCGCCGACACCTTCGGACCCTGCGCACCGAGCTTCGTCGTCTTCATGCACCAAACATGCGGCGGGTCTGGCGCCTTGATAATCCTCCTTGTGAGGACCAGACTGGTACGAATGGAGTACCAATCGGAGCAGGCCCTCGAGGAGCTCCGCGCGTTCGTCGCTGTCGTCGATGCCCAGGGCTTCCGCGCGGCGGCCCGCGCGACGCGTGGACGAAAGGCCACGCTCAGCCGGCGCGTGCAGGACCTCGAGACGCGCCTTGGCGTGCCGCTCCTCGTGCGCACGACCCGGTCGATGCGTCTGACGGAGGAGGGCCGCGCGTACTTCGAGCACGCCTCGCGCGCGCTCGCGTCGGCGCGCGACGCGGAGTCGGTGGTCCTCTCCGCGAAGGCGACGCCTCGTGGAGTCTTGCGCGTGATGACGGCAGCGGCGCTCGCGTCCTCCGTCCTCGACGAGGTCGTCATGCGCTACCTCGCGAAACATCCACACGTGAGGGTCGTTCTCCACACGACGGAGCGACGCCTCGACATGGTGCGAGAGGGATTCGATCTCGCGGTGTGGGGCGGCCCGCTCGAGGACTCGTCGCTCGTCGCGCGGAGGCTCGGCGTTGCCTCGGGAGGCTACTTCGCGAGTCCGCGGTATCTCGCGCGACGATCGGCGCCGGAGTCCCCCGACGATCTCGCGGCGCACGATCTCGTCACGATCACCAAGGGGCACGGGACGACGGAATGGACGTTTGTGGCGGGCGGGAAGGAAAAGCGCATCGCGATCCGCCCGCGTCTCGTCGTCAACGACGTCGAGCTCGCCGTTCGCGCGGGCGTCGCCGGCATGGGGATCGCGCCTGCGCCCATGTCGATCGCGGAGCCCTACGTCGCGAAGAAGAAGCTCGTTCAAGTGCTCCGGGAGTGGACGCCACCGGGAGTCGACATCCACGCCGTCTTCCCACCGGGCGGCGCGCTCGTCCCGAAGACGCGCGCCTTCGTGGACCTCTTGCAGGAACGATTCGGCGGGGCCGCGCGAAAGAGCGTGCGGCACCCGACTCCTTGATCTCTGCGGCGGGATGGGCCGCCGGCAATGCCGGGAAACAGCGCGTCCGCGAGCGGACGTCTGCCGCGCTCGCCTGAGCGGTCAGGCGGCCTGCGCGAGCTCCGGGACGAGGTGTGGTTGCCAGAGCACCTCCTTCATCTCCGGCCGAAAGAAGCCGAAGTGACCGATGCGTCGCACGCCCAGATCGAGCGGAGCGAAGCGACGCATCGCTTTCGGTGCGCCGCGGTAAAACCCGTGGAGCGAGTCGATGTTTCTCTCCGACATCATCTCGTCGTCGGTGAAGGAGAACGACGTGATCGGCGTCGTGACGTCGGCGAACAGCGCCTCGACCTCGGGGCCCTCCGCGCCGACCGCGTAGTTTCGATCGAGACACCACTTGCGCCACTGCGCGATGACTCCCTTCGGGAGATCGCCCACCATTCCGAGCATCCGTCCCGGAAAATAGCCAAAGAGCGGCGTCGTCAGCGGGACGGCGCCCCACCAGAAGATCCAGACCTTGCGGCGTAGCGGGGCCGCGTTCTCGCGCCAGTATCCACTGCCCGTCGCGATGGTGACGATCTTGGCTGCGCGTGCGCGATTCGGCGCGAAGGGGACGATCTGTCCGCCAAGGCTGTGGCCGAGCCACGTGAGCGGCACATTCGGCTCGAGCTCCGCCAACGCGTTCAGCGCCGCGGCGGTGTCCTGCTCGGCCCACGTCGCGATCGTCGCGTCGAGTCGTGCGAGTGGCCCTCGACGCGAGCGGCCCATCCCGCGGTAGTCGAAGGTCATGACCGTGAAGCCCTGCTCCGCGAGCCAGAGCGCGAACGATTCGTAGAAGCGTTGGGGCACTCCCATCGCACCAACGACCAGGACGGCGCCTCTCGCCTCCTTCGCGACGAAGACCCGTGCCGAGAGAGAGACGCCGTCGCTCGCGGTCAGCTCGATGTCCATACCCTTCGAGTAGCACCCCACCGGGGGTCGTTCGAGTGGCATAATCGAACAAGACTTTTGCGTACTGTGCACGAATGAACGAGCTCGAAGCCGCGCAGGTGTTTCTCCAGGTCGTGAAGTCGGGCGGGTTCACCGGTGCCGCACGCGCCTTCGGTCGAAGCGCCTCCACGTTGTCGCGCGTCGTGGCTGCGCTCGAAGCGCACCTCGGCTCGCAGCTGATCGCGCGAACGACGCGGAGCCTGCATGTCACCGAGGCGGGCGTCGTCTACCAGGCCCACGCCGAGCAGCTCGTCGCGACGAGCCGAGCGGCGCACGATGCTCTCGCCGAGCTGCGGGGCGGCGTCCCGCGGGGCACCTTGCGCGTCTCGATGCCGGTGTCCGTCGGCGAGCGTCTGCTCGCGCCACACCTCCCGCGCTTTCGCGACGCCCATCCCGAGCTGCGCCTCGAGATCGACCTCTCCGACCGGAACGTCTCGCTCGCCCAAGGCGGCTTCGACCTCGCGATCCGTGTCGGTCGGCCCCCGGACAGCTCGCTTCGCGCGCTCTTGCTCGGGCGGATTCCGATCCTTCTCGTCGCGAGCCCCAAGTACCTGCGGAAGCGCGGGAGTCCCACGCGGCCGCGTGATCTCGCGGCTCATGATTGCATCGCGGTCGGTCCCCCGAGTCGCTTCCTCGACTGGACCTTCTATCGCGGCCGGCGTCGAGAGCAGGTCGGCGTCGAGGGCGTCGTCCAGACGAGCAGTCCGACGCTCGGCGTTCAGCTCGCCGCGACGGGGATGGGCCTCGTTCGCACGACCGAGTGGCTCGTTCGGGACGAGCTTCGGCGCGGAACGCTGGCGCACGTGATGCCGTCGTGGTCGTGCGACCATCCGCAGCGAGGCGGCGTGCCGGTCTACGTCATGTATGCGCAGGCCGGCGGTGCCCTTCCTCCTGGCAAGTCGCGCGTCTTCGTCGCGATGGTGAAGGACATCATGGCCACCGAGGTCGTCCCGCGGGAGCGCGGGTAGAGGTTTCTGTGGGGTGAGCGCGCCGGTTCCCAAGGCCCCGGGCTGCCGGCGCCCCGCCCTGGTCTGCGCGGCGAACTTGGGAGAGACTCGCGAGATGCCGGATCCGGTCTTCGTACGCGGGAGGGTCCGTTCCGGCGGAGCGTCGGTCGCATGGCTTCACGGCGTGGCGAAGACTCCGGTCTTTCGCCGCGGAGGCGAGCCACGGCTCGTCCTGGAGCTCGAGGACGGCTCCGATCTGTCGGTCGACATCGCGTCGCGACAGCCTCGGTTGACGGGCTTCGAGAAGCGCGCGCGCGGAGCCTGGAGCACGATCCTCGAGGTTCCCGCCGCGGCTGCGTACGAGCGCGACATCGTTCCGCCGTTCACGGAGGTCGAGCTCGTGTGGATCGAGGTCGCCGCGGGCGACGACGTCGTCGTGGGAGGCTCCGTCTCGGAGGAGGCCTTCGCCGCGGACGGCGGGCCACGGGCTGCGCCCACGACGCGTCCGTCCGCGATGATCGCGCGCGTCATCGCCGTCGGGGAGGACGCGAACGCGCGCGCCGTCGCAGAGCTCGAACGCGAGCGCGCGGCGGTGAAGCGAGAGGCGCCGGCACGAGATAAGGCGCCGACGGACGCCGGAGACCCGCGGACCCGACCGCTACTCGCGGCCTACGCCCCCGCCGCGCTCGTGCTCGCGGTCGCCGTGGCCTTCGGGATCGCGCGATCCTTCGGGTGGCAGCGCGACCAGCAGGCGTGGACGCTGCTCGTCCTGCTCGTCGCGATGGCGTTCGCGCTACGACCGGCGAGGTTCATGCCGGACTTTCACGCCCGGACACGGTCGATCGAGACCGTTGGTTACGGGACCATGATGGTCACGCGGATGGTGCTTGGAGTGATCCCCGTCGCGCTCGTCTTGCAGTCGGTCGGGACCGATCTCTCGCTCTCGGACCGCGCCGCGACCTTTCTCGCGGCCTTCTTCCTCCTGGCGTGGGCGGTCACCGTCGTGCTCGTGGATCTGCACCCGCACCGCACGCTCGCCGGCCTCTTGAACGCACCGCGATGGACGTCCGGCAGCGGCACCGCCGGATGGGCCGGGATCGAAGGCGTCGTCCGCGATCCGACGCCCATCGAGATCGCCGGCACACGCGCGGCGATCGGGCTCGTCATCCGGATGAGCAAGGGACTCGGCTCGAACCCGGACGAGGAGGAGGGGAGGACCTTGCTCCGGGCGGGCACCTACGTGATCGACGTCGGGAGTACGCCGATCGTCGTCGATCCGGAGGAGACGATCTGGGCGAGCACGGCGCGGCGGCATCCCGAAGACTCGACGTCGCGCTACGACATCGAGGAGTGGATCCCCGTCGGGGGCCGCGTCCTGGCGTGCGGCCGAATCGAGGAGAAGAACGGAGAGCTGCACCTGCACGCCCAGGGGACGCGGCCCGCCGCCGTCTTCGCGACCGGCGCGGCCGGCGATCCTGCCGCCTTCGCTCGTGCCGTCCGGCGCCACCGCCTGACGACGATCGCCGTGCTGGTCGGCGCAGCGGCCGCCGCGCTCCTGCTGCTAGACCCTCGCGGTTGGTCGTAGTCGAAGCGTGCTGCCCCGCATGATGCCGCGTTGGAGGAGCGCCTCGATGCGCGCCAGCACCTCGTCGAGTGTCGTCATGCGTCAGCTCCTCTGCGAACCTGGCAAGGTTCAATCGTCGTGGCCGACGGTTCCCGGATCGAGCCTCATCACCGGCCCGGGCTCTACTACGCGCCGTCGCGAATGCGGATCATCCGGGCGCGCGTCTGTGGGTCGAGGTCGTCCTGCTCTACCAGTGTGTCGAGGATCGCGCGTCCCATCGGCGAGTCCTTTCGCTTCACCATGAAGTTCGCGAGGGCCTGCATGTTCGTCGAGTGGATCTTCTTCTTCTCGACGTAGCCGAGGAGCGCCTGGAGCTCTTGCTCGCTGACGTTCTTCCGATCGAGGGACGCGAGCGCCTGGAGCTGCACGCCCAGACGCTCGTCGCCGATCAGCTCGATGAGCGTCCGGCGCACCTCCGGCGAGTCGAAGCGCCGAAGCGCGCCGGCGACCGCCACGCGGACGTCGTGCTCCGGATCGTGGCTCTGGAGGCGGATCGCGAGCGCGTCCTCTTCGAGCGCGGCGTTTCCGAGCGCCTGGATCAGAATCACGCGATCCCGGAAGCTCTTCGCGGCGTAGAGATCGAGCACCAGCGCGTCATCGAGCTCTCTCGCGTACAGGCGGTCGGTCTTGGCCACCGCCGAGATCAGATCGCCGAGCGCGATCGCCGACGCGCGGCGCATCGGTGTGTCGTCTTCCTCCTTCGCCTTCGCGTAGCGCGCGGCGACGAAGTCGGTGAGCCCCCTCGTCGGCTGCGAGAAGAACCCGAGGCGCATGAAGAGGATCGCCTCCTCGGGGCTCCCTCTTCGAAGGATGCGCGCGTCCGGATCGAACGCCCGCATCGCGGCGGCCTGCGCCGCTTCGTGCCCCGTGGAGGAGAGGACGTCGATCGTGAGCGCCTGAGCGTCGACGTCGAGCTCCTTCATCCGATCGACGAGCTCGTCGCACTTGTCGGGGTGGAGCTCGAGGTAGCCCATCGCGACCCATCCCCAGCGGGTGCTTCCTCCCTTGGGGACCGCAGCAGCGAGACGGATGTCGTCGACGATGCTCTCGATCGTCACGCCCACGGTTCGCTGCTCGAGCCTCGCGCGCCTGGCTTCCTCCGTCTCACCGGCGTCGGCCGCGAGCGGCGACAGCGGAACGTCGGCGAAGCCCGCGCGCGCCGTCGTCACGTCGAAGTCGCGGGTCGCCTTCTTCTTCAGCGAGAACGAGGTGCTCGACGTGATGTCCTTCTGCTCGGGGGAACGCGCCGCCTCGAGCTTCTCCGTCTCGACCACCTCAGCGAGCGTTCCGTCTTCGGGATCGATCGCGACGTGCCCTTTGCTCTCGAGCGTCTGCGGGGGCGGCTCCCCGACCGGCCAAGCCCCGAGCACGTCGTACCTCTCTCTCGTCCGGGTGATCAGGCGCGGTTGCCCTGGATCGCGCGCGAAGCGAACGGGCCCCCGTCCGCTCGGCCCGTCGAGATCGGCCGACGCCGAGGCTCCCGGAGCGATCACCCGCACGCCGAGCTCGGTCACGACGGCGTGCATCAGGTAGCGAAACAGCGCCGGGTCGGCCGGCCGAAACCGCACGCGCGAGATCTCGCCGCTCGGCTTGACGACGATCTCGACCGATCTCCCTTCCAGGACCTCGCGCGCGACATCCATCGACGGGAGCAGCGGCTTTCCGAGGGCGTTGACCTCCGCGCGCGTGAGGTGCTCGAAGCGAGCCCCGAGGACGACCTCGTCGCCTTCGCGGCCGTACGACGAGACGACCAGATCGCCGTCGAGGGCGACCTTGGTCTCGATGCTGCCGCCGCCACCTTCCGTCGGCGTCGCGGCAGCCATCATCACCCTGGACGACGTCGTCGTGGTCCAGGTGAGCGCGTAGACTTCTTCCTTTCCCGCGGGCCATTCCAGGGTCGTACGCGGCTCCCCGCCTTCGACCGAGCCCGACCGCGCTCGCGCGAGCGCCGCGCCGACGAGGGCGAGCGCGACGACGGCGACCAGGACGCGCAGCCGCTGGCGGGTCATGGATCCGATCAGGGCGTCCCGCGGAGCTTGTACGGCCTGATGGCCGAGTTGCAGTAGGTCTCTTCGGGGTAGGGGGAGCACGTCTTGCTGGTGTCCACGACGTGCTTCAAGCAGTACGGACGCTGGAGTGCGATCGTCGGGTTCTGCCCCGCGATGCACCGGATCTGGGCCGTGTCGACGTTCCTGTCCGAGGCCCACCTCAACAGCTTGACGGGCGCGGTCGCGTCCGAGCCCCAGAGCTTCACGGACTCGTGGATGCCGTCCCACCCGAAGAGCGTCGCCTCGTAGGTCGCCGCCAGCGGAGGCGCGCCGACGCGGACGTAGGCCGATACGCGTCCCGACAGAGCCTCGACGGAGAGGTTGCTCCCCGACAGCATGGACGCTTGACCGCCGGTGGGGATGGTCACCATCGCGCCCGTCGGCAGCCCGAGCCGGACGAGGAGGAGATCGACGCGGAGGCCGGCGGCGGCGACGCCGACGTCGAGCGACGCGTCGCCGAACGCGTCGGCGCGCGCGAACGGCTCGAACTGAGCGCCGCTCTGGAAGCCGTAGGTCACGCCCTCGCTCGCCTTCGTCCGGTCCGCGCAGGCGGCGGGACCGTTGACGGTCCCGAACTCCTTCATCACGGCGCCGGCGATCGCGCTACCGCCGAAGAAGACGTGGAGCGCGACGGGGCCAACCATCGTCCAGAAATCCGCGCGCGCCCCGCCGAGGAAGGCGACGGGAGCCGGAATCTGGAGCGCCGGCGTGGTGCCTCGGACGCGGTCACGCTTCTCGAAGAGCGCGACCCAGCGCGTCGGGTGCTCGAAGTCCCTGTAGCGCCCCACCGCCGTGTACCAGACGCCGTCGCCGGTCGTCTCTGCGGTCGCGTTGCCGTCGATGACCTCGATGGGGGAGCCGAAGAAGTGGAACCCGGCGGACCCTCTCAAGGTCGACGAGCCGACGGGCTTGCACCACGCGCCGTCGTCCATCTGGGCCCCGCCGTTCTTCAGCTCCCAGCCGAGGTTGAACTCGAGGAACGCTCCGAACGTCGAGCTGTCTCCGATCGTCCACTTGTCACCGGACGATTCGCCGACGACGCCCTGGGACTTGATCGGGATTTGCCTGACCTTCTCGGCGTTCGCGCGGAGGTAGCTCTCGACGTCTCGATCGGCGCGCTTGCCTTCACACGCGAAGCGCTGGCCCTTCTGCGGCGTCGCCTCGATGTAGAGCGAGACGTCGTGCTGGTCCGCCGAGAAGTCGTGACGCAGCTCGCACGGGTAGATGAACGTCTGCTTCGTCGGGTCCTTCAGCGTGGCGAAGGCGCCCTGCGTCGCGGTGTTGCACTTGTCGAAGTCCGTCTGCACCTCCGCGTCGAAGTACGACATCGCGAAGCGGGAGAACTTCTCGTAGGACCAGTCGCAGCTGTTGCCGAGGTCGTTTCCGACGGGCTCGGCCAAGCAGCCCTCCGCGCCGAGGTCGTACTCCTTGATCACGAGATCGGTGAGCTGCCTGGCGACGGCGTCCATCGCCGCTTCGAGGGAGGGCCTCTTCGCCGCCCAGGCCGCCTCGCACGTCTGCCCGCCGAGGCCCGTCGTGACCTGCGCGCTCGTGTACGTCGACCTGCCGCCGATGCCCTTCGTCATCGCCGGGGCCGTCTGCGAGTACTGAGATGCCTGACCGCCCGCCGCCTTCTGCTTGAACTGTGCTCCCTGAGCGGTGGGGAGGCGAACCTTGCCGGTGAGCCCGGAGGGGCTGCCTTTCAGCCCTCGCACCGCGCCCGCGACGAGGCCCTGTTCGACGCCGATCCACGAGTCGTAGACTTGCGGACTGCCGACGTCGACGCCCCACCCCGCGAACCTCGTCGGATCCGGATTGATGACCGCCCAACCCTGGATCTTCATCAAGAGCTCGTGGAGCTGGTTTGGCGTGTTCGTCGGCGGGGCGCTGCAGCAGGCGTGCGGGATTCGCGCGCAGACGAGCTGATCCTGGATCGAGTCCCTCGAGAGGATCAGCTCCAGGTAGCGGTCCTGTCGCGCCTGGCGCTCGGCATACTGATCGTCCGAGAGGCGGTAGCGCGACTCGATCTGCTGCTTGAGGACCTTGTGGAGGTTGAAGCGCGTGCCCCCCGGCGCGCTCATGTACCTCTTGTGGCCGTCCCCGTACTTCGTGACCCGCGTGAGGACCTCCGTCGCTTTCGCCTCGTTGCCCGCGTTCGTCACGATCGTGGGCGGCAGGAAGAACGGGTTGCGCGGGAGTACGCGGGTGTGATCGTAGGTAACGTTCGGCCGCGGCCACGCGGAGGGCATCGTGGCGCCGCCGAACTGCGTCAGCGTCGCCTTCTCGAGGTTCACCGGCGAGCCGGGATCGGTCGCGAGCGCGAAGATGCCCCGGTAGTCGCGTGAGAGTTGCTTCGCGGCGTACCTGAACCGCAAGTAGTCGTACCAACGCTGGTACGCGTACTCGGCGCAGGAGTTGATGGCCATGTTCGCCGCGGTCGGTTGCCCGTTCCCGACCCACAGGCCCTCGACGGTGAACTGGCTGAAGAGGTCGTTCGTGGCCTGCTCGACCTGCGGCGTGGAGCTCCCACCCGAGAGCACGAGCCCCTGGTGAATGCCGAAGATGCTCCCGCGACTCTTGTTCATCTTCGGGAGCCATTGCCCGACGCTGATCGTGCCGAACGTTCCGGAGCCGGAGCCCGAGAGCACGATGTTCATTCCGCCGACGCCCGACGAGAGGGCGGTCGCGCCGTTCGGTGGCGGCGCGGGCGGCTTCGACGCCGGCACGGGCCTCGTGTTCGTGAGGCCGAGGTACGGCACCTGCCGGCCGCCCATCGCCGTGCCGGGCGGGATGTGAAGCGCGGTCGGTGTCGCGGGGCTCAAGGCGTGCGGCGTCGCAAACTTCGGCGCCGCGGCGGGGAAGACGAGCTCCTCTTCCTTTGCGCCGCCCCTGCAATAGTCGTCGAAGAGTAGCTTCGTGCAGTAGCTCTTCTGGATCGCCTCGGTCTTGCCGCACGCTCCCGCGAGGAACGTCGGATCGAGGCACTGCGCGAGGGTCGGCGCCGTGCCCGCGCACGCGGCGGGGAGCGCCGGGAGCGTCCCGGTCCACTCGCACTTCGGTCGCGCGTTCGTCACGACCTTCTTCGGTTGGGCCATGGCGGTCGGCGTGATCGGCGCGGCGTCGGCGGACATCGCCACCGCGAGACCGAAGAGACCAACGAGAAGTGCTCCCACGCGCATCGCGCGCGTCGAACCGATGAAGTGCCCCACCGCTCGCGGCGTCCTCGTCGCCGCCGGCGATCGGCGCGGGCCGCGCCGGTGTTCGCCATTGGCATCACCATCGCGCCGAGGGCGATCGTCGCGCGAGAGACCGATGCTCGCCGTCGTCACGTGGATGCCGGCATCCGTCCTGCGCTTCCCCATCCGGCGGATGATACTCACCGCCCGCATGGTCGAAATCGCGGAGGTGCTTACGTCACGCTTGTAAGCGCCGCGCTTCCGCCTCGCACGCGAAGCCGAAGCTCGCTCTTCGCCTCGCCGACGACACGACCACGGATCGGAGCAAGATCCGCTTCCCGGTGAGCCTGGAGCTCTCACGCACGCGGTCGACACGACGGGACCAGGCCTGGCACCCGTCAGCGAGGGACGCCGCCTTCTCGGCGCCATGCCGGTGCGCTATCCTTACACGCTGTACGATGGGGTCGCGAGGGGGTCCGGATCTGGTCAGCGTTCTCGAAGCGGCGTACGCGGTCGACCGTCCCGAGCGAGAATGGCTGCAGGGGCTCATCGACGCGATCAGGCCGTCGGTCGACGCAGGGCTGGGGATCGCGGCTTACGTCTATGACACGAACGATCGCCCCTTCCGGGTGAAGAACCTTCTGGTCGAGGGCTGCCCGGTCGACGAAGCCGGCATCGCGATGCTGAACCACGAGTCCAACGACTCCTTCGTGCGCGACTCGTGGATCGCGCGCGCGGCGATGATGGCGAGCGAGACGCCGGGCTACGCGAACCTCCCGGGCGTGCGAGGTGTCCTTCATCCGGCGGGGATTCGCGACATCATGGTCGTGAACGCGATCGATCCGATCGGGGTCGGTTGTTGGATTGGCGCGCCGCTCCCTCAGCTGTCCACGCTGGCAGGGACCGAGCGCGAACGTTGGGATCGTGTGGCGGCGCACCTGAGGTCGAGTCTCCGGCTGCGCCTTCGCCTCGCAGCGCGCGAGACCTCCGCGAAGGAGGGCGGTCCGGCAGAGGCGGAAGCGATCCTGACTCCGGCAGGAAAGATCGAGCATCTGGAGCGGGCCGCGGAGCCGGAGCGCGACGCGCTGCACGACGCGGCGCTGGGCATCGTACGCGCGCGGACGGAGTATCGCGACGAGCCGGAGCGCTCGCTCGTTTCGTGGAAAGCGATGGTGCGCGCGCGCTGGACGCTCGTGGACGAGTTTCGGAAGGACGGGGAGCGCTACATCGTCGCGCGCGTCAACGCGATGGCGACGAAACCAATGTCGCGTCTCTCGGAGCGCGAGCGACAGGTGGTCGCGTGCTTGTCGATGGGACAGACCAACAAGGAGGCCGCCTACGAGCTGGGCCTGTCACCTTCGACGGTCCGGGTCCTCGTCGCGCGCGCCTTCGCGAAGCTGGGCGTCGACACGCGCGACGCGCTCGTCGCGAAGTACCGGCAAGACACGCTGATGTGAGCCGGCCGGCTTCACGCTGCGCTCGGGACGGCTCGGCAGCGCAACGGCCGTCGGCGTCACCGCCGCGAGCGCGGCGCCCGACGGCGCGCCTCCACGCCTGAAGGGGGGACGGGCGCCCAAGGCGAGGGCTTCATCTTCTGGAGATGGTCGAGCATCGCTTTCACCTTGGGCGAGAGATGACGACCGCTCGGATAAAGGGCGTGTATGGGCTCGGCCGGCGCCTCCCAATCGGGAAGAACGCGCTCCAAGTGCTTGGCCTCGAGGTCGTCGACGCAGCGGTACGCGGGCAGAATCGCGATGCCGATGCCACCGACGACCGCGTTGTGGAGGATGTCCAGGTCGTTGACCGCAAGAGCTGGCGTCAACGTGACCTCACGCGTCTCGTCTCCATGGCTCAAACGCCACACTCGAGGGTGCGATCCGACGCTGAACACCAAGCATCGGTGCTTCGCGAGATCGCGAGGCGAGCGCGGACGACCATGCTTCTTCAGGTACCGTGGGCTCGCGACCGGAAGAAAATGCAACGTGCCAAGGCTGCGCGCTATGAGCGTCGAGTCGGACAGCGCGCCAGCGCGAATCGCGATGTCGAACGACTCCTCGACCAGATTCACGAACCGGTCGGTGCAGAGCACGTCGAGCTGGACCCCGCCGCACCGTCCGAGAAAGTCGGTGAGGACGGGACCCAGAAACTGCGTGCTCGCCGGCACGGTGATGCGCAGCAAGCCGCGAGGCGTCTCCTGCAAGCTCGTGACGGCGCGGTCGGCCTCTTCGATCTCCGTGAAGATGCGCGCGCAGTGATCGTAGTAGACGCGACCTTGGTCGGTGATGCTCAACCGCCGTGTCGTGCGCTGAAGCAGCCGCGCGCCCAGACGTTCCTCTAGCTCGGAGATTCGCTGGCTGACGGTCGACTTGGGCATGCCGAGGGTTCGAGCGGCCCCCGTGAAGCTGCCCGTCTGAACCACCTTCACGAACACCTGAAGCGCGTTGAGATCCGTCGGCATCGATCACGATTGTACGCGTGGGCAGACAATCATTCCAAGGAACGGCTCTAGTCGTCTTCGCGCGTAGGGCGCAGATTCGCTTGCAGGCAACACCACCGCGGAAACGCCAACTCACGCCGCCACGCCGGACCAACTCGGCGACCGTGGCGCGCGAGTCGGGAGCCAGAAGGATCGACGGGGTTCGCGCGGACCACTCCGATCCCGCTGTGGCGCCGCTCGTCCATTGAGCTCGCAACGTCGTTCGCGCCCAACAGTTCGCGCCCAACAAGAGGAAATCTCCCATGACCACCGCCGCTCCCGCCAAGACCGGTCTCGACGCCCTGCTGACCCCCGAGAAGAGCATCGTCATCCTCATCGACCATCAGCCGTATCAGTTCGCGAATCTCCACAGCCACGACCCGGGCCTGATCCAGAACAACGTGGTGGCGCTCGCGAAGATGGCCAAGGCCTTCAACGTCCCCACGATCCTGACGACGGTGCTCGAGCAGCGTGGCGGCTACCTGATCAAGGCGCTCCAGGACGTCTTCCCGGACCAGAAGCCGATCGATCGCACCTTCATCAACACGTGGGAGGACAAGAACGTCGTCGACGTCGTGAAGAAGAGCGGTCGCAGGCAGCTCGTCATCGCTGCGCTCTACACGGAGATCTGCCTGGCCATGCCGGTCATCCAGGCGCTCGGCGAAGGGTACGACGTGTTCGCAGTGACCGACGCATCGGGCGGCGTCACTGCCGAGGCTCACGACATGGCCGTTCGCCGGATGGTGCAGGCCGGAGCGGTTCCGATGACGTGGATGGCCGTCGCTGGCGAATGGCAGCGCGACTGGGCCCGTGAGAAGACCGTGCCCGGAATGGCGGCAGCCATCAGCGAGCACGGCGGCGGCTCCGGAATCGCCCTCGCATGGGAGATGCAGCTGCTGAGCGCAGGTCGGAAGTAGAGCCGCGTCCTCGCCTCTCTTCGTGCGATCGCTGCGGCACACCGCGTCCGAGCCACCGCTCGTCGCCGCGGTCGCGGTGATCGCACGACGAGGGGTACCTCGCCGTTGACGCCATCACTGAAAGGCATCGAATCATGGCCAAGCCATCGCCGAGTCCCTCCAGCGCGCCGCTGAAGATCGGCTACAGCATCTCGCTGTCGGGTCCGCTGGGGGCCAACGGTCAGTCGGCTCGCTTGGCGCACGAGATCTGGGAGGAGGACGTCAACCGCAGGGGCGGCCTTCTCGGGCGCCGCGTGCAGATGGTCGCGATCGACGATCAGACCAACGCGTCGCTGGTGCCGGGAATCTATGCTCGGCTTCTCGACGTCGACAAGGTCGACCTGATCATCGGTGGCTACGGCACCAACACGCTGCTGCCCGCGATGCCCATCGTCATGGAGCGGAGGCGCTTCTTCGTCGGGCTCATGGGTCTGGGGGTCAATTCGCAGCTCGACTACCCGAACTACTTCGTCATGATCCCGACGGGGCAGAACCCGAACGCAGCGCTCACGGAGGGGGTCTTCGAGCTCGCGGCGGCGCAGCAGCCCAGGCCTCAGACCGTCGCGCTCCTCGCAGCGGACGCGGAGTTCGCGAAGAACCCGGTCCTCGGCGGACAAGAGAACGCCAGGCGGTACGGTCTGCACATCGTCGCCGAGGAGCTCTACCCGCTCTCTACCGAGGACTTCGCGCCGATCATTCGAAAGCTCGAAGCTCTCGCGCCGGACGTGCTCTTCATCTGCTCCTACCTCGACGACTCGATCGGGGTCGTTCGGGCGATCACGGGACGTGGGTACGCGCCCAGGCTCGTGGGCGGTTCGATGATCGGGCCGCAGAGCGCAGTCGTGAAGACGACGCTCGGTCCGCTGCTCAACGGGTTCGTCAATTACGAATACTGGCTGCCCGTCCCCAAGATGATGTTCGACGGCGCGCGAGAGTTCATGACGGCGTACCAGTCGCGTGCCCTGAAGGAGGGCGTCGATGCCCTCGGCTACTACACGGCGCCGATGGCCTACGCCCAGATGCAGGTCGTCGAGCAGGCCATCACAGCAACGGGCGGGCTCGAGGACGAGAAGCTCGCGGAGTACACGCGGCGCAAGACGTTCAAGACGGTGGTTGGCGACGTCGCCTTCGGACGCCACGGCGAGTGGGCGGAGTCTCGCGTCCTCCAGGTCCAGTTCCAAAACGTGAGTGGTCACGGCGTCGAACAGTTCAAGGACCCGCGCACGCAGGTGGTCGTCGCGCCGAGTGACTGGGCGTCCGGCGAGTTGATTTACCCCTACGCGAAGGCCCGCTGACGCGAACGACCTAGCCGGCGAAAACTGGGGCGGCGTCGGAGCCGAGCTTCTCGGCGACTGGCTCTCCGCGATGGGCTAAGCCCACGGCAAGCACTCGGAGACTCGAGGACGAACAGGAGAATCATGACGACCAGTTCTCGCATTTCACCGCCGACGGTCCGTCGCATCGCGCATCGCACGACGGGACATCGACAGGGCCCGATCACGCGCCTGATGAGCCCCGGCGACATCGGCGAGCTCGTGAAGCCGTTCGTTTTCCTCGACTACTTCGAGTTCCCGAGCGCGGTGACGTCTGGGCTCCCGGTGCATCCGCACTCTGGCATCGCGACTCACACGACCCTGCTGCAGGGCTCGGTGGACTACGCCGACTCCACCGGGAAGTCCGGAACACTCAGCCCGCGAAGCATCGAGTGGATGCAGGCGGGCGGCGGCGTCTGGCACGGTGGCGGGCCGTCCGGCAGCGAATCGCTGCGTGGATTCCAGCTCTGGATCGCCTTGCCGCCGGCCCTCGAGCTCGCGAGCGCATTCAGCGACTACGTCGACGATGGCTCCGTTCCGCGGGAGGGCGACACACGCCTGCTGCTCGGGACATACCGAGAGATGGAGAGCCCGATTCCGTACCGCGAGCCGGTCACGTACCTGAGCGTCGAGCTGCGGGACGGCGATCGCTGGACGTACTACCCCTCTCACGGCCACGACGTTGCTTGGCTCGCTGTGGCCACCGGTGGCTTGCGTGTGGATGGGCAATCACTGCACCGCGAAATGGCCGTCTTCGAGGAAGGCTCCGCCCCGATTGAGCTCGTCGCACAAGGTGACGTCGAATTCGTGATCGCATCCGCGACGAAGCATCCGTTCCCACTCGTGACAGGCCACTACTCGGTGCATACGAGCCAAGACGCGCTCGCTCGCGGTGAAGCTGGATATGCGACGGTCGCCAAGACCATGAAGCTGAAGCCCGGCAGACCGATCGACGCATGACGGGCGAACGAGCAGGTGCTCGATGCAGCCGAGAGCGTCAGCGCCGAGAAGCGCGCTGGCCCGCGAGTTGGGCGCAATGGGGCTGCTCTGAATCAGCGCGCGCGCCGGTAGTGCATCGCGACCGCGCCGCAGCGGAGCGGCTTCGCCGAGACCAGCTCGAGCCGTCGCGTGCTGGGCAGCCCGCCCTGGTACAGGGTTGGGCCGTGGCCGGTGATCCTGGGGTGGACGAGGAAGTTGTACTCGTCGATCAGATCGAGCCGGTCGAGCTCGGTCGCGAGCTTGCCGCTACCGAGGAGCACGCCGGCCGGGGTCGCGTCCTTGAGCTTCTGCACGCCCGCGCGTAGGTCGCCGGTGATGTGGTGGCTGTTGGTCCACGAGAAGTCGTTTCGCGTCGACGACACCACGTACTTCGGCTTGGCCTCCAGCTTGACCGCCCACTCGCGGATCGCCGGCGGCGCGTCCTCGTCGCCGCGGGCGACCGCCGGCCAGTAGCTCTCCATCATCTCGTAGGTGACGCGGCCCCACAGCATCGCCCCGCCCTCGTCCATGAGGCGGGTGAAGAAGGCGTGTGTCTCGTCGTCGGCGATTCCCTCCTGGTGGTCGACGCAGCCGTCGAGGGTGACGTTGATGCTGAAGGTCAAGAGTCCCATGGTGTCCTCCGTTCGAGATACGCGACGAGACGCGCCGTCTGGCTCCGACCGATCGCTGCGAGTCTCCGATGGCGCACGGTGCCGAATCGGCTCCGGTTCGGCGGCCCGCTGCGCCACGGTGATGCGAGTCCCGCGCGCGGTGGCGAGCAGGTCCACCGTCATCCCGATGTGCGCACCGACGGACCACTCGGGCATCATCGTGTTGACCGTCGGGCGAATCAACGGACTTCATCAAGACCGGCGTCACGCTCGACATCCACGGGCTACGACGCGCGCGAGCTCGTTCTGCCGATCGCGACCTCTGCCGAGGAGCTCGTTCGCCCGCGATGCCGTCGATCTTCGGCTCGATGAGCGCCGAGCGCCCGGATCGGCGGCGCCACCGGGTCGGGTTCCGAGACGTGGGCACGGTCGGTCGCGCGCGAGGTGGTGACCGAAGAAGATGCGAGGGCGGGAGTCGAGCCGCGATGCCCCGTTTCTGACCGACGACGTCGAGATGCATCGACTTCTGCGTGAGCACGTTCCACCCCACAAGGTACCTACAGCTTGTCCCCAGACGGCGCTCTTGCGCCGCGCGAATGACTCGTGCACGTACGCCACATGCGACGTGATCAGAAGCTCGCCAAGAAGAAGAAGGCTCGCGCCCAGGCGCGCACGTCGGCGCGCGCGGACTCCGGCTTCTCCCTCGCCAAGGCAGCGACGAAGCCGTTTGGGCCGTGCTGGCTCAGTCGCTCGTGGCGCGACGACGGGCTGCCGCCCGAGCTCGTGAGCGTCGTGATCAGTCGTGACCTGGGCAGCCTGTACGTCGCGCACGTCATGCTCGTCGATCGCACGTGCTTCGGCGTGAAGAATGCGTTCACCGTCGGGCCCTTCACCCGGCGCGAGCTCCTCGAAACCGTGACCCGCGTCGGCCGGGCGCATGACGATGGGATGGAGTCGGCTTCTCCCGAGGACGCGCAATCCGTCGTGTTCGCCGCGGTCGCGTACGCGGCACGGCTCGGGCTTCGTCCGAGCCGCGACTTCGACGCGCGCCTCGTCGGCCCCGCTCCTTCCTCGCTGAAACCCACGCCGCTCGCGGCGCGCGAGCGACCGTTCTACGTGCCGGGGCCCGACGACGACGTCGTGAGGATTCTCGGTGCGCTGCGCCGCGCGGTAGGGGAGCACGGCTTCGACGTCGGTACCGACGTCGACGACGGAGACGCTGACGACGGCGACGCGGACGAGAAGCGCGAGGACGAGCTCGAGATCGCCGACGCCATCGGCGCGGCGTTCTCGGCGCTCGCTCAGGACGGCGAGCTGCCGGAGGGGGAGGTCGCGCTGGAACAGTTTCTCCTGGCGCTCGGTCTCGAGGACGACGTGCTCCCGCCCGAGCACGAGACGTCGCTGCCGTCCGTCTGGACGGCGCTCTTCCGGCCGCTCGCGAACGGCACGCGCGGCGTCGACCTCATGCGCAAACGCCGGCCGAAGGATGCTGCGTTCGCCGCGCTCGCCGAGACGCGCGCCGTGCTCTTCGAGGTACTCTCCGTCGTCGGGGCCGTCGGCATTTGCCGCGATCTCCTCACCGGCGAGACCCTTCGCGTTCGGCTCGGCGTCGTGGCCACGAGGGCCACGCGGTGGATGCGCTTCTTCGCCTACCTCACGCCGATGTCGGACGGCACGCTCTATCCGGCGTCCACGATGCTCGGGCACGCGTGGCTCCGCAACGTCGCGGTCGAAGCATGGCTCGCGAAGCTGAACGCGCTCCTCGAAGAGCTCGACGTCGACGAGCGCATCGATCCAGCGAACCCGACGCATGGTCTGACGCGATGGGGGGCGCTGGCTCATGCGGTGCTGCACGGAATGATCGCGCCGTCTGCGGAGGAGAGTGAGGAGCGGAGTCGTCCGCTCTATCTCGTCGATTCCGACGGCGATCGCTTCGAGCTCCACGAGGCGACGATCCCGCTCGCGCCGGACGTCGAACGAACGCTCTGCTCCGCGCTCGACCGCGCCGACGACTTCGCCGCCGGCGACGGTTTCGCGTGGATGCGCGAGCCAAAGGAGCGTGGAGTCATCGCCGGCGAGCACGTCGCGTTCATCGAGCCGCCGGAGCTCGGCGCGATCCGCGTAACGACCACGTCCGTGGCGCGCTTCGAGGCAGTGTGCGCGCGGCTCGAAGCGCTGGCCGGAGCCCGGCTCGTTCCGTCATGCGTGAACGTCGTTCGCCCGTGGGAGCAGATGCCGGGCGCCGTCGCGGTCGAAACGCCCGAGTCGCGGCGCCTCGTCTTCGGATCGTCTCGGGTCGCAGCCGGAGAGATCGACATGGATCGCGTCGTCATCGACGGCGTTCGCCGCGCGCTCGACGAGGACGTGCCCATGTTGGGCGGTCATCCTCGCGACCTCGTGACCGACGAGGACGGTCGTGGTCGCGTCGAGCGCTGGCTCCAGGACCAAGAGCTGCGGGGGATGCCGACTGGAAATGCGTTCCTCGACCTCGATGCCGTTCGGCGCGAGCTCGGGCTGCCCGGCGCCTTTCCGTTGGACGGAGCGGCCGTCCCCGGCGTCCCCGATCGGAAGATTTCGGAGACCATCCTGGAGTTCGCGCAGCCCATTCTCGATCCGCTCGGCGCACAGCCGGAGCTCGCCGAGGCTCGGCGTGCGCTCGACTTGGCCGTCGGAGTCTGGAACTTCCACGCGATGGCCACGCCCCGCTGGGGCAAGCCCGAATACCTCGCCGAGGCACGCGCGAAGATGCGTGGGCCCGGGATGCCTCCCGCGCTGGGGGCGATCTTCGAGACGCTCCTCGCGCGGCGCGCCAGCCTCTACGGCGACGACCTCCGCGTCGTCGGCGAATGGAGCCTGGGACCCGACGGGCGGGGCGGTCACTCCTTCCGTTGCGACGCCCGCCTTCCGCAGGGTTGAGCTCGGCGACCGCTCATGACGATGTCGGCGCCTCGCAGGCATCGAATGACGCCTTGCGACCGCCCCTGGGCTCGGCGACGAGCTTGCCGAATCGCCGTGCTTGCTCGGTTGAGCAAGTTTGCCAATTCACGCAAGCTAACCTCGCGCCTTCGGAGTGCTCCTGCAGCGCCCGGTGAGGTCCAGGACGAGGCCGCGAACGTCCGCTTGAAGTTCTTCGTGGGCGCCACCGTGGAGGAACTCGGCGACCCTTCGAGGTCCCAGGCCATCGATCTCGGCGAAGTCGG
>JAHBWC010000130.1 GCA_019637225.1 Labilithrix sp.
GGCGACACCACGCAACAAGCGGCGGAGCGGTGCGTCGTCGTCGGCAGCCGCGTCGTCGCCCTCCTTACAGGCTTCATCCGCTGAAGCCGCTCTCGCCCGCGGCCCTTCGGGGTCGCGGGCGGGGTCGGGGTCGGGGTCGGGGTCGGGGTCGGGGTCGGGGTCGGGGTCGCGGACGGGGTCGGGATCGCGGTTGCGGTCCCGGTCGCGGTCGCGACTATGCGCGACACGCTACACGCCGCTACATGCTCCTGCGGCTTCGGAGCTCGTCGCGGAACGAGCGGAGCGCGGACGGCTGATCCTTGTCGGTCGCGTAGTGCGCGATGCGCGCGAGATCGACCTCGGGGAAGGTCTCGCTCGCCGTCGTGGCTTCGTACGTGTCGCCGCGCAGCACGAGGACGCGGAAGGCGCCTGCCTCGTAGACCCAGATCTCGCGCACGCCGAGGCCTCGGTAGACGTCGAGCTTGTCGATCGTCCCGTGGGTCATGACGACCTCGAGGGAGACGTCCGGCACGTCGCGCTCCGCGCCGCGGCAGTAGCACTCGTCGGGCTCGAGGCCGCGCTGCTTCTCTTCCTTCCGGAACGTCATCGAGCCGAAGCCGTACAGCGGGATGTCGCGCTCGAGGCAGAAGAGCTCGAAGAGCCGCGCGATCTGCTTCTTGCTCACCTCGTGATCTCGCGAAGGACGCATGATCTCGAGCCGCCCCTCCAGGTACGTCATCCGCACGCCAGCGCCCTCGATCGCGTCGCGCAGCACGACGTAGGCGGCCCACGGAACGCCCCAGAGGAGGACCCGCGGCTCCTCCGAGGTGGAGGGCGCCTGGACCGGGAAGAGCGAGGCGGCGGCCATGACCGCAGCCTAGCAGCCGCCCGCGGTCGATTCAGGCGCGCGCGTCCTTCTGGGCCGCGGCGGCGAGGTCCTTGGACCACTTGCGGAGGCGGTCCTCGTTCGGGCCCTCGAGCATGATGCGGAGCTTCGGCTCGGTGCCGCTCCAGCGGATGAGGACGCGGCCACCGTCGCCGAGCGCGTCCTTCACCTTCGCGGTGCCCGCGGCGAGCTGCTTCATCTTCTCGAGCGGCAGGCGCTTGGGGAGCGTCACGTTCTCGAGGACCTGCGGGACGCGCTCCATCGCCTCCTGCGCGAGCTCCGAGAGCGGGCGGCCCGTGCGCACCATGATGGCGAGCACCTGGAGCGCGGCGACGATGCCGTCGCCCGTCGACGCGTGGTCGAGGAAGATGAGGTGGCCGGACTGCTCGCCGCCGAGGTTGTAGCCGTGCTTGCGCATCGCCTCGACGACGTAGCGGTCGCCGACCTGCGTGCGCACGAGCGCGCCGCCGCGGCGCTGCATCGCGCGCTCGAGCCCGAGGTTGCTCATGACCGTGGCGACGAGCGTGCGCTTCGCGAGCTGTCCGTCGTCCATCATCCGCGCCGCGCACATCGCCATGACGACGTCGCCGTCGACGATCTGCCCCTTCTCGTCGATGACGATGAGGCGGTCGGCGTCGCCGTCGAGCGCGATGCCGATCTGCGCGCCTTGCTTGACGACCTCGGCGCGGACCTTGTCCGGGTGCAGCGCGCCCGCGTCCTTGTTGATGTTCACGCCGTTCGGCTTCACGCCGATCGACGTGACGCTCGCGCCGAGCTCGGAGAACACGAGCGGCGCGACCTTGTACGCGGCGCCGTGCGCGCCGTCGACGACGATGCGGACGCCGTCGAGCGTGAGGCCGCGCGGGAATGTCGTCTTCGCGAAGACCACGTAGCGGCCGCCGGCGTCGTCGAGGCGTGACGCCTTGCCGATGCCCGGCCCCGTCGGGCGCAGGCCGAGCAGCGCGTCGTTCGACATGAGCTGCTCGATCTCGGCCTCCATCGCGTCGGCGAGCTTGAAGCCGTCCGCGCCGAAGATCTTGATGCCGTTGTCCTGGTAGGGGTTGTGGCTCGCGCTGATGACGATGCCCGCGTCGGCGCGCATGCTCACGGTCAGCTGCGCCACGGCGGGCGTCGGGATCGGCCCGCAGAGGATGACGCGCGCGCCCATCGAGCAGATGCCGGCGGCGATCGCCTGCTCGATCATGTAGCCCGACAGGCGCGTGTCCTTGCCGATGAGGATGCGCGGGACGTGCGCCTTCGGCGTGCTCCGGCCCGCGACGTGGGCGACGGCCTTGCCGAGGCCGAGCGCGAGCTCCGGCGTGATCGGCCACTCGTTGGCGGTGCCGCGGATGCCGTCGGTCCCGAAGAGGTGACGGGTGGGGGGCGCGGCGGGCTTCGCCGACGCGCCGTTGGCTGTCGACGTGGCGCCGTTGGACTTCGCCGTCTTGGTCGACGCGCCGCCGGTGGTCTTCTTCGTGCGCGCGCCTCGGGTCGTTGCCGCGTCTGCCATGATCCTCGTCCTGCTCGTTTCTCGATGACTTCTCGTCGCGATGTCAGTCGCGAAAGTTCACGAACGACAGCTCGATGTCGAGATCCATGCCCCGCACGAGCGCGATCGCCTTCTGGAGATCGTCCTTGTTCTTGCCGGTGACGCGCACCTGCGCGTCCTGGATCGAAGACTGGACCTTGATCTTGCTCTCCTTGATGCCGCCCACGATCTTGCGTGCCGGATCGCCCTCGATGCCTTCTTTGACCTTGGCGAGGATGCGCGCGCCGCCCTTGCCGGTGGGCTGCGGGTCCTGCACGTCGAGGAACTTGAGGCTCACCTTGCGCTTGATGAGCTTCTCCTGCAGCACCTGGAGCGCGGCCTTCGCGCGGTCCTCGCTCGACGAGCGGATCATGAGCCCCTCGGAGGTCTTCTCGAGCTCGGTGTGCGTGTCCTTGAAGTCGAAGCGCTGAGCGAGCTCTTTCTGCGCCTGGCCGAGGGCGTTGTCGACCTCGTGCCACGGGACCTTGGAGACGATGTCGAAGCTCGGCATGATCTCTTTTCCTCGCCTTCGTCCGCACGACCGCCCTCGCGGCGACCGAAGGCCGGAAGAATACACGAAGAGGTCGCGGCGCGTCGGCGCGAGACCGCGGGCTCGCCTCAAAGGCGGCCGCCGGGCCGGGTGCGGCGGCAGAGCCTCGGCGGACTCGCGCCCCCTCGCCGAGGCGTCCGCCTGTCACTCGTCGGGAGCGTCGGGATCGACCCCGAGGCGCCGCAGCTTCGCGGCGAGACGGTCAGCGCGGCGGGCTTCGTCCTCGGCGCGGCGGGCTTCGTCCTCGGCGCGGCGGGCTTCGTCCTCGGCGCGGCGGATGGCCTCGTCGACCATCGTCGAGAGGCGCGTGACGAGCTCGCGCGCGTCGAGGAGCGGAGCGGACCCGTGGTAGAAGCGGAGCCGATCCTCCTCGACCGCGAGGTCGAGCTCGAGGATCGACGACCACCAGCGGCCCGCTTGCGGAACGATCGGCTCGTAGCGGCGGGCGTCCTCCGCCGGGAGCCGCCAGCCGGTGAGGCGGCGGCGCTTCATGTCGAACGCGAAGTACTCCGGGATCCCGAGCCGCGCGCAGCGCTCGACGTTCCGCGTGGAGTCCTTGGCCGCGTCTCCAGCGAGGTGGATCTCGAGCGCGAGGTCGATCCCTCGCTTCTCCCGGCTCACGACCCACGACATCCGCTCGTGGGTCTCCACGTCGCGCACGGCGATGAGGTCCGGCGCGAAGACGGGCTCGTTCGGGTAGTACACCGGCAGCTCGGACGAGAGGTAGATCCTGCGCCGGATGCGGTGGAAGTACTCGTCGAGCGACTCGAGCGCCTTGCTCTTCTGTTTTCGATGAGGATCGCCCTCGGGAGGGCCGGCGTTGGGGAGGTCGAATTCGGAGGGGAGCGCGTCGACCACGCGCTGGCGCTCGTCCTCGCTCAGCGCGTCCCAGACCTCCTGCGGAGGCGCCCGCGGATCGCTCGGATCGGGGCTGAATCGGGCTCGGCGCATGCGGCTCAGCATAGCACTCGGCGCGGAGGCGGCCCGGCGCGGCCTGCCGCGTCGCGTCGTGGGTGGAGCCGCACCAACCCCCGCGCCGCCGCCCTGCCGCCGTGCTAAGCGGGGGTCGATGAGCAGCGAGTGGCCCGACAAGAAGCCCGGCGGTCTCGACGCGAGCGAGAAGACCAGCTTCGGCAAGGGCGTCTTCCGCAAGTGCGACGGATGCGGTGAGACCATGCCCGCCGAGACCCTCGAGCGGAACTTCGAGGTGTGCCCGCACTGCGGCCAGCATCACAAGCTCCTCGCGGAGCGGTGGCGCGAGCTCCTTCTCGACGACGGCAAGCTCGACGACTGGGACAGCCACCTCGAGCCCGCGGACCCGCTCTCGTTTACCGACGGAAAGTCGTACCCCGAGCGCGTCGCCGCCTCGCAGAAGTCCACGCGCGCCAAGGAGGCCATCGAGATCGGCCGAGGCCGCATCGACGGCGTCCCGATCGCCTACGGCGCGTTCGTGTTCCGCTTCATGGGCGGCTCGATGGGCTCGGTCGTCGGCGAGAAGATCGCGCGCCTCTTCGAGCGCGGCGCGTCGCTGCGGCTCCCCGTCGTGCTCCTGCAGGCCTCCGGCGGCGCGCGCATGCAGGAGGGGATCCTCAGCCTCATGCAGATGGCGAAGACCGTCTCCGCGCGCGAGCGCCTTCGTGACGCGGGCGTCCCGTTCATCAGCGTGCTCTTGAACCCCACGACCGGCGGCGTCGCCGCGAGCTTCTCGTTCCTCGGCGACGTGAACATCGCCGAGCCGAAGGCGCTCATCGGCTTCGCCGGCCCGCGCGTCATCGAGACGACGATCCGCCAGACGCTCCCCGAGGGCTTCCAGCGGAGCGAGTTCCTCCTCGAGCACGGGATGATCGACCGCATCACGAGCCGCCTCGAGATGCGCCGCGAGATCAGCCTGCTCGTCAGCCACCTGCAGCGCGACGCGCGCGAGCCCCGCGTCGCCTCGGCTTGACCCGCGGGGCGTCGCTCGCGGCGGCGCTGGCGGCGCTCCACGAGCGTGCGCCGCTCGGGATGCGCCTCGGTCTCGAGCCGATGCGCGCCGCGTGCGCGCGCGCCGGGCATCCGGAGCGCGCGTTCGAGGTCGTCCACGTCGCCGGAACGAACGGGAAGGGATCGACGTGCGCGATGGTCGAGGCGATGGCGCGCGCGTCCGGACGACGGACCGGGCTCTACACGTCGCCGCACCTCGTGCGTTTCGCCGAGCGGATCCGCGTCGACGGCGAGCCCGTCGCGGACGACACGCTGACGTCGGCGCTCGAGGAGGCGCTTCACGTCGGGAGCGAGCTGTCGTTCTTCGAGACGGCGACGTTCGCGGCGCTCCTCGCGTTTCGCGCGGCGGCCGTCGAGCTCGCCGTGCTCGAGGTGGGCCTCGGCGGGCGGCTCGACGCGACGAACGTCGTGCCGGCGCCGCGGGTCACCGCGGTCACGGGCATCGCGCTCGATCATCAGGAGATGCTCGGTGACACGCTCGACGCGATCGCGCGCGAGAAGGCGGCCATCGCGAAGCCGGGCGTTCCGATGGTGCTCGGCGCGATGCCCGACGAGGCCCGCGCGGCGGCGCTCGAAGTGGCGATCGCGGCCGGAGCGCGCGTCGTGGATGCGGCGGCGCTCCCGCCCGACGTGACCGTGGGCCTCGCGGGCGCGCACCAGCGCGAGAACGCGCGCGTCGCGTGGACGATCGGCGCGGAGCTCGGGCTCGCGGACGACGCGCGGAGGCGCGGGCTCGCGGAGGCGCGATGGCCGGGGCGGCTCGAGCGCGTCGAGGTCCGCGAGGGGGAGCTCGCCGGCCCGTGGCTCCTCGACGGCGCGCACAACCCGGACGGCGCGCGCGCGCTCGTTCGGGCGCTCGACGGTGCGGGAGAGGACGTGGGCGCGGTGGTGTTCGGCGCGCTCGAGGACAAGGCGTGGCGCGAGATGCTCGGCGTGATCGCCGGCGGGATGGCGGCGCCGCGCGTGTACGTAGCGCCGGCGGGCAGGGTGGCGGCGGAGCTCGAGGCGCTTCGGGGGATCGCGGAGGGGCGCGCGGCGGCGTCGGTGGCCGAGGCGCTACGCGCGGCGCGCGCCGCGGCGGGGAGGCGGGGCGTCGTGGTTTGTGGATCGCTATATCTGGTGGGGGAGGCGAGGGCCGCGCTGCTGGGGCTGGCGCGGGATCCGGCGGTGGCGCTGTGAGTTGGCGGGGTGGCTCGGACGCGAGAGCGATGACGGTTTGCAAACCGTTGCTGTCGCGGCCGATGGATCGGTCGACCTGCGATTTACGAAAGCGCTGCTCTACTCGGCGGCTTGCGCCTGGGTGCGCCCGTTCCGGACACGGTGACGCGTCCGCACCGCGCTGGTAGCCTTGGAGGTTGCTGCGCGCTCTGCACGCGCAGGCGACGGGAGGGTCGAATGAAGCGGATCGCTTGGTACTCCGTCCTCGGGTGCGCGGTTGTCCCGATCGCGACGATCGCGACGGCCTGCGGCGACGTCTCCGGCCTGAAGGCAGGCACCGACGCGGGCGCCAACGCGGACCCCGACGAGGACGCCGCCGTCGCCCCTGTCGGATGCGGCGCGACGGAGACCTGTCGATCCGGGCGCTGTACGGTGACTGTGCCGGGCGACTTTGCTCCCGGAGCCAAGGTGACGGTCGCCGAGGAACCGCTCCCCGCGTCGCTCGTTGACGAGACGGTTGCGTCCTACGTTTGCGTTCTCACCATGCCGGCCGCCGGCGTCGGAGCGCCCGTGCGCCTCTCGCTCGCCGGCGACAGCGCGATTCCGGACGCCATCTTGTTCCGTGCCGAGCCGGGCGGGGGCGTCGCGATCGGCGAGTCCACGACGTCCGGCCCGCTCATCGAGGCTCTGGTCTCGGAGGGCGGCACCTACGGCGCGACGCTTCGACCCGGCGGGTGGAGCATCGACACGACGTTCGCGAACGATCCGCTGTCGTCGCAGGATCCGGCCTCCCTCATTCGCAACCTGTCGCTCCAGTCGATCGCGGCGGCGTGGTTCGACGGCACGTACCTCTACGTCGGTAGCGGTCCGCGCGTCCTGATCTACGACGGTATCCCTGCGAGCCCGTTCGTGAAGCCCGTCCGCGTCCTCGGGCAGCCGACGCTCGATCGCATCGTGTCCGGGACGACCGCGTCGACCTTCGCCGGCGGCGTCAACGCGATCTGGTCGGACGGGACGCGTCTCGTGGTCGTCGAGGGGAATCGCACGCTCATCTGGAACGCCCTCCCGAGCGAGGACTATGCGCCTGCCGACCTCGTGCTCGGGCAGCAGGATTTCGTCTCGTCGGCGGCAAACGCGGGCGGTGTGTCGGCGGCCACCCTCTCGGCGCCTCGCGGCGTCGACTCGGACGGCTCGCGACTCGTCATCGCCGACACACTGAACCATCGCGTGCTCACGTGGCATACCTTCCCCACGACGATCGGACAGCCTGCGTCCAGCGTCATCGGGCAGCCGTCTTCGACGGTGGGCGACATCGGCATGCTCTATCAGCCGTGGGGAGCGTTGCTCGACGGACCTGGTGTCTTCGTCGCGACGGCGTTTTCGGGCGCGCTCCATTTCCCGTCGCTCGCGAACAACGTCGCGTCGGACTTCGCGCCGATCGACCCCTCGTATCCGATCCGCGTGCGCCGCGACGCGCTGCAGGGGGCGACCAGCATCGCGCGCCTCCCGAGCGGCGGGCTCGCGATGATGGGGCAGTACGGCACGCGGATCGGAGTTCAACGCGCGATGCCGACGTCGGCCGGCGCATTCGACTTCGTCCTCGGACAGGCCGAGCCGGACCGCATCGCCGCGAATCCCGTGTCGGGGTCCAGCGTCGCGGCGTCGACCACTCGGGTCGTCGCGTCCTCCGGCAAGGTGTTCGTCGCGGATGCGTCGCGCCTGCTCGTCTTCGATCACGAGCCTGCCTTCAACTTCGACCCCGCGGACAGGGTCGTCGGTCAGGCTGGCTTCTCGGTCAACGATCGCGGGACCGACTATCGAGGCATCTCGGATCGGACGCTCGGCCACCCGGCGGACGTCGCCGCGAGCGCCACCACGATCGCCGTGGCCGACCGGGGGAACAATCGCGTCGTCCTGTACGCGGCCGCCGACGTCGGGACGACGAACGCGCGCGCGACGGTCGTGCTGGGGCAACCCGACGCGACCTCGTTCGTGCCCAACGTCGATCAGGTCAAGCCGAGCGCGACGACGCTGTCCGGCCCCGCGGGCGTCGCGATGACGGCGAACCACCTCGTCGTGGCGGACACCGAGAACCATCGCGTGCTCGTCTGGACGCCCGTCCCGACGGCGACCGCCACGCCCGCGTCGTACGTGCTCGGTCAAGCGGACTTCACCGGCCGGCGGCCGAACCGCGGTCGCGTCGACGCGGACGGCGACGGCTACAGCGACGCCGACGCGGACGGCTTCTTCGCTCCCACCGGGGTCGCGACCGACGGGACGCACCTCTTCGTCGCGGACCGACTGAACCACCGCGTGTTGGTGTGGAGCGATCTCGCGACGATCACGAACGGGAAGCCGGCGGATGCGGTCATCGGTCAGGCGACGTTCGCGGCGGTCCGCGCGAATCGCGGGACGGGCTACACGCCGACGATCGACGGCTTCAGCTTCCCGACCGGCGTGACGCTCGACGGCAATACGCTATGGGTCGCGGACACCGAGAACAACCGCGTGGTGCGGTGGGACGACGTGCTGAGCACGCCGGTGCCGTCGGTGGTTCTCGGGCAGCCTGACGGTAGCTCGCTCACGAATCCGAACGCGTATCCGGAGTCCTCCACTGCTTCCGGGTTTCCTCTGTATCCAGCCACGACCGACGCCAGCGTGCTTCGCCCGCGCAGCGTTGTCGTGTCGGGACAGCGGGTGTTCGTGAGCGAGACCGACTCGAATCGCGTTCACCTCTTCGAGCACGACGGCGCGGCCTACACAGCGGCGGGCCAGCTCGGCCAGCCGTCGGCGACTTCGTCGACGACGAACGCCGGTGGTGTCGGTGCGGCGTCGCTCGCGGCTCCCTCGGGTCTCGCGATCGCCGGAAGCCATCTGTTCGTCGCCGACTCGGCGAACCATCGGGTCCTGTCCTTCGCGGCCTCCGCGTCGAGCGTCGCGGCCGCGACACGCGTCCTCGGTCAGATGTCCTTCGTCGGGCACGGCTTCGATCGCTCGCTCCCGGCTACGGGCGGTGGGGCGACCCGGCCGCGCGGGATGTTCCTCTCCCAGGGTGAGCTCCTCGTCGCCGAGCGAAGCCGCCATCGTGTGGTCATCCATGAGCTCCCGCTCACGCCGGGCAAGGAGCCGAAGCGCGTCCTCGGACAGCCCGATCCGAGCGTGGCGCTCCCCAACGCGGGCGGCTCGCCGTCGGCAGGGACCCTCGCGAGTCCCGCCGGGGTGTTCGCCGACGATGCGCGCATCGTCATCGCGGATACCGCGAACCACCGCGTGGTGATCTATCCGCGCGCCGGCGCGGCGGCGGCGGTCGTCATTGGTCAGGCCTCGTTCGCTGGCGGCGCGCCGAATCGCGGGGCGAGCGCTGGCGCGGGGACGCTTCTTTCCCCCGAGGGGGTGTGGGTCGACGGTGGTCGGCTCATCGTCGCCGACACCGGCAATCACCGGGTGCTCGTGTGGAACACGCTGCCGACCGCGGACGGGCAGCCCGCCGACGTGGTCATCGGGCAAGCGTCGTTCGCCTCGGCGGGGCCGAACGGCCCCGGAGGCCTCGCCACGTCGACGACGCTCGCCCTCCCCGCGGCGGTGCTCGTCGACGCGGGGCGCCTCTTCGTCGCGGATTCGGGCAACAATCGCGTCCTCGTGTTCGATGCCGTGCCTTCGAGCTCGGGAGCCGCCGCGTCGAGGGTGCTTGGCCAGCCCGACTTCTCGAGTCGCGCACCCGCCGTCGACATCAACGCTCGCGCGCAGCTCAGCGGGCCGGTCGCGCTCGCGTCCGACGGCGCCCACCTCTACGTCGCCGATCGCGACGGAAACCGCATCGTCGCGTATGTGCTCGCGACGATGGCGACGGGGGGCCTGGCCGCGAGGATCTTGAACGCGAGCAACGGGCTCGTCGCGAGCGGACCCGCGGCGCTTGCCGTTGCGCGAGGCCCCCACTTCTCGTCGACCCTGTTCGTCGCGGACACGAACAAGGATCAGCTCCTCGAGATCGGCGGCTTGAGTCGGCTTCGTTGAGTCCCGAGAAGCCCGGCGCGCGCGAGCGGAGCTTGCGGCTCAGGCGCTCGCGAGTCGTGCGAGCGCTTCGCCTTCCATCCGCACGGTGAGCCACTCGCGCTGGATCTTGGCGCCGAGCTTCTCGTAGAACGCGATGGACGGCTCGTTCCAGTCGAGCACCTGCCAGACGAAGCGCGCGCACCCGCGGTCGACTGCCGTGCGGGCGAGCGCGCGCATCAGCGCCACGCCGGCGCCGCTTCCGCGGTGCTCGGGCTGCACGAAGAGGTCCTCGAGGTAGAGGCACCGCTTCCCGCGCCACGTCGAGTAGGTGAAGAAGTAGAACGCGAAGCCGATGGTCTCGCCGTGGCGCTCGGCGAGGAGCACCTCGAACGCTGGCGAGGGCCCGAAGCCGTCCCGGAGGAGATCGGCCTCCGTCGCGACGACCGCGTCGGGCTCCCGCTCGTACGTCGCGAGGTCGCGGATGAGCGAGAGGATGACCGGTGCGTCGTCCGGTGTCGCGCGTCGGATCGCGATCGTCATAGCGGAGCCTCCTCGTCGTGGTCGAGGCAGCGAACGACGCCGGGCTCGAGCTCGCGGTAGCGCCAGCCGGACTCCGGGCAGCGCATGATGCCGTCCGCGTCGGGTGAGGGGAGGCGATGACCGTGACGGCTCGTCCAGCCGCGCTGTTTCGCGGGGACGCCCACCATGAGCGCGTAGTCGGGGACGACGTTCCTCGTCACGACCGCGCCCGCCGCGATGAACGCGTACCGTCCGATCGTCGTGCCGCAGACGATGGTCGCATTGGCGCCGATGGTCGCGCCGCGTCCGACCTTGGTCGTCGCGTACTGCCCACGGCGGTTCACCTGCGAGCGCGGGTTGGCGACGTTCGTGAAGACAGCGGACGGTCCGCAGAAGACGTCGTCGTCGAGCTCGACGCCTTCGTAGATCGAGACGTTGTTCTGGATCTTGACGTTGTCGCCGATGCGCACGCCCGGCGCGGCGAAGACGTTCTGGCCGAGCGTGCAGCCGACCCCGATGCGCGCGCCGGTCGAGATGTGGCTGAAGTGCCAGACCTTCGTGCCCGCTCCGATGGAGACGTCGTCGTCGATGACGGCGGTGGGGTGGATCATTGGCGCTCGATCCTAGCGGCGGAGGAAGGGATGAACGAGTCCGGTCGCCGACTGGAGCTCGGCGGTTCGAAGGCGATGTGCGAGCTCGATCGACGGTCGCGCATCGTCGATGCCGAAGCCGCGCCCCGCGAGCGTCGCCTCGTAGACGCGCGTGTGGAGGTCGGCGAAGCCCGTCGAGAACTCGACCTCCGTTCCGTCGATCGCGATCGACCGGAACGTTCGGGGGGCGCCCGGCTGCTGCGCCGTCTCTGGAAGGTCCCGCGCCTCGACCGAGAGGAACCACGCGACGCGCGCCTGCTCGAGCTCCAGGAAGCCGGCCATCCGGCGCGACTCGTGGATGTGCACGCCGTAGCGCACGGGCCGCCCGAAGAGCCAGACGAGCAGGTCGAACATGTGAACGCCGATGTTCGTCGCGATGCCGCCCGACTTCTCGACGTTGCCCTTCCACGAGACGTCGTACCAGCGCCCGCGCGGCGTCACGTAGGTCAGCACGACGTCGTGCCGCGCCGACGGCGCGCGGCGGAGCTCCTCGCGGAGCGCGACCAAGCGTTCGTGCAGGCGGAGCTGAAGCACCGTCCAGACGCGACGGCCCGTCTCGGCCTCGAGCTCCTTCAGCGGCTCGAGGTTCCACGGGTTGATGACGATCGGTTTCTCGCAGATGACGTCCGCGCCGAGCCGAAGGCCGAGCCGGCAATGCGCGTCGTGGAGGTAGTTCGGCGAGCAGACGCTGAGGTAGTGAAGGCGGTTCGCGTCCGGACCGTGCCGCAGCTTGTCGAGGTGGCGGTCGAAGCGCTCGAGCTCGGTGAAGAAGGGGACGTCGAAGTCGTGGGCGTCGAGGACGCCAACGGAGTCGTTGGGGTCGACGGCCGCGACGAGATGGCCGCCGGTGGCGCGGATGGCCTGGAGGTGGCGAGGGGCGATGACGCCTGCGGGGCCGGTGATGGCGAAGTTCAAGCGATGCGCTCCATCGGCGTCACCCGGCACCGCTTGGGGCGATCGCATCGACGAGGCGACGGCGCACACGCGGCGCGGTCACTCGGAGGCCCCGGAGTGGCCAAGGGCCCGTGCCGCGACGCTCTCGAGCGTGGAGACGAAGCGCGGGGCGGTCGCCGAGAGCGACCAGCTTCGAACCGCGTGGGCGCGCGCTTCCGTACCTAGCCGTCGTCGGGTGTCCGCGGATCGCAGGAGGGTCGCGATGGCGTCGCGCCAGTCCGACGGACTGTCCGCCCAGAGCCCATCGACTTCCGAACGCACGATCTTCTCGACGACGCCAACCGGGGACACGACGCTCGCGACGCCGCAGGCCATGTACTGAATCGCCTTGAAGCCGCACTTCCCGAGCGCCCAGGTATCGTTGGCGAGCGGGTAGAGCCCGATGTCGATCGAGCGAAACTGGCCGACCTCGGCCTCCGCGCTCCAAGCCGGCGCCTCGACCTCCACGTTGGACAGGCGAATCGTTCGGCCCGCCCCGACGATCAGGACGCGGAAGCGGAATGAACGCGCGAGCTCGTCCACGATCGGCAGGATCGGATCCAGGTACTTTGCGGTCGACGGCGAGCCGACCCACCCGAGGATGGGTACCGCGTCCTCCGGCGGCTCCGACGGCCGGTAGACATCGGTATCGACGACCGTGGGCATGACGTCGACGCGATCGTGACTCTGCCGCGCCCAGCTCGCGAGGTAGTCGTTGCCGGCGAACACGCGGTCCGCGGCGTCGACGAGCGAGCGTGTGGAGGCAGGCGCGGCGAGCAGACCGCGCCAGCCGGTCCCGGACGGCAAGAACACCGCGTCGTCGAAGTCGAACACGATGGGGACGCGGCGGCCGAGGACGCGCACCAGCGCGTTCTGCGCGAGGGGGAAAAGCTCGCGGTGAACCACGACCACGTCGTAGTCGCTCGCCCTCAGCAGGTCGTTGGCGCGCCGCGCGAAGCCGTCGAGGTAGCGACGTCTCCGTGATCCGAGCCGTTCGCCGAAGAAGGTAGAGAGCGTGGGCGTGTGCCCGGCTGCTCGAAGGGCGTCGAAGTACGCGCTGATGCGGTAGCGGGTGCTCGCCTCTCGGATCGAGGGATTGGTCGCGAGGAAAAGGACCTTCACACGCGCCCTCGTCAGCGGCCGACGGCGCGGGCGTACTTCGTCATGACGTCGCGAAGGGCAACGTCGATCGGGCGCATCGTGAGGCCGAGCGCGTCGAGCCGCGCGCTCGAGAGGATGCAGTTCGAGCGTCCCTTCAACGCGAGACCGCGGGCGACGAGATCCTCGTCGGCGATGAGCTCGACGTCGTGCGCGGGATCGACGAGCTCGCGGTAGAGCGCGAGCAGATCGCGGTGCTTGAGCGTGCCGGGATTCGTGACGTGGTAGATGCCTTCGGCCCGTCGCTCGACGAGACCGGGCAGGACCTGCACGAGGTCGTCGACGACCGTGACCGAGTTCACCACGTCGATGACCTGCTTGTAGCCGGCCAGCTTGGTGATGAGGTTGCGCGGGCCGGGCGCCGAGTCGACCGGCATCCGGAGGCGTGCGATCCCGACGCCCGGTAGGCGCGAGAGGACGAGATCGGCTGCGTACTTCGTCCGCGAGTAGAACGACGTCGGGTTGCCGAAGTCGTCTTCGCGCCATCCGCCCGGGGCCGGCGACGCACCGTAGAAGACGCATCCGGACGCGAGGTGGAGCAGGTAGGTCTCGCGGTCCTGGCAGACGCGGGCGAGCACGAGCGGTCCCTCGACGTTCGACCGGAACGTCTCGGTCTGGTGGGTCTCGCACCAATCGACGTTTGGCCGACCGGTCTTGCCGGCGGCGTTGACGACGGCATCCGGAGCGTGTTCGTCGAGGGCCGCGCGGACGGCAGCTTCGTCAGCAATGTCGGCGGCGTGGAGCGTGGCGCCGGGCAGCGTCCGCGCGATTCGTTCTCCCAGGAAGCCGCGTCCAAATACGAGGACCTTCATCGTGTCTATTTCTTCGCGAGCTCTACGCAGCAGTCGTCGCCGACGAGGAGGGAAATCGAGCCGGGGCGGCTCGCGCCCGGATGGACCAGCACACGCCGCCCGAGGAGCGAGTCTTCCAGCCGATCGATGTCCACGATGGATGAGCGCTCGAGCAGGACGGAGTGCTCGACCCCTGACCGCTCGATCGTGACGCTGTTACCGACGCTCGTGAACGGGCCGATTCGAGAATCGACGACGCGCGCGTCAGCACCGATGATGGCCGGGCCGCGGATCGTCGACCGCACGATCTTCGCGCCGCGCTCGATGCACACGCGGCCGACGATGCGTGACTCGGCGTCGACGTCACCCTCGTTCTTCGGTTCGAGCCAGTCGTCCAGCACGGTGTCGTTGGCCAGGAGGAGGTCGTCCTTCTTTCCGGTGTCGAGCCACCAGGTGGTGACGCGATCGAAGTGAACGCGGCCGCCGAGCTCGATGAGCTTGGAGATCGCGTCGGTGATCTCGAGCTCGCCGCGCGCAGACGGCTTGATTTGCGCGATCGCGTCGAAGATCGACGGGCGGAAGAGGTAGATGCCGACGAGCGCGAGGTTCGAGCGAGGCTCCTTCGGTTTCTCGACGAGCCTGACGACGTTTCCTTCCGCGTCGACTTCAGCGACTCCGAAGCTGGACGGGTTCGAGACCTCCTTCAGCATGACGCTGGCGCCGAGCTCCGGCGAGCTCCGGAAGCGCTCGACGGGATCCCTGACGCGGCTCCCGATCAGGTTGTCCCCCAGGAACATGCAGAAGTCGTGGCCCGCCAGAGCGTGCTTCGCGGTCAAGACGGCGTGAGCCAGGCCTGCAGGGCGGTCCTGAAGGATGTACGTGAGCGTTGCTCCCCACCGGGAGCCGTCGCCGAGGGCGTCCTTCACCTCGCCGCCCGTCTCCGGTGAGATGATGACGACGACTTCCGTAATCCCGGCGTCGACGAGGTTGTCGATCACGTAGAAGAGAATCGGCTTGTTCGCGACTGGGACGAGT
>JAHBWC010000131.1 GCA_019637225.1 Labilithrix sp.
CCCGCGGCCAATGTCCTGACGAGATCGTGGAGCTTGTTCGTCGAAGTCGACTCTTCGTTGACGATCACGGCCCCGTTGTGGAGCAGGAGCCCGTTCGTGTCGCCGGTGTCGCCTTCCTTGAACTGCACGGTGATCGCGTAGGTGCCTGCGGCCGGCGCAGTGAAGCGGGCGATCGCGTACTCGGCTGCGTTCCCAGGGTGGAGCGCTACGTCGCCCGGCTGAATTCCGTCAGCGAAGACCTCGTTCGTTTCGTTCCGGTAGATGCACGGATCGTTGAGCACCTGGTGTGTCGGGTCGAACCAATAGGGGATGTTCGGCGCGAGCTCGGACGGCGTGGTGAAGACGATCAGCGCACCCGCGTCACCTCTCGGATCGCCGAGCGAATATCCGTACGTCCAGACCCCACTCGGATTTGCGACCTTCGAGAAGTCGGCCGTGAGGTCGGCGTTGACGACGTTCGCGTCGGCAGCGGCGTCCTTGAGCGGATCTGGAGTGGTCGGCGCGGGGCTCGTGGTCCCACCGTCGCCGCCGGGCTGCGAGGGCGCTCCGGTCGTGTCGCTCCCACACGCGATGACGGCTTGGGCGCCTGCCACGGCGATGAGGCTGATGAAGGCTGTTTGACGGAGCCGCGCGGTGGACATGGCGACGCTATAGGCCAGCACACTGACGTGCTCCAATTCGAAATGATTTACGTTTACACGCTCGGGGGAGGCGGGTCTGCGTTTCGCGATCCCGCGCGCGATTCGTGAATCGCGCGCGGCGCGTGCGCGCGTTGTGTAGTGTTTGCTGACAACGATGTTCAGGACTTCGCTGCTCGCTTCCGCTCTCGTGCTCGCCTTCGTTTCGTTGGCAGTCGCAGCGTGCGGCGATGACGAGCCCGCGACACCTTCCACTGTCCCCGATGCATCGCCCTTCGATGCTTCGGTGCCCGACACCAGCGTCGTCACCGACGGAGCAGGCCCCAGCGATACCGGCAGCGATGCGGGGTCGGCGACCGGCAAGGTCGTCGATCTGGCAGGCGTGGGGATGGCGGGTTGCAAGGTGGCCTCCGGCGGTGCGACCCGTGTCACCGCCGCCGACGGGTCGTTCACGATCCCGCTGACGCCGCCCTACGACCTCACGATCGCCAATGCCGATAGCAGCTCCGTGCTCGTGCTCCTCGGCGTCACACGCCTCGATCCCGTCATCCAGTTTCCGGGCGACACCGCGCACCCGAGAGTGAACGGCAAGCTCCAGGGCACGATCCCCGCGCTCGCTGCCGGGCAGGGTGGCGTGGTTGCGTTCGCCCCCACCACCCCGAGTCGTTTCGCCTTCGCCCGGTTCATCAAACGCGCCGACCTCGGCTTACGAGCTCAGTGTCGAGTGGGCCACGCCCAACGACCTCGCCGGCACGATCTATCTCTTCGAGTTCACGAGAGGCACCGCCAACCCCGCCGCGACCTTCCTCGGCTACACCTCGGTGCCCAGCACCACGCTGAGCGCGGGACAGACCAAGACTGTCGACTTCCCAGCGACGCTCACGAGCGTCACGACGGGCACCATCAATGCGGCGATGACGCTGCCCGTGGGCTACACGAAGGGATCCATCTTGGCGGAGATGCGCTTGCCCGGCTCGCAGGCCAACCTCTACGTGAACCAGAGCATCGAGCCTGGAGCGCTCTCGTTCTCCGTGCCCGTCCCAGTCATGACGGGCGCGGCGTACTCCCTCTCGTTGCGCGGTACTGGTCCAAACTCGGGCGAGCAGACCATCGTCCGAACGGGAGTCGACCTTGGGGCCACGGCGACGGTGACGCTGCCGGCCGCTCCTGCGCTTTCGAGTCCCGATGACGCGGCCACCGACGTCGACGGCAACACGGTATTCACCTGGTCGAGCGCGGCTGGGCTCTCCATCCGAAGCTACTCACCGAAAGACGACGCGAACTACGGCAAGCCGGGCTACCCCAGCGTCTTCGTGGTGGGCGTCTCGCAGACGGGAAAGCTGCCGGATCTCTCGGCTGTCGGAGCCAGCATCAGCCCGCTCGCAAGCTACGAATGGTTGGTGTTGACCAAGGCGAACATCACGTCGATCGACGATTTCTTGAAGGAGCCACGCGTCGACATCTTCTGCACGGGCCAGCAGAACTTCGGCGGCGACGACGGCGCTTGTGCGTACTCGGTCAGCCGCGAGTTCGTCACGAAGTAGCCTGCAACCGTGTCGACGGGTCTGCGACGGACAGGTGCGCGCAGGCCGTCGAGAAGACCGCGGACGTCATCCCGAGGCGGCGGGGCCCGCCCTTCCCCTCGCCGGAATGGGCCCCGCGGTGTCTGAGCGCTCGAAGCGGCTTGAAGAAGCCGCCGCGATTTCGGCACGCCACAGAGGATTCGAACCTCTGACCTACGGCTCCGGAGGCCGTCGCTCTATCCAGCTGAGCTAGTGGCGCGTGGGAGTCACTCATAGCCCGGAGGCTCGCGTCCGACAAGAGCGGGGCGCTTCGCCCCGCGTCGGAGAGGCGCATCGACAGGTCTTCTCGCGACCCTACGTTGGGAGGCGATGCGTACGGGAACCACCGCACGACAAACCGGGCAGAAGCCAGCCCTGCAGGCGAGCGACGCGGGAGCGGCGCCGGCCGAGGTCGCGCAGGCTGGCGCGGCGGTACGCTCGGGCACCAACCCCGCCGCGAGGCCCGCCGACGCCAAGCCCGCCGAGACCCGGCCCGCGGACGCCAGGCAGGCCGAAGCCCGGCCCGCCGACGCCGCGAGGCCCGCCGGCGGAGCGCTACCGAAGGAGCGGCGCAAGGATCCGCTGCTGGCCGCCATCTGCCACGACCTGCGCGCGCCGCTCGCGGCCGTCACGATGGGCGCGAACTTCGTGCTGCAGACGACGCCGGAGGACGAGGCGAGCGGGCGATCGCGGCGGGTGCTGCAGGCCGTCCTCCGCTCGTGCAAGCAGATGGAGCGGCTCGTCCGTGACTTCGGCGATCTCTCGGAGGTCGAGGGCGACGTGGTGGAGCTCCGGATGGGCGTCCACGACAGCGGGCAGATCGTGGAGATGGCTGCGGAGGCCGCTCGACCGGCCGCGCTCGCCCGCAACATCGACGTCACCGTGAGCCGCGCCGAGACGCCTCCGCTCGTCCATTGCGATCGCGAGCGCATGCTCCGCGCGCTCGCCCATGTGCTCGATAACGCGGTTCGGTTCTCGCCCGACGGAGGCGTCGTCGCGATCGCGGAGGAGGAGCGCGAGGGAACGATCCGCTTCTCCGTGACCGACCACGGCCCCGGCCTCTCGGAAGAGACGCTCGCCAACCTCTACGATCGCACGTGGCACGCCAAGCGCGCGGACCGCGTCGGCGCCGGCCTCGGCCTCGCGATCGTGCAGGGCTTCATGAAGGCCCACGGCGGCCGGCTCGAGGTCGAGTCCGCGCCCGGCGCGACGACGTTCACGCTCGTCGTTCCCAAGGATGGCGCGCCCGGGGACAAAGGCGCGGCCCCGACGCCGGCGCGCTGAGCCGCCCACGACCCACGGCTCGGCAGACTCGGGGCCGAGCCGACCGGCCAGCCCGAGCGTCGCTCAGGCGTCGAACGTCGCGGCGGGCTTGACCTTGATGCTCTTCCACCGCGCGAGCTCGACGAGCCCCGCGGGAGCGCCGCGCGGCTTCGAGACCTCCGAGGCCTTGCAATAGTGGACGTCGACCGCCTTCGCCTCGCGAGACTTCGAGTACCAGGCGGCGAGCGCCGCGGCGCGCTCGATGACCGGGCGCGGGACGTCGACCGCGTCCGGGTTGCGGATGACGACGTGGCTGCCGGGCGTCCCGCCGCCGACGTGCAGCCAGAGGTCTTGCGGCTTGGCGACGTCGAACGTGAGGTGGTCGTTGTCGTCCTCGCCCCGACCGACCAGGATCTCGAAGCCTTCGAACGTGAACGTGCGGTACGGACGCCCCTTGCTTGCCATCGGAGACGGCTCATAGCGCGCCCGACGCGCGAGGTCAGCCGAACCGACGCCCGCCTCTGCATCATCGCCCGGACGCCCGACGCGCGAGGTCAGCCGCGCGATCCGCGGGGCGGCGCGATCCCGTGGCGGCCGATCCGCTGGCGGAGGCTCCTCACCGAGATGCCAAGCAGCTCGGCGGCCGTCTCGTGCTCTCCGCCGGCGAGGTGGAGCGCGTTCAAGATGTGCTTCTTCTCGAATGTCTTCGCCGCGACGTTGAGCGGCTCGACCGCGGAGTCGGTCGTGCTCTCGGGCCCGCGGCCGACGATGTCCTCGGGCAAGTGGTCGAGATCGATCTCGCTGCCGCGCGCGAGGACGACCGCCCGCTCGACGGCGTGGGCGAGCTCGCGGACGTTGCCGGGGAACGGATACTCCATCAGCGCCTCCCACGCGCGCGGTCCGATGCCGGGCGGCACGCGCCCCGGACAGAAGCGGCGGAGGAAGTGCGCGAGCAAGAGCGGCATGTCGGCCCTCCGCTCGCGCAGCGGCGGGACGTGCAGGTCGAGGACGTTGAGGCGGAAGTAGAGATCGTCGCGGAAGCGGCCCTCCGAGACCAGGGCCTTCAGGTCGCTCTGCGTCGCCGAGACGATGCGGACGTTGACGGGGACCGTCTCGCTGCCGCCGATCGGCTGGACGACGCCCTCCTCCAGCACGCGGAGGAGCTTGGCTTGCGTTGGCAGCGGCAGCGCGGCGATCTCGCCGAGCAAGAGCGTGCCGCCGTCGGCCGCGCGGAAGCGTCCGTCGCGACGGCGCCGCGTGGCCGTCGCGCTCGCGCGCTCCTCGCCGAAGAGCTCCGCTTCGATCACGGCCTCGGGGAACGCCGCGCAGTCGAACGCGACGAACGGCGCAGCCTTGCGCGGACCGCGGGCGTGGAGCGTATGCGCGACGAGCTCCTTGCCCGTGCCGCTCTCCCCGCACACGAGAACGGGCGCGTCGCTCTGGGCGACGGTGTTGACGCGCTCGACGAGCCGGATCATCGCCGGCGTGTGCCCCACGATGGGCGAGCCCGCGTCGCGGCTCGCGACGACACGGCGCGCCTCTTCGAGCTCACGCTTGAGCGCGACGTGCTCCGAGATGTGACCGATGACCCTGAGCGTGAGCTCCTCGGGATCGAACGGCTTCGTCACGTAGTCGTAGGCGCCCTCGCGAAGGGACGCGACGGCATCCGACACCGTCGCGAACGCCGTCATCAGGATGACCGCGGTCGTCGGCGCGCGAAGGCGGAGCCGCCGGAAGATCGTGAGCCCGTCCACCTTCGGGAGGCGCACGTCGAGCAAGGCGACGTCGAAGGTCCGCTCCGAGGCGAGCGCGATGGCCTCCTCGCCGTCGCCCGCCTCGGCCACGTGATGGCCCGCGTCGCTGAGCGCATACGCGAGGCTGAGCCGCGTCGCCTGATCGTCGTCCACCACGAGGATGTCGAGCGGCACCGTGTGCCGCGGAGACTCGCGAGGACGCCCCCTCGCCAGTCGCTCGATCATCATCGCGGCTGCGCTCGTCATCGGTCGTGCTCTCTGTCGTGACGTGACGCGGCGTGGACGAAAGCCGGCCGCGTGATCGCCGTGTACCTACCCGGACGAAGCGGCATGCCGCACTCCCGCGTCAGACAAGCACATCTCGATCCCTTTCTTCCGGAGCGGCACCGAACCTCCTCCGAACGGCGCTCACGCCCACGATCGCGCTCGGATCGGCGTGTCGACGTGCGCCTGCGCTCGACGTCGAGCGCACCGGAGACGGCGTGGCGTCCAGGCACCGGTGAGCGACCCGAGCGTGGCAAGTCGACCCGCGGCGCACGTGTGTCTCGGTAGGGATACCCAGAACCCGCGAAGGCCTCGTCGAGGCCGGAAAGGAGCTGCGTCGAGGGCGTGGCACGCGCCTTTCATCGCTCGGGGGTCGATGAAGCCCGCCACGCTCCAGATGTCTGCCGAGGAGCCCCATTCGCGGCCGGGAGCTCGTGCGCGCCACCGCTTCGCCATCGCAGGGGTCGCGCTCGCACTCGCCGCCGGTCTCGGCACACCGGCGCTCGCCCGCGCGCTTTCCCATTCATGGACGCTGCCGATCGAGGTAGCGCTCATCGGGGTGGGGTTCGTCGTCGCGCTCGGCTTCCTGGCGGCGGGCTGGGCGCTCGGCCGGCGCGTCGACCGGCTCTCCGACGAGGCGCGGCGCGATCCGGTGACGAAGGTCGGCAACCGCCGCCACCTCGAAGAGTGCCTCGCGCACGAGGTCGATCGCGCGGCGCGAGCGAAGATGCCGCTCTCGCTCCTCATGATCGACGTCGACAACCTCAAGCAGCTGAACGACGGCAGCGGACACGGCGTCGGTGACCGCGCGCTCTCGATCGTCGGCGACGTCCTGAACGACACCTGTCGCTCGCGCGACGTGGCGGCTCGCTTCGGCGGCGACGAGTTCGCCGTCCTGCTTCCGCGCACCCGCGCTGCCGAGGCGCGCATCGTCGCCGAGCGCATCCGCACCCAGCTCGCCGCGCGCCGCCGCACGCACGACGCGCCGCTCGACAAGCTGCTGACGGTGTCGATCGGCATCTGCGACCTCGGCTCGATCGACGCGCCGCGCGCGCAGCTCCTCCTCGAAGCGGCCGATCGCGCGCTCTACGCCGCCAAGCAGGCTGGACGCGATCGCATCATCATCTTCGAGCGCACCCCGCCCACGTCGACGGTCATCCTGCTCGACGAGCGACGCCGCTCGCGCAAGAAGCACACGCGGTTCTCGGGCTGAGCCTCCCCGTTCGCCCGGCGGTTCGACCGCGACGGCGCCCCCGCGACGACGCGACGACGGACGCGCTGCGACGCCGGACGCGACGAAGGCGGCGGGCCGGGTGGGCCACGCCGCCTTCGCTCTCGTGGGACGTGCGTTCAGCCAGCGCCGCGGGCGCCGGCCGCCGCCGCGCGGCTCGTCAGGAGCTCGTCTCCTCGAACTCCGCGTCGATGACGTCCTTCTTCTTCTCGCCGGCCTCCGGCGCCGCGCCGCCCTGCGAGCCGTCGTCACCACCCGGCGGAGCTCCCGGAGCGCCTGCGCCGCCCTGGTACATCACGCTCGCGAGGCGGTGCGCCTCCTTCTCGAGCTTCTCGAGGACGTCCTTCACCTGGGCGTCGTCCTGCTTCTCGACGGCCGCGCGGCCGTCCTTGATGAGGCCCTCGAGCGTCGAGATGTCCGCCGCCTGGAGCTTCTCCTTGTTCTCGGAGATCGTCTTTTCGAGCGTGTAGCAGAGGTTGTCGAGCTTGTTGCGGCGCTCGATCTGCTCGCGGCGCTCCTTGTCCTCGGCCTCGTGCGCGGCCGCCTCGGCGACCATCTTCTCGATGTCCTTGTCGTTGAGGCCCGAGTTCGCCGTGATCGTGATCTTCTGGTCCTTGCCCGTCGCGGTGTCCTTCGCGTGGACGGACAGGATGCCGTTGGCGTCGATGTCGAACGTGACCTCGACCTTCGGCATGCCGCGCGGCGCGGGCATGATGCCCTCGAGGTGGAACTTGCCGAGGGTGCGGTTGTAGCGCGCCTCGGTACGCTCGCCCTGGAGGACGTGGACCTCGACCGACGGCTGGTTGTCGGTCGCCGTCGAGAAGATCTCCTTCTTCTGCGTCGGGATCGTCGTGTTGCGCCCGATCATCACGGTCATCACGCCGCCGAGCGTCTCGACGCCGAGCGAGAGCGGGGTGACGTCGAGCAGGACCATGTCCTTCACGTCGCCGGAGAGCACGCCCGCCTGGACGGCCGCGCCGATCGCGACGACCTCGTCTGGGTTGACGCCCTGGTGCGGATCCTTGCCGAAGAACTTCTTGACCGTCTCCTTGACGAGCGGGATGCGCGTCGAGCCGCCGACGAGGACGACCTCCGCGATGTCCTTCGGCTGCTTCTTCGCGTCCTGAAGCGCCTTCTTGACCGGCTCCATCGAGCGCTCGATCAGGGGCGACATCATCTGCTCGAGCTTCGAGCGCGACAGCCGCATGTCGAGGTGCACCGGGCCGCCCGGCCCGACGGTGATGAACGGCAGGTTGATGGCCGTCTCCTGCACCGACGAGAGCTCGATCTTCGCCTTCTCGCCGGCCTCCTTGAGGCGCTGGAGGGCCATCTTGTCCTTGCCGAGGTCGATGCCCTGGGCCTTCTTGAACTCGGCGATCATCCAGTCGATGATCAGGTTGTCGATGTCGTCGCCGCCGAGGTGCGTGTCGCCGTTGGTCGAGATGACCTGGACGACGTTGTCGCCGACCTCGAGGATCGAGATGTCGAACGTGCCACCGCCGAAGTCGTAGACGGCGATGATCTCGTCCTTCTTCTTGTCGAGGCCGTAGGCGAGCGCGGCGGCCGTCGGCTCGTTGACGATGCGCTTCACGTCGAGGCCGGCGATCTTGCCGGCGTCCTTCGTCGCCTGGCGCTGGGCGTCGTTGAAGTACGCCGGGACGGTGATGACGGCCTCGGTGACCTTCTCGCCGACGTAGTCCTCCGCGGCCTTCTTGAGCTTCTGGAGGATCTTCGCGCTGACCTCTTGCGGCGTCGCCTTCTTGCCGCGGATCTCGAATGCGGCGTCGCCGTTGTCGCCGCGGACGATCCTGTACGGGACGCGCTTGACCTCTTCGGAGACCTCCTCGAAGCGGCGACCGATGAAGCGCTTGGCGCTGAAGAGCGTGTTCTCCGGATTCGTCACCGCCTGCCGCTTCGCGATCTGACCGACGAGGATCTCACCCTTCTCGTCCCAAGCGACGACGCTCGGCGTGATGCGTGAGCCTTCCTCGTTGACGATCACCTTGGGCTCGCGGCCCTCCATGATGGCTACGACGCTGTTCGTCGTGCCGAGGTCGATTCCGATGATCTTGCCCATGGTCCTCTGGCCTCCAGTAGCCCCTAGCTCGAGGCGCCGACCATAGTCGGGTCCGGGCGCCGAGCGGGCTAAGAATGACGTCACCCGTTTCTGCGCAACGGATGGTCAGCTTTGGTTTTCTTCAGTCTCGCAGTCGCGGCCAAGCTAATCACACGGGTAGCGGCGTCAACGCCCGGCGGCACGGAACTCGCTTCGGGTTGCGGACCACCGCGCCGCACGCTGGATTTTCCGGCGGTCCGGTCTCATCCGCGGTCGCGGCGGCGGGCCTTCTGGAGCTCGAGCTCGCGCTCGACGAGCTTCCGGAGGCCTGGATCCGTGCGCGTCGGGAGATCGAACAGGTCGTCGCCTCCGCGATCGTCGGCAGGCTGCGCGCCCGCGGAGACGCCGGGGACGACCGTCTCGTCCGCGTGCGCCGACCCGCCGTGCGAGGGGAGCGTGACCGGCCCCACGTCCTCGAGCGACGAGGGCGCGGGCAGGCGATAGTCGCGCATCGTGCGATCCGACGAGAGCGGACGCGAGCTCGCGATCGCCGAGCGTGCCGGTCGCCGCATCGTGTGCTCCTCGTGCTCGATCGGGCCCGAGAACGGCTCGGTCGGCGGCGGCGACGTCTTGCGCGTCGGCGGCGGCGACGTCCCGCGCGCCTGCGAGGGGAGCGGGATCGGCGAGCGCGCGTCCGGGCGCCTGCCGGCGTACGACTCGTCGACGCGGCCGATGCCGCGCATGATGTCCGTCGTGGAGTCCTCGTCGAGGTTGGCCATCACGCTCCACCAGTGCTCGAGCATCTCGCGCCCGCTCTGGAAGCGCTCCGAGGGCTCACGCGCCATCGACTTCGCGACGAACCAGTCGAGGAGCGGGTTCTTGGCCATGCCGGGCATCGAGGAGATCGGCGGCAGCGCCTGCTCGCTCTTCATGCGGATGACCGCCTCGAGCGAGCGGCTGACGAACGGGAGCCGCCCGGTGAGCGTGCGGAAGATCACGACGCCGACGGCGTACAGATCGGCCGGGAAGCCGACGCTCTTGGCGTTCTTGAACTGCTCGGGCGCCATGTACCCCATGCTGCCGATCACGTGGCTCGCCGAGGTCAGGCCGCCGATGTCGCCGGTGATCTCGCGCAGGCGCGCGACGCCGAAGTCGATCAGCTTCACCGTCTCGTCGAACCCGTCGCGGTGCAGGTAGATGTTCGACGGCTTGATGTCCCGATGGATCACCTTGGCGTCGTGGCAGTCGCGCACGCCCACGATGAGCTGCTCGATCCAGCGGACCGCGATCGGCACCGGCACCGGGCCGTCCCGGCGAAGCTTGGCGTCGAGCGTCTCGCCCTGAAGACGCTCGAGGACGAGGAAAGGCTGTCCCTTGTCGAAGCCGAAGCCGAGGATCTGGCTGACGTGTCGGCTCTCGACGTCCGCGAGCAGGAGCGCTTCGCGGGCGAACCGCTCGCGCATCTCATGGCTCTGCCCGTCACGGCTCTGCCCGGTGTCGGACATCACCTTGATCGCGACCGGACGCCCCGTCGCGACGTGGGTGGCCTCGTAGACCTTCGCCGTCGCCCCGCTCCCCAGCGCGCCCGCAAGCTTGAAATCCGAGAGCTTTGCGGGCTCGAGCGCCATGCAGCCCTTCAGCATAACACCTGCCGGGCGCGGCCTGGGGTTAGCCGCTCGACCTCCGCTCGACCTCCGCTCGACCCGGGGCGTTGCCCGGGAACGGGCGGACTGGTAGAGTCGCTGGCCAGTCCGCGGATTTCTCCTTAGAACTTTAGTGAGCATTTTCGGCTCGTTATGCGCCGCCCGTCGAAGCCCGATCTTCCACCGCCTCCCGAGCTCCCCTCTTTCAGGGTCGAGCCGGACCCCATCGAAGAGGGCGCTGGCAGCGGCGCGGGCTCGCTCGCGATCGACCCGTCCATCCTCGATCGTCACGAGGGGACGAAGCTCTCGCGCCACGACGCGCCGCTCGACGAGGACGCCATCGATCCCGACGCCGCCAAGGTCGTCCGCCGCCTCGAGCGAAGCGGGTACCAGGCGTACCTCGTCGGCGGCTGCGTCCGCGACCTCCTGCTCGCCGGCCGGCCGAAGGACTTCGACGTCGCGACGAGCGCCCGACCGGACGACGTCCGTGCGCTCTTCCGCAACTGCCGCATCATCGGGCGCCGCTTCCGCCTGGCGCACGTCCTCTTCGGCGGCGGCAAGGTCGTCGAGGTCGCGACGTTCCGGCGGAACCCCGGCGAGACCGATCTCGAGGACGACCTGCTCATCCGGAGCGACAACGTCTTCGGCGAGGCGCACGAGGACGCGCTCCGGCGCGATTTCACGATCAACGCGCTCTTCTACGATCTCGATCGACGGCAGGTCCTCGACTGGTGCGGGGGGATGCCGGACATCCAGCGACGGGCGATCCGCACGATCGGTGAGCCGATCGTCCGCTTCCGGGAGGATCCCGTGCGCATCCTCCGCGCCATCAAGTTCGCCGCGCGGCTCGACCTCGGGATCGATCCGAACGTGTACGACGCGATGGTCGCGAGCCGCCTCGAGCTCGCGCGCGCCGCCCGCCCACGCCTCTTCGAGGAGATCCTCCGGCTCATGCGCGCCGGCGGCGCTCACCGCTCGATGTGGCTCATGTGGGAAGTCGGCGCGATGGCCGTGCTCATGCCGGAGCTCGCGGCGTTCCTCGACGACGACGAGGCGACCGAGGACGGCAGCCTCCGCTTCTTCCGCAAGATGGACGCAATCGATCGCAAGACGCTCGACGAGGGCGTGCTCGACGACGTCGTCCTGATGACCGCGCTGTTCTACGAGCCGCTCGAGGAGGCCGTCAGCGGCGTCCGCGACGTGATGGGCGCGGTCAACGATTTCCTCGAGCCGGTTATCGAGCGCATCGCGATGCCGCGGCGAATCGCCGACGGCGTGCGGCGCATCATGACCATGGTTCCGCGCATCCTCCAGGGGCGCGTCGGGCGGTTCGCGCGCACCGACCTGTTCTTGCCGGCGCTCGACGTCGCGGAGATCGTCCTCCACTCGCGCGGCCAGAGCACGAGCGCGATCGAGGCGCTCCGGCGAGACGCGATGCCGCCGGTCCCGCGCGAGCACCGCCGGCCGTCGGCGTTCCCGCGCCAGCGCGGCGCCCGCAGGTAGACCTCGCTCGGCTCGCGCCTCAGCCGCGGGGCCGGAGCAGCGCGCCGAGCGCCTCGGGCGTCGACACGGGCAAGGAGCACGTCCGCCCACGACAGACGTAGGCGGCGGGCTCCGGCGTCACGGGCTTGCCCTCCGCGAGCAGCGCGGCGGCCTCTCGCGACGACGGATCGCCCGGATCGACCCAGGCGATCGTGCGGTTCGGGAGCCACGCCGCGAACACGGCGCGCGCGAGCGCCTTCGTCCGCGCGTCGCCGCGCGACCCGACGAGGACGACGTCGACGGCCCCGCGGACGACGCGATCGAGCTCGCACAGCGTCTGGCCGTAGGCGAAGGGGTTTTCGATCGCCGCCGGCGCGACGCGCGCAAGCTCGGCCTCCGCGACGCGCGTGTACCGCGGGTCGACGAGCGCGCCGAGCCGGAGGAGCGCGCGCGCCGCCATCGACGCGCCGCTCGGGATCGCGTTGTCGTACGGGTCCTTCGAGCGCGTGATCAGCGCCTCGCCGTCCTTCGGCGCGAAGAAGAAGCCCTCGGCCTCCGACCAGAACGCGTCGAGCATTCCGTCCGCGAGGCCCCGCGCGAGGCGCACCTTCGACGGGTCGCCGGTGGCCTCGTAGAGATCGAGCGCGGCGTTCGCGAGGAACGCGTGGTCGTCGAGGAACCCCGGCGACTTCACGAGCCAGCGCTCGCTCGGCTCACCCTCGACCGTCACCTTCTTCGCGAGGCGCGCGGCGCGTACGAGCTGCCCTGCACGGTGCGGCTCGCGCGGCGTGAGGAGGTTCGCTTCGACGAACGCGAACGCGCGCTCCGCCGAGGCGAGCATCTTCGGATCGTCGAGCGCCGCGCCGGCCTCGGCCATGGCGCCGATCATGAGAGCGCTCCAGCTGGTGAGGACCTTCTCGTCGCGGAACGGTCTCGGGCGATGGGCGCGAGCGTCGAACATGGCGCGCTTGGCGCGCTCGAGCGCCTCGCGGGCTTCATCCTCGGAGACGTCGAGCTTCGCGGCGACGGCGCGCGCCGGCCGGGACTCGTACAGCACCGACTTCGGGAGCACGCCCACCACCGCCTGGTGGGGATCGCGGAAGTTCCCGGCGGGCGTGATGCCGAAGTAGTCGAGCGCGGCCTTGATCGCGATCGCGTCGGTGCCCAGCGCTTCCTTCACCGCGGGCTCGTCCCAGACGAAGAACTTCCCCTCCTCGCCTTCGCTGTCCGCGTCCTGCGACGCGTAGTATCCGCCTTCGGGATCGGTCATCTCGCGGTCGACCCACGCCGCGATCTCCTTCGCGGTCGCGGCGAACGACGCCGCGCCGAACGCGCGGTAGCCGTCGGTGTACGCGCGCAAGAGGAGCGCGTTGTCGTACAGCATCTTCTCGAAGTGCGGGACGAGCCACCGCTCGTCCGTCGAGTAGCGGTGGAAGCCGCCGCCGAGGTGATCCCAGATGCCGCCGGCGCGCATCGCCTCGAGCTGAAGGCGCGCCGCGTCGCGCGCGGCGCCGTCGCCCTCGACGACGCCGCGACGGCACAAGACCTCGAGCGGCATCGTGTTCGGGAACTTCGGCGCGCGGCCGAACCCGCCGTGGGTCTCGTCGAAGCGGCGGAGGAGCTGGCGCGACGCGCGCTCGAGCAGATCGGGTGCCGGCGTGTAGGGGGCCGCCTCGGCGACCCTGCTCACCTCGGCGATCGCCTTGGTCAGCTCGTCGGCTTGACCGTCGACCTCTTCGCGGCGCTCGCGGTACGCCTCCGCGATCGCGCGGAGGATCTTCGGAAACCCCGGCATCCCGTGGCGGTCCTCCGGCGGGAAGTAGGTCCCGGCGAAGAAGGGCTTCTGCGACGGCGTGAGGAAGACCGTCAGCGGCCAGCCCCCGCTCCGTCCCATGAGCTGCACGACGAGCTGGTAGATCTGATCGAGGTCCGGCCGCTCCTCGCGATCGACCTTGATGTTCACGAAGAGCTCGTTCATCAGCCGAGCGATCTCCTCGCTCTCGAAGCTCTCGCGCTCCATCACGTGGCACCAGTGGCACGCCGAGTAGCCGATCGACAGGAGGATCGGGGCGTCCCTCTTCTTCGCCTCCGCGAGCGCGGCGGCCGACCACGGCCACCAGTCGACCGGGTTGTGTGCATGCTGCAACAAGTAGGGCGACGCCTCGGCGGCGAGGCGGTTCGGCTTCGTGCCAGCGCCGGTCGCTTGCTCGATGGTGGTGCTCACGGGTGACCTCGTGTCGGACGGTCCGTGCTATCTAATGTGGGTTCATCGGATGGCCAAGACTGCGGAAAACAAGGCTCGGTCCGCGGGTGCCGCGTCGGACCCGGTGGCGCAAGCGCGGGCCACGGTGCTCGACGGGGTGGGACGCGAGGTCGCGGCGAGCTTCCCTGGGATCACGCGGCTCGGCGGTCAGATCGTCGCGGCGCTCTACCTCGCCGACGGACCGCTCTCGATGGACGCGCTGAGCGAGGAGCTCGGCCGCTCGAAGAGCAACGTGTTCGCGAACCTCCGCGCGCTCGAGGCCGCCGGCATCGTCGAGCGGCGGCGCGCGTCGGGCTCGCGGCACGACGCGTTCGCGCTCCGCGGCAAGTACCCGGACGTCGTCGTCGGCGCCTACCTCTCGCGGCTGCGGCGCGTGGTCGTCGACAAGGTGAACCTCTGCACGCGCGCGCTCGAGATGCTCGGCGACACGCGCGGCGCCGAGGCGGACGCGATGCGCGACAAGCTCACGTCGCTGCAGCGCAAGTACGAGCGCTTCGCGACGGTGTTCGAGCTCGTGCCGATCGCCGACGGACCGATCGACCTCGAAGAGGTGCTCGACGCCCTCCCCGAGAACATCCTCGGCACCGTCACGGCGATGGCGAAGCGCGC
>JAHBWC010000132.1 GCA_019637225.1 Labilithrix sp.
GATCTCGAGCTGCCTCGCCCGCACCACCCGCGCGATCGAGAAGCGCGGCGAGGAGGGCGCGCGGCGCGAGATCGATCTCCTGACGGCCTTCGCGCGCGCAGCCGAGAAGCGGCTCGCCGAGAACGTCGCCGCGTTCGACGACAACGACGACGAGCTCAGGAAGGCGATCGCCCACAAGGCGTGCGCCGACGGCGGCTACCCGCTCGACATCCTCTGACCGTCGCTCGCGCGCACACGCCGGGTCGCTCCGGCGAGCGGGGCGCGATCAGAAGGAGCACTGATCCCGGCGCCACACGTGCGCGACCTTGCCGCCGGTGAAGCGCACGCAGAACGTCGGGTAGAGGAGATCGAACGAGCCCTTCTCCGACCGCGGGATCCACGACTGCGGGCGTCCGGCGACGGCGGTCGCCTCGCGACGCGACATGCCGGCCTTCACGCCGCGCGTGCCGACCTCGTAGTCGCGGACCACGTCGGCGACGCCGAGCGCGCGCTCCGCCGCGCGCGATCGCTTCACCCGCAGGCGCTGCTGGGCCACGTACCGCGACCTTTGGGCGCTCGTCGGCTCGAATCGCGCGACGACGAAGTCGAGGTTCGAGCCGTCGAAGGAGTGGAAAAACCAGCGCGGATGTCCCGCGTGACCGTAGGCGGAGGAGAACTCGCTCTCGACCGCCGCGCGCGTCTGGACCGCGGTGTGGAGGTCGACGTCGACGAACGACACGACGTCGAAGTCCTCGAGCGCGACGTGCGCGAGCGAGCTCGGTACCACGTGGCGGTTCACACGCCCGCTCGTCTGGGGCGCGCACCCCGCGGCGCAGAGGATCCCGCCGACGGCGATCGCCGTCTTGAGCGCCAGAACTGCAACGCTCGAACCGAACCTGCTCACGCGACGACGGCCTCCCCTAACCCTGGCTCGCGAACCGGCGGTCGTCGAGGAGAAATCGGCGCGCGCGTCTCGCGCTCGAGCTCTACCGCAGCTCGTCGACGCGGAGAGTCATGGCGTCACTTCACGCGGAACGAGGCGACGCTCTCGCCGGCCTGCCGCCCGCGGGTCTCGTCGGTCAGGTTCGGCCGGAAGTCCCGGTACGACATCGTCACGAAGCGCATCGGCGTCGCGTAGATGCACGCGGCCACGAAGAACGCAGGCGAAGAGCCGCTCCAGCGCGCCTGCATGGTCTGGTCGGCCTCGAAGAAGCGCACCTCGGTGAAGCGGCAGTCCCCTGCCTCCTTCTGCACCTCCCCCATGTGCTCCTGGACACGGCGGCCGATGGCGTCCTGCGTCTCGTCGGGATCGAGCTTCGCGGGGAGGTGGGTGACGTTGACGAGGATCTGCCGCTCCCCCGTCACCTCGAGGAACTCGAAGTCGTTCGGGCCGATCTCGCTCTCGTTCCACGATCCGAGCAGCGCGATCTTGAAGTCGGGGCGACCGAACCGCGAGACGCGGCGCGAGAGCTCGAGCGAGCCGAGGTCGCTCGGCGCGAGGATGGTCGTGAGCTCGGTCGGCGCCGGCCCGAGCTCGCGCGCGTAGCGGCTGGCGTTCAAGCCGTTCTCGTCGACCTGCCCGCGGTCGGCGCCGGCGCGGATGAGCACCCGGACGGTCTCCACCAGGTGCCCGCGCGCCGCCTGCATCAGCGCCGTCGTGCCGTAGCGGTTCGCCGCGAGCGGGTTCGCGCCCGCCTTGAGCAGGACGATCACCGCCTCGACGAGGCCGTGACGCGCGCAGAGCATGAGGGCGTCGTTGCCCTCCTTGTTGGCGCGTTTCGGGTCGGCGCCGCGCGCGATCAGGAGCTCGACGCCGCCGATCTCGCGGGTCGTCCGGGCGAACGCGCACGCCGCGAGGAGCGCCGTCATGCCGTCCGGCGCGGGGAGGTCGATCGTCGCGCCGCTGTCGATGAGGGAGGTCATCACCTCGAGGCGGCCGGTCATCGCCGCCATCATCAGGGTCGTGACGCCGTCCTCGCGACGCCAGTCGGGGTCGGCGCCCTCGGCGACGAGCCGCGAGATGTGGTCCGCCCGGCCGAGCTGCGCGTAGAGCAGCAGGTCTTCGGACATGGTCAGCCGGGTCCGGGGCGACGAGCCCCCGAGACGCGAGCGGCGGCCTCGGCGGCGCGCGCGATCGACGCGGCGCCAGGGTCCTCGAGCACGATCGGCGCGGCGCCGTCCGGTGTCCACTCGACGAGCTCGCGCGACGGCGACGTCTCGAGCGCGGGCGAGTGCGCGAGCGGCACGAGCTCGCCGCCGTCCATGACGCCGATCGCGACGCGGACGACGGCGCCCGCGGGGAGCTCGCGAAGCACGAGCTCGCCGGCGGCCGGATCGCACGCGACGTCGCGCGTGGTCCGCTGCGGACCGTCCCAGGACGGCACGAAGACGACGGCGCGGACGAAGAAGAAGGCGTCCTCCGCCAGGCTCCGCGCCTCGGGCGCGAGCCGCCACCAGACGTACATGCTCGCGGCGTCGAGCGGGATCGCGACGCACTCGGTCGGGAGGCCGGCGCGAGGCAGCGTGGTCGGCTCCTCGACGCGCGGCGTCTGCGGCTCGCGCTCCGGCTCCGACGGGGGCTCGGGCAGAGGCTCCGCGAGGGCCTCGGGCGCCGGCTCCAAACGAGCCTCGGGCGCCGGCTCCGACGTCGCCTCGCGCGCGGGCTCGGACAGAGCCTCGGGCGCCGGGCTGGTCTCGGCCGCGGCGCCGGCGGGCGGCGCGACGCCGAGGTGGGCGCCGATCTCGTCAGCGGCGAGCTCGTCCGCCTCCGGCGGCAGCGGCGGGCGCGGCGCGACGTAGCCGATCGCTTCGAGCTTCTCGAGCAGCGCCCGCGCGGCGCCGTGCTCCGGCTCCGCGTCGAGCACGCGCTGCAGCGTCTCGACGGCGCGGAGCTTGTGCCCCTGGGCGGCGTAGATCTCCGCGAGCGTGACCGTCGGCACCGCCTGCGGCTCCGGTCGCGGGACGTGGGGCAGCGGGCTGCCGAGGGCTGCGCGCAGCCGGTCGGCCGCGTCCGGCAGGTGCAGCCCGCGCTCGACGACCCGCGTGAGCAGATCGCGCGCGACGCCGAAGAAGCCTCGGCTCTTCTTCAGCTGCGTCTGGTCGACGGCGGGATCGAGCCGGAGCAGCTCGTCGATCAGCTCCGGTCGCGTGAGCACCCGCGCGCGCCGGATGCCGGCCGACTGCGCGCGCAAGACCAGACCTTCGCGATCGAGACGCTCGAGCTCTGCGCGGTCCATCGGGATCTCTCGTCGTACCCGGTTTGTCGGGCCCGAACCACCCCGAAGCGGCGGCGCCCTCGCGCCCGCTCCCCCGCGCGCCCGCGCTCACCGCCTCGCGTTCACCTGAACCGACGCGACGTGCTCGTACGTCCCGCTCGCGGTCCGGTTCGCGAACAGGTGGACATCGTAGGTGCCGGTCGCGGGAAAGTCGCAGCGCGCGCGTGTGTGGGCGTCCGTCTCGCACCGAACGCTCGGTCCGCCGCCGCCATAGGCAGAGCGGTGGGGCTCGAAGCTCACGAGGAGAAACACGTTGTTGGGGTTTCCGATCGCGAGGTCGAGCGATTCGCCGGTGGAGACCTGCGACCGGTCGGGCGACCGGAGCTCGAGGCCGTGAGCGATGAACAGAGGGGTGAGGATGGGGCGCCGGAAGAATTCGGCTCGGGAGACCGGACGCTCGAGGAGCTGCCACTTCTCCTCGTCCGGGAAGTGCGACAGGACGAACTGGTCGGGTGGCGTGAAGAGGTACTCGGTCTTGTAGGCCTTCTCGAAGGCGCCGTCCTTCGGGTGGCCCGCGTTCCAGGTCGGGTCGATGAGGTACCACGCCCCGTCGATCTTGGCGGCGTTCCACGCGTGGTGCTCGCCCTCCATCGGGGAGGCCCTCGAGCGAACGTCGCCCGTGATGTAGAGGATCTCGTCCCCGCTCGCCTTGCCGAGATCGGCGAGCAGGCGGGCGTAGCCGGCGCACACGCCGACGCGCGAGCGAAAGACGTGGTCGGGATCTCCGTCGTGGTACGGGACGTCGTTGGCGAGGTAGGCCGGGACGTTGTACGCGATGCGGTCGGCGACCCAGTCGTGGAGCGCCTTCACGCGGAGCATCGGGTCGGGCTCGCGCTCCGCGATGTACTTGCCGACGCTCTCGACGCTGACCTCGACCTCGCGCGGCATGTCGACGACGGCCGGGTGAAGCTCCGCGGGCCAGGGGTAGCTCTTCGCGGGACGAGGCGGCGCGGTCGAGGGCGTCGCCTCGCTCGACGCGGCGCCCGACGCCGTCGCCCCGGTCGCGGTCCCCGACGGCGACGGTGTCGGGACGACGTCCTTGCCGTCGCGCGTCTTCGCCGCCTCGCGGTACGGGTTGTCGTTCGAGGCGCGGTAGACCCACTCGACCGCGCCGGCGCAGCCGAGGAGGACACTGCGCGCGCGCTCGGCCGCCGGTCCGTGCTGGCCGTCGAGCATCCAGTCCCCGCGTGACGAGACGGCGACGAACGCGCGCGACGGAAAGAGACCGAGCAGCGCGGCGAGGAAGAGGACGTTGATCGCCAGGGTGCGGAGGATGAGCCGATCGGAGAACGTCAAGAACCGACGCTTGCCGTGCTGCTTACGCGCACGGAGCGCAGAGCCGCCCTCCCACGCGAGCGGGAGGCCGGGGAAGAGCAAGAGCCCCGCGAGTACGGGGAGCCAGGTGGCGCGGTTCGCGAACGCGGCGAGCGACGACGCCAGCCAGACGCCGGCGAGCGGCGCGGCGATCATCAATGCGACGGCGACGGCCTTGAACCCGAGTCCGAGCCACGACAGCGAACGGTCCGGGCGGCCCACGGTCTGGAAGCTAAGCACGAGCGTGGCGGGTCGCCACCGCCTTCGACCTCAGCTCCCGTCGCCCGGACGCGCGCTCGCGAGGACCCGGCGCGCCGCCTCGGCGTCGAGGGCGATCTGCGCGCGGAGCTCGTCGATCCCCGCGAACTTCTTCTCGTCGCGGATCCGGCTCACGAGGTGCACACGCATCGACTGGCCGTAGAGATCGCCGTCGAAGTCGAAGAGGTGGACCTCGACGCGGAGGCTCGTACCGTCGACCGTGGGGCGCACACCGACGTTCATCACGCCCGGCCGGTCGCCGGCGAACACCGCGTACACGCCGTGGGGCGGGAGCACCTCGACGACGCCGCCGAGGTTGGCGGTCGGAAAGCCGATCGTGCGGCCGCGGCGATCGCCGGCCTCGACGACCCCCGAGATGGAGTGGCGACGACCGAGGAGGCGCGTCGCCTCATCGAGGTCGCCGCCGCCGATCGCGTCGCGGACGCGGGTGCTCGAGAAGGGACCTCGCTCGTCGCCGGCGACCTCGGCCGCGGCGACCTCGAAGCCGAGCTCGGCGCCGAAGCCGCGGAGCGCGTCGAGATCGCCCGCCCGCTTCGCGCCGAAGCGGAAGTTCTCGCCGACGACGACCGCGCGGGCGCCGAGGCGCTCGACGAGCAGCTCCTTCACGAAGCGCGAAGGCGTCAGCGCGGCGAGCTCCGGCGTGAAGGGCTCGACCACGACCTCGTCGGCGCCGTGACGGCGAAGGAGCTCCACGCGCCGCTCGAGCGTCGCGAGCCGAGGCGGCGTGATCCCGCGCAGGACCTGGCTCGGATGCGGATCGAACGTCAGCACGAGCGTCGTCAGGCGGCGGGCGTCGGCGAGCGCTCGGGCCTGACGCAGGACGGCTTGATGACCACGGTGGACGCCGTCGAGGTTGCCGATGATGACGGCCGATTGCACGAGGCCCAGGATAGAACAGCTCGCCGGCTTCCGGTCCGATCGCGCGCCCCGGCGCGGCGCTTTTCCGGGCGCGCACGCGGTGAGCTCAGCTGCGAGCCCCGCGCGTGCGCGCTTCTCGCGGCGCTCGACGCCGCGCGCCGATCAGGGCGCCTGGCACTCGGCAGGCACGGGGAAGTCGTCGCAGATGCCGGAGTCGATGCCCTCCTGGCTCGGACCGATGATCTCGACGACGCCGCGCGAGCCCTGCGAGAGGAGGACCGTGCGCGGCTTGCCGGTGCAGCTGCCGACGCGGTCGCCGACGCGGACGGAGCCCTCCTGCGCCGAGCAGCCGCCGCTCTCGTTCGGCACCGTCCAGGCCTGCCCGGTCGGGTACACGAGCGAGATCGCGTAGCGGCCCGTCGGGAGGCAGCCGCGACGGACCTCGCGGACGCGCGGCTGCGCGGCGATCGCCTTCGCGTCGAAGAGCGGACGTTGCCCGCTCTCGCTGCCGTCGGCGCTCCGCCCGGTCAGGTGCGGCGTCACGAGCACGCCGCCGAGGTCGACGCGCCGAGGGTCGAAGCAGAGCGCCGCCGGCCGGATGAGGGCGGTGAGGTGATCGCGCAAGGCCGACGTGGTCGGCGCGGCCGGGACGGGCCCGGCGATCGTGCGCGCGAGGCTGTCGTCGAAGAGGGTGATGCCCTGGATGACGACGATCGGGCCGGGCGGCTTGCCGGTGACGAGCGTCTCCTCGCGTGTGCCCTGCACGACGAGCGACTGGAGGTCGGTCTTTCGCTCGGGATCGCTGGCGAGCTTCACGAGCGCGACTTGCGGCCAGAGCTCGGGCACGGACGGATTCTCCGGGATCGACCCGCCACGCGCGAAGACGAGGAGGCCGCCCTTGCCGTTCGGCGGCAGCGCCGGGAGCTGGAAGCCGAACGGCTGCCGCGGATCGGTCGCGTCGTCGAACTCGTTCTTGGCGACGCCCCACGCGAGCTTGAGGCTCTGGAAGCCTTCCTGGTACGCGGCGAGCGTCTGCGGCGTCGGGCTCGACGGCGGCGCGAGCACGTGGACGTCCTGCGTCATCGCGAGGATCGGCACCGCGAGCGGGTCGGCCACGGTGTTCGCCGGCGAGCGGAGCGGCTCGCCGATCTCCTCGGCGCTCGTCTCGGTCTTCGTGACCGGGTCGATGTGCCGCGGGTGGAAGTACGGCCGCGTGAACGGAACGACGCGCCCGATCGAGACCGGGATGTTGTCGGCGACGTAGCCGTTCGGCCCGATCGTAAAGTCCGGGATCTCGTCCGCGGGCGCGGGCTGGCGGATGCCGACGTCGACGGGCCGGTAGATCGGCTGGTACGCGAGGTTGCCCGCGTTTCGCCGCGCGTCCTCGACGTCGATGTAGCCACCGGCGAGATCGCCGGCCTCGGGGAGGTTCCTGAACTTGAACGTCGGCCAGAAGCGCCCGCGGCGATCGTAGAAGGCCGCGACGACGTACGAGCCCGGCTCCACCGGAGCGACCGCGAACGGCGCGGACGCCTCGATGTTCGACGTCGTGGGCGGGCAGAACAGCTCGTCGGCGACGGTCCGCGGCTGGTTCGAGAAGAGCACGTCGCCCGGCACCGCGACGAAGTTCACCGCGCTCGTCGCGAGTCCGTTCGGCGGCGGCGGGTTCCGACGATCGAAGACGAGCACGACGGCGTTGCCGACGATGTGACCGGCGCGCGAGCACGGCGGCGGACCGACGTAGGTCACGGTCCCGCGGATCACCCCGCGCGGCGGGAAGAGCCGCTTGTCGTTGCGCTCGTCGTCGATCGGCACGTCGGTGCACGCCGTCACCGCGATCGCGACCAGAGCCAGGAAGAGGAGGATGCGGCGCAACATCAGAACCGGTAGCCGAACTGGAGCATCACGCGGCGGCCGAGGAGCTGGCCGAACGGGTGCTGCCGGTGCTCGAGCCCGAGCACGTTGAAGCCCACGAGGCCGACGTCGGCCTGATTCGAAAGGAAACGATAGCCGACGCGGGCGTTCACGAGCGCGTACTCGGAGAGCCGGAAGCGCTCCTGCTCGATCTGCTGCCGCACGAAGTTCGTGACCTGTTCGGCCCAGAACTGATCGGCGACGAAGTGGAAATCGATCGACCCGTCGAAGCCCGCCTGCGTGCGGAGCTGGACGCCGGCGTTCACCTTGTGGCGGCTCGTGCGCTGGTCGGCGACGATGCGCGAGAGCTGATCGGGGGTGCAGCCGGAGTTGTCCTGCTGCACGAGGTTCAGCGTGTAGTTGCCGTAGATGTCGAGGCCCTCGGTCGGGTACGTCCGGAGGCTCGCCTCGCCTCCGTACACGTTGTAGGCCTGGCACTGGTTGTCCCAGCCGCCGAAGCCGACGGGGAAGAGGCCCGTCGCGATGTCCTGGGTGCCCGCCGTCGGGAAGTCGGCGACCGTGAGCGGCCGGGTCGCGGCGAGCTCGATGAGGCTCGAGACACGATTGAAGTAGAGCGCCGTGTCGATGGTGAAGACGTCGCTCTCCTGGTTCAGGTAGCCGAGCTCGGCGCTGAGGATGCGCTCCGCGTTGACGATGAAGCTCGGATCGTCGCGCCGGACACCCTCGGAGAACTGGCCCGCGCCCGCGACCGGGAGCTGGATCGGCAGGCGCAGGTACGACTCGAGGAACGTGGGCTTGCGGAACGCGGTCGCGACGGAGCCTCGGATCGTCGACTGCTTCGACGGGTGGAGCAGCACGGCGCCGCGCGGCGACTGCTGGAAGCGCTCGAGGTACGGCACCCAGTCGAGGCGGTAGTCGGCGACGAGCGAGATCGGCTTCGCGATCTTGAGCTCGTCGTGGAGGAAGAGCGCGTAGTGATGCTCGAAGCGGTCTTGATCGAGGTACGTCCAGACGACGTCCTTGTAGCGGTAGGCGGCGCCGATACGCAGATCGTTGACGAAGTCGGCGGAGACCTCGAGCCGCCCCTTGTAGACCACCTCGCCGTCGACGATGTTCTGCTCGACGCGCGACGGCAGGAGCGACTGGCCGACGTAGTTGACGTTGAGGCTCGAGTCGCCGCGGAGCCGGTTCCAGAAGACGCGCGCGTCGAGGTGCTCGGAGGTCCAGGCGGTCGTCACGTCGGTCGCCGCGAACTTCGGCAGGACGATGTCCTGGAGCGTGCCGATGCCGAGGATCTCGAGCGAGCCCTGCGCAAGGCCACCGCCGAAGGAGAGCGTGCCGGCCTTTCCGAAGCGCTGCGCGCCGCGCGCGTCGAGGCGGATCGTCCGCGAGCTCTCGACCTGATCGCCGACGCCGGTGCGCACGTCGGCGCGGCCGTTGGGCACCTCGCGCGACCAGCGCGGGAGGTAGTCGTAGCCCGCGGCCATACGCCAGCCGAGCTCGCCCTCGCGCCCGGTCGCCCAGAGGCTCCCGTGCGTCGTCGCCTCGCTCCCGTACGCGCCCGCGAGGCCGCTCCTCCCCTCGCCCGGCTTCTTCGTGATGATGTTGACGACGCCGTTGAACGCGTCCGCGCCGTAGAGCGACGAGCCGGGGCCGCGCACGATCTCGATGCGCTGGATGTCCTCGACCCCGATCGAGAGCGTCTGCCAGATCGTGGCGCCGAGGATGTCGGCGTAGACCGAACGACCGTCGACGAGGACGAGCGTCTTGTTCGCGAGGCGCTGGTTGAAGCCGCGGATCGACAGCTCGGTCTGCCCGCCGGTCACCTGCATGATGTCGACGCCCGCGAGGCGCCGGAGGAGCTCCGGGATCTTGGTGATGCCGGAGAGGCGGATGTCCTGCTCGGTGATGACGGCCGTGGAGCTCGGCGCGTCGAGCGGGCTCTGCGCGCCCTTCGACGCGGTGACGATGCTCTCGGCGAAGACGTCCTCGGTGCGCGCCGCGCCGATGTCGCCCGCCGGTCCGCCGGAGGGCGTCGCCGGCGGCGGCGTGACCGGCGGCGTCGTCGGCGTCCCCGAGGGCTTCTCGGGCGTGGTGGGCTTGTCGGGGACCGGCCGCGGCGGCTCCGGCTGCGCCTTGTCGCGCTCGCGGATCTTCGCCTCGAGGCTCTTGAGGACCGCGAGCGTCTCGTCGCGATCGGGCGGGTTCGTCTCGAGGTACTTCTTGAAGGTCTCGACCGCCTTGTCGAGGTTGCCCGCTTCGGCGTGCGCGCGGGCGATGTTGTAGAGGACGTTCGGGTGCGGGAGGATCTCGTAGGCCTTCTCGAGCTCCGAGATGCCGTCGTCGTACTTGCCGGCGGAGATCGCCTCCATCCCCTTCTTGAAGTGCGCGCGCGCTTCGGTGCGCGCGTCCGCCAGGGCGGGACGCGCGGCGAACGTCGCGAGCGCGAGGACGATCAGCGCGCCAGCGGCGCGTAGGCGCGAAGACACCGGGCCGGAAGGTTAGACGGCCTCGCTCCACGGGTGGGAGAACAATCGGCGGAGGCCCTCCGGGCGTGAGGCGAGAACGGAAGGCGTCCTCGAAACGAGCAGGCTCGGCGCGGATCGGAAACGATGGGGTGACCGCCGAGCCTCGAGCCGGCCGCCTCCGCGCGCCGTGGAAATCTCCACGTGTGCTGCCTCCGTCTCTCCGTGATGCCGTTCGCGCCGCAGTCGCGGCGACGCCGGGGCTCGAGCTCGCGCTCGTGTTCGGGTCGGCGGCGCGCGGCGAGGAGGGCCCGGCGTCCGACCTCGACGTTGCCGTGCTCGGGGACCTCGACCGATTCGAGCTGGCCGGGCGCCTCTCGCTGGCGACGGGGCGGGAGGTCGAGAGGAGCATGGCGTCATCACGACGAGCACGAAGCAGGCGCTCACGCGCGCCATCGGACTGCGAAACGTCGTGGCGCACGGGGACGCCGGGATCGATCCGGGGAGCCTGCACGCGGCCGTCACGTCCGGCGTCGCCGACCTCGACGCGTTCGCGCGGGAGGTCGCGTCGTGGATGACGACGCGCCCTTGAGCCACGACGCCGCCGAGCGCGGACGACCACGCTCCGCGTAGCGCCAAGACGATTCGCTGAACCACGCTTCCGTCCGTCGCAGGCCGCCGCCGGTCGATCGGCGGCGGTCCCGTGATATCTCGTCCGCATGCTGCCGTCGACGAGCTCGCCCCTCTGCGCGCGCATCCTGGCGCTCCTCCTGCCGGTCGTCTGCGCGACGTCGCTCGCCGCGTGTGCGTCGACGCGCACCAAGAGCCCCCAGGCGCCCCGGGCCGCGGTGGTGCAGGCGACGACGGGGACGCGCCCGGTCGCGCCTTCGCGCGCGGCGATCGCCTGGCACGCGGCGACGGTCTCGTCCGAGGCCTGCGCGTGCTCCGTGCCCTCGTTCGAGCACCCCGATCCGCGGGCGCGAGACGCGCTCGCGGCGCAGGTCGAGCACGACCTCGGGAAGTTCGTCCACTTCGAGATGGCAGAGGACGAGACCGGTGGAGCGTCCCTCGGCTGCCAGGTCACCATCGCGACTCGATCGCTCGTGAGCTTCATCTGCGGCTCGACGGAGACGCGATTGGCGAAGGCGGAGGTCGAGGAGGGAGTCGGGGGTGCTCCGGCCGAGGAGACGCTCGACGCGTTCGTCTACTTCATCGACGACGGCGTCGTACGGACCGCGACGCTCGACGACGTCTTCGCGAGCTCGTTCCGCGTATCGTCGACGCTGCCGGTGATCGCGCGTCGGGCCCTCGAGCGCGACGGTGAGCTCCCTTGCCCGACATGGGCGATGCCGGAGCTCGCGCCGCAGCCCCGGTTCACCCTCGACGAGCACGGGCTGACGCTCCACTTCCAACGCGCCGAGTACGACTCCGCGGTGGGCTACGAATGCGCGATGCGCGAGGTGCGTCTCGCGTACGAAGACATCGCGGCGCTGGTCCTTCCCGACGGCGCCTTCGCGCGCGTCCGAGCCCACGACTGACCAGCGCGCCCGCCGCGCCGCCGCTGACGGACCGCATCGGGATCTTGGCCGAGACCCGGACCACGCGATTGGCCGAGGCCGCAGCGGAGGCGTCGCCGCCGATCCTGGGTGCGACGAGGATGCTCGAATCTCTCCGCCGGGGCGCCGGCAGCCGAGATCGCCCGCGCGCAACGAGGCTCGGCCTCTGGCTCGCGCCCTCGTCGCGCGCCCGATACGATGAGGGCTATGGGGGTAGCTCTTCGACTCGGGTCGATGATGCTCACGACTACGCTCGTGGGCTGTTCGCTCTTCACGTCGCTTCGCGGCTTCGACGATGGGGATGACCCGCCCGTCGAGCTCGTGGACGGCGCCGCGCCGGGAGATGGAGACGTCGACGGGCCAAGTCCCGAGGGCGGCTCGATCGACGAGGCGGGGGACGACGCCGAGGCGGGCGACGCACTCATGCCGAACGGCGGGTTCGAGGCCGAGGCATGCACGCCACCGTGGATGTTCAACTCCAGCACGACATCGGTGGCGATCAGCAGCACCGCGCGCTCGGGAGCCCACAGCTGCCGGCTCTGCAACATCGGCGCGCCGATGGGAGGCTTCATGCTCTTCGTGAGCTTCGGTAGCGAGGAGTACGGGCCGGGAAAGTACACGCTCGACGCCTACATTCGATCCGACAGCGACGGACAAGCCGTGACCGGCAACGTTCAGCTCACCGTGAAAGGGGGAGGCGCGCCGCGGTATCCCAGCAGGACGAGCCCCGCGAGCACCTCCGGATGGACGCGCGTGCGGGTCGTCGAGCAGGTGAACGCGAACGAGCACCTCGCCGGCGTGCTCGTCGGCGGCTACAGCGAGGACGTCGGCCCGTGCATGCTCGTCGACGACATTTCACTCGTTCGCGAGTGAAGGGCGCGGACGCCCGGCGGAGACGTCGCGAGCGAGGCTCGCGTGCGGCCACGTCGACGCCCCTGAGGCCACTCATCGATATTGAAAATGGTAGCGCGTGCGATGAGCATTCATGAGAATGCCTCCGACGACAGTCGAAGCGACACCGAGCCCCGCGACAGTCGCCAGGTACGGTAGGCCGGGAACATGGTTCCCATCCGCCGCCGCGTCGGCCAGGAACATGAGTGGCATGGCCGTCACGCAGACGAACACCAGCCCGGTAATGAGCATGATGTTGCCCGCGTAGGCGAGCCCCCCATTCCCCGCATGAACCTTGATCGAAAGGTCCCCTGTCTCATGGGCGAGCGAAAAGCGATTGGACGGCGTCACGCCGTCGCCGTCGAAAGAAAATTCTCGTCCACCACGGCCGTCGACGACGATGTCACAGGGGGCTCTGCAGACGTCTGTCGGTATGCCGTCCGACGTGGCTTGAAGGGTTACGTTCGGGTCCGACGTCTCGATGTGAATGCGTGAGACACCTCGCTCCGCGGGCGCGGGCGCGGGCGCGGGCGCGGGCGAATGCGCTGTGGGCTCGTTGATCGGAGCCGCCGGCGGGGGCCGGTAGTCCGCGAGCTCGCCACAACCCGACGCCCCTACGCAGATCGCCAGCAGGATCGCGCGCACGCCTTCCGAGTGCGCTGAGCCCGTTCTCGATGTCGACCCGACCATGCCGGGTGCGAATGAGCAAGCGCCGAGCCAGCCTCCCAGGCTCAACGAACCCAGCGCGCTCTTGCGATGTTCGCGCGAGCGCGGCCTGACACGCATGTCATCGTACGACCCGCGTGTCATGCCTCGCCGTCGCGCGCGCGGTGTTCAATGGCGGCGAAGTTGCGGCCCGCAGGTCCCCTCCCGTTGACGAGCAGTGAAGAAATCGTCGCGGCGCATCTCGCACGGCCGAAGCATGACGCCCAGCGCGGAGAAGCGGAGCACGAAGCGAGCTAGACTCGGCGCACTGCATGGAGCTCTTCGTCTACAGCCGGCGCGCCTTGGAGGCGGTTCAGCCGCACGAGGTTCCCCACGTCATTGTCTCCATCACGAGTGGGCCCGAGGACGTTGCGCGCATTCGAAGCAACGCGCATTGCAGAGGCATCCTTCGGCTCTCGTTCCCGGATGCCGAGGCCGCATCGGACAAGTTTCCCGAAACCGCGCTCTTCTCCCCAGAGCACGCCCGCAAGATCTGGGACTTTGTCCTTCGTCATCGGGACGTCGAGCGCATCGTGGTGCACTGCGACGCGGGGATCTCCCGGTCAGCCGCTGTCGCCGCCGCACTCGCTCGCGTTCTGAAAGGCGACGACGCCGAATTCCTTGGGGGGAAGTACCGGCCCAACATGCGTGTCTACCGACTGCTCTTGGATGCCGCGCCGTCATGAGCTCCAACGGACGCGAGATCGCAGGGCTCGAGGCATTCGCTCTCCCGGCAGGGTGCGGCCTGGCATGGCCCGATTCCGAACGTGCGAGACGACTGGCTCGGCAACCTGCGGAAGTCCTTCGACCGAAGACTGTCCGAGACCGCAACCTTCGGCGAGGTCTCCGCGCTCGGATGACGGGATGCTTCTGACGCTGAAGACCTAAGGACAGTCTGGCGTGTTCAACGCATCGACGTCCGCCTGAGAACACGTGGTCCATTCGGACCGAAGGTGGCTGGGGAGTCCCGAGATTGCGTAGGAGGCCGTCGACACGACTCGTCCGTCGACGAGACTCTTGAAACAATAGCCTTCGGGGGCCCCACCGCACTCTGACCCCAGGCATGGGCTGCACCCGACGAGCACGTAGCGCTGGCAGCCAGCCTCCCGATCAGCCTGCATCCCGGTGATGGGCGCGCAGCCAGACGGACACATTGTGTCAAACGGAGTGTTGAGTGCGACCGGAAAAGGGCAGTTCTTCGCTGGCCGAGAGTCACGACCAGATCCGTCGTCAGGTCCCTTGGATTCGGGGCCACCCGCAGCCGGAGAGACAGGCGCCGTGTCATCGAGCGCCTCGGACGACACAGGGGCGCTGACCGCCTTACGTGCAGGCTCGGGCCCCTCGCACGCGAACAGCCCCACGCAGGCAAGCACGGCGACGACGACAGACGAACGTGTCACGTCAGACCTCCTACCCAGATCCTCGCAACGTCTGACGATGATCCTAGCAGCTCAGGCGCGAGGAGCGACCGACCACTTCGACCTTGGT
>JAHBWC010000133.1 GCA_019637225.1 Labilithrix sp.
GTCGTGCGGCGATCGTGCGTCGCAATTGGCCCCGCGCGAGGAGATGCGCCACGCGCACGCACCGCGCCAGCGCGCGGCGCGAAGCGGCGCACGCCGGGCGCACGAATTGCGAGCGCTCTGCCCATGAGGCACCGCGTCCGCGCGGCGCTCGCGCTCGGCGCGGGCATCGCGCTCCTGCTCCTGCTCGACTGGCGCTCGTCGCGGCGACGAGGAAAGAGGCTCACGCGCGGGTTGCTCGATCTCGTACGGCCTCGGCCGATCTCCGACGCGACGATCGAAGCGCACGGGCCCGCCAAGCTCGAGCGCGTCGCGAGCCATCCCGAGGCGATCCATGCGGCGATCGAGCACGGCTGCGTCGTGCTCTCGGGCGAGGTCGAGACCCACGAGCGCGCCGCGATCGTGAAGGAGGTCGCGCGCGCGCGCGGCGTCGACTCCGTCGTCGACATCATGACGGAGCACCATGGAGACGCACCCGCCGTCCCTCCGGCGCTCGGCCACGACGTCTGGTAGGCTGCGACCGTGCAATCTCCTTCCCTCGGCACCGGCTTCTACGGATCGTACGGCGGCCGCTACGTCTCCGAGACGCTCATCCACGCGCTCGACGAGCTCACCGAGGCCGCCTCCTGCATCGCGGCGACGCCTGCCTTCCAGAAAGAGCTGTCGGATCTCCTCGCGACCTACGTCGGCCGGCCGACGCCGCTCACCGACGCGGCGCGGCTCGCGCGCGCGATCGATCCCGAGCGAAAGACGCTGGGGCGCCTCTTCCTCAAGCGCGAAGACCTCTGTCATACCGGCGCGCACAAGATCAACAACGCGCTCGGACAGATCCTGCTCGCGACGAAGATGAGAAAGTCGCGGATCATCGCCGAGACCGGCGCCGGCCAGCACGGCGTCGCGACCGCGACCGCGTGCGCGCTCTTCGGGCTGCCGTGCGAGGTCTACATGGGCGCAGAGGACGTCAAGCGCCAGGCGCCGAACGTCGGCCGCATGCGCCTCCTCGGCGCGAAGGTCATCCCCGTCGAGTCCGGATCGCGCACGCTGAAGGACGCGATGAACGAGGCGCTCCGTGACTGGGTCACGAACGTCGCGACGACGCACTACTGCATCGGCAGCGCCGCCGGTCCGCACCCGTACCCCGAGCTCGTCGCGCGCTTCCAGTCCGTCATCGGCGAGGAGGCGCGCGCGCAGATCGTCGAGCGCACCGGCCAGCTCCCCGACGCGGCGGTCGCCTGCGTCGGCGGCGGCTCGAACGCGATCGGCCTCTTCCGCGCCTTCCTCGGCGATGCGGGCGTGATGCTCTACGGCGTCGAGGCGGCGGGCCACGGCGTCGCGAGCGGCCGGCACGCGGCGACGCTGACCGCCGGGCGCGTCGGCGTCCTCCACGGTTCGAAGAGCTACGTCCTCTGCGACGACGGCGGCCAGATCCAGGAGGCCCACTCGATCAGCGCCGGCCTCGACTACCCCGGCGTCGGTCCGGAGCACGCGTGGTTGAAGACGAGCGGTCGCGCGCGCTACGTCTCGGCGACCGACGACGAAGCGCTCGCCGCCGCCTCGCTCGTGATGCGGACGGAGGGCATCGTCCCCGCGCTCGAGACGTCGCACCCCTTCGCGAAGATCGGCGCGATCGCCGCGGAGGTCGCCGAGCGCCTCGGCCGCCCCGCGACCGTCGTCTTGTGCCTCTCCGGGCGCGGCGACAAGGACCTCGAGACGCTGCTCGGTCGGCTCTTGCCGTCCGAGACGCCAGGAGCCTCCTGATGGGGCGCATCGAAGAAGCGTTCGCGCGCGGCGCCGCCGAGAAGCGGAAGGCGCTCGTCACGTACCTCTGCGTGGGCGATCCCGACGGCGACGCGTCGATCGACCTCGCGCTCGCCTGCGCCGACGAGGGCGCCGACATCCTCGAGCTCGGCTGCCCGTTCAGCGATCCGTCCGCCGACGGCGTCGCCATCGCGCGCGCGAGCCAGCGCGCGCTCGGTCGCGGAGGCGGCCTCGACGAGACGCTGCGCGTGGCGCGCGCCGTCCGCGAGCGCTCCGACGTGCCCATCGTCCTGTTCGGCTACTACAACCCGCTCTTCGTGCGGGGCGAAGAAGAGGCCGCGCGCGTGGTGGCCGCGGCCGGCGTCGACGCGCTCCTCGTGGTCGACCTGCCCGTCGACGAGTCGATGCCGCTCCGAACGGCGGCGGCGGCTCGAGGGCTCGGGCTCGTACCGCTCGTCGCGCCGACGACGCTCCCCGAGCGCGTCGCGCGGATCGGCGCGCTCGGCGAGCGCTTCCCGGTCCCGTTCGTCTACTACGTGTCGATGACCGGCGTGACCGGGGGCGCCGGCGGGTCCGCCGTCCTCGCGAGCGCGGGCGCCGAAGCCGCGCGCGTCCGCGCGGCGACGAAGCGTCCCACCGTCGTGGGCTTCGGCATCGACTCGGGCGAGCGCGCGCGCATCGCCGCGACGGAGGCCGACGGCGTCGTCGTCGGCTCGGAGATCGTGCGCAGGATCGAGCGCGGCGCGACCCACGGCGAGCGCCTCGCGAGCGTGCGCGAGCTCGTCCGCGAGCTCCGCGCGGCGGTGTGAGCGCGCGGACGAAGCCCCGCGAGGCCGGGGACGCGACCGACGCCGCGACGCCCCGAGCACGACCGCTCGCGCGGCGGGCCGATCGTCGCTAGGATGCGCGGCCCTCCGGACCGACCTAGACTCCCGTAATCGAGCCTCACCGATGCTTCTCCTCTGCGTCTCCGACATCCACGGCAACCTCGACGCTCTCCGGGCGGTCCTCGCCACGGCCGAGAAGCGCTCGTTCCACAAGCTGCTCGTCGCCGGCGACATCGTCTTCCCCGGCCCAGAGCCGCTCGAGACGTGGCGCCGCTTGTCGGCCGCCGGCGCCGTGATGGTGCAGGGCGTGTCCGACAAAGCCCTGGCGACGCTCGACCCGACCTCGCTCCACCCCAGGAGCGAGCACGAGCGGGTCATGCTCGACCGGATGAAGGCGGTCCGCGCGGAGCTCGGCGACCTCGTGCTCGAGCGCGTCAAGCGCCTGCCGACGCACCAGCGCGTCCCGCTCGAGGACGGCGGCGAGCTCGTGCTCGTGCACGGCTCACCTCTCCACCCGGACGAGGCGATCTCGTTCGACATGTCCGACGAGGAGATCGACGCGCTCCTCGGCGACGACTGCGGCGACGTCGTCGTCTGCGGGATGAGCCACACGCCGTTCCAGCGGATGATCGGCGGCGTTCAAGTGATCAACGTCGGCAGCATCGGCGAGGCGCCCGACGGACTCGCGACGCCGCTGACCTACGGCGGCGGCGACCACCCGACGGTCGCGCACGCGACGTGGATCGAGTCGACGCCGCAGGGCATCCACGTCGAGCAGATCACGGTGCCGCTCGACGCGCCCCCGCGCCAGCTGCTCGCCGCTCCCTGACCGCGATCGCCGCGCGCGGCGGCGCCGCCCGCCGGAGCGCGATCAAATCGTCGCCGTAACGTTGCGCCCGCCGAGCGCGGTTTGCGACGATCCGATCGTGGTTACGCGACGAGGTCCTTCCCTCGCGAAGGCGCGCACGCCGAAGCTCGTCGAGCGTCGCGGCGACATGGTACGAACGGTCGAGGGACGCTGGCGGGAGCTCTTCGAGGCCGCCGACATGATCAGCGAGGGCGCCGCGAAGGACGAACGCGGCGGCGAGCGGGTCTGGTACGGCACGACCAGCCTGATCCTCGAGCTTCCTGTGGAAACCTCGTTGGAAGATCGTGCAGAGCTGCTCGCGATCGCCCAAAAAGACGTGCACGCGCACGTCCACGCGCTCCGCGCGGCGCACCGCGAAGCACAGAGTCGAGCGCCCGCTCAGCTCGGTCGCGTCGCGTGCGAGCTGCGTTTCAGTGACGATCCGAAGGGGTTGAGGATTGACGTCGACGTCCAGGCGCCTTTGATAGAGAGGCGGAGGGTCACGAGGACCTTGCCATGACGACTCTCATCGACGGCATGCCGACATCGAAGAAGCACCGAGGCAAGGGCAAGCGGGGCGGCGAAGTCATTCACGTCGCGTTTGGCCCAGGAGGCGGTCGTATCCAGCACGCGGACGGCCCCACGACCCGAACCAACGGCCAAGCGGGCGCGAACGTCCACGTCGACGGCAAGTCGCCGCGCGCGAGCGGCGAGTCGCAGCTGCCGCCGCCGAGCACCGGCGAGCCGGTCACCGACGTCTTCTCCCCTCGCGAGGTCGCAAAGCTCCTCGGCCTGACGGTCGCGCGGCTCCGCAGCCTCGACAAGTCGCACATCGTCTCGCCGAGCGCGACGCGCAAGGGCCGGCGCGCGTACACGTTCCAGGACCTCATCGCCCTCCGCGCGACGCACGGCCTTCTCGAGCAGCGCGTCCGCCTGAAGGACGTCGTCCAGGCGATCGGCGCGCTCCGCCGCGCGCTCCCGCGCGTGACGCGGCCGCTGCAGGAGCTCCGCATCGTCTCGGACGGGCGCAAGGTCGTCGTCCAGGCGGAAGACGGCGTGTACGAGCCGGTCAGCGGACAGATGGTGCTCGACTTCCGTGTCGACAACCTGCGCGACGACATCGTGCGCGTGCTGCGCCACGAGCCGAACGGAACGCGCGCCCGCTCCGCGTACGATCTCTACATGCGCGCGAGCGCGCTCGACGAGGACCCGGCGACGTTCGACGAGGCCGAGGGCCTCTACAAGAAGGCCACCGAGCTCGATCCGGGCCTCGCGATCGCCTACACGAACCTCGGCAACATCCGCTTCCGCCGCGGCGACGAGGCCGGCGCCGAGCAGCTGTACAGGAAGGCCCTCGAGATCGACGAGCGCCAGCCCGAGGCGCACTACAACCTCGGCTACGTGATGCTCGAGCGCGGCTACGCGTCGCGCGCCGTCACCTACTTCGAGGCCGCCATCAAGACGGACCCGCGCTTCGCCGACGCGCACTTCAACCTCGCGATGGCGTACGAGGCGCTCGCCGACAAGGCCCGCGCGCGCGTCCACTGGAAGCGGTACCTCGAGCTCGAGCCCACCGGCACGTGGGCCGACATCGCGCGCGACCACCTCTGAGGTTCCCGCTCTGCATCCGGGTCGCTTTTCAGTAAAGTGACCGCATGGGCCAACGCGCGCTGCTCGTGATCGCCGACATCGGCGGCTACACGAAGTTCATGCGCGTGCATCGGATCAACCTGGCGCACGCGCAGTACGTCGTCGCGCAGCTGCTCGAGGCGGTGATCGACGGCGCCGAGCCGCGCCTCAAGCTCGCCAAGCTCGAGGGAGACGCCGCGTTCTTCTACGCGCTCGCGCCCGAGGGCAAGAAGAAGGACGAGGTCGCGGCCTTCGCGGGTCTGGTCGGGTCGATCCGGCGCGAGTTCCTCGCGAAGCGCCTCGAGCTCGAGACCGATCGCGTCTGCAACTGCGACAGCTGCACCCAAGCCGGTCAGCTCAAGCTCAAGTTCGTCGCGCATGTCGGCGAGGTCGCGTTCCAGAAGGTGAAGCGCTACACGGAGCTCGCGGGCGTCGACGTCATCTTCGTGCACCGCCTCCTCAAGAACAGCGTGCCCATCTCCGAGTACGCGCTGATGAGCGAGCCCGTCTTCCAGAAGGCCGACGCGTTCGCGACCTTCGGACGCGAGGCGAGCGAGGAGCTCGAGGGCCTCGGCAGCGTCACCACGTACTACGTCGACCTCGCCGAGGTCGCGCGCGAGCTGCCCCTCACCCTCGAGCCTTCGCTCTTCCGGAAGGCCCTGGCGTGGCTGAAGATGACGGTGCGCTCGATCCCGTACTTCGTCGGCCTCAAGAAGTCCTGCGACGGCTTCCGCAACATGGGCGAGGTCGACCCGTCGCTCGCGCTGCCCGGCAGCTCGCTTCCGCCGCCGTCGCTCGGCCCGCCGAGCGAAGCTCCCCGCTCAGAATGAGACGGAGCCGCCGCACGGCACGTCGACCGTCCGCTCGGCGTTGAGGCCGGCGCGGATGCGGTGGCGCCCGCACGGGAGGGTCACGGCGCGATCGCGCAGGCGATGGTGCTCGCCGTCCACGACGACGGTGAGGACGTCGAGGCTCGGGAACCGGACCGTCCCGGTCGTCGGCGCTTCGGGGCGCGGCGGTGCTTGCGTCGGCCCGCCCGTAGGCGCGCCCGGCGGCGCCGCGCTCGCGAGGCGCGCCGGAGGGGCTCCGCGCCTGTCGCCGCGCGCCGAGGCTCGCGGCGGAGCGGGGACGACGTCGGACGCGACGGGCGCGAGATCCGCGGGCGTGTCGCTCGTCGCTACCGGATCCGCCGCCTCGCCGCTCCCGATCACCTTCGCGGCGACGTCCGCGGCGTCGTCGGAGGCGATGAGCATCGCCTGCGGCTGCGGGGCGGCCGCGCGACCCATCGCGCCACGCCACGAGGAGAGCGCGACCGCGAGCGAGACGACGACCAGACCTCCGCCGGCCGCGACGAGGATCGGCCACCGACGCTGCAGAGGCACGCCCGCGCCCGCGATCGGCGCGCGCTCGCTGCGGGTGCTCGGCGCCGGCGTCTCGGTGCTGAACGATCGCGAGGCGAGCCCGCCCGCGTCGAGGGCGCCGGGCGCACCCTCCGGCAGAACCGAGGCTTCGGAGCCCGCGGGCGGCGCCGCGGGGGGCCCCGTCACCGGGCGATCCGACCGCGACGCGCTCTCCGGAGCCTCGTCGAACGGGGCCAGGGCGGCGACGTCCGACGGGAGCGTCCGCATGCTCACGCGGAGCGTCTGCTCGAGCGCCGCGAGGAGCGCGGAGCCGTCGTCGTAGCGCTCGGCCGGCTCCTTCGCGAGGCACCGCTCGACGATCGCCTCGACCTCGGGGCGAACGTCGGGCAGCCGCGAGCGGAGCGGCTCGTGCTGCTGCTTCACGACGGCGAGCATCCGCGCGAGCTGGTTTTTCCCGTCGAACGCGCGCTTGCCGGTCAACATCTCGTAGAGCACCGCGCCGCACGAGAACACGTCGGCGCGGACGTCGACCGCCGCCCCGCGAGCCTGCTCCGGCGCGAGATAGCCCGCGGTGCCGCACGCCTCGCCGGGTCCGGCGATGTCGGTCGCCGTGTCCTCGTCGTCGCTGCGCCTGCGCGTCAGCTCGTCGCGCGCGAGCCCGAAGTCGAGCACCTTGGCGAGCAACACGTCGGGCGCAGGCGTGGTGATGAAGATGTTCTCCGGCTTCACGTCGCGATGCGTGACGTCTCCGGAGTGCGCGCGAGCGAGCGCCCGCGCGACGTCGCGCGCGATCGAGAGCGACTCGTCGACGCTGAGCCGCCGCTCGTTCATGAGCGCGCGCAGCGTCCGTCCCTCGAGCAGCTCCATGACGATGTAGCGACGGCCATCGCTGTCGCCGACCTCGTGGATCGACGCGATGTTCGGGTGGTTGAGCCGCGCCGCGAGCCGCGCCTCGCGGAGGAACCTGCGGCGATGCGGCTCGACGTCGAGCGCGCGGCCGAGCACCTTGACGGCGACCTCGCGATCGAGGTCCTCGTCCTTCGCCGCGTAGACCTCTCCCATTCCCCCCTGGCCGATCAGGCGGGTGATCTGGAAGCGTCCGAGGCGGCTGCCCACGAGCGACATCGAAACAACAGCGTACCCTCCCCGGAGCCGGGATCCACCTCCGCCCGCCTGCCGTTCCGGCGTCGCCGCGCGGCCCGGACACCGGGCCGACCCGTGCGCGCGGCGTCCGCCCGAGCGCGCGTCAGAGGCGCCGGTGGGCGAGGCACGGGAGCGATGCCCGGACGCGGTCCTGCGCGGCGAAATCGAGCTCGGCGAGCGCGAACCCCTCCCCCTCGGCGGCCTGGGCGAGCACGTCACCCCAGGGATCGACGATGAGGCTCTTGCCGTAGGTGGTGCGGCCCCGCGGGTGCCGCCCGTGCTGCGCGGGCGCGAGGACGAACACCTGGTTTTCGATCGCGCGCGCCCGGAGGAGCACGTGCCAGTGGTCCTTGCCCGTCGTGAGCGTGAAGGCCGCCGGGACCGTGACGACGCGGACGCCCTGGCTCACGAGCCTCCGATACAGCTCGGGGAACCGGACGTCGTAGCAGATGGTCATCCCGAGCTTCGTCGTCTCCGAGCCGGTCGCGACGTCGGCGACGATCGGCTCGTCGCCCGCGCGCGTGGCGCCGCTCTCGAGGAGCTTGGTGCCGTCCGGGAGATCGACGTCAAAGAGGTGCATCTTGCGGTAGCGCGCGACGACACGGCCGTCGGGACCGACGAGGAGCGACGTGTTGTAAGGACGCGCCGCGTCACCGCTCGCCTCGGGCATGCCGCCCGCGACGATCCACACGCCGTGCTCGCGCGCCGCCTCGCTCACGGCCGTCGTGATGGGCCCCCGCGCGCCGTCCTCGGTGCTCTCCGCGATCTCGCGCTTGTGCGCCTCCTCGCCCATGAACGCGAAGTTCTCGGGCAGCGCGACGAGCTCCGCGCCGGCGCGCGCGGCCCCGGCGATCAGCGCACGCGCGCGCGTGAGGTTCGCGGCGACGTCGTCCTGGCTCGACTGCTGTATGACCGCGGCTCGCATCGTCGATGCTAATACTAGCGCAACGTGCAAGACGCGATCGTCATCGCGGCTGAGGTCCAGAGCGGGACCGGCGTCCTCGCGGACGAGCCGATCACGGTCGCCACGCTGCGCGGCGTGATCGACGGCCGCGATCGCGTCGTCCGCATCGTCGGCGGCCCGACGCGCCGCGGCGGGTTCGCGCGGCTCGCCGGACACGTCGTCCCCGTCGTCGGCGCGCGCGTCCGCCTCGACCTCCGCGAGGAGCGCCGGGTCCCGTCGTGGTCGCTGCCCGGACCGCGCTGGACGCCGAGCACGCCCGCCGGGACGTGGGACGCGAGCGCGCTGCCCGTCGCCTTCGTCCTCGCCCTCCCGCCGAGCCGCGATCTCGGCGGAGACGCCGCCGCCGAGCTCGACGTCGCCGCGCGGACCTGGGGCCGGCCCGCGTGCACGGCGTTCCGCGCGCGCTTCGGGGGAGAGCGCGCGCTCACGCCCGGCGACGACGGCGAGAGCGGCGTCTTCTTCCACGACACGACCTGGCCCGACGAGCTCGAGCCGGGCGCTCTCGCGCAGACGATCCTCCACACCGACAGCGCCGGGAAGCTCCGCGACGCGGACATCCACGTCGACGGCGCCGCGTTTCGCTTCTCGACGAACGGCGCGCCCGGCACACAGGACATCCGGAGCGTCCTCGTCCACGAGATCGGCCACGCGCTCGGCCTCGGGCACTCGACCGACGCCCGCGCCACGATGAACGTCTCCGGCTCGGGCCTCCGCTGGCGCTCGCTCGAGAAGGACGACGTCGACGGCGTCTGCACGCTCTACCCGGGCGCCGGGAGCGCGGGCTGCGATGCCGATCCGTGCCCGGCCGGCCTGCTCTGCGTGGCGGGCGCCTGCCAGCGGCCGGGCGACCGCGCCGACGTCTGCTCGCCGTGCGCGCCCGAGGCCGGCGCGTGCGAGGCGGCGGGCGACGAGGCGCGCTGCGTCGATATCGGCGGAGGCATCACGGCAGGCCGGGTCTGCGGTCGAGCTTGCGCCCGCGACGAAGACTGCGGGTCCGGCTTCGCCTGCCGGCCGACGACGGAGGCCGGCGACCTCCAGTGCGTGTCGCTGACGGCGTGCCGGAACGGCGCGAACGGCTGCGCGTCCGACGCCGACTGCAAGCATCCAGGCTCGGTCTGCCGCGACGGCGCCTGCGTCGGCCCCCGCGACGACGCGCCCGACGCCGGCGCCCCCGACGCATCCGCACGCGCCGACGCCGGCGACGCCCTCGTCGCGGAGGGCGGCGGCAACGACTGCGACTGCCGCTCGGCCCCCGGCGGCGTCGCGAGCTCGACCGGAGCCGCCACGCTCGCGCTCGTTGCGCTGGCCGCGCTTCGGCGCGCCGCCCGCCGGAGGGTCGAGTAGAGTCCGCGCCGTGCCGAAGCTCCCCCACGGCCTCGACCTCGCCACGTTTCAGTCCGCGCGCGAGCGCCTCGGTCGACGCGTCGTCGACACGCCGCTCCTCCACCTCCGGAGTGGCGTCGTCGCTCCCGGCGGCGGCGTCGACGACCGCGCCGTCGTCACGACCCCCGCCCTCGACGATCGACTGCCTCACGACGTCTGGCTGAAGCTCGAGTGCCTCCAGGTCACCGGCTCGTTCAAGGCGCGCGGCGCGCTGAACCGCGTGCTGTCGCTCTCCCCCGAGGAGGTGAAGCGCGGGATCGTCACCGCCTCGGGCGGCAACCACGGGCTCGCCGTCGCGTACGCCGGGCGCGCGGTCGGAGCGCCGACGACGGTCTACCTGCCGCGCCTCACGCCGGAGACGAAGGCGAAGCGCGTCGCGCGCTGGGGCGCCGAGGTCGTGCGCGCCGGCGACGTCTGGGACGACGCCCACGCCGAGGCGCTCGCCCGCGCCGAGCGCGACGGGCTCACGTACGTCCATCCCTTCGCCGATCCGGAGGTCGTCGCCGGCCAAGGCACGATCGCCCTCGAGATCTTCGACCGCGCGCCCGACGTCGACGCGCTGATCATCGCGATCGGCGGCGGCGGCCTCATGGCCGGGGTCGGCGCGGCCGCTCGCCTTCTCCGGCCCTCGATCCGTGTCATCGGCGTCGAGCCCGTCGGCGCGCCCACGCTCCACGCGAGCCTCGCAGCCGGTGAGGTGGTCGAGCTCCCGGCGATCGCGACGAGCGCCGGCACGCTCGCGCCCCGGAGGAGCGATCCGTACACGTTCGAGATCGTCCGCGCCGTCGCCGACGAGATCGTCCTCGTCACCGACGACGAGATGCGCGCCGCCGCCCGCTACCTCCTCGACAACGTCGGCGTCGGCGTCGAGCTCTCCGGAGCCGCCGCCGTCGCCGCGCTCCTCGAGGGCAAGGCGCGTCTCGCGGGCGCGAAACGGCCCTGCGCGCTCGTGTGCGGCACCGGGACGGACGGCCGCTGAGCCGGCCACGCGCGTCGCGCTCCCTCGAACGCGACGCGCCGCTCGGTCACTCCGCGTTCGCCTCGGCCTTCTGCTTCTTGTCCTCGGGCGCCTTCTCGCGCTTCTTCGTGTAGAGCGCCTCGATCACCGACTCGTACTTCTCGAAGACCTTGCGCCGCTTCACCTTGAGGCTCGGCGTGAGCAGCCCGTTGTCCGTGGTGAAGTCCTCGGAGACGAGCGCGAAGTCCTTCACGCCCTCGAAGCCCTTGAACTTCTCGCCGTAGTGGTCGAGCTCCTTCTTGAAGAGCGCGCGCACCTTCGCGTTCGCGAGGAGCTTGTCCGCGTCCGAGTCGCTGACGCCGTTGTCCTTGCCCCACTCCTTCACGGCGGCGACGTTCGCGACGACGAGCGCGACGTTGTACGGCTTGTTGTCGCCGTGGACCATGACGTTGAGCACGTAGGGAGAGAGCTTGATCTGCTCCTCGAGCGGCGTCGGGACGACGTACTTGCCGTTCTCGAGCTTGTACTGCTCCTTGAGGCGGCCGGTGATGAAGAGGAAGCCGTCGCCGTCGATGCGCCCCATGTCGCCGGTCTTGAACCCGCCGTCGGAGAGGAGCACCGCGTCGTTCTCCTCCTTCCGGTTGTGGTAGCCCTGCATGACGTTCGGTCCGTAGACGACGATCTCGCCGTCGTCCGAGATCTTCACCGAGACGCCGGGGATCGGCTTGCCGACGCTCCCGATCTTGCGGTTGTTCGGCCAGTTCGCGGTGGCGATCGGGCTCGTCTCGGTGAGGCCGTAGCCCTCGTAGACGGTGATGCCGAGGCTGTCGATGAACTCGGCGACCTCGGTCGAGATCGCCGCGCCGCCGCTGAACGCGTACTTCAGCTCGCCGCCGAAGCGCGCGCGCACCTTCGCGAAGACGACCTTGTCCGTGAGCGCGAGGACGAGCCCCTCTCCGAACGAGACCTCCTCGCCGTTGCGCTGCTTTCCGCGCGTGGCGAGCGACGTCTTGACCATCGACTGGATGACGCCCGGCTTCGTCGAGATCTGCTTCTGGACCGCCGCGTAGAGCTTGTTGAAGATGCGCGGCACGCTGAAGAGCAGCGTCGGCTTCGTCTCGGCGAGGTTGTCGAGGATCTTCTCCACGCTCTCGGCGATCGCGAGGCTCGCGCCCATCGAGAAGAGGCCGTGGAGCTCGACGGTCTGACCGAACGAGTGCGCCCACGGGAGGAACGACAGCGACCTGTCCATCGACGACATCGGGAAGCAGTCGTGGATCGCGCTCACGTTGGTCGCGATGTTGCCGTGCGAGAGGATGACGCCCTTCGGGTTCCCCGTCGTGCCGCTCGTGTAGATGAAGCCGGCGGTGTCCTTGGGGTCGGGCGTGATCGTGCCGACCTTCGCCTTCGTCGCGGCGAGCGACTTGAACGAGTGGACCCTGTCCGACGTCTTCGTCGCCGGGTCCATCGAGATGATGTGCTTGAGCGACCCGATCGAATCGAGGAACTCCTTCGTCTTCTCGACGATCGCGTCGGTCGCGACGATCAGCGCCTTGGCGTCGCAGTCCTTGACGATGAACTCCCAGTCCTTCGGGAGCTGCGCTTCGTACATCGGCACGAACGCGACGCCGAGGCCGAAGCAGGCGTAGGCCGCGACCGCCCACTCGGGCCGGTTGTTGGCGATGATGGCGACGCGGTCGCCCCGCTCGAGCCCGAGCGACGCGAGGCCGGCGCGGAAGCCGTCGGTCGTCCGGCCGAACTCGAGGTACGTCATCCACGACCACTGACCGCCGCTCTTCGTCCCGAAGAGCGGGTTGTCCGGATAGGTCTTGAGGGCGTCGTGGTAGATGTCGACGAGCGTCTGAAATTTCGCCATGGCACGCGGAGGATACCCCCCGCGCCGCATCCCGGCCAGCACCGTCGAGCGCCCCCCCCGCGCAGGAATCAACGCGCCGCGACGAAGCGCCCGGCGAGCCCGCTCTGCTCGCAGTCGGCCTTCGCGCTCTCGGCGGAGAAGCCGTGCTCGCCGCTGCCGGCGTAGTACCGCTTCACCTCGCCGTCGGCGACGACGCAGCTGCCGACCTGCCCGGCCGCCGGGCACGCGCTCGCGCGGAAGTCGCCGTGCGCGCTGCCGCAGAGCGAGCGCTCGACGCCGAAGCTCCCCGACGCCGAGGAGAAGTCGCTGCACGTCCCCTGGTCGCGGACCACGTCGCAGCTCGCGAGCGCGCGGACCGCCGCCGACGTCGTGGTCGTCGCGCTGAGCGGCTCCTCGGTCGGGCGGCTGCAGGCGAGCGCGGCGAGCATGGCGACGGTGACGCCGCCGACGCTCAGGAGGCTCGTGGTGAACGGGGACATCGCGCTCTCGTACGGCGCCATCGAAAATTGCTTCCTCCACCCCTCGAAAATCCTGCTCATGTGACCCGGTCGAGACTCCGGGGAGGAAACGCACCGGCCCGCCCGACCTCTTCCACCGATCGGCGCCGCGCCCCTTCCCCCCGCCGGGGTCCTTCATTAGAGACCGCCCCCATGAAGGTAGTCGTTCTCGGAGCAGGTCTCGTGGGCTCGCCGATGGCCCTCGATCTCGCCAAGGATCCCGCGTTCGACGTCACCGTCGCCGACCTGCGCGCCGAGCCGCTCGAGCGCCTCGCCCAGACGGCCCGCGTGACGACCAGGCAAGTCGACCTCGCGAAGGCCGACGAGCTCCAGACCGTGGCCCGCGAGGCCGACATCGTGCTGTCCGCGGTGCCTGGCTTCATGGGGTTCCGCACCCTCGAGGTCCTCCTCGAGATGGGCAAGACGGTCGTCGACATCGCGTTCTTCTCGGAGAACCCGCTCGACCTCGACCCCCTCGCGAAGAAGCGCGGCGCGACCGCGATCGTCGACATGGGCGTCGGCCCGGGCATGAGCAGCGTGCTGGCCGCGCACGCGCACGCGCAGCTCGACGAGACGACGTCGATCCTCACCTACGTCGGCGGGCTCCCGCGCGTCCGCCGCTGGCCATACGAGTACAAGGCCGTGTTCTCGCCGATCGACGTCATCGAGGAGTACATCCGGCCGGCGCGGTACATCGAGAACGGCCACCTCGTCGTGCGGCCCGCGCTCTCGGACGCCGAGTACCTGAGCTTCCCCGAGGTCGGCACGCTCGAGGCGTTCAACACCGACGGCCTCCGGACGATGGCCGTCACGATGAACGTCCCGAACATGAAAGAGAAGACGCTCCGCTACCCCGGCCACATCGAGAAGATGGCCGTCCTCCGCGAGACGGGCTTCTTCGGCGCCGAGCCCGTCGAGATCGGCGGCGCGAAGGTCCGCCCGATCGACCTGACGGCCAAGCTCCTCTTCCCGATGTGGACGATGGAGCCCGGCGAGGCCGACGTCACCGTGATGAAGGTCATCATCGAGGGCACGAAGGCCGGCAAGAAGACGCGCGTGACCTACGACCTGTTCGACACCTACGACGCCGCGACCGGGATCCACTCGATGGCGCGGACCACCGGCTACACCGCGACGTCGGCCGTGCGGATGCTCGCCAAGGGGCTCTTCGCCGACAAGGGCGTCTTCCCCCCGGAGCTCGTCGGCCGGAGCCGGCCCTGCGTCGAGTTCCTCCTGGCCGAGCTCCGCGCGCGAGGCGTCGTCTACCAGGAGACCATCGAGTTCCCCTGACCTCGAGCGCGAATCGCCCGCCCG
>JAHBWC010000134.1 GCA_019637225.1 Labilithrix sp.
AGCGTCGACAGCGCGGCGACGCGATCGACGAGCGCGGGGTGCGTGTCGAAGGGGTCGGTGCGGTCCTCCTGCACCGCGCGCGAGAGCTCGGCGACCCTCCCGTATCGCGCCAGCGCCGCGTTGCAGCGCGCGAACCCGTCGAGCAGATCCGTGGGCATGACGCCGTCGTCGATCGCGGGCTTCACCTCGTTCGCGAGGTAGACCTCGTAGAGCGGCCCCATCACGTGCGCTTGCTCGAGCGCACGGATGGCCGCGTCGCGCCCGGCGAGCGCCGCGGAGAGCGCGTCGGCCGCGAGCTCCTACCGGCGCGACATCGGACGCGTGAGCCCGAGGTAGACGCGCGCGAAGACCTTCACGAGGCCCTCACCCACCACGCTCGCGATCCATCCTCCGACGTCGATCGCCCAGTGCGTCGTGCCCTCGCGCAGCGCGTTGCGCTCGGTCGATGCGAGCACCGAGCGAAACGCGCCTTCGGTGTACGCGAGCACGCCCGTCAGCTTCGTGTCGCCGCCGACGTAGTGCCCGAGCTCGTGCGCGACGAGGATCGTGAGGATCGTGCCCGCGAACTGCGCGCCTTGGATCAGCGCGTCCGCGCCGAGGAGGCTGCCTTCGTGGGGAAAGCTCGCCACGCCGGTGACGAAGACGCTCGCCGCGGTGGCGAGGAAGAGGCCCAGGTTCGCGCGCCACGCGGCGCTCCCGGCGCGCGGCGAGCGCGCCTCGGCCTCGGCGCGCTCCGGCTCTTCTCCGGCGCCGCCCGCGCCGCTCCCGCCCGTCTCCGTGTCCGCGCTCATCGGAGCGCCTCGCGGAGCGCGGCGGCGAGGCGCGCGAGCTGCGGCTCGACCCGCGCGTCGACCCGGCCGAGATCGGTGTGGACGACGAGCGAGCCGCGACGGAGCGTCGGATCGGGTTGGACGTCGGCGCTCTGACCGAGCGCGCCGAGCGCCTCGTGGAGCGCGGCGACGTCGTCGGGCGAGGCGTCGATGCGGACGCGCCTGGCGCCGCGCGCCTCGTGGAGCGCGGACGCGGCGAGCTCGGCGATGCGCGCCGGCTCCACGCGGAGCGCTTCTCCGACGAGCCGCTCGGCGAGCAGGACCGCGAGCTCGACGACGCGGTCGACGTCGCGCTCGGCGCGACGCGCCTCGGCGTCGCGGAGCGCGAGGAACCCGGCCGCCAGGCGCGCCACCTCCGCCTCACGCGCTTCGCTCGCCGCCGCCGCGGCCGCCGCCGCGACCACGGCGTTCGCCTCCTCGCGAGCCGCCGCGACGATGCGGGCCGCCTCGGCGCGCGCCTCGATGACCTCGCCCGCGATGCGTCGTGCCCTCGCGGCGGCCGCGGCGCCGACCGGGCCCGCCATCGGGCGCGGAGCCTGGGCGTGCGGGACGGCCTCGACGCGACCGACCCGCGTAGGATCGAGGTGGCGCGCGTGATCGTCCGCCTTGTCGGAGAACGCCCCCTTGATCACACGCGCGCGCTGGAGCGTCATCTCAGCGTGCCCTCGTCGAGGGCGACGACGATGTCGCGCACAGCCTTGGCGAGCCCCGCGGCGCGCGTCGCCCGCTGCGGCGCGCGGAGCTGGTCGACGAGCTCGACGGCGGACGCGCCGAGATCGGGCGCTCGCGAGCTCGGCCCGCCGATCGCCGCGAGCGCGTCGTCCACGCCGTCGCCGAGCGCCACCGTCGTCGCGACGAAGCTTCGCTTCCACATCGGTCATGAGCCTACCACGCGGAGGGCGCCTGCCCCGCGCGCTCCTCGAGGCGCGGCGGCCGACGTTCAGCTTCGCGATCGGCCGGAGAGACGTCGTCTCGCGACGTACAGCGACGAAACGGATGAGATGCGGTTCGTCGGGGCGATTTCGAGCAACGTCCGGCTCGCCGGGCCGACGGATGGGCCATCGAAATGGTCGAAGGCATCAACCGAAGGGATCGTTCGCCGAGCGAGTGGGGATTTCACGAGGAGCCCCCGGCGAAGCCGACGGACCTCTCCCGGACCGGGGCTGCCCCGAAGCCTCGAACGTGGGACGACGCTCCGGGGCTCGCGCGTAGCCCTTCGATCGGCCTCGTCGTCACCGGCTCGAACGGCGAGATCACCTTCACGCCGGCGACGCGGGGCGCGGCGTCGAGCGCAGGCAAGCTCACGACGCAGGCCGGCCCGGTCGACGCCGCGCGGGCGGAGCTCGTCGGAGCGAATCGACGCTTCTCGGATCTCGGCGAGCTCACGGTCGAGGTCTTCCGGCTCAAGAAGGAGAGCGCGAGCTCCAAGCACGATCCCGGCGCGCGCGCGGCGCTCACGCGGCAGATCGCGATGCGGCAGTCCGAGTGGGTGGGCATGGCGAAAGCCGCCGGGCTTCGCGAGCATGCAGGCCCGATCGACCCGCTCGGCGCGAAGCCCGAAGCGGTCGCGAGCGCGTTCATGTGGTCGGAGGCCGGCGGCGTCGTTCCGCGCTCCGAGATCGCGCACGACGGCGGCCGCACGTTCCGCGAGAGCGTCCGCGACGCGGTGACGCTGCGAATGAAGGGCTTCGACGCGATGCTCGATCTGCACGCCGGCGCACCGGCGGAGCAGAAATCGCTCCTGACGCGCTCGCTCGCCGCGCTCGGCGCGCAGGCTCCCGCAGACGCGAGCGTCGAGGAGCTGCGGGATCTCCGCCGCGACACGCTCCTCGCCCGCTCGGCCTCCTCGCTCCGCAGGGAACAGGAAGAAGCGCGACGTCAGGTCTTCATCGGCCTCGACGGCTACGTCGGCACCGCCGAGAAGCTCGATCTCTACGAGCGAGAGCAGGCGCTCGATGCCGCGATCTCGGGCACGACGCTCGGAAGCATCTTCGCGACGTATCTCGGCGGCGGTGACGTCGAGCGCATGCGGGCCCTGGGCAACGCAGGAAGCGCGATCGAAGGCATGGCGGGCGGCGCGGGTGTCCATCTGAACCGCGTGTCCACCGAGCGAGAGGCGCCGGGAACCGTGAAGCCGAACGTCGACGACTTCAACCGCAGCGGGCTTCGTGCGCGGTTCAAGACGACGCCGATGAAGCAGGAGTACGTCACGGAGAACCTGCCGGGAAACACGAAGTGGCCTCACGAGCGGAAGGACGGAACCACGGCGCTGCGGGAGGTGACGTACCACGACGGTCACGTCGAGCGATCTCACCTCAAGCTCGAGGTCCGCGAGGTGCAGGTCGGAGGCAAGGACGGGCACACGGAGCGCCTGATCTTCGACGCACACGGCAAGCCGTTCGACACGCGAGGCGCGACGACGTGGAACAAGGAGGAGCGCGCCATCTTCGTCATGAATGCCCACGGCGAGCTCTATGCGTCCACGTTCCAGGAGGCGGGCTACTTCCATCACTCCTCGCTGGCGGGAGGCGAGCCCGTCGCCGCGGCCGGAGAGCTCGTCGTCGAGAAGGGCAAGCTCGTGGCGATCACCAGCAACAGCGGTCACTACAAGCCGGGATCGGAGTTTACGGAGCAGCTCCTTTGCGCGCTGCGCGACCGAGGAGTGAACCTCGCCGGCGTGACGCTCCGCGACGCCGCAACGGAGAAGACACGTGTCCTCGAGTGAGACGCTGAAAGGAGCCCCATCGTGAAGTGGATGTCCATCTTCAACCTGTTCGGTCTGCCGCCGCCGGACAAACGCGCGCGCGTCGAGGTCGGCGAGGCCAGGTCCGAGCTCTTCTACTACTCGTACGGGCTCGCCAGCCTGAACCTCGACGGCGTCCGAAGCGTGCTCGGATTCTTCCAGCACCGCCCGGATCTCTACGAATCTCGCCTCGAGATCGTTCGCTTCGCGGTCGGCTATCCGGGGAGCCTGACGGACCTCATGCCGGGCTTCGAGCGGTTCGAGGCGTCGGAGCAGCAGCTCCGACAGTTCTGGACGTCGGTGGAGGTGCGGCTCACGTCCCTCGTCACCGGCGAGCCGCCGCGCGCTCTGCCCTGGGAGAGCGAAGCTTCGTTCCGGGGTTGTGATCTGCTGAACCGCCTGAGGTGAGCGCTCGGTCCGACCTTCGGGCCCGTGACGCGCCGCCGGCAGCGCGTCAGCCGACGACGCGAAAGCTGTCCGCCCGATCCGTGCGCGCGATCCGCCCTTCGCGCTCGAGCTTCTCGAGGTGGGCGTCGACGCTCAGCTTCGCGAGCGGCCAGATCGCCGCCGGGACGTCGTCGTACGCCGTCGGCACGAGGTCGCCCGCGGCGACGCCGGCGTCGAGGCCCTGCGAGGCGCAGGCGGCCCTGAGCGCGTCGAGGATCTTCGCCTCGCGCATCTTCCGGTGGGTGACGTACCGCTCGAAGAGGGCGGTGGGCTCGTCGATCGGCTCGCCGTGCGCGGGCAACGCGAGCGACGCGTCGAGCGCGGCGAGGCGCTCGAGCTGCTCGAGGTAGAGCGCCATGTCGCCGTCGCCGGGCGCGACGAGGATCGTCCCGACGCTCGCGACCATGTCCCCGACGACGACCGTGCGCGCGCGGGGCTCGAAGAGGCAGACGTGCCCCGGCGCATGGCCTGGCGTGTGGAGCACGCGCCACGTCTCGTCGCGCGGCCCCTCGAGGACGATCTCGTCTCCGTCGGCGAGCCTCCGCGCGACGGGCACGTCGATGCGCGACGCGGTCAGCTCGTGCGCCCACACCGGCAGCGCGAGCTCCTTCGAGAGCAGCGCCGCGCCGCCGACGTGATCGGGGTGGTGGTGGGTCGCGACGATCGCGACGATCTTCCGCCCGCTCGACGCGATCTCCCGCGCCCAGGCGATCCACTCGCGCTGCTCGTCCTCGTACGGGGTCGCGGGCTCGACGAGCAAGACGTCGCGACCCCCGAGGGCGTAGCTGTTCGTGTGCGTGGCGGGGGGCAGCGTCGGCGTCCGCGCCGCGAAGAGACCGAGTGACGTCGAGAGCTCTCGCGGGCGGATCATCGACTGCCTGCGAGCGTCAGGGGCGCTCGAGCACCATCGCGAGCGCCTCGCCGCCGCCGATGCAGATCGACGCGAGACCGCGCTTCTTGTTCTGATCCTTGAGCGTGTGGAGGAGCGTCGTGACGATGCGCGCGCCGCTCGCGCCGATCGGGTGGCCGAGGGCGACCGCGCCGCCGCGGACGTTGACCTTGGCCGGATCGATCTTCGACAGCTGCGCGGAGACCATCGCGACGACCGCGAACGCCTCGTTGATCTCGACGAGGTCGATGTCGTCGGTCTTGAGCCCGAGCTTCGCGAGCGTCGAGTCCATCGCCTTCGCCGGCGCCGTCGTGAACCACTCGGGAGCCTGCGCCGCGCTGCCGTAGCCGGCGATCTTCGCGAGGGGCGTGAGGCCGTGCTTCTTCACGGCGGCCTCGCTCGCGAGGACGAGCGCGCTCGCGCCGTCGTTGATCGACGAGGCGTTGGCGGCCGTGATCGTCCCGTCCTTCGAGAACGCCGCGCGGAGCGTGCCGATCTTCGCCGGATCGCCCTTCGCCGGCCCCTCGTCGAGCTTGACCATCACGGGATCGCCCTTCCGCTGCGGGACGGGGACGGCGGCGATCTCGGCGTCGAACTGGCCTTCCTTCTGCGCCGACAGCGCGCGACGGAAGCTCTCCTTCGCCCACTCGTCCTGCGCCTCGCGCGAGACCTTGTACTCCGCGGCGCACTTGTCGCCGCACGTGCCCATGTGGACGTTGGCGTACGGGTCCCAGAGGCCGTCGTGGATCATGCCGTCGATGAGCGTGCCGTTGCCCATGCGGTAGCCCTGGCGGCCCTTGTCGAGGTAGTAGGGCACGTTCGACATCGACTCCATGCCGCCGGCGACGATGACGTCGGCGTCGCCGAGCGCGATCGTCCTCACGCCGGCGATGATCGCCGCCATGCCCGAGCCGCAGACCTTGCTGATGGTCGTCGCGGGGACCTCGTCCGGGAGACCCGCGAAGCGCATCGCCTGACGTGCGGGCGCCTGCCCCATGCCGGCGGACAGGACGTTGCCCATGAACACCTCGCCGACCTGATCCGGCGACACCTTGGCGCGCTCGAGCGCGGCCTTGATGGCGATCGCGCCGAGCTCGGACGCCTTGAGCGACGAGAGCGAGCCGAGGTAGGCGCCGATCGGAGTGCGGGTGGCCGAGACGATGAAGACGGGGGGCAAGGGCATCGGTATCTCCTGAAAAGGCCTGTCTCATCCGGCGACCGCGCGCGATGCGGAGGAGACGACGGCGCCTATATAGCTCTAATCTTCCTTCGATGCTTCCCGAGAGGCTCAGCGCACCGCCGCGCGGACGAAGAGGCCCGCTCGTGGCGGTCGGCGCGGCGCTCCTCATGATGATCGCGACGATCGCATCCGCGTGCGGAGCCGATCTCGACGCGGATCCGGCGACGCCGGACTCCGGCGGCGCGCCCGGTGCGCTCGGCGACAGCGTCTGCCCGGACGCGGCCCCCGGAGCCGGCGAGAGCTGCGTCCTGCCGGAGGGGACCACGTGCGCGTTCGGCGCGTGCGGTTCGGCGATCGCGCAGTGCAGCCTCGGAGCCTGGCGCTACAGCGGCAACCCGCCGCCGCGATGTCCGAAGGACTTTCCGGTCTCCGAGTCCGCCTGCCCGCCGTGCTGGCCGGATGCCCTCGAGTGCACGTACGGGAGCAGCGACTGCTCGGCGCCGGACGCCTCGGCCATGACCACGGTCGCGTCGTGCGTGGACGGCGGCCCCGATGTCCCCCTCCGCTGGGCTCTCCGGTCGTTCCCGTGCGCGATTGCGGATGCCGGTGCGGATGTTCAGCATGACGCCGAGCCCGATGCCGACTAGAAGACGCAGCCCGACCATGGCCGACGAATCAAAGCTTCAGACGTTCCTCACCCAGAACAAGCTCAACACCAAGCGCCTGCTCGCGGTCTCCCACACGCTGGAGACGCACCGCCAGGAGGACCGCACGCTCAAGCTCGAGCGGCGCCGCAACAAGAAGGCGGAAGGCGGCGAGAAGAAGGAAGTCGCGAAGCCCCGCTCCGGCCGCGCGGTCACGACGCGCGCGCTCGAGGCGGCGCTCACGGGCGGCACGATCAGCGGGCCGACGAAGCAGCGCATCCTCCGCGCCGTGAACTACCTTCTCGAGCAGAAGAAGAAGGACAAGGTCGAGCTGAAGACGCTCTTCTGAGCGCTTCGCGACGCGAGTCCTCTCGCCGGCCGCGCGATCGCGCCGGTGAGCGTTCACATCTCTGAGCGCGCGCAAGACGCCGCGCGCTCACACCCCGAAGCGCGCGCGAGGTGACGCGCGTGCTTCCGTTCGTCTGCGTCGCCTGGCGCTCAGAGCCGGTGCGTGCGACGGTTGACGAAGTCGTGGGCGTCGAAGAGCACTACCCCGAGGAGGACGGCGAGCGCGACGATGGCCATGGCGCCAGCGTCGAGCTCCGAGCCGCATCGGGCCAAGTTTCCGTCGTCGAGCTCATCCATGTGAACACCGCCGCTCCGGCGGGCAACGGAGACGAGGTGGCCGCCGCCGCCTCCATGCGCTTCTTTCCAGCGCTCCAGAGCTCGCCGCCGAGCTCTCCCACCCGGTCCTACCCCGTGGACGACGCGCTGCTTCGCCGCGCTGGGGCGGGGGATGCCGCGGCGTTCCGCGAGGTCTTCGTCCGGCACCGCGCCGACGTCGCGCGCCTCGTCTACCGCATGCTGAGCGCGCCCTCGGATCTCGAGGACGTCGTCCAGGAGGTCTTCGTCCAGGTCTTCCGGAGCCTCAAGGACTTCCGCGGTCAGTCGAAGTTCTCGACGTGGCTCCACCGCGTCACCGTGAACGTCGTCCTCATGCACCGCAGGTCGGCGCGGAGCCGGCCGGTGCTGACGGAAGAAGCGCCGAGCGACGTGGTCGCCGACGATCGTCAGCCGCTCCCCGACGAGGACGCAGAGCGCTGCGAACGGATGCGCGCCTTCCAGCGGCTGCTCGGACGCCTCGCCGAGAAGAAGCGAGTGGTCTTCGTCCTCCACGAGCTCGAGGGCCTCGGTCCGAGCGAGATCTCCGAGATCGTCGGGGCGCCCGTGCTCACCGTCCGGACGCGGCTCTTCTACGCGCGTCGCGAGCTCGAGGCGATGCTCGGCGACGAACCTGCGCTGGCGAGCCTCCGCGCCTCGTTCGGCAAGAAAGGGGAGGAGCCTTGAGCGACCTCGACCCTTCGTCGGCGGGCTCGCCCGAGGGCCGCGCGCTCGACGCGCTGGTCGGCGAGGCCAAGCAGCACCTCGACGTGCGCGAGCCGGGCGCGCGGGCGAAGCGCGACGCGCTGGCGGACGTGGACTGGTCGCGGCTCGAGTCGCGCGTGATGTCGGCGGTGGAGGCTTCGAGGTCCACGCTCCTTCGCGACGTCGAGCGATCGCGCGCCGGATGGCGCTCTCGCGAGGGCGCGCTCCGCGCCGGCGCGATCGTCCTCGCCGCGGCCGCCGCGGTCGTCGTCTTCGTTCGCAGGGATCGCGACGCCGCGCTCACCGACGTGCCTTCGTCCTCCAGCGAAGGCGCGTCGGCGAGCGCGCTGCGCGCGACGGAGGGAGCCGGCGAGGTCCGCGTCGGCGGGATCGTCGCGACGCCGGGCCACGTCGTCCGCGCCGGCAGCGCGATCGAGGTCGACGGCGCCCGCGCCGTGTTCGAGCGCGCGCGCAAGGTGACCTGGCTGCTCGAGCAGGACGACGCGGCGCGGACGGCGTCGAGCGGCCCCGCCGCGATCGCGCGCGCGCGCGTGAAGTCCGCGGGCGAGTCGCTCGTGCTGGGGCTCGAGCACGGCGTCATCGAGGCCGACGTCGTCCCGGTGCCGGCGGGTGAGGCCTTCGCGGTCGACATCGCGACCGAGCGCTCGCTCGTCCGCGTCGCCGTTCACGGCACGCACCTGCGCGTCGCGCGCGCGGGCGACCGCGTCGTCGTCGATCTCACCGAGGGCGTCATCTCGATCGGGACGCCTCCGCGCAACGGCGTCACCTACGGCACGACCGTCACGGCTCCCGCGCACGTCGAGCTCGACGCGACCGACCTGTCGACACTCCGCATCGAGCACGCTCCGGCCGCCGTGCGCGCGCCCGTCCCGCTGCGCGGCCACGAGTCCGCCGGTCCGGGCCGCGTGGTCGCCGCGCCGCCGTTTCGCGCTCGCGCCGGCCGCCTCGCCGGCGCCCGCGGCGAAGGGCGGAGGACGCGACGCCCTCCCGCCCGCGAAGCACGAGCCGCCGAAGGCCGCGACTCCGCCGCGCGACGCGATCGCGGCGGCCGTTCGCGATTGCGCCGCTGCGCGCGGCCGCTCGGGTGACGTTCGCGTCACCGTGAGCAGCAACCTCCGCCTGCGCGTGTCGTCCGCGGGCGTCGTCGAGTCCGCGCAGTTCTCCCCGCCGCTCCTCCCCGACATCCAGAGCTGCGCCGCGCAGGCGATCTACAAGACGAAGCTCGAGGAGACCGGGCTCGTCACGATCCCGATCGAGTTCTCGTACTGACGCGCTCGCGACCCGCGTGCGGCGCCCGCTTCGGGCCGTGCGCCCGGCGCGGGGCCGTCAGGCGAGCTTGCCGAGCTCGGTGATCGCGTGCGTCTCGAGCGCGCCGAGCAGGCCGAACTGCACGCCCATCCCGCCCGAGCGGACCCACCGGACGACGCCGGGGAGGTCGAAGTCCTGGTCCTCGTTCGACGGCGTCCGCAGCCGGACGCGAACGACGACCTCGGCGCCGAACGACGCGGGAGCGTCCGTCTCGATGAACATCCCGCCGATGGAGACGTCCTTTCCAATTCCGCTCGCGGATCCAGTCGACCCCTTCACGGCGAACTGGACGGGCAAGTCGATCGACGCACGTGCGTAGCGACGCTTCTCGATCACGAGCTAGCTCCTCTGGGCGTCCACCGCAACGAACGCTCGAGCGATGCTAGCATCGTCGCGTGGCCGCGGACGACAAGGAAACGACCAAGGAGAAGCGCGCCAAGGCGCCGGGCCTCCCGCCGCGCGTGGAGCGCGCGCTCGCCCTCGCGCGCGAGGCCGCCGCGGCCGACCGCCAGCGAAAAGGAGGCCGTTGGCTCGCGATCCTGCCGGTGAGCATCGCGGCGCTCCTCTTGCTCCTGATGATGCCGCGCGCGACCGCGCCCGACGCCGTGCCGCTCCCGCGGGTGAACGAGCGGGTGCTCGCGGGCATCGCGAGCGCCGACGATCGGCGGGCGGCCGCCGCCGAGGTGGAGCGGCTGCCCTCCGACATCCTGGCCATCGGGACGGCGCTCCGCGCGCTGAACGGCGCCGACGTGCGCGGCACCGATGAGCTCGGCAAGATCGACGCGCGCCGCCAGCTCGACGGCGCCCTCCGCGATCTCGCTCGTCGCAAGGACGTCGTCCCCGACCTCGTCGCCCTGCGCGCGATCCAGACGCGCCGCTTCCTCGACGCGCTCCGGCACTGGGAGCGCACCGGAGAGACCTCGGAGGACTTCCTCGATCTCGCGGGGAGCTTCGTCCTCCGCGCCAGCGACGCGGGCTGGGTGCGCCCCGACCGCACGGTGCTCCTCACGGACACCGAGCGTCGGGTGATGTTCAAGACGGTCTGGAACGTTCTCGCCAGCGTCGACACGAACCCCGCCCTCGCGATCGCGCTCGACGAGCAACGCGCGCTCTACGCCTTCTACATCCAGCACCCGCGACCGCCGGAGTCGAGCCGGCTCTCGCTCGAGACGGAGCGGCTGGCCGCCACGACACCGGCTGCGTGCGCGGGTGTCGCGCGGGAGCACCGCCGGCAGGTCGAGCTTTGGCGGGCGGACAAGATCAAGAGGCTCGGCGCGATCGACCCGAGCTACCCGACGTCGTACGCGCTCGGCGTCGCGTACTACCGCGCCGGGCGCTTCGACCTCTCGGCGGACGCGTTCACGACCTTCATCGGGAAGAACCCCGACGGGCCTTACGCGCTCCTCGCGAAGAACCACCTCAAGGCTGCGCTGGCCGGCGGCGAGCTCTGAGCTCGCATGGTCACGGCGCTGCTCGTCGACGACGATCGCGATCTGGCGAGGCTGCTCCGCGAATACCTAGGACCGCACGAGGTCACGCTCGTCCACGTCGAGGACGGTCAGGCCGGGCTCGACGCGCTCGCTGGCGGCGACGCGTTCGACGTCGTCCTCCTCGACGTGATGCTCCCCGGAATGGACGGCTTCGAGGTCTGCCGGCGGATCCGCGCGAGCCACGAGATCCCCGTCGTGATGCTCACCGCGCGCGGCGATGACGCCGACCGGATCGTGGGCCTGGAGCTCGGCGCCGACGACTACGTGCCGAAGCCGTTCAACCCGCGCGAGCTGCTCGCTCGCGTGCGCGCGGTGCTCCGCCGCGCGAAGCCCGCGAGCCTGGCGAAGACCGAAGCGGAACGCATCGTCGTCGGGCCGATCGCGATCGACGTCGCCGCGCGCACGGTCAGTCGCGCCGGCGTCGAGGTGACGCTCACCTCGTACGAGTTCCGCATCCTCGTCGAGCTGGCGAAGCGCGCGGGCGACACCGTGACGCGCGAGGACCTCGCCGCGCTCCTCCGCGAGCAGGGCAAGCCGCGCGTCGCGCCCGCGGGCAAGCAAGTCGAGGCGAACACCTACGATCCGAGCGTCGATCGCTCGCTCGACGTCCACGTCAGCCGCCTGCGCCAGAAGCTCGAGGACGATCCGAAGGAGCCACGCTTCATCAAGACGGTGCGCGGGGTCGGCTATGTCCTCGCGAGGCCGTCGTGAGCGGGTGGCGGCGCGCCCTCGGCCCGCGCCGTCCTGGCCTTCGCGGTCTGCAGGCTCGGCTGCTCTTCTGGTTCCTCGCCGCGATCCTGCTCGCCATCGGCGCGAGCGTCGTGACGACGATGCTCACGAGCGAAGGCGGCGGCGAATACCCGACGCGGGTGATGTCTCGGCACGTCCAGCAGCGCGTGGCGCGTCTCTGGGACGATCCGGCGGCGACCGAGGCGTACGTGAAGGAGCTCCGCGACACGACGGGCCTCGACATCCGCGTCCGCCGCGATCCGAGCCTCTTTCCCGGCCGGCGCGCTCGGCCGGGAGGAATCGTCTTCGAAGAGGGCGTCGCGTACATGCCCGTCGTGAAGCGGGGGGAGATCGTGGGAGCGCTCGAGCTCCGGACCGGCGCGCAGGCCCCGCAGGCGTGGCGCATCGTCGTCGCGCTCCTCGTCGCCTTGCTCGTGCTCGGCGCGGTCGCGCGGCGCGTCTCGATGCGCCTCGCCCGTCCGCTCGAGCACGTCGCCGCGACCGCCGAGAGGTTCGGCGCGGGCGATCTCGGCGTCCGCACCGGCGTCGAGGCGCTCCCTCGGAGATGGGTCGCCGAGGAGGTGCGCGACCTCGGTCGCGCGTTCGACGGCATGGCCGACCGCATCTCGCGCGTGGTGCTCGAGCAGCGCGAGCTCCTCGCGGCGATCAGCCACGAGCTGCGCTCGCCGCTCGGCCGCGCGCGCGTCGCCGTCGAGATCGCGCGCGAGCGCGCGGGGGTCGCGCCGGCGGACGACGGCGACGGGCTCCCCGCGAGGGCGCCCGAGCCGGCGCTCGTCGGCCGCGCGCTCGATGACGTCGACCGCCAGCTCGTCGAGGTGGACGCGATCCTCGGTGACCTGCTCGCCTCGGCTCGCGCGGGGCTCGCCGACGTGCGGCGCGAGCCGGTCGCCGTCCGAGCCTGGCTCGAGCAGCGCGCGCGCGCGGAGACGGCGGGGAGGATCGACGTCGTCGCCGGCGAGCTCGGCGATCTGCGCGTGCCGCTCGACACGGCGCTCCTCGGCCGCGCCCTCCACAACGTGCTCGCCAACGCGTGGGCGCACGGGCACCCGAAGGACGTGCCGCTCGTCGTGACGGCGTCGGCGACCGACGCGGCCGTCCGCGTCTGCGTCCGCGATCGCGGCCCCGGCTTCGCCGCCGACATCCTGCCGCGCGCGTTCGATCCGTTCGTGACCGGGACGGGCGCGGCGCGGTCACCCGGCGCCCACGGCATCGGCCTCGGGCTCTCGCTCGTCCGCAAGATCGTCGAGGCGCACGGCGGCCGCGTGTGGGCGGAGAACGTCGAGGAGGAGGGCCGACGACCGGCGCGATCGTGGCGTTCGAGGTCTCACGAGAGCTCGCCGCCGGCGAGCCACGAGACGCCGGCGGCCCGTGACGCCGGCTCGCCCCTTCCGTGATCCGCCGCTCACTTGGCGCGTCCAGTCGGCAGTCGATACGCTCCTCGGGTGAAGGGTTTCACGCGGTCGGCGGTCTGGGGCACCGGGATCCTCGGAGCGATCGGCCTCCTGCTCTACCTGTTCGTGGTCGACGTCTGGGTCGTGCCGCGCGGTGACGACGCACGGTTCGCGGCCTCCATCCTGCCGGCGCTCATGCCCGAGGACAAGCTGCTGGTCCAGCGCGGCCGCGCCCCCAAATGGGGCGAGCTCGTGCGCTGCGCGTCTCCGGAGACGCCGGGGAGCTACGTGGTCGGTCGCGTGTTCGGGATGCCGGGCGACCGCGTCGAGGTCTCGGATCACGGTGTCTTCACGAACGGCTCCGCGCTCCCGGCGCGCCACGGCTGCGCTCAGCGCATGGTCGCTCATCCGGTCACGGGCAACCTCGTCACGATGAGCTGCGGGGTGTCCGAGACCGGCGCGTGGAGCTTCGAGTACCTGACGACGCCGGAGATGAACGCCGGGACCCACACGGCGATCGTCGAGGCCGGGAAAGCCTATCTCGTTAGTGATAATCGCCTCATGCACC
>JAHBWC010000135.1 GCA_019637225.1 Labilithrix sp.
GCCGGAGGGACCGCTTCGCCGCCCCTCGATCGAGCTCGCCCTCGAGAACGTCGGCCCGATCGACGTCCCCGATTTCGGCCGCGGCCGCCGCTCGGCCGGGAGCGTCCTCATCGCGCTCCTCGTCGCCGGCATGTTCGCCGCCGTCACGGCCACGATCCTCAGCTACACCTGAAGCGCTCTCGCGGGTTCGTAGAATGGGGACAACCATGGACCTGAACCACGTCTCGGCCTTCGTGCGCGTCGTCCAGGAGGGCAGCTTCACCGCCGCGGCGCGCGTGCTCGGGCTCCCGAAGTCGTCCGTCAGCCGGAGCATCGCGCAGCTCGAGCAGGACCTCGGGGTGCGCCTGCTCCACCGGACGACGCGCAAGCTCCACCTGACGGAGGCGGGCACGTCGTTTCACGACCGCGTCTCGCGCGCCCTCTCCGACATCGACGAGGCGACCAGCGCGGCGTCCGACCTGCAGCGCGAGCTCCGCGGCTCGATACGCGTGAGCGCGCCCCTCGACCTCGGCGTGTGGGCGGTGGCGCCGATCGTCGCGCGCTTCGTCCGCCGGCACCCCACCGTGAACATCGAGGTCCGGCTGGCGAGCCGCATCGTCGACCTCGTCGCGGAGGGCTTCGACCTCGCCGTCCGCGCCGGGCGCCTGCGCGACGAGAGCCTCATCGCTCGCCGCGTCGGAAGCATCGATCTCGGCCTCTACGCGTCGTCGCGGTACCTCGCGCGGCGCGGCGTTCCGGAGGCGATCGACCAGCTCGAAGGCCACGACGGCATCCTGTTCCGCGCCGAGAGCGGCCTCATGAAATGGAAGCTGACGTCGAGCGCCGGGGTCGAAGAGAGCTTTGAGCCGCGTGGCGGGATCGCCGCCGACGACATCTCCTTCCTCAAGAAGGCGGCGCTGGCCGGCGGCGGGATCGCCCTCTTGCCGTCGTTCCTCGTCGCGCGCGAGGAGGAGGCGGGCAAGCTCGTACGGGTCTTGCCGGACTGGCGCTCCGCCGGCGACGGGCTCCACGTCGTGTATCCCTCGGCGCGCTACGTCCCGCAGCGCGTCGTGGCCTTTCGCGACTACCTCGTGCAGGAGCTCGGGAAGCTCACGAGCCGGTGCGAGGCGATCCGCGGCGGCGTCACGAAACGAACCGCCTGAGCGCGCGGCGATCGCCGCCGGCCCTCACTGCCGCTGGAAGAACGTCCACGACGCTTCAGCGGCCTCGCTCCACACCCAGTGTCCGAGTGGGGGGATCGAGCAGAACCCGACGGCGTTCCCCGCGGGGCAGCCGCGGTAGACGCGGCACTCGCCGTAGCCCGTCGTCTCCATCTCGTCGGTCGCGCACCCGTTGACGTACGCCCAGTACTCGGCGGAGAAGCGGCCGCTGTCGAGCGAGACGCCCATGTCGCGTTCGCCGTGCAGCGCGAGCATCGCGACGGGCTTCTGACCGGGGCATTTCGGGTAGCCGTTGCCCCATCGCAGGAGCTGGTTGTACGGCGCGCCGCCCGCGTTCGACGCGATCGCGCGGAGCATTCCGGGGCGATGGCACGCGATGACGTTCGCGAGGAAGCCGCCGCTCGAGTAGCCGGTGGCGAAGAGGCGCGCGCGATCGATCGGGCGCTCCTTCTCGAGCGAGGCCACGACGGCCTCGGCGAAGGCGACCTCGGGGTTGTTCCGCGTCGTCTCGAGATCCCACGTGGCGTGGATGCCGTCGAGGTAGGCGAGGAACGCGTCCTTGCCCGTCGCGCGCTCGAACGGCCACGCCTCGTGGAAGCCGGCCGCGTCGCCGCCGTCGCCGTGGAAGACGAGGACGAGCGGGTAGCGCCGGTCGGCCTCGAGCTCGGTCGGCTCGACGAGCACCCAGCCGCGCCTCTTCCCGCCGACGTCGATCGCTCGCGTGCTCGTCTTCGTGACGGCGGCTCCGCCTTCCGGGTGCGCTCGCGCGACGCGTGGCAAGACGGCGCTCTCGCCCTCGAGCGTGTGGACGCGGACCGGCGCCTTCTGCTTCCGGCAGCCGAACGCCAGCGGCAGCAGGAGGAAGGCGGCGACGGCGAGCCGCGACGGGGTCACAGGGCGCGGACGCGTTGCCAGGGGAAGGCCCACGTACGGAAGACGCGCGTCGAGCCCTTCGCCGCGAAGTCGGCGCGGACGGCCTCGGGGACGTCGGCGAGCGCGAGCCTCCTCGTCGACGTGCCGACCTCTCCGTCTTCGTAGCGGACGCGCACGGTGGTCTCGACGTCGGCGTCGTGGTCGTAACGAACGAACTCGAGCTCGACCGCGCGCACGAGCTCCTCGATGCGCCCGACGACGTCGACGTCGGGCTCGTCCGCGAGCGTGCCCGCCAGCTTCCGGCGCTCCTCGGGCGTCGCGCCGCGGACGCCGAGGACGCTCTCCGCGAGCTCGGCCTCGAGCGCGTCGCGCACGAAGCGATCGAGCTCGGGCGTCGACTCGCGCGCGAGCTCCGGGGCGGCGCGTCGCGAGCGCGTGTAGAGGAAGAGCGCGAGCAGCGCCCCGAGCACCACGGCGACGGCGAGGACCATCGCCGGATCATAGCAGGCGGCGGCTCGGAGCGCGGCAGCGCCTCAGCTCGACGCGGGCGCGTCGCGCGTCGCGCCGGCGGGCTTCGCGAGGACGACCGAGAGGTTGTTCGCCGGCATCTCGACGACCTCGGGCGGCGCGAAGCCGCGCGCGGCGGCGGCCGCCGTCACCTCCTCGAGATCGCGCACGCCCCAGGCGGGATCGCGCGAGCGGAGGCTCGCGTCGAACGCCTCGTTGCTCGGCGCCGTGTGCCTGCCGCCGCGCCGGTAGGGGCCGTAGAGATAGAGGTGACCGCCGCGCTCGAGCGCCCGAGCTGCGCCGGCGAGGAGCGCGAGGCATGACGCCCACGGCGAGATGTGGATCATGTTCACGCACACGACCACGTCGGGCGTCGCGGCGAGCGCCGGCCACGGAGCGGTGACGTCGAGCTCGATCGCGGGCAGGACGCGCTCCGCGTCGGCCTCCGCGCGCCACGCGTCGATGCTTCGGCGCGACTCGGGATCGGGATCGCTCGGCTGCCAGCTCGTCACGCCGAGGCGCGGGGCGAGGAAGACGGCGTGCTCGCCGGTGCCGCTCGCGATCTCGAGCACGTTCGCGCCCGCGGGCACGACGCGCTCGAGGACCGCGAGGATCGCCTCACGGTTGCGCGCGGTGGCGGGCGCGAACCTCCGCAGATCGTTCATGACCCGAGAGGATGCCTCCGGCGCCCGCCACCCGGCAAGGACTTCCGCCGAGCGGTACTAGCCCTTCTTCTGCGAGCGGATCGTCAGCTTGATCACGACGTCGTCGCGGATCAGATCGTCCGCCTTGCCGGCGTAGACGATGCCGAAGTCCTTGCGGTTGATCGCGAACTCGGCGTCGACGTCGACGCCGTTCGGGTTCGTCTTCACGGTCGCGGGGAAGGTGATGCTCTTCGTCACGCCGTGGAGCGTCAGGTTGCCCGTCACCGTGTGCGACGCGCCCTTGTCGCCGCCTTTCTTCACCTCAGTGGAAGCGAAGGTCGCCTTCGGGAACTTGCCGACGTCGAAGAAGTCGGCGGACTTGAGGTGCCCGACCAGCTTTTCGCCGTCGGGCGTGTAGAGCGAGTCGGTCTCGATGTCGACGGCGACCTTGCTCTTCTCCGGCGACTGGTCGACGAGCGTCACCGTGCCGCTGAAGGTCTTGAAGCCGCCCTCGTGCTTCGCGGTGACCTTGGAGCCGACCCACTCGACCTTCGAGTTGGCCTGGTCGAACGCGTAGGTGACCGTGCTCGCGGCCGGCGCCTGCTTCGCCTCGACGGCCGCGGTCGACGTCGCCTCGGTCGTGACGGCCTTCGACGCGTTCTTCGCCGGATCGTCGCAAGCCGCGAGGGCCAGCAGCGCGGCGCCCGCGATCGTGACGCGCCCGAGCCTGCCGAGCGCGCTCACTGCTCCCTCCGGAGCTCGACGTCGAGCTGGATGTTGACGTCGTCGCCGACGAGCAGCCCGCCCGCCTCGAGCACGGTGTTCCACGTCATCTCGAACTCCGATCGCTTGATGGTCGTCTTCGCGGACGCGCCGATGACGGTCTGCCCCCACGGGTTCTTGTGCTCCGGGGTCGGCCCCTCGACGTCGAGGGCGACGACGCGCGTCGTGCCGCGGATCGTCAGATCGCCGACGATCTCGATCGCCCCGTCCTTCTTTCGTGTGATCCCGCGCGAGCGGAACTCGATGGTCGGGTGCTTCTCCACGTCGAGGAAGTCCGCGCTCTTGAGGTGCGTGTCGCGCTGCGCCTCGCGCGTGTTGATCGAAGCCACGTCGATCGTCGCTTCGACCGTGCTCGCTTCGGGCTTGCTCGGATCCCAGGTGACGTTCCCCGTGATCTTCTGGAACTCCCCTCGGACCGTCGACACCATCATGTGTCGCACGCCGAACGTGACGCTCGTGTGCGCCGGATCGATCGTCCACTTCGTCGCACCGGTCGCGGCCGTCTGCCGTTCGGTAGCCTGCGTCGTTTCCATGGTCCTGTCTCCTTTGCAGGAAGAGAGATGCCATGACCGCGCTCGGGCGTTTCATGGAGAGTCGACAACGCATCGTTCCGTCACCGGAACGATGGCGGCGGCGGGTCACCGCCTCCGGATGAGGTCGTCACGCGCCGCGTCCGCGTCGGGGCATCCCGCGAGCTGCATCGCGCGGATGAGCTCGTCACGCAGCAAGGTGAGCACGCCGGCGACGCCCTCCGCGCCGGCCGCCGCGAGGCCCCAGAGCACCGGGCGCCCGACGAACACCGCGCGCGCGCCGAGCCCGAGCGCCACGAGCGCGTGGGTGCCGCTGCGGATGCCGCCGTCGACGTACACCTCGCATCGATCGCCGACCGCGCGCACGACCTCCGGCAGGACGTCGATCGTGGCGGGCGCGAGATCGAGCTGGCGGCCGCCGTGGTTCGACACCCAGACGGCGCGGGCGCCGTGGTCGAGCGCTCGGCGCGCGTCGTCCGCGCGCGCGATGCCCTTCACGACGACGGGGAGGGGCGCCGCCTGCGCGGCGATTGCGTCGAGGTCGCCCCAGACGAACGCCGGATCGTGTCGCGACGCGACGAACCGGGCGAGCTCGGAGCCCGAGCCCTGCCGGAGGTCCGGCGGCAGCGCGTCGACGAGGTTCTCCATGACCATCCCGTCGGGGAGAGAGAAGCCGTTGCGGACGTCGGCGCAGCGCCGCCCGAGCACCGGCGTGTCCGCGGTCACGACGATGGCGCGGTAGCCGGCTGCCTTCGCGCGCTCGATGAGGCGTGCGGTGAACGCGCGGTCCTTGTGGACGTAGAGCTGGAACCAGCGCGGCGCGCCGGGCGCGGCCTCTGCGACGTCCTCGAGCGTCGTCGTCGCGAGCGTGGAGGCGCAGTAGAGCGAGCCGACGTCCGCGGCGGCACGCGCGGTCGCGCGCTCGCCCTCTCCGCACGCGAGGCGATGATAGGCGGTCGGCGCGACGAGGATCGGGAACGCGACGTCGTCGCCGAGGACGGTCGTCGCCACGCGAGGCGCCGTGACGTCGACCAGCGTGCGATACCAGAGCTCGTAGCGCGCGAACGCGTCGCGGTTGCGGCGGAGCGTGTGCTCCTCGTCCGCGCCCGAGCGGTAGTAGTCGTACGCCATGGGCGTGAGACGCTCGCGCGCCGCCGACTCGTAGTCGTCGACCGTGACCAGCGGAGCGGGCTGAGCGGTGGGCTGCGCCATGGGCGGATCCGAGCACGGGCGCTCGGGGGCGTCGAGCTGCGCTCTGGCGCCGCCGAGGGCCGAGCATCCGCGAGGATTGCCGGCGGGCGGCGCAAGACGTATCGCTGATCCCATGACGCCCCGACGGTTGCCGGAACGGCTCTCCTTCGGCGGACGTGTGCCGTGGGGGGTCGGTCTCGTCATCGTCCTCACGCTCGCGCTCTCGCTCACGATCGCGTTCGGCGATCGGCACGCCGGCTCGCTCTTCGAGCTGACCGCGCTCGCGCCCGCGGCGGTGTGGGGCGGTCAGGTGTGGCGGCTCGTGACGTGGGCGTTCATCGAGCCGGGCCCGCTCGAGCTCGTCTTCGCCTGCATCTTTCTCTACTGGTTCGGCGGCGAGCTCGGCCGCGAGTGGGGCTCACGCCGCTTCCTCGCCGTCTTCGGCGGGATCGTCCTCGCGGCGGCGCTCGTGACCTGCCTCGTCGCGCGCGTCGACGGCGACGTCCTCGCCCACCGCTACATGGGCGGGTGGGCGACCGGCGCGGCGCTCGTGGTCGCGTGGGGCCTGTGGTTTCCCGACCGCGTGATCCGCATCTGGTTCGTCATCCCGGTCCGCGGCTACATCCTCGCCTGGTTCACCGTGGGGCTCACGGTCGTCTTCGCGATCTATTCGGGGTGGGAGCGCGTCCTCCCGGTGCTCGCCGCGGAGGGCGCGATGCTCGCGTGGCTCTTCCGCGGGAGGTTCGTCGCGCGCTGGGCTCGTCTCCGGAGGTCTGCCGCGGCGGGTCGGGAGGCGCGGCAGCGCGAGGTCGTCCGGCGCGATCGCGCCAAGAAGCGCGCCGCGAGCGTCGACTACTTGCGGCTGGTCGAGTCGCACGACGACGCGACCCCGAACCTGCCGCCCGAGGTCGACGCCAAGCTCGACGACCTCTTGCGCCGGCGCCCGAAGGGCAGCCGCAGCGACGACGACTGAGAAGGCGTGACGTCGGGCTACGTCGACGGAGGCCCGGCGATCCCGCCACGGACCTCGTCGAGCATCGTGTCCGTGGTCGCGGTCGCGATCCCGAGCTCGATCGCGACGTCGCGGAACATGCGCTCTTCCTCGGGCGCGAGCCCGTCGGCGAACGCGACGACGAGCGCCCCACGGAGCGCGGCCATCCGTCGCGTCTCGGGGAGGCGGTCGACGAGCGTGCGCACGTAGCGATCGGGCCCGAGCGCGCTCATCTTCGAGATCTCCGACTCGACGATGGCGCCGAGGGCGATCGCCGGGAACTCGTCGCCGACGAGCGAGCCCAGCCGCGAGCTCAAGGCGCCGATCTCGCGCTCCGAGACGTCTCCGTCGGCGGCGGCGAGCAGGACGCAGAGCCCGATCTCGGCGTGGCGGGCGGGGTCGTTGACGCTGGGATGCTGCATCGGTCGAGGGTTGGCCGCCTCAGGTGGAGGTTACCCAACGGCGACGCCCCCTGACCAGACCTTCGCGCGCGAGCGCGAGAGGCAGCGCGGCGCGCGCGTTGCACCGGGGAGGACCTCCGGGCGAACATGACGCGAGCGATCACCGCCTTCGTCCTCGTCGCGACCACGGCGGGGTTGGCCTGCTCGGGCGCGAGCTCGGGAGGTGACGCGCCCGAGGAGCTCGGCGCGAGCCGCCAGGACGAGGTCGAACGACCCCCGCGCGCGCGGCGCGAGGAGCCGCCGCCGGGCTACGACGCGCCGGCGCGCGCGACGAGCACGAGCCTCGAGGGCGCCGCCCGCTCGAGCGTCACGTCGACCGCGAGCGGCGGCGACGGCGTCCGCTACGTCGCCGGGGTCTTCTCGGGCTCGGTGCGCCTCGGCGGGGTCGAGCTCACGAGCCGCGGCGGCGACGATGTCTTCGTCGCGCGCGTCGGGCCCGACGGCACGGTGGCGTGGGCGCGCGGCGTGGGCAGCAGTCGCGACGAGGGCAGCCCGAAGGTGAGCTTCTCCGAACAGCGCGTGAAGCTCGTCGCGATGACCGACGGCGCGGTCGACTGCGGGAGCGGGCCGCTCAACGCGTGGAGCTCGGAGGCGTTCTTCCTCTGCACCTTCGCGGTGGACGGCACGCCCCTCGAGGGCGCGTCGTTCCCGACGGGTCGCCGGTAGCGTTCAGTCCTTGCGCATGACCACGCCGCGCGCCGTCTCGGCGAACGCGTGATCGGGCAGGTCCTGGATGGCGGCGTTGAGCTGCCAGTCACCCGAGAAGAGGATGACGGGGCGTCCGCGCACGTCGACGACGACGAGGCCAGGCCGGGCTCGCGTGAGCGCCTGGAGGTCGACCTCGCCGCCGTCCTTTCGCGTGATCCATCGCGCGTGCATCACGTTGATGCCCTCGTAACGGACCTCGACCTCGTATTCGGCCTTCAGCCGGTGCTTGACGACCTCGAGCTGGAGCTGGCCGACCGCGCCGAGGACGATGTCGCCCATGCGCGCGTCCGGCGGCCGGTAGAGCTGGATCGTGCCCTCCTGCGCGAGCTGCTCGATGCCCTTCTGGAGCTGCTTTCGCCGGAGCGGATCGGCCATCACGAGCCGCGCGAAGTGCTCGGGCGCGAAGCTCGGGATCTCCTCGAAGGTGAACTCGGGTCCGTCGGTCAGGGTGTCGCCGATCTCGAAGACGCCGGGGTCGTAGACGCCGAGGACGTCGCCGGCGAACGCCTCGTCGACGACGCTGCGCTCCTGGGCGACGAACTGTGTCGGGTTGGCGAGGCGGATCTCGCGCTTCGTCCGGACGTGCTTGACCTTCATCCCGCGCTCGAAGCGCCCGGAGCACACGCGCACGAACGCGACGCGATCGCGGTGCGCGCGGTCCATGTTCGACTGGATCTTGAAGACGAAGCCGGAGAAATGCGGGTCGGTCGCCCCGAGCTCGCCGTCGGTCGTCGCGCGCGGCGGCGGGGCGGGCATGAGGTTGCAGAACGTCTCGAGGAAGGCCTCGAGCCCGAAGTTGTTGATCGCGCTGCCGAAGAACATCGGCGAGACCTCGCCGCGCCGGAAGCGGTCCTCGTCGAACGCGTCGCCGGCCGCCTCGAGCAGCTCGGCCTCGTCGCGGAGCTGCTTGTAGCCCTCGGCTTCGAGCTCCTTCTCGAGCATCGGATCGTCGAGGCCGGTCGTCTTCACCGGCGGCTTCTCGGCGCCGGACGTCGCGCTCGAGGACGCGTCGTGCGCGTCGAACAGGTACACGCGGTGCTCGATGCGGTGGTAGACGCCGCGGAACGTGCCGCCGCGGAAGCTCGGCCAGGTGATCGGGAACACGCCGATCCCGAGGACGTTCTCGACCTCGCCGATCAGCTCGAACGCGTCGCGGCCGGGGCGGTCCATCTTGTTCACGAACGTGAAGATGGGGATCTCGCGCTGCTTGCAGACGCGAAAGAGCTTCTTCGTCTGCGCCTCGACGCCCTTCGCGCAGTCGAGGAGCATCACCGCGCCGTCGACCGCGTGGAGCGTGCGGTAGGTGTCCTCGCTGAAGTCGGCGTGGCCGGGCGTGTCGAGCAGGTTCATCTGCAGCCCGCGGTAGGGGAACTGGAGCACGCTCGTCGTGATCGAGATCCCGCGCTCGCGCTCCATCTCCATCCAGTCGCTGACGGCGGCGGCGCGGCCGCGCTTGGCCTTCACCGCGCCGGCCAGCTGGATGACTCCGCCGTAAAGCAGGAGCTTCTCCGTGAGCGTCGTCTTGCCCGCGTCGGGGTGGGAGATGATGGCGAACGTCTTGCGGCGGTTCACTTCCTGAACCCGCCGTGCTGTGGCCGGATCGTGACTCACGTGCGCGTGCTCTCTTCGGGGTGGGAGGCGTCGTCGCCGGGCGCGCTCGAGGGGCCCGCGGGCGCCTCGGCGACGGGGGCGGTCGCGCGCTTCGGTGCGCTCTTTCGCGCGAGGATCTTCGGGTCACGGGTCGAGCCGAGCGACTGACGGCACATCTGGCAACGATAGACGACGTGGTCGGGCTTGGGGGTGATGCCGAACATGCTGAGCAGGATCCACCCCCAGAGCGTGTACTCGGGCTCCTCCGCCACGAGCTCGTGCTCTTTCGTGTGTCCGCACCGGCAGGTGCGCAGTGGACGCGCCATCGACCCTCCCTATAGTTGCAGCGGACGCGCGGGGAAAGGGGCTCCGGCCGACGGGCACGGGCGATGCAGCTGTCCGGCCCGGAGCGCCATCATGACCGAGCACGTCGAGGAGCACGGAGCGGTCGAGCGCGAGGGCGCGGAGGCGCCGCGCCGCGGCGGCCAGCCCGTCGAGCACTGGCACGGCTATCCCGGGGAAGCCGAAGCGGAGACCTACGGCGTCCCTGCGCGTGCCCGCTACGGGCTGCTCTTCTCGCTCATGCTCCTCGGGCTCATGCTGGTCGCGATCGCCTTCATGACGATGCACGACTGGTAGCGCTCGGCCGTCCGAGCGCCCGAAAACGTGCGCCCGAGGGCCGGCGGAGCCGCGCGCCGGAGAGGGTAGGCAGGCGCGCCCGAGCACGACTATCCTCCGCGCCGATGAAGCACGTAGCCGGATCGCTGGTCCTCCTCCTCCCGCTCCTCTTCGCCTGCGACGATCAGGACAAGAAGAAGGCGGAGCTCCTCGCCAAGACCGGCAGCAGCGCGTCGGCGCCGAGCGCGGTGCCGACGATCGCCCCAGCGGCGTCTTCCGCCCCCGTCGCCGCGAAGCCGCCGAAGGACTGCGGGACGGGGCCCGACGTCGCCATCGACGATCCGGACCTCGAGGCCGAGATCCGGCTCAAGATCAAGAAGCCGAAGGAGACGAGCCCGGCGGCGCTCACGGCGAAGGACCTCGCCGCCGTCACGTCGCTCAACGTCACCAAGAAGGCCTCGCTCGACGAGCTCGACCCGTGCCTCTTTCCGAAGCTCGTCGGGCTCAGGTTCCTCTACCTGCCGAAGGGCTCGTACCGCGACCTGTCGCCGATCGCGAACCTCACCAAGCTCGAGGCGCTGCGCGCGTCGATCAGCGAGGTCGAGGACCTGAAGCCGCTCGAGAAGCTCGTCATGCTCGACCAGCTCGACCTCGGGCGCACCCACGTGCGCGACCTCTCCGTCGTCGCGAACCTCGTCAACCTCACCGAGCTCGCGCTCGACGACACCCAGGTCTCCGATCTCTCCCCGCTCGCGAAGCTCACGAAGCTCGAGGTGCTCTCGATCAAGAACACGCTCGTCCAGGACGTGAGCGCGCTGAAGGACCTGAAGAAGCTGAAGACGCTCAACGTCCAGGGCACGGCCTTGACGAACCTGAACCTCCTCGAGCCGCTCCGCGCGCGCGGCCTCAAGATCCAGACGAGGTAGCCCCGCGGAGACCGCGGAGGAGAGACGCGAATGCGCACGATCGTCGTTGGGGCAGGGGCGGCGGGGGCGATCGTCGCCGCGCGGCTCTCCGAGGACGGGCGTCACGACGTCGTCCTCCTCGAGGCAGGGCCCGACTACCCGGAGGCGGCCGAGCGGGTCGAGACGCTCCCGGCCGATCTCGCGAACGGCAGGCGGAACGCGATGACGAGCCACGACTGGGGGCTCGACTACCGCGCGACGGAGCATCGCCTCCTCAGCTTCCTCCACATGGCGTTCCCCCGCGGGCGCGTCGTCGGCGGCTCGTCGGCGGTCAACACCTGCATCGCCCTCCGCGGGCAGCCGTTCGACTACGACGAGTGGGCGGCGCTCGGCCTCCCCGACTGGTCGTGGGAGCGCTGTTTGCCGGCGTTCAAGCGGCTCGAGACCGATCTCGACTTCGACAACGAGTGGCACGGCAAGGACGGGCCGATCCCGATCCGCCGGCACCGGCCGGAGGAGCTCGTGCCCTGGCAGGCGGCGTTCCTCGAAGCCTGCGCCGAGCTCGGGTTCCCGGCGTGCGACGACACGAACGATCCGACGAAGACGGGCGCAGGCCCGCACGCGATGAACAAGACGCGCGAGGGGCACCGCGTGAGCGCCGCGCGCGGCTACCTCGGGGCGCGCGTCCGCGCGCGGCCGAACCTCACGATCGTCCCGAACACGCTCGTTCGCCGGGTGCACTGCGCCTACGGGCGCGTCCAGGGCGTCGAGGTCGCGCGGTTCGGCGCGGTCAAGGACCTCGCCTGCGACCGGGTCGTGCTCGCGGGCGGCGCGATCGCGACGCCGGGGATCCTCCTCCGGAGCGGCCTCGGTCCCGAGCGCGACGTCCTTCGCCTCGGCGTCGACCTGGTCCGCGATCTGCCCGGCGTCGGCGCGCGCTTGCTCGATCATCCGGGGCTCGCCGTCTTCTTCCTCCCGGTCGACAAGGGGCTCGCCTCGGTCGAAGACCCGCTGGTGCAGACCGTCTGCCGCTACACGTCCGAGGGGAGCGCTTGCCCCGACGACATCCAGCTCCAGCCGGGCTCGTGGATCCCGCTCCCGCACCTGCCGGTCGCCGGCGTCACGCTGGCGACCTGCCTCGGCAAGCCGCGCGGACACGGGCGGCTCCGCTACGACTCGGCGCGCGCGGACGCGCGACCTCGCATCGAGACCGCGTTCCTCTCCCACGAGGCCGATCGCGCGCAGGCGCGCGAGGCGCTCAGGTGGATCGGGCGGCTCGCGCAGACGAAGGCGATCTCGGCGCTCGCGCGGCCCGTGTATCCGTCACGGAAGCCGTTCGGCCCGGACGGCGAGATTCGAACGCCGCTCGAGCAGATCACGGGCTCCGGCTACCACCCGTGCGGGACGGCGCCGATGGGGCCGGACGACGATCCGCTCGCCGTCACCGACGCGCGGGGCCGCGTGCGCGGCGTCCGCGGGCTCTACGTCGCCGACGCGAGCCTCATGCCCACCATCCCGACCTCGAACACGCACGTGCCCACGCTCATGATCGGCGAGAGGATGGGGGAGTGGCTGCGCGACGGCGCGACGTGATCGCGCGCGCGGTCCGGCTCGCTCGGCCGAGCCGCGCTTCGGATCAGGGCAACGCGCTCGCCGCCGCGAGCACGTCGTCGGCGTGGACGCCCGGGTCGACGTCGGGCCATACGCGCGCGACCTTGCCGTCCTTGTCGACGAGGAACGACACGCGGTCGTAACCCCAGAGGTTCTTCTTCACGCCGTACGCCGCGGCGATCGCGCCGCTCTCGTCGGAGGCGAGGGCGAAGGGGAGCGCCTTTTCGTGCTGGAACTTCGCGTGGCTCTCGGCGGAGTCGTTCGAGACGCCGATGACGCCGACGTTCGATGCCTCGAACTTCTTCCACGCGTCGCGGAAGGCGCAGGCTTCCTTCGTGCAGCCGGGCGTTCCGTCGGCTGGATAGAAGAACACGACGACCGGCCGCCCGCGGAGCGCCGAGAGCTTCACCTCGTGCTTCGCCGCGTCGCGGCCGGCGAGGTCCGGGGCAGCGGCGCCGACGCCGAGGAGGCCCGCGCCGCCGTCGGGTCGCTTGACCGGGCCGCACGCGACGAGGAGCGCGAAGAGGAGGAGCCCGAAGAGGAGGACGACGAGCGGTCGACGCATCGCCTCGATGGTACGCCGGCCCTCGCTGCTCGGATCGGTGATGTCGTGACGTCCTCCGCGGACACCGCCTGGAGACGTTCTCTGCGGACCGAGCCGCGGCTGGCGTACCCTCTCTCGGTGACCTCGAGGCCCGCCCCGCGTGTCGCACTGACTCGAACGGTCGCGCTTGCGTCGCTCGCAGTCGCGTGCCGCGCGTCCGACGCGCCTCGCACCGACGCGCCGCGCAC
>JAHBWC010000136.1 GCA_019637225.1 Labilithrix sp.
CGCGTGAGCGGCGGCTCTACCCAGCTGAAGGGCATCGTGCCCGACGTGCTCCTGCCCGATCCGACGTCGTTCGTCGAGTCGGGGGAGCGCACGCTGTTCCACGCGATCCCGTGGTCGACCATCGCCCCGGCGCCGTTCACGAAGGTGGCGCACGGGTGGAAGACCGCCGATCTCGCGTCGGCGAGCGCAGCGCGCACGAGCGCCAACGCCGATCTCGCCACGGTCTTGAAGTTCGGCAAGGTGATGGAGGCGCGCAAAGACAAGACCGTCCGGCCGCTCGCGCGCGACGCCTGGCAGGCCGAGTACAAGCGCATGAAGGCAGAGCTCGACGCGCTCGATCCGAAGAAGCACGAGCCGAAGCCTCTGATGGCCGTCGTCCCGCTCGCGCCGCAGGAAGCGCCGGCGGCCGATCCGCGCACCCAGAAGCGCCTCGACCAATGGAAGGACACCCTCGCTCGCGACCTGTGGGTGGACGAGAGCACGCGCATCCTCGGGGACATGAAGAAGGCTCCCTGACGCCGCCCTTACCCGAAATCGGCGCGCGGCCGGCGCAGCGACGCCGCACTGCACAGTCAATTCTGGATCATCCCGACCGATAGAGCGAAGGGTAAGCCCTAGGGGTGATGGGCCACCGCACCGGTCAGTGCGATCCTCTCGCATGGGGGTGCAGACATGCGGAGGTACCTGTCGCAGAGGCAGGCGAGGAACCACCAGGCCGCATCGCGGCCGCGCTCCGCGCGAAGCGTCCAACCCGGGATTCCCCACTCCTCGCGCTTGCACGCCGCGCCGGGACGCGGCCTTCGTCTTGGGTTGGTAGATGACGTTCGACCCTGCCGACCCGAAGGTCCGAAAGCCGGACGCCGAGGTGCGGTTCTCTTCGGAGCAACGCCGGGCCTCTGGTGCCTGTCCCGCGAGACGCCGCTCTACCTCGCCCCGTGCGGCGCCATCTGCTCGTTCGTGAAGAGCACGACGGGCAAAGTAACGTACCAAGCGAGCCTGGCCGTCGGCATTCATGTGCCGCTGTTGGACTTCAATTGACCCTCTTCGGACAACCATGAACGCCTCGACCGAGCTCCCGACCCAAGCGCAGCCCCCTGACTCCGCGGCTGCCCCGAAGAAGACCGATCAAGAACCACCGACCGCCGCGGAGTTGAAGGCGAGCGTCAAGCAGAAGCTGCGTGGTTCGATCTTGCGCCGCCTCGCGGGGGCTCGGCATCTGGGGAAAAATCCCCACTATTTGGTCTACTGCATCTACTCCTGGGCGCACGAATCACTACTACTCGTGGGCACGCTCGGACTTTCACATCCGGTCGTGAGCCTCGTGGCGGGAACAGAAAAGACGCCAGCAGGGCAGAATGCATGGCAGGCGGTCACTGCCTACCCAACTCCCCTGCTCATCACCGTTGGAGCTTTCCTCGGCACGTGGTTTCTCATTCGCGTTTGGGTCAGCGTACAGAAGCTCGTCGAGCGGGGCCCCCTCATGGCGGCCTGCAAGCGTGAACTCGGCACGATCGAAGCAGATCTCGAGTCCGCGCTTGCGGAAACGGATCCGATGCCACCGTTGTTGAAGGTCATGGAGCAGGCAAAAGAGGTTGTCGATCGCTACTTCAAATCTGGCGTGTGGCCTTGGCCGATTGGACCGATCGGCGACGACGTCGACTCGGAAGTATCGAGACACGCCGAGGAGCTATGCGCTCGTCACGAGGGCGCATGGAAGGTTGCGCAATGAGCCTGCAGAAACCGAACCTTCGAGCGTCCTTTGTGCTCGGTGCGGACAACAGGCCGGAGTACGTGGAGCGCGATGGGCTCAGGCATTACAAGATCCGCCTCTGCGTGGAAGGTGCACCGGTCGAGAGCGCCTCCGTCACCTATCGCCTGCACAGCTCGTACTGGGACCCCGTGCGCGAGGTTTTCGATCCAGAGCACAGCTTCGCGGAGAATTTCACTTCATACGGCGATTTCAACGTGAGTGCGTCAGTTTCGGGATCGAGCCGCGCGGGGCTCATCTTGGACGGCCAGCTCTCCGACCTACTCGAGGCGAGTCACGGCAACAGCGACAAGGCCATTGCAGACGCGATCACGGACATCAGAGACCACTGAGTCAATGTGAACGAGTCCGGCTGGCGTCGACGCCCGACGCCATCACGGCCCCTCTTGTCGGAAGAATCCCCGGATCGACGTCCTTGTCGGCCGGGAAGTAGACCTGCGTAGTCGCCGGCGCGCTCTTGCCGCGGACACGCACGACGTCCCGCGGATCGTGAGAGCGCCACCTCTGCTAGCGCGCTAGTCACCTGCCGAGCCGCGTATCATGCGCGCGATGTCCCTCTCGACCGACCGCGCGATCGCCGCCGTGGGCACGCTCGCGCGCGAGCTCGGCGTCGACGCGACGCCGGCGGTGATCGCCGACCGGAGCAACCTCGTGCTCCGCCTCGATCCCCACCCGATCGTCGCGCGCGTCGCGATGGCGACGTCACGGGTGCGGGTCGGCATGACGTGGCTCCAGCGCGAGATCGAGGTCGCGCGCTTCCTGACCGCCCGCGGATCGCTCGTCACGCGTCCCAGCGCGCTCTTGGAAGCGGGCCCGTTCGAGCGCGACGGGCTGGTGATCAGCTTCTGGGAGCTCGAGACGATCTCCGGCGCTGCGGCCGAGCCGCGGCAGGCGGGCGCGGCGCTCGCGAGCATCCATCAGCACCTCGGGACCTATCCGTCCGATCGACTGCCGGAGTGGGGCGGCTTCGAGGAGGCGCGTCGGGTGCTCGATCACGCGCGGCGAAGTCCTCTGCTCGATCGCGCCGAGCTCCTCCGGCTCGAGCGAGGGTTCGAACGCGCCGAGGCGATCGTCCTGTCGGCGCGCGCGCGCTCGGCGTCGTTCCAGGCGGTCCACGGCGATGCGCACATCGGCAACGTCCTCTCGACGGCGCGCGGCGCGGTCTGGACGGACTGGGAGGACGCGTTCGTCGGGCCGATCGAGTTCGACCTCGCCTGCCTCCGCTCGAAGCTCCTCCTCTTCGGCGAGGACCGCGACGCGATCGAGGCGATGACCGCGGCGTACGCCGGTCCGTGGGATCCGGAGCTCACGAGCGAGCTCGGCCTCGTCCGCAACGTTCAGGTCATCGCGTGGCTCGTCGTCTTCGCCGAGCGGCAGCCGGAGCTCGCGCCTCGGATGCGCGCACGCCTCGGCTTCCTCCCGGGGTGAGCCGCGACCCGAGCACGCTCGCAGGCGCGCGTCGACGGACCGATCGTCTCGGCGCGATGGACGCGAGGCCCTGCCGCCGGTACACGTGTCGTCCCCAGGGGGCCCTCATGCCGCGCTCGATGCATCTACGTCTCGTCGCCTTCCTCGCCGTGCTCGTCGCGATCGCCGCTTGCGCCGCGAGCTCCACGCCGAAGGGCGCGAACGACGGCGCCGCGGCGACCACGGACGAGGCGGACGCCGGCGCGGACAGCGGTCGCTACCGGCAAGGCGTCTACACCTGCTGCGCGGAGGGCGAAGGCCGCGCGTGTTGTCCCCCGGAGACCTTGCCCGATCCTGCGACCGGACGTTCGGCGACCTGCTTCCAGTACGGCGGCGTCCTCGGCCGATGCGTCGAGGCCGGCGGGACGCTCGAGGGCAAGGACATCTGCGCCACCTGCTGCCCCGGCCTCACGCGCATCGGCAACGAAGCGCCGCGTGGAGATGCAGGAGCCTGCGAGCCCGAGGGCCCGCCGAGCATCCTCGTCTGCGCCGCCTGCGGCGACGGCACCTGCGGCGCTGGCGAGAACGCCTGCAACTGCCCCGCCGACTGCAAGTAGGTGGTGGGCTATTCGCCCGGACCGAACGCGCGCGAGCCGTCGTGCGAATGGGTCCTGGCCGCTCCGGCAGCGGCGCCGCCTTCGTCCGCTCTTGCACTCCGTGCGTGGTGGAGCCGAGGTGAAGCTCTGTATCCCGTGCGGTCTTGCGAGTACCATCGGGAGATGAAGGGGTCGATGGGGCGTGCGGTTTCGCTGGCCGCGCTGGGGCTCTTGGGCGTCGTGTTCGCGTGCAGCTCGTCGGCGGACGAGAGCGAGCCGGTGACGATGACGGAGCTCGCACGTCAGGAGATCGGGCCCGCGGGAGGCACGGTCCGAGGCGGCGCGGTCACGATCGACATCCCCGAGGGCGCGCTCGCGGAGACCAGGGCGATCGTCATCAACCGGCTCAATCCGGAAGCCGGAAACCTTCCGCAGGCGACCACGCTCGCGGGCGAGCTTTACGCGCTTCAGCCCGACGACGTCGAGTTCGCGAAACCCGTCACCGTCACCGTCGACATCGATCCATCGAGAAAGCGGAGCGACGGGCTCGGGGCCATCGTCCTCTTCCGCTCCGCGTCGGGCGCCAATCAGTGGACACCCCGCGGCGCCAACGACACGTCCGCCACGGCGCTCGTCGGAAAGACGACGCACTTCTCCTGGTGGGCGCCGACGACCGCCGCGGAGACGCGATGCTTCCGCGGCATGTGCAACGCGATTCCGCCGCCGATCGTTCCCGGCGAGCCGCTCCCGGGCGCCGACGCCCCTCTCGTGTTGGACTGCAGGGTGCCTACGGAAGGCCCGAGCGTTCGGTGCGTGGGACGCGGCGCCAACAGGACCGCGCCGTACGAGTGCTTCTGCGACGGGAGCGACGTCATCCTCGGGAGCTGGCAGAAACTGCCGCCCGACACCGCGATCACCGCCATGGCCGCGCAGTGCGGGGCCGTTTGCCCGGCAAGCGCGACGTGTGGCATCGGAGTGGCTTGCGATCTGGGCGTCGCCGCGCCCGCGTGGCGCTGCTCGACCAGGAACAAGGAGCCCGCGATGACCTGCGCCTACGACGGCGCGGCGGTCGCGAGCTGCAGCTGCTCGAACGGCAAGTCGTTCACGCTTCCCGGCGTCACGCGTCCGGTGACGGATCCGATGGTCTTCTCCGGCTGGGTCGAGACCTGCGGCGGCTCGTGCGATACCCCCGACCTCAACGACGACTGGGTCTGCGCCGGACTCATCGCGCCCGACACGCCTCCGAACGGCAGCTGCTCCGCCGAGACGGCCGGCACGTGTCGCGACAACCACTTCTACGGGTACGAGTGCGACGCGGGCGCGTTCGAGGCGACGAGGAGCTGCCGCTGCACGGTGGACGGCGTCCAAACGAAGACGGTGCAGGCGAGCTGCGTCAACGCCCACGAGGTCTGCGGCATCCCGAAGATCCAAGGGAGATAGGCGCGGGAGGGCGCCCCGCCTAGGCTGCATTCCACGATGACGAGCGCGACGAACGACGCTACCGAGGCGAGCGCCACGAGCGAGACGAGGACGGGGCAGCGCGTCATCGTCGCGGAGCTCGCCGAGGAGCCGCTCGAGGCGGTCGACAAGCTCATGTCGCTCGAGCCGATGGATGTGCCGGACACGACGAAGCTCGCGGCGAACGACGTCGTCATCGCGATCAAGAGCGCGTCCGTCGGCTGGGTCGATCTCCTCATGACGAGCGGGCAGTACCAGCACATGGCGAAGCCGCCGTATTGCCCAGGCCTCGAGTACGCGGGCGTGGTCATGTGGCGAGGCGCGGATGTCCGCTCGGTCGACGTCGGCGACGAGGTGCTCAGCGACGGCTTCCTCACCGGACCACGCTCACTCGGTGCCTATCAACGGTACGGAGGCTTCGCGTCGTACGCGGTCGCGCCGGCATCGGCGGTTCATCGCATCCCCGGCGGATTGACGATGGATCAGGCGTGCAACCTGCTCGGAAACTACGAGACCGCCTACCACTGCCTCGTCACACGCGGCCGCGTGAGGGCGGGCGAGACCGTTCTCGTGCACGGCGCATCGGGGGCGACGGGCCTTGCTGCCGTGCAGGTGGCGAAGCTGCTCGGAGCGACGGTCATCGCGACCGGACGCTCGAGCGCGAAGCTCGCCGTCGTGAAGGAAGAGGGAGCGGATCATGTCATCGATGTCGGCCTTCCGAACGGAGAGCGTGGCGTCCGCGCGTTCAAGGACGACATCAAGGCGCTGACGAACGGCCGGGGCGTCGATGTCGTCTATGACGGTGTCGGTGGCGACATCTCGCTCGAGAGCCTTCGCTGCGTTCGCTTCGGGGCGCGTTTCCTCGTCGTTGGCTGGGCGTCCACGCCGTTCGTTGCGCAGGGAAAGGGAGCGCGCGGCGCGCCGAACGCGAACATGCTCCCGACGAACCTGATCATGATGAAGGGGCTCGACGTGCTCGGCTGCCCGACCGCGATCTCGACGGCAAACGACCCGGCGCTGCGGCCGCCGCGCCTCGCCGCCGTGCTCGAATGGGCCGAACGAGGAGAGATCCGGCCGCACGTCTCGCATGTCTTCCCGCTCGCCGATTTCAAGAGCGCTCTTCGCGCCAAGTGGTCCGGCGAGGTCATCGGCGGCTGCGTGCTGCATCCGTAGCGGTCCTCTCGACGAGAGCCGGCGGACGCCCACGCCCGCCGGCTATTCGCGTCCGTGGACGACGGTGACGGAGCACGTGCCGTCGAAGGTGGAGCGCTGGTTCACGAGCGCGCGTTCCACGCATCGGCCGACGGTCGTGGAAGCTCCCTTCGCCTCCACCGCGGTGAAGCGACCGCCGGCCGAGCGGAGGACGATGCGGGTCTCGGTCTCCCGCTTCGAGCACGCATCGAGCTGAGCCTTGCGCGCGCGGAGGCCGCCGGCGACGCCGAGCATCCCGAACGGTCCGCCCTTGGAGAGATCGCAGGACATGTCCTTCAGCTTCATACCGTCGACGGTCATCCCTCCGGCGGTCATGGTGCTCTTCTTCCCGCTCCCATCGGCGTCCGCGCCCGTGCTCGCGTCGCTTGCGTCGAGGCGCCGCTCCTCGTCGCATCCTTCGGAGCGCCCGCCCTCACACGCGACGCGAAAGGCCGCCTTGGCCGCCTTGAGGTCCTTCTGCGTCCCGAGGCCGTCGCGCGCCAGGACACCGAAGACGAGGCAGCCGAGGGGAGCCTTCTTCTTGCAGGCCTGCGCGGAGGAGGTCGCGGCGGTGCGCTCGTCTCGCGGTCCGCCTTCTCCCTTGGCGGCCATCACCGCCAGGTTCGCGCAGCTCTCCTTTTCGTCGAGCGCGCAACCGCGCTCGAACGCCTTCCGGCCCGCTGCGGGATCGTCGTCGGCGGTCGCTCCACCGAGCGCGTTGCAGGCGCCGCCTGCGCCGGACGCACAAGCCTTCTGCCAGAGCGCGAGGGCGCGCGGTCGATCGGTGTCGCCTCCCGCTCCGTTGAAGAGCGCCCGGCCGAGGTTCGTGCACCCGGTGTTCGACCCGAGGGAGCACGCCTTCTCCAGCATCGCGCGGCCTTCTTTCTTGGCGTTCGACGACAGGAGCGCGAGCGCACCCTTCGTGCTGCACTGCTCCGCGTCGCTCCCGCAGTGAACGTTGTCGTCCGGCTCGGCGGCGGGCGAAGCCGTGGAAGGAGCAGAGGCGGGGGCCTGACTCGTCTGGCTCGGCGCCTTGACGGGGGGCGGCTCGTGGCTCCCGCCGCAGCCGCCCAGACCGAGCGCGAGGGTCGCGAGAAGAGTCGAGGAGAGCGTGAGGTCGAGGAGCTTCACGCTTCGTCTTACGTCGGTCCCGGACGTGAGCTTCCTCCGACGTGATTCGCGGTGACCTCCTTCCGGAACGCGACACGTACTCCGGAGGCGATGCAGGAGCTCGCGCTCGTGGCCGTGGGCCGCGCGACGAGCCGCTAGACGTCGTGCACCGTGGAGCGCTCGAGAAGGGCGGCGAGCTCGGCGAGGGTCTCGGGGGTGTCGCCTGTGAACAGAACGCCGTGCATTCCGAGCGCGCGGGCCGCGGTGATGTTCACCCTCACGTCGTCGAGAAAGACGACCTCCTCGGGTTGCACGCCGAGGCGCTCGCACACGATCGCGTAAAAGCGGGGATCGGGCTTCTCGATTCCCTCTTCGTGGGAGTACACGACCGTGTCGCAGAGGTCGCCGAACGCATAGCGCGCGTGCTCGCGCTCCCGCGCCCCCACCCAGCTGTTGCTCAGAATGCCCGTCTTGTAGCGAGGCCTGCACGCACGAAACCAGTCATGGAGCGGAACGTTGAGCGTGCCGAGGTACTCGCTCCACAGCTCGTCCATGACGGAGGCGAGCTGCTCCGGATCGAGACCGAGCCGCGCCGAGATCTGCACCTCGGCCTCCGCGAGCGTGACCGCGCCGATCGAGCCGGCGCGGTAGACATCGTGGAGCCGAGCGTCGATCTCTCCGCTCTCGAGACCGAGCCGCGCTTCCCATCGCGCCTGCCACCCCGTCGTCGGCGTGGTCTCGAGTACCCCGCCGACGTCGAAGACGACCGCGCGAATGGGGACGGATCTTCCACCGGCAGCCATACCCGGCGAAGAATAGACGCACCGTCCCGCACGTGCACCCGTCAGCGGCGCGACGAGTCGACGGCGCCCTCGTCGGGAGGCACCGCGTCCAGAAAGGGCTCGGGCTCGATCCCCGAGCGGAGCCAGTCGATGTCGGTCTGCCGCGCGCCGATCGACGCGAGCCCCTCCGTCACCCGCGCCTCCGTCACCTGCAGCTCCGCGATCGGTGTCGTCGTGATCGCGATCTCCGCCATGCTTGGCGGCGGCGTCGTGGGTGGAGGGGCCGGGCTTGCGCGACGCGTGATCATCGGGCGGCGCTGCCCGGGCGCCAGCGCCGCCGGTGTGGTCGGCGGGAGCGGCATCACCAGAGGAAGCCCCATCGCCGCGAGCGCGGCAGCTTCGCTCGCCGCCTCGGTCGTCGGCCCCGCACGCGCCGATGCCTGCATCCGCGCACGCAAGCCTTCGGGGCGCGTGTTGCGTGTGCTCGCGCTCGACCGCGCATCGCCGCTCGACGCGACAATCGCGTGCAACGAGCTCGCCGCGGCCATGGATGGACGAACCAGGTAGCGGACGGTGACCGCCTCCTCCTCATCCGTGTCCCAAGAAAGGTCCGCCATGGGAATCGACGACACGGTTTGCATCGCAGCACCTCGTTTTCTCGGGGGAACGGCAGGTCGTGCGAAAGCTTGAGGATCTTTTTCGAGTCCCACTCGCGCGCGAAGACGAGCGCTGGGGCCCGGCTCATCACGCGTGAAGCTAGAGTGGTTCCATCGGAGCCGCATGTTCGTACAGGCCCTATCGCGCCTTCGTCGTCCGGGACGCGAGCGCGCGCATCCCGAGGAGAAGGACCTCGAGCTGTGGCGTGGGATCGTGCCCCGCGCCCGAGAGCGACGCGCCGTGAAGGAGGTCGACGAGCGCGTCGCGGCACGTACGCTGATCCCTCGCGGACAGGCCGAGCGGCGCGATCGCGGCGAAGAAGTGTTCGTCGAAGCGCGCGGACACGCGGCCCGCTTCCGTCACGAAGAGGAGGAGCTCGCGCGAGCGGTGGAGCGTGCGGAGGTAGGCGCGCGCGAGCGCGCGAAGCCGCGCACGCCAGTCCCGCGTGTCGGGCATTCGCGGCCGGAGCGCCGCGAACGAGCGCTCCGCCGCGGCGCCGAGGAGCGCGTCCTTGTCCGCGAAGTAGTGGTACACCGCCATCGGATCGATGCCGAGGCGCCGCGCGAGCGCCCGCATCGTGAGCGCCCCGAGCCCTGCTTCGGCGAGCAGCGCGAGCGCCGCGTCGAGGATGTGATCCCGCGAGAGCTTCGGCTCGGTTGCGCGCGGGCGACCGCGGGTTTGCATCTTCATGCCGTTAATTCTACACTGTAGAAATAATATGCGCTGCTCTGTCTACATCGCCACGAGCGTGGATGGTTTCGTCGCTGGCCCGAACGACGAGCTCGACTGGCTCGCGTCCGTCGAGAGGCCGGGCGAGGACTACGGCTACAAGGCCTTCATCGACACGATCGACGTCCTCGTGATGGGGCGCCGCTCTTACCAGGTCGTGCTCGGCTTTCCCGAGTGGCGGTACGAGGGGACGCGCGTGCGGGTGTTGTCGAAGTCCTTGAATGAAGGCGACATGCGCCACGGCGCCGAGCTCTTCGCCGGCTCCCCGACCGAGCTCGTTGCCGAGCTCCGCGCACAGGGCGCGAAACGCGCGTACGTCGACGGCGCGGCCGTCATCCGCTCGTTCCTCGAGGCGAGGCTCGTGGACGACCTCACGATCTCCATCATCCCCGTCATCCTCGGCCAGGGCATCCGCCTCTTCGGCGATGCGCTCCCCCAACACGATCTCGTCCTCGAAGAGAGCCTCTCGTTCCCCTCCGGCCTCGTGCAGAGCCGCTATCGCGTCGCCTCGGCGGGCTCCCGCGTCTAGCGCGCTCGGCGTAACCGCGCCGCGATCGCCTCGGCCGCCTCGCGCTGGGCGTCGCGCTCGGCGAGGACCGCGCGCTTGTCGTGCACCTTTCTCCCGCGGCCGACGCCGAGCTCGACCTTCACGTAGCCGCCGCGGAAGTAGAGGACGAGGGGGACCAACGTGTAACCCTCGCGAGAGACGGCGCGCTCGATCTGCCGGATCTCCCTCCCGTGGAGGAGCAGCTTGCGCGCGCCGCGCTCCTCGTGCGGGAAAGCGCGCGCGGCGAAGAAAGGTGCAATACGCATCTGGCGGAGCCACGCCTCGCCGCGCTCGATCGCCGCGTAGGCGTCCGCGAGGTGGGCACGCCCCTCGCGCAGTGACTTCACCTCACTGCCGCGGAGGACGATGCCCGCCTCGTACCGCTCCGCGATCTCGTAGTGGAAGGTGGCCGCCCGGTTCCGGGCGACGATCTTCTCGATGGGCTCCTGCCTGCCGGCCACGATCGCGCGCGTCAGGAGGGCAGCGGCGCCGTCGCGCGGACGAGCCACGCGCGGGCGTCGCCGTCGACGTGAGGGGTGAGCCGAGCGCGGACCTCGGCGTGGTAGGCGTCGAGCCACGCGCGCTCGCGCGCGTCGAGGAGCGTCACGTCGAGACAGCGCACGTCGATCGGGCACAGCGTGAGCGTCTCGAAGGCGAGGAACTCTCCGAGCTCGGACTTGCCGGCGGGGACCGTGAGCACGAGGTTCTCGACGCGGACGCCCCAGCGCCCCGGCCGGTAGAGGCCCGGCTCGTTGGACGTGATCATGCCCGGCTCGAGGATCGCGTGGGGGAGCGCGGCGCCGCCGGGAGAGATCCCCTGCGGCCCCTCGTGCACCGCGAGGAAGTAGCCGACGCCGTGCCCCGTCCCGTGCCCGTAGTCGGCGAGGATCGCCCAGATCGGCGCGCGAGCGAGCGCGTCGAGCAGGCCGCCGCGGATCCCGCGCGGAAAGCGCGCGAGCGAGAGCTGGATCATGCCCTTCAGCACCGCCGTGACGTCGCGCTTCTGATCGTCCGTGAGCGCCCCGATCGCGACGACGCGCGTGATGTCGGTCGTGCCGCCCTGGTACTGGCCGCCGGAGTCGACGAGCAAGAGGCCGTCGCCCTCGATGACCGCGTGGCTGTCGGGCGTGGCCCGGTAGTGGGGCATGGCGCCGTTCGCGTTCCATCCGGCGATCGTCGCGAAGCTCGGGCCGACGAAGTGAGGCCGGCGCGCGCGCGCCGCGGTGACCTTCTCGTCGATGGTGAGCTCGGTGACGCGCTCGCCGCGGGCGACGGCGCCCTCGAGCCAGGCGAAGAGCTCGCACAGCGCCGCGCCGTCTTGCTCCATCGCGCTGCGCACGTGCGCGATCTCCTCGGCGGTCTTGCAAGCCTTGAAGAGCACGGTGGGGTTCTGCGCCTCGACGACGGCGACCCCCTTCGGGACGGCCTCGACCAGGCCAAGCGTGACGCGCGCGGGGTCGAGGAGCAGGCGCGCGCCTTCCGGCAGCGCCGCGAGCGCCGCCTTGGCGCTCTCGTAGGGCGCGACGCGGACGCCGTCGGACGCGAGCCGCGCACCGAGCTCCGCCGCGAGCTTGCCCTCGCCGGTGAAGAGCACGACCTCGCTCGGACCGACGAGCAGGTGCGCGAGGAACACGGGGTTATACGCGACGTCCGCGCCGCGGAGGTTCAGGAGCCACGCGACGTCGTCGAGGGTCGAGACGAAGTGGTGGTCGGCGCCGGCGGTCGCGAGCGCCTCGCGGAGGCGCGCGATCTTCGCCGCGCGCGTCACCGTCGCGAATGGCGGGAGGTGCTCGAAGATCGGTGCGCTCGGCATCGCCGGGCGGTCCGGCCACGCCTCGCCGAGCAGATCGAGGTCGGTGCGTAGCGTGACGCGTCGCTCGGCCAGGGCGGTCTTCAACGCCCGCGACGCCGCGTACCCGAGCACGTCCGCGTCGACGGCGAGCACGCCTCCGTCCGGCAGGTTCTCCGCGAGCCAGTCGATGTGCGCCGCGCTCCCGGACGCCGGGAGCGACATCCGCGCGATCCCCGAGCCCGCGAGCTCGGTGTCGGCTTGCGTCCAGTAGCGGCTGTCGACCCACACGCCCGCAAAGCTCGGCGTCACGATCAGCGTCCCGACCGAGCCCGTGAAGCCCGACGCCCACGCGCGCCCCTGCCACCGCGCGGGGAGGTACTCCGACAGGTGCGGATCGGCGGAGGGGACGAGCAAGGCAGAGATCCCGTGGCGGGCGAGGACGTCACGGAGCGCGTGGATGCGGGCGGCGGCGGGCGAGATCATCCCGGCCACCTAACCACCGTCTCGCGCCGCGCACCATGCCCGAGATCGGCCGCCCCTCACGTGGCGCTCCTCATCGGAGTCGACTTCGACCGTATGCCTCGTCCCGCTCTCGAGCCTGGCGCTGCCGGACGAGTGGCGGCTCGGGCGTTCAGCGGCGGATGTCGGGCTTGTCGCGCGGGACGGAGGCGTCGTCGGTGGTGCGCAGCGGGTCGATCGTGATCGCCGTCACGATGCGCGCGCTGCCGACGGCGAGGCGTGAGGCGAGGACCTCGTCGTCCTTCGTCGAGGGGATGCGGGTCGCGAGGTGCACGAGCAGGCACCGGCGGAGGAAGGCGCCGAAGAGGAAGACGTGGCCCTCGATCGTGCCGCCCTCGCCGGCGGGATCGATCGCGACCCAGACGCGCGAGTCGTAGGCGTCGGGCCCGACGGTGACCCGATCTTCGACCGTCGAGAGGGCCGGCTTCATCACCCAGCCGCGGGCGCGCGCGCGCTGTTCGCAGCGCTGCCGGTTCATCAGCTCGTCCTCCTGCGTCGCGACGAGCGTGAGACGCGAGTCCGTGGGCGGGTGGACGGCGACGAGCTCCGCGCCGCGGTGATCGTCGATCTTCCACGCGCGCCCGTCGGGCAGCGGGATGGTCGCCTGGAAGCGCTTCGAGTGGAATTTGCCCCACGCGGCGTCGTCGCGCGCGTACTCGGGCGCCGCCGTCGATGCGGCAGGAGCCGGCGCGTCGGCCGGGCTGCGCGTCGCCGCCG
>JAHBWC010000137.1 GCA_019637225.1 Labilithrix sp.
GCGCGGCAACGCGACGACGACCGTCATCACGAGGAGCGCGAGCAGGCCGGCGCCGACGAGGAAGATACCGAGGTGCTGCGGCCGCGCGGGCGCCGTACCGGCGGCGGGGCCGAGCGGCGGCGGCGGCAGGACGCTCGGCGGAGCCGGCGCCATGCTCTGCGACGCGTGGAAGCCCGCGACGGGCGCTCCGCAGATGCGCGCGACGCGATCGGCGGAGACGACGCCGACCGGCGACGCGAACGGGCGAAGCAAGACGGCGAGATCGCCGAGCGTGGCGCGCGCGGCCGGATCCTTCTCGAGGCACGCGAGCACGGCCGCCTCCACGCGCTCGGGGGCGTCGGGCCGGAGCGCTCGCAGCGGGGCGGGCGGCAGCATCGTCACCGCGGCGAGCACGCTGCCGACGGTGTCCCCGTCGAACGGCAGCCTCGTCGTCAGGATCTCGAAGAGGACGACCCCGAGCGCCCAGACGTCGACCTTTCCGGTCACGTACTTCGACGTCCGGATCTGCTCCGGCGCCATGTACGCCGGCGAGCCGATCACGGCCTGCGTCGCGGTCAGCGACGGATCGCCCCCGCGCTCGGGCGCGAGCTTCGAGATGCCGAAGTCGAGGACCTTCACCAGGAGGGATCCGTCGGGGCGCTGGGTGAGGAAGAGGTTCGACGGCTTGATGTCGCGATGGATGATCCCGGCGACGTGGGCTTCGGCGAGCGCCTCCGCGGCCTGCAGGACGCAGTCGGCGGCGAGCTGGATCGAGAGCGGTCCGCGCGCGGCGAGCTTCTCGAGGTCGATGCCGTCGAGCAGCTCCATCGCCATGAACGGGATCCCACGCTCGGTCGCGCCGACGTCGTGGACGCGGACGACGTGATCGCTGCGGATGCGTGACGCCGCGCTCGCCTCCTGGAGAAAGCGGTCGAGCGCGGTGGGATCGCCCGCCCGCTCCGGCCGGAGGAACTTGATCGCGACGCGGCGATCGAGCGCGAGGTGCCTGGCGGCGACGACCGCGCCCATCGTCCCGTTCCCGACGACCGCCTCGAGCTGGTAGCGGTTGTCGATGACGGTGCCGGGCCGAGGAACCCAGTCCTCCACCTCGTTCGCCGCCATCACGTCGAAATCGACCACGCCCTCAATCTAACGGACGCGCGCGCGACGCGCAGGATGGTGTGCGCGTCGCGCCGCCGCGCGCGAGGGGCCTCGCCTGCCGCGGGCGGGAAGAGATTCCCGTGGCAAGATTCGTGATATTCGTGGACACCGCGGCGCACGCCGACCAGAGATAGAGAGTAGCCGATGACGGACCCCCGCGATCTCGCCCTCGTCGCCGACGAGCTCCCCGTCGCGATCTGGCTAGGGCGCGTGCCCTCCGGAGAGCTCGTGTACATGAACGCCGCGTGCCGCGAGATGCTCGGGATCGATGAGGCCCCCAACGCGCTGCGCGGCGGGTTCGTCGAGCCGTACGGGGTGCACCTGCCGACGGGAGAGCCCTACCCCGAGGACAAGATGCCCTTCGAGCGCGTGATCGCCGCGCGGGCGTCCGTGGTGCTCGAAGACCTCGTCGTGCACCGCCGCGACGGCCGCAAGGTGAGCCTGCGCGTCTTCGCGAAGCCCATCTTCGACGAGGCCGGCAACCTCACGCACGTCCTCGAGGCGTTCACCGACATGTCGCGCGAGGTCGAGGCCGAGCGCGCGCGCGTCGAGAGCGAACGCCGGCTCGCGCGCGCCCAGCGGCTCGAGTCGATCGGACAGCTCGTCGCCGGCATCGCTCACGACTTCAACAACCTGCTCACGGTCACGAAGCTCTCGGTCACCTGGCTCATCGCGAACGACTCGAGCGCCACGCGCCAGCACGCGCTCGCGCAGATCGACACGGTCACCGACAGCGCGATCGAGCTGATCAAGAACCTCATCGGCTTCGCGCGCCGCGAGCGCCGCATGATGGCGCCGACGTCGATCGAGCCCGTCGTCGCTGCCGTGGTCGCGATGGCGCGGCGTACCTTCGACCCCGCGATCACCCTGCGCACCGAGCTCCACGCCGACAACGCGATGGTGCTGGGCGATACGTCCCAGCTCGAGCAGCTCGTCATGAACCTCGTCCTCAACGCGCGCGACGCGATCGCCGGCGAAGGTGAGGTGGTCGTCCGGACGGCCAGCCGCACCATCGAGGACGACGACGCCGGGACGATCCCCCCCGGGCGATGGCTCGTGCTCGAGGTCGTCGACGACGGCTGCGGCATCGACCCGTCGATCCGCGAGCGCGTCTTCGAGCCGTACTTCACGACCAAGACGCAAGGCTCGACCAAGGGGACCGGGCTCGGCCTGGCGACCGTCCACGGCATCGTGGGCCGTCACTGCGGCGTGATCGAGATCGACGACGGCCCCGGGCGCGGCACCATCGTCCGCGTGGCGCTGCCGCAGCCCATGGCGTCGCCGCGCATGCCGCGGACGAGCCCGAGCGTCCCCAGCCCTCGGCGCGCCGCGACGGCGGACGGGCTCGTGCTCGTCATCGACGACGAGCCCCTCGTCCGCGCGTCCACAGCGGCGGCGCTCCGCGAGCTCGGCCTCCGCGTGTGCGACGCGCCGGACGGAGCGACCGGCCTCGACATCTTCTTCGAGCGTCACCGTGAGCTCGCAGGGGTCGTGCTCGACATGGTCATGCCGGGGCTCCGCGGCCGCGATGTCTTCGTCGAGCTCCGAAAGCTGCGCCCCGACGTGCCGGTGCTCCTCGTCACGGGCTCTGCGGACACATCGGAAGTCGAGGAGATCCGCTCGCTCGGAGTTGCCGGTGTGCTCTCGAAGCCGTACGACGATAGGCAGCTCGCCACGGCTCTGGAGAAGGTCGGAGTGCTCTGACGGCATCGACGTGACAAGCTGAGGAGCGGCCATGGGCTACGAGATCCTCGTCGCGCTCTTTCTGACGGTGCTCGCGCCGCTCGTGGTCCTCGGGTTTGTCGTGTTCTGGGCGATGACCAGCCGCGAGCGTGCGTTCATCGAGGACACGTGGCGCTCGTACGCCCTCGCTCGACACCGCGAGTACCTCCCGGCGCGCGGCGAATGGCCGAACCGCACCTCGCCCAGCGTCCGCTGGCTCGAAGACGACCTGCGGCTCCAGCTCTCGGTCGTCGGCGTGGAGGCGGGCGCGCGCACGAGGCTGGTCGCCTGGCCTCGGGGCAAGCTGCTCGGCTCGTTCACGGTCGGGCCGAGGGGGCGACAGCGCGGGACGGGCGGGATCCGCGACGCGGCGTTCGAGTGCGCGTTCGCCGTCGCGGAGCGGCCGAGCGGCCTCGCGGCCCGGGTGCTCGACGCGCGCGCACGACGCGCGCTGCTCGGGTTCCGGCAAGGCGACGACGTCGTGCTCGCTTACCGGCGCGGCAAGCTCATCCTCGAGTGGCCCGGTCGCGAGTCGAACGACGCGCGCCTCGACGAGGCCGCGCGCGTCATCGTCGAGCTCGCGCGCGGCGTCGACGACGCGTTCCTCCAGCCTTCGGCCGACGCCGCCATCCTGCTCCGTACGCGCCACGCGGAGTGACCCGCGGGGCGTGGCAGGCCGCGCGCCGCCTGCGAGCGCGCGCTCACTGCGCGTACATCTTGATGCCGGTCGCCGCGGCCTGGCACATGCGGAGCGCCTCGTCCCAGTCGGGGTGACGCACGATGACGTGGCCGTCGGACGTCTGGGTCTGCTTCCAGTCGCGACGCGGCGTCCCCGGCCGGAGGAGCTTCTCCTCGACGACCCACGGACCGCACGCGCGAAGCCAGTCGACGAGGCCGTCGATGCGCGTGATCTGCCCCCAGCCCTGGGCGCGCTTGAAGACGATCCCGACGTTGTACTTGCGCGTCGCGTCGGCCTCGAAGTGGCCCCAGCACGACACCCGCGCCCACTCGCGAAAGAGATCGGCGTCGCAGGTGTAGTTCATCTGATCGACGAGGCCCGCGCCGCCCGGACGGCACGCGATCTCGCCGAACACGGCCTCGCCCTTCGGGGTGAGGTACCACTCCATGTGGGTGAAGCCGTCGCCCATGCCGAGCGCGTCGAGCGTCGCGCGGCCAAGCGCGAGCCCTCCGGCGAGGCGCGGCTGGGCGAGATCGCGGACGCTGATGGCGATCGGGCTGATCCACTCGACCGTCCGCGCCTCGAGCGGCTTCGGGAGGTACTGCGAGACGTTCTCCATCACGGGCTTGCCGTCGATGCAGAGCGTGTCGTACGTGAGCTCCTCGCCCTCGATGTACTCCTCGCAGCTCGCCTGCGAGAGCCCGCCGAGCATGGGCAACACGCGATCGAGCTCCGCCGCGCTCGTCACCTTGTACGTGTCCGCGCAGCCGGCGCCGGCGATGGGCTTCAAGATGAGCGGGTAGCCGATCTCCTCCGCCGTCTCGCGCACGTCCTTCGCCGTGTGGACGCGGCGCGAGCGCGGCACGCGGAGTCCTGCCGCCTGCACGCGCTCCTTCATGAGCTGCTTGTCACGGAACGCGCGCACCGTGTCGACCGACATTCCGGGCAGGCCCCAGCGCTCGCGAAGGCGCGCCGCGAGCATGACGAGCGGCTCCCAGTTGGTGAGCACGCGGTCGACGGAGCCGCCGCGCAGCCAGCCGGAGACGCGGTCCATCACGTCCACCTCGTCGAGGATGCGCGGGACGGTCAGGTAGTCGTGAAGGTAGGGCTTCACGCGCTGCGGGAGCTGCTCGCGCGGCGTGTCGCCGACGCCGTAGACCGACGCGCCGACCTCGGCGAGGCCACGCGCGAAGTTGATCATCTCCGCGGGATAGGCCGGTGAGAGCAGGACGACGCGCATGGGAGCCTGATTTCTATCACGCCCGCCGGCCTCCGGGGTGCGCGGACGCGCGCCCTCGCGGGCAGGTCTAGCGGACCACGTGTCGGAGAGTGAGCGCCGTCGCGTGCATCTGGTGCTGGGTGACGTCGATGCGGAGGTCCGGCTCGATCGCGTGGTTCTGCACGCCGCCGATCGCCTTCGGATCGTCGCTCGGTCCGAGCGCCGAGGCGCGCGGATGGCCGACCTGCCAGGCGAGGAGCCGCATGAGACCTCGATGGATCGCGCACGAATACGCGGCGACCCGCCGCGCGTCGCCGATCCGCTCGGCCCACGCGTACGCCGACACGATGCCCTCGAACGCGTAGCCGGTGTTTCGCTGGCGATCGAGCACGCGGTGGACGTCGAGGACCCAGTCGGCCAGCGACAGGAGCCACTCGCCGTACGGCGCGTCGCCGCCCCAGCTCGACGTCGCGAGCTCGTAGAAGGCCATCGACGACCACTGGTAGAAGCCCTTCGTCGCGTCGGAGTCGGGGTCCTTGGCGAGCGCCTGCTCGACGTGGACGCGGTGGCCGGCGGCGGCGGCCTTCTTCACGATCGGCGCGAGGTCGTCGCGCCCGAGGTACTTCATCGCCTTCACGAGCGCGAGGAGCGCCTCACCGTCGGAGTAGGGCGACCGCCCGCCGAACGCCGCGCCTCCGTCGTAGCGGTACTTCCCGCGCCAGAGGCCGTCGTCGTCGCGGGACTCGACGAGGTAGGCGACGTACGCGTTGGCGCGCGACGTCCACAGCTCGATCGCGCGCTCGTCGTCGCGCGGCAGCCCGCGCACGAAGTCGATCGCGGCGAGCGTGACCAACGCCGCCATGCCCACGCCTCCGGAGTCGCTCGCAGTCCCCTCGACGTCGTAGGTCGGGAAGCGGCCGCCAGCGCTCGTCGTGCCGGCCCGCTCGTCGAAGAAGCGGAGGCCCTTCTCGAGCGCCGGGCGGAGCGACGCCGGCGCGCGCGGCGGGCCTTCGTGCTGGGCAATCAGCGCGAGGCCCCAGAGCGCGCCGGCCTGGCGTACTTCGTTGTCGTCCGCGGAGTAGGTCCTGGCCTTCCAGTCGTAGAGGTAGTCGAAGTTTCCGGCGTCTCGCTGGTGCGCGACCAAGAACTCGGTCCCCAGCGTGAGCGACGTCTCGAGCTCGGCCCGCGTGACCGCCGACGCGCAGGCGGCCCCGTCGGCGACGGCGATCGGCGACGGCGGGTCGGTCCGCTGACTGCGCACGACGAGGCGGGCGGTGACCGCGGCCGCGGCGACCGCCAGGGAAGCCACGATGAGGTCGCGTCTCGTCAGCACGTCGGGATGGGTAGACGATCCGGCGCCCTGCGTCATCCTGCGCGCGCGGCAGCGGTTACTGAAACGCGCCCTCGAAGCCCACGGCGGAGAAGACGGCGCTCCTCGACGTGATGAACAGCGCGTCGAGGAACGAGGTGTGAATCCCGACCAGCCGAAAGACGAGCGCCATGCGCGTCGCGGCGACGCGCGGGCCGAGGGCCAGCCGGACGTCGGCGCCCACGGTGACGGTCGCGAGCGGACCGAGCTCGCGATCGCCCGTGCGGAGGGTCGGGATGACGACGCCGGCGGCGGTCTCGCTCACCGTCGGGACGCGCCTCCAGAAGCCGGCGGCGCTCTGCACGTGGAGACGAACGTCGGGGGCGAGCGTCAGCCGCTCCGAGAGGTCCATCGCGTAGCGCCCCTCGGTCGTCGTCGCGAGCTGGCCCCACGTGTCCGTGTAGAGGCGCTCCTCCAGCCGGAGCGTCGCCCAGCTCGAGCGGTGGAGCCATCGCCCGGTGACGGCGTAGCGATCGCGCGCGGTGGGGAGCTGCTCGAGCGGGCGCTCGTCGCGGCGGAGCGCGTTCACGAGCGCGACGTGCGCGCCGCGCGGGACGCGCTCGGTCGTCGCGGCGTCGAACATCGGCACGTAGCGGTAGGGCTTCGACTGGTCGCCGCGCTCGAGGACGGCGTCGCCGCCGAGCCAGAGGATCGACGACGGGCTCAGCACGAACGAGGCGCCGGCCGCCATCTGGTGACGGACGAGCGTGCGGTGGAAGACCGAGAACGGCGTGTCGGCCCGGCCTATCGTGTCGTGACCCAGCGCGTAGGCGACCGCGAGCGTGACGTGGTCGTCGTCGATCTTCCACGAGGGGCTCAGGCCTCCGCTCAGCGAGAGGTAGTCCGGCTCGACCGACACCGACGCCGAGGCCGCGCCGCGGAGATCGCCCGGACCGTACTCGCCGTCCACGCCCGCGACGTGGCGGACCTCGCGCCAGCGCGACGAGGCGGTCGACACGATGTCGACCGACGCGGCGCTCACCACGTCCACGAGGTAGCGCGCGCCGAGCCGCCAGCCCTCGGCGTCGTCGCGCATGCCGGCACGCGCGGTCGGCGTGATCACGGTGACGTTGTCGGTGTCGGCATAGGTCGACAGCTCCGCCGAGCCTTCGAGCGTGGCGCCCGCCGGCGGCGCCGCGGGGCTCGCGCCTCCCGTTCCGGCGGCTCCCGCGCGATCGCTCTCGCCGGCGAGCGCGGGCCTGCCGGCGGCCGCCAGCGCAAAGGCCGCGAGCGCCGCGAGCCCTCGCCCGAACGCTCGCGACGGCCGTGGCGACCGGACGCCCGCACCGAGGGGCTCAGTTGCAGCCGCAGCCGCTCGTCGCATCGAGGCTCCCACCGACCGCGCCCTCCTGGACCGCGCGGACGTGTTGTTCACCCGGCCCCGCCGAGCTCGTCTGCGTCATGCTCGGGTGCGCGAGCCGGCTCCGCTGGTGCGGCGCGACCCGCGTGCAACCCGCGCACACGAGGACGAGCGCGATCGCGACCCTCATCGTCATGGCCGCGTGAGCTCCGCGCCGATCGCGCAGGCCGCTTCGTCGGTCGCGGCCGAAAGCCACGAGCGAAGACAGACGTCGGCCGGCGCGCCGGCCGCGATCGGCGCCCCGCCCTTGTGGGCCTCGCGTCCGAGCGCCTTCCGGACGAGGGTGAGCCGCTCGGCGCGCTGGCCGCCTTCGCCGACCACGCGCGCGAACACCTCGGGCTCGAGGCCGACCGCCGCGCGGAGGTTCGCCGCGTGCTCGTCGGCGGTCGTGACGTCGCCGCCGGGCACGTCGTCGTCCGCGAGGCGGAGCCCCGCGCGATGGTACAGGCGAAGCGGACGCCCCGGCCGGCCGTGGCAGTCGAGCGAGGCGCAGCGCGCCCCGAGCATCTCGCTGACGCTCTCCCATCCTGCCGGCGGGGGCTGGACGGACGGCGGTGGCGCGTCCGCGCCGGCGCAGGCGGCGAGCGCCGCGGCGGACGCGACGGCGATCCACGGGCGCGTCATGGGCAGCCGCTCGCGTCGAACGCGCGCGGCGTCGCGTACAGGAAGACCTGCCCGACGTCGGAGCGCGAGGCGGGCTCGCGATGGCACGACGCGCACGAGCCGTCGCGCTGGACCGGCGTATCCATCTCGACGCGGTAGCGCCCCGACTCGAGCGCGACGAAGAGCGGGTAGCGCGGCGCGAAGCTCGTGGGCTCGACGAAGAAGTTCCCCGCGCAGTTCGTCGCCACGCGGAACGTCCGTCCATCGGCGGAGGCGAGCTCGACCACGACGCCGGGCGCGGGATCGGGCGCGTCCGGCGTGACGAACACCGTCCCCGCGACCGAGAAGGCTCGCGCCTCCGAGCGGCCGTCGTGACACGTCAGGCACGGCTGGCCTCGGCGGTGGAGCGGTCCGCGCGGGACGCCGGCCACCTCGGGGCCGAGGGCGTCGACGGCGCGCTCGCGCAGCGGATCGTCACACGCCGGCGCGAGCGCGAGGAGCGCGGCGAAGCCGAACCTGGCGTCGCGCGAGATCATGGCAGCGGGACGACGCGGAGCCCGCTGAACCCCGCCTGGTCCGGCGCGGTCGAGGCGCTCACGGCGGCCGCGACGTCGAACGCGAGGGCTTGGTGCGGTCCGGGCGGGCTGCCCGTCGACGAGTTCTCCTCGGTAAACTCGACGTGCACGACGTACGCGCCCGGCGCCACCTCCACGCCCGCGGCGTCGCGGCAGTCCCAGGGTGCGACGTGACCGCCGGCGCTCTTGCGCGTCGCGCCCGTCACCGCGTCGACGTCGTTGCCGTTCGACGACGCGAGCCAGGCGACGGCGTGCTTCAGTCGCTTGCTCCCCCAGACGTCGAGCGTTCGCACGAAGCCGCCGGCCGCCGTCGTGATCCAGATCGCGCCGACGTTCGCCGGCGCGTACTCGCCGCGGTACGAGATCGTCGTCACCTCGACGCGCGCGCACGCTCCGCGGGTCGGCTCGGGATCCGCACCGCCGCCTGCAGAGACGCCACCGTCTCCGGCCGCGCCGCCGGGCGCCTCCCCGCCCCCCGTCGCGGAGCCCGCGGCGAGCCCAGGGGCGCGATCCCAGTACGACGGATCCGTACGGGTCGGATCGCACGCCGCGACGCCCACGACGACGAGCGCAGAGGCGCCCACGACGGCGAGCGCCGGGGCGCCGAGCCTCCCGCCGCGCGAGACCGCGCCGCGTGCCCATCGGGCCGACCGTGAACGCAGCATGATCGCGCATCGGGCTCTAGCACGCCTTATTGAAAATGAAAATCGATTGCATCAGCCCGGTTTCGGGGCTAGCGCAAGCGCGATGGGTCGCCGTCCTCCGCGCGGGATGCGCTCGATCGTCCTCCTGACGGTCGTCCTCGCGCCCGCGCTCGCCCACGCGGCGGAGGACGACGCGCGGCCGTCGGAGGAAACGAGCTCGAGGCGCCGCTGGGCGTTCATCTCCCTCCGGCAGGACTTCGCGTGGATCGAGGGCGATCGCGTGTGCTCCCCCGAGGTGCAGCGCGCCGGAGACTTCAGCTGCTTTCGAGCGAACGGCACCCAGTACCTCGGGACGCCCCGCCCCGAGGACGCCGCGCGCGCGGCCGGCGTTTCCGCGGCGACCACGCGGCTCCTCGCCACCTACCAGCACTTCCTCGGAACGCGTTGGGCCGTCGCGGCGACCGCGGGCGTGGTCCTCCGCGGCGGCGGTCCGCGAGCCGTCGGCAGCGCCGCGAGGGCGTTCTTGCCGTTCCACCTCGAGGGTCAGATCTCGTGGTGGCCGTCGGGGGCTCCCGCGCGCGGCCGCGGCCTCGCGCCGTTCGCGCTCGCCGGCGTCGGCGTCGCGCAGATCGACAGCCGCTTCACGCTCGCCGTCCGCGAAGATCCGAGCGCGCCTCCGCCGCCCTCTCAGCTCGACAACCCGGAGCGTCAGTCGCTCGACGTCTACAAGAAGGCGGGGACCGGCTTCGGCGCGATCGGCGGCGGGCTCGCGGGGGCGGCGGGCCGCTCGTCGATCTGGCGCGTCGCCGTGGAGGCGACGGCTTCGTTCCCCGCGTTCGGCCTCGGAGCAGCGCTGGAGGCCGGCCTTGGCTTCGATCTCTGAGACCGCGGGTGAGACCGCGGGTGAGACCGTGGGTGAGACCGCTTGGCGCGTGCGCTCCGCGGCGACCCTCGCGCTCGCCGGCGCGGCCCTCGCCACGACGCAGCTCCTCGCCGTGCGCGAGCTCGTGAGCGGCCTGTTCGGAGAAGAGGTCGTGATCCTGCTCGTGAATGCCACGCTCTTCGCGGCGATCTCCTGCGGCTACTGGCTCGCGCCGCGGATGCGGCGCTTCGGTCGAGCGGGCGAGATCGCCTTCGTCGCCGGATGCCTCCTGCACCTCTCGCTCCCGGTGCTCCCTCGACGCGCCTTCGCCTGGCTCGCGGCGCACCGCTGGAGCGGCGCCGCTCCGCTCGTCCTGGCCGTCGGCATCGCGATCGCGCTCATGGCGCCCCTCTCGACGCTCCTGCCGCGCGCCGTCGCCGGCTACGCCGATCCCGTCGAGGGCATGCGACGGAGCTACGGCGCGGAGCTCGTCGGATTCATGCTCGGCCTCGGCCTCACACAGCTCTGCTTCGGCCACGGCATCGAGGTCCTCATCGCCCTCGACTGGTCTCTCCTCGCGCTCGTCGCCGGACTCGCCCTCGGCCCGCGCGCCCTCGCGATCGTCGCCTTTCCGGCGGCGCTCCTCTGGCCGTCGCTCCCGGAGCGCGCTCGCGCCGCGAGCAGCGCGCTCTACCGCGACGTCCACGGGATGCGGTCCGCGAACGTCGTGTTCTCGGTCGACTCCCCCTACCAGCGCGTCGAGGTGGTCGACGACGGGCCCGGCCGCCGCTCGCTCTACCTCGACGGCCTCGAGAACCTGAACGCGAACGATCTCGCGCTCCTCAACGAGTACCTCGCGGTCGTCCCGGCGCGGGCGGCGCGCCCCGCGAGCACGCTCGTCATCGGCAACGGCACCCTCTCGCTGGTCGCCCCGCTCGCGACGCTCTCCGACGATCTGCTCACCGTCGAGATCGATCCCGTCGTCGTCGCGGCGGGAGAGCGCTTCTTCAGCCCGAGCGCGGGCCGCGCGAACCTCGCGTGGGAGCTCGTCGAGGACGACGGCAAGTCGTTCCTCGCCAGGACCTCGCGCTCGTTCGACCTCATCGTCGTCGACGTCCCGAGCCCGCTCACGTTCCAGGAGGCGTTCCTCCACACGCGCGAGTTCTACGCGCTCGTCCGGTCGCGCCTCACGCCGCGCGGGGTCGTGTCCGTGCAGCTGAGCGGTCATCGCCTCGGCGCGAGCGGGCGATCGCCCTCGCGCGTCACGGCCGCGCTCGTCGCCGAGCTCCCCGACGTGCTCGTCGTCGAGAGCCAGATCGCCGATCGCGCGTTCGCCTACGCATCGCGCGCGCTGCCGTTCCGCGCCAACGACATCCGGGCCGTCGCGCCTCCGTCCGAGACGCGCCTCGTCGTGCTCGACGCCGAGACGGTCCGGGCCCGGACGCGCGACGCGAAGCCGCTCGACGTCGACTCGCTCGGCCTCGTCCTCCGGCGCGGCCTCGAGCGGCTCGTCGATCGGCGGGGGAGCGGAGGCGCCGGTGACTGAGCAGCGCGCGAGGCTCGTCGCGAGCGTCACCGGGCTCCATTTCGCCGCCCTGCAGGTCGGCGCGTTCCTCGCCGTGGAGAGCGTCTCGTCGTCGGCGTGGTCGACGTACGCCGCGCTCTCGGCCGCGTGGCTCGGCGGGACGCTCGTCGGGTTGTGGGTCGCGGTGCCGCCGCGCGCGGCGGTCATCGGCGGCGTGCTCGCGTTCGAGGGGCTCGTGGCCTTCACGCAGCTCGCGCCGTGGTCGCGCGGGCTCTTCGTGCTCGGCGTCGCGGCCGTCGGCGCGGGCGGGCTCTGGGCGGGCGGCTTCTTCACGCGCGCGGCGCGACGCCGCGCGACCGAGGGCGTTTTCCTCCACGAGAACAACGGCTTCGTCCTGGGGCTCGTGGCGACGCCGTTCGCGTTCGCGTTCGGTGGGAGGACTACCCTCGCGGCGCTCCCGCTCGTCACGTGCCTCGCCCTCTTTCGACTCGACGAGACATTCAAGCTAGATCGGAGCACCCCAGCATGAAGCGGACCATCGTCTTCGTATCCGTTCCCGTCGTGGCCGCCCTCTCGGCGGTCGCGTGCATGTCGATCGACGACGCGCCCGGCGTCACGATCGAGCCGCCGCCCGCGAGCGACTCCGGCGGCGACGCCGTCGGCGAAGCGCCGTCCGCCGGGGACGCGGCGGACGAAGGCGCGTGCCGCGCGCACCAGGAGGACGGCGCCACGCTCGCGGGCTGTTGCCTCCCGACCGGCCGCTGCGGCTACTTCGTCCCGAGCCTCAATGCCTGCACCGATCCCGTCCAGCTCGGGCTCGAGCGCGGCATGGCGACGTGCACGTACGACGGCACGGAGGACGACGATGACGACGACGACAAGGACAAGGACAAGGACAAGGACAAGGACAAGGACAAGGACAAGGACAAGGACAAGGACGACGACTGAGTCTCTGGCGTCCTGCCACTCGCTGCGCGGCGCGCGCAGCGCGTCACCGGCGGATCGGGCAGGGCAACGTCATCCGGCGGCGTCCGCGAGAGGAGCCGCGGCCGTCGGCGGGACGTCGAGGAGGGCCATGAAGCCCGCGGCGTCGATGCACTGGACGCCGTACTTCCGCGCCTTCTCGGCTTTGGTCGACGCCGAGCTCGGATCCGACATGACGAGGTAGGTCAGATCCTTGGTCACGCCGGAGAGCACGGTGCCGCCGTGCTCCTCGACGAGCGCCTCGTACTCCTTGCGCGGACGCGGGAGGGTTCCGGTGAAGCAAAAGCTCTTGCCGGAGAGCACGCCTCCGGCGCTCGGCGCGACGGGAACGACGCCGGCGTCGAGGAGGCGCTGGATCTCCTCGGCGCGCGCCGCGAGCCCGGTGACGACGCTCTTGGCCTTGATGGCGCCCATGCCCTTGAGCGCGGCGAGCTCCTCGGCCGTCGCCGCCTGGACCTTCTCGAGCGTGTCGTAGCCGTTGCCGACGAGGAGCTTCGCGGTCTCGAGCGCGAAGTCGTCCATGCCGAGCGAGGCGAGGAA
>JAHBWC010000138.1 GCA_019637225.1 Labilithrix sp.
AGGCCGTCGGGCCGTCGGGGCGCGTCTCCCGACGCCCTCTCCTCGGCAGGCCCTTCGGGTCCCTCGGCTCGGGACGCCGACGACCCGCGAGACCCTCAGAGGCTCCAGTAGTGGATCGAGCGGCCGAGCTTCGACGCCTCGAAGGCGCTCTTGACGTCGACGAACACGCCGCCGTTCCGGAGCGACCCCGCGAGCTTGTCGATGCCCATGTCGAGGTACGCCTTGTGCGAGACGGCGAAGATGAGGCCGTCGAGGGCGCGGAGCTCGTCGAGCGACGAGAGGTCGAGGCCGTACTCGTGCTTGGCGTCCTTCGGGTTCGCCAGCGGGTCGTGGATCATCGCGTTGATGCCGTACTCCTTCAGCTCCGTGATGATGTCCGGCACCTTGCTGTTGCGGATGTCGTTCACGTCTTCCTTGAACGAGAGGCCGAGGACGCCCACGCGCGCGCCCTTCACGGGGATGTCGGCGTTGACGAGCATCTTCACGAGGCGCTGCGCGACGAACTTCCCCATGCCGTCGTTGATGCGGCGGCCCGCGAGGATGACCTCCGGCTGGTAGCCGAGCTGCTGCGCCTTCATCGTCAGGTAGTACGGGTCGACGCCGATGCAGTGGCCGCCGACGAGGCCGGGGCGGAACTTGAGGAAGTTCCACTTCGTGCCCGCCGCCGCGAGGACGTCCATCGTGCGGATGCCCATGCGGTCGAACACGATCGCGAGCTCGTTCATCAGCGCGATGTTGAGATCGCGCTGCGTGTTCTCGATCACCTTCGCCGCCTCGGCGACCTTGATCGACGGGGCGCGGTGCACGCCGGCGTCGATGATCGCGCCGTAGGCCGCCGAGACGCGCTCGAGGGTCTCGGCGTCCTCGCCGGAGACGACCTTCGTGATGCGCTCGAGCGTGTGCTCCTTGTCGCCGGGGTTGATGCGCTCCGGCGAGTATCCGAGCTTGAAGTCCTTGCGATCGAGGCCGGAGACCTTCACGAGCTCCGGGGCGCAGATGTCCTCGGTGACGCCGGGGTAGACCGTGGACTCGTAGACGACGACGTCGCCCTTCTTGAGGACCTTGCCGACCGTCCGCGAGGCCATCACGACCGGCGTGAGGTCGGGCAGGTGGTTCACGTCGACCGGCGTTGGCACCGCGACGACGAAGAAGGTGCAGGTCTCGAGGTCGCTCACGTTGCTCGTGAACTTCAGCGTGGAGGCCTTGAGCTCCTCCTCGCCGACCTCGAGGTTCCGGTCGAAGCCGCGGGCGAGCTCCTGGACCTTCTCCTCGTGGATGTCGAACCCCACCGAGCCGGGGAACTTGCGCGCAAAGGCGAGCGCGACAGGGAGCCCCACGTACCCGAGACCGATGATCCCGATTTTCTCCATATTGACGTTGGTTCTATCACGGCCCTTTCGCGTGCGGCTAAAGGGACGAACGCGAAGCTCGAGCAAGTCGAGGGCCGGAGGGGCGTGATGCCGCGCCGTCCTCGGTCGCTCAGAGGCCGAGGATGCCGCGCGGACCGCCGCGCAGAAGCCGCGTGGTCTCGGCCGCGCCGACGCGCTTCTCGAGCGCCTCGATCGCCTCGATCACGACGTCGGCGTCCGCCGGGCGGTGCGCGTCGGAGCAGGCGGCCTCGTACGCCTCCTCCTCGAGAAGCTTCTCCGCTGCCTTGCGCGAGGCGCGCCCGTATTTTCCGACGAGCGCGCAGACGTCGAGCAAGAGGCAGGCGCCCGCGTCGAGGAGCGGATCGAGGCACGCGTCGTCCTTCCACACCGGCTGGTAGCGCTCGGGGTGGGCGAGCACGGGGCGGAGCCCGGCGCGGCCGAGGTCGAAGAACCGTCGCTGGAGGTTCGGGGGGAAGCCCTGCGGGCTCAGCTCGACGAGCACGCCGCGCGTGCGGCGGGCGGCGCCGTGAGCGGGCGCGACGTCCGGGCTCGCCCCGCTCGGATCGGCCGCGGCTCCGAGATCGGGGTAGGGGAGGCCCTGGCCCTTCACGAGGCGCCCGAAGACGACGTCGTCGAGGAAGTGTTCGCTCGACAGGTGCACGTCGGGCAGGTCGTCCCGCCCGACGAGGCGCGGGCACATCGCCGCGAAGGCGAGCTCGAGGGCCTTCCGGTCGTTGTCGAACATCCCCGGACGCATGTGCGGCGTCGCCACGACGAGGTCGAAGCCCGCGGCGCGGAGGCGCCCGAGCAGATCGACGCCCTCGTCGGGCGTCCTGACGCCGTCGTCGATGCCGGCGATCCAGTGACAATGCAGGTCGACGAAGCCGCTCACGTCTGGCCGATACTACCGCGCCACTGCCGTGGTAGGCTCGTCCTCGAATGGCGTCGGTGAACCCGCACACCCGGGAGCTGGTCTTCAAGCTCGTCTTCTACGGACCGGGGCTCGGCGGCAAGACCACGACGCTGCAGTACATCCACGCGGCCACGAAGCCCGAGCACCGCGGCAAGATGGTGTCGCTCGCGACGCCGACCGACCGCACCCTCTACTTCGATTTCCTCCCGATCCGCGTTCCGCGCGTCCGCGGGATGGCGGTGCGCCTCCAGCTCTTCACGGTGCCGGGGCAGGTCTACTACGCCGCGACGCGCAAGCTCGTGCTCTCCGGCGCGGACGGCGTCGTGTTCGTCGCCGACTCGCAGGGCGGGCGCATGGAGGTCAATCAAGAGTCGCTCGACGATCTGCACTCGAACCTCGGCGAGCACAATCGATCGCTCGATGACGTGCCGCACACGTTCCACTGGAACAAGCGCGATCTCGGCGACCTCCTCACGATCGAGGATCTCGATCGCCGCTTCAACCGCCACGGCGCGCCGTCTCTCGGGACCGTCGCGACGAAGGGTGAGGGCGTCTTCGAGGGCCTCGAGCGCATCACCCGCCTCGTGCTCAAGGCGTACGAGAAGGACCCCAACGTCCGCATCGAGGCGACGAGCGACGGCGCGAAGGACGGCGGCGAGGCTCGCATCGAGGCGGAGGGGATCGCGCAGGCGCTCCGCCAGATGGAGACCGCGGGCGCCGAGCCACCCACGAAGATCTCGCAGGTCGTCCCCGACGTCGGCGTCCTCGCGGCGGCCGCGGTGGTTCGCCGCGAGAGCGACAAGCCGGCGGGCGACGTCGTCCGCGCCGACAGCGCGAGGCGTCGCGAGCCGAAGAGCGACGAGCCGGCGGGCGAGGTGCTCCGCGCCGACAGCGCGAGGAGCAGCGAGGCGAAGAGCGACAAGCCGGCGGCGACGCGCGGCTCGGAGCCGAAGCTCGCGAAGGACTCCGGCGCGTGGACGCGCTTCACGATCACCGAGCCGAGCGGCCCCGGCCCCGAAGCCATCCCCGTCGTCGTCCCCGGCGCCGACGGCGCGCAGGCTTTCTCGCTCGCCGACCTCTGGCCCGAGGCCGAGCGCGATCGCGTTCGCCAGGCCGAGGCGATGCTCGCGGCGCGCGACGCGGTGAACGCGATCCTCGCGTGCGACGTCCTCGTGACGCGCGTGCTCGCGTCGGCCGCCGGGCTCGTCGGGACGCTGGACGCTCCGCGCGATCCGGCGCTCGTCTCGCTGCTTCTCGGGCTCGACGGCGCGCGGTACCTGCATTTCCGCACTGTGGTGCGCGCCGCACGCCATCGCGAGGCCGTCACGCTGCGCGACGCTCTCGAGTGCTTCACGTTCTCGATCGAAGCGCGCCGCGCCCGCGAAGCGCTGCGGCGCTGACCGGGCTGGCCGCGGCCGACGTCGTGGCTCGGCCGGCGTCAGGCCTCGATCGAGATCACGCCTCGGGGCGCGCCGCGCGGGCGCGGAGGTCGGGCGGCCAGCTCCGCGAGGCCTCACCGATGACCTCCGCCGCGTGCTCGGGGGCGAGCGCGACGAGCCCGCGCGCGAGGCCGAGCGCGACCTCGGCGTCGTCGATTGTCTGCAAGTGCGTGCAGCGGCGGAGGCGCTCGGCGATCAAGGCGGCCGAGACGGGCCGCGCTTCGCCCCGAGCCTGGGTGATCGTCCGCACCGCGGCGAGGCGCATCGTCCGGCGGCTGGCGCGATCGAGGACCGTGGCGACGAACCTCGGCGTGTGCGGGTCGGCGACGCCGAGCTCCGCGAGCGCGCCGAGCGCCGCGATGCCGACCTCCTCGCTCGCGTGCTCGAGCAGACCGAGGATGATCGGTCGCGCCCGCTCGCGCCAGAGCTGGGGCAGCGCGGCGACGGCCGCGCGCGAGAGGCTCGGAACGCTCGATCGAGCGTAGGCGGCGACGATGGCGCCGAGCGCCTCGTCGTGACCCGCCGGGAGCGAAGCGAGGAGGTCCTCGGCGATCGAGACCGCGCCCGGCGCGCCGAGGCGGTCGGCGAGCCGCTCGAGCCCGCCGCGGATGATCGGCGTCCCCACCGGACCGATGGCGCGGAGCGCCCGCGTGAAGCGTCCGCGCGCTTCGGCGTCGCCCTGTCGGACACGTGCAGAATACAACGCGTGCGCGCCGAAGGCGCCGGCAGCGTTCAGGAGCCGCTCGCCCGCCGCGTCGCCGCCGGCGAGGACACGCTGCGCGACCGGCGCGAGCACGCTCGGGTCGCGAAGCACGCGGAGGAGCGCCTTCGACAGGGCGGCGCGAGAGCCCGGCAGCTCGGGCCCCTCGGTCGCGAGGATGTCGAGCGTGCTCGCCAGGCGCCAGAGCGTCTCGACGTCGTGTGCCTGCGCGAGCTCGCGGATCGCCGACTCGAGCGGAGCCACGAGCTCGGCGAAGACGCGCGGATCGGTCGTGCCGACGAGCCGCCGCATGAACGCGCTCGGGTCGCTCGAGAGCTCGGAGCGGGGTGAGCGCGGGCTGTCGAGCTCGAGCGCCGCGCCGTGGATGAGCCATCCGGGGCTCGACGACGGCGCCCGGTCGCCGAGCGGAAGCGGCGGCGCCGTCATGCCGGTCAGCTGAACGCGCTGGTACTGGCCACTGAGCGAGATCGGCGGCTTGTCGAGCAGGTCGCGCAGCGCCGCGCGGAGATCGCGCATGCTCGCGAAGCGCGCGTCACGATCCTTCGCGAGCGCGCGGAGGATGATCGCCTCGAGCCGTGGGTCGACGTTGGCCGCGCGGTGTGAAGGCGGAGGGATCGGGTCCTCGATCTGCATCTGGACGATGGCCCGCACGTCGTCGCTCGTGAACGGCACGTCGCCGGTGATGAGCTCGTACATCACGATGCCGAGCGCGTAGACGTCGCTCCGCGCGTCGAGCTCCGCGGCCATGCACTGCTCGGGAGACATGTACTCGGGCGTACCCTGGAAGCGGCGCGTCTCCTCGGCGACGGCGCCCTGCGCGATGCCGAAGTCGCAGACCTTGACGATCTCCATCGCGTTGCCGTCGTCGTCCGAGCCCTGGAGGATGACCAGGTTCTCGGGCTTGACGTCCTTGTGCACGATGTTGCGCGCGTGGGCGTGCCCGAGCCCCGCGCAGACCTGCGACGCGAGGCGCACGACGCGCTCGGTGTCGAAGCGTCCGTCCCGCTCGAGGAGCGCGCGGAGGCCGACGCCGTCGAGGTACTCCATCACGAGGTAGAGGAGGCCGTCCGGCTCCTGACCGAAGTCGAGGACCCGCGTGACGTTCGGGTGATCGAGGCGGCTCGCGGCGAGCGCCTCGGCGTGGAAGCGACGGCCGAAGTCGGCGTCGCTCTGGAAGGTGTCGTGGAGGACCTTCACCGCCACCGGCATCTGCAGCTCGCGGTGCCGCGCGCGGTAGACGGCGCCGACGCCGCCGCCGCCGATGAGCGACTCGATCTCGAGCTTCCCGTTGGCGAGGCGCCGGCCGACGAGGTCGGAGGGGACGGCGCTCCGGTCCGCCGTGCCTTCGAGATCGGCGGTGTGGCGGTCGGTGAGCTCGTGGTTCGTCTCGTGCCGGGCGCGCAGCGTCGTCGGGCGCTTGTTCGCCGCGCGGAGCAGCGGCGCCGACTCGGGCTGGCGCGTGCGGAGCTTGAGCGGGAAGCCGTCGGCGGTCGGTGGCCCGACCGGATCGGCCAGGAGGCGGAGCGGCTCGCCCGAGCCCGGCGAGTAGACCTCGAGCGAGTGCGTCGAGCGATCGACGGGCGCGGCGAGGAGCGGGACGTACGCGACCTGCTCGGCGAGGGCGACTCCCTCCAGAAAATCCCGCGATGCTTCGTCGGCGAGATCCGCGACGAGCATGGGCAGCGAGCCTTGCGATGCGACCGACTTCACGAAGGTCACCCACCATATTGGAACGTCTCGACCTGTCAACGACGCGCGGGCGATGTCACGACGCATCAATTGTTGCAGCTGCTAAGAACCTCGCCTGCGGTCGGCCGACCGCTTGGCTGCCCGCGGCGCCGCGCGTTCTCCTCCTTCTCTTTGCGCCGCCGGACTATGCTGCCTCGATGCCGCGCACAGGCACCCGAACGATGGACGGCGCTTCGATCCTCCGTGCGATGGTCATCGCTCTGACCCCGGAGCAGGAGGAAGCGTGCCGGCGGGCGCTCGTGCCGGTCGAGGTCGTGCGCGCCTCGGACGTGCGCGCGGCCTGCGCTTCGATGTCGATGGTGTTGCCTCTCGTCGTCGTCGTGGACGAGGCGATCTCCGACGCGGATCGCGCCGAGCTCACCGATTTCGCGACGGTGTGCGGAGCGGAGATCGTCGCGATCGAGCGAACCCCTCCCGGAGCGGGCTACGCGGCGCGCCTCCTCGACGCCGTGCGCGCTGCGGAGCGTCGCCGCGTCGGCGCGCGCGGCTGACCGTCGTCCGCGGGGCGCGCGCCGTCGCCTCCGTCAGAGAAGCTCGCGGATGCGCCGGACCACGCCGCCGCGGCCGAAGACGGCGCGGAAGAGGCGCATCTGCCAGCGGTAGGCCTTGCTGGAGTAGGGGAACCACGTCGGATCGGCCGACGCCTCCGGGAGGCGGCCCGTGAAGACGTGGCGGACCTCCGCCATCTCGCGGAGCGCGTCGTCGCCGTGGACGCGGCCGAACCCGCTCTGCTTGATCCCGCCGAACGGCGCCTCGACGGCGCCGTAGTTGATGAGCACGTCGTTCACGACGACGCTCCCCGCCTCGATGCGCTGCGCGAGGCGTCGGCCCTTCTCGCGGTCCTTCGTGAAGACGTAGGCGTTCAGGCCGAGGTGAGAGTCGTTGGCGAGTCGCACGGCCTCGTCCTCGGACGCGACCTTCTGGAACGGAACGATCGGTCCGAAGATCTCCTCCTTCATCACCGTCATCGTGTGGTCGCAGCCGGCGAGCACGGTGGGCTCGAAGAACTGACCGGGGCCGGCCAGGCGCCGGCCGCCGGCGATGAGGCGCGCGCCCTTCTTCAAGGCGTCGTCGATGTGCTTCTCGGCGACCTCGATCTGCTTCGGGAAGATGATCGCCCCGACGTCGACGGTGTCCGCCGCCGGATCGCCCTGACGCAGCTTCTCGGTCAGCTCGCGTACGCGCCCGAGGAGCTGATCGTGGATCGCCTCGTGGGCGTAGACGCGCTCGACGGAGATGCAGACCTGACCCGCGTTGACGAAGCCGCCGAAGACGATGGCGTTCGCCGTCCGCTCGACGTCGCAGTCGGCGCACGCCACGAGCGGCGCCTTGCCCCCGAGCTCGATCACGCACGGGACGAGCTGTGCGCCGCAGGCCGCGGCGACGCGCTTTCCGGTCTCGACGCCGCCGGTGAAGATCAGCTTCTGGATGCCGCCCTCGATGAGCGCCTGGCCGACGTCGCCGTGGCCATGCACCACGCCGAAGAGGTCCTCGGGCAGCCCCGTCGCGTCGAAGATCTCCTTCGCCTTCTGGATCGACAGCGGCGTGACCTCGCTCGGCTTCACGATGACCGCGCTGCCGGTCACGAGCGCGGCGAACACGTCCGCCATCGGGATGACGAACGGGAAGTTCCACGGCGAGATGACGCCGACGACCCCGCGCGGGTGGTAGTGGAGGACGCTCTTCTTGTGCTTCAGGAGGTGGAGCGGCAGCTCACGCGACACCAGGATTCGAGGCGCGTTCTTGCAGTAGTAGGTGAGCTGGTCGACCGCGATCATCACCTCGTGGCCGAGCGCGTCGGCGCGGGGCTTGCCGCACTCGCGGCTCACGACGTCGACGATCTCGTCGGCGCGCTCCACGAGCGCGTCCCGGAAGCGGAGGAGGCGCGTGCAGCGCTCCTCCACCGGCAACACGGCCCACGCCGACTGGGCCTTCTTCGCACGGGCGATCGCCTTCGCGACGTCGTCGCGCGTCGCGATGGGCACCGCGCCGAGCAGCTCGCCGGAGGCGGGCTCCCAGCTCTCGAGCGTGCGGTGCGGGGGAGTGCCGTTCGTGTCGATCGAGTGGAGCGCGCCCATGCCGGCACCGTAGCCGACGAGCCCGCGCGCCGTAAACGGCGGGCCGCTGCGGCCGCGGCGGCCGCAGGCGGGCCTCGATCAGGCGCGCTCGATGAGCTCGATCTTGTAGCCGGTCGGGTCCTCGACGAACGCGATCACGGTCGTCCCGTGCTTCATCGGGCCGGGCTCGCGCACGACCCTGTAGCCGAGGGCGCGGACCTTGTCGCAGGCGCCCGCGATGTCGTCGGTGCCGAGGGCGATGTGCCCGAACGCGTCGCCGAGCTCGTACGCCGTGCGATCCCAGTTGTAGGTGAGCTCGAGGACGGTGTTCGTGCTCTCGTCGCCGTAGCCGAGGAAGCAGAGCGTGAACTTCCCCTCCGGGTACTCCTTCTCGCGGAGGACCTTCATGCCGAGCGCCTCGGTGTAGAACTTCTTCGAGGCGCCGAGGTCGCCGACGCGGAGCATCGTGTGGAGCATTCGCATGGCGCGAGTCTAGCTCGAAGCCTCCGCGCGCCGAACGCCGGGCCACGCGATGAAGGCGAGGGTCGTCGGGACGACGACGAGGCCGAGCGCGACGAGCGCGAGGTCGTGCCCGTGCGTGCGATCGATCGTCCACCCGACCAGCGGTGCGGCGATGACGTGCGCGAGCGACTGCGCCGCCGCGGTCATCCCGCCGGCCGCCGAGGTCCTCTCGACCGGGACGCGCGAGAGCATGTCGTTCGTCACGAGCACGTAGAGGCCGCCGCCCCCGCACGCCGAGACGGCGAAGAGCGCGATCGCGGCCGCGGGTGAGGCGGTGAGCGGGACGAAGGCGAGCGAGGCCGCGAGCAGCATCGCGAAGAAGAGGAGGGCGCTCTGCGTCGGTCCCGCGGGACCGGGGTCTCGGCGGGCGCTCGCGAGCGCGCCGAAGCCGATCGCGCCGAGGTCGAAGAGGAGCGGCGGCGCGACGAGGAAGGTGCCGACGTCTTCCCGCGGGAGCTGCCACGCGTCGACGAGGTACTTCGCCGTCCAGTTGAGGACGAACATCAAGAGGGGCGCGGAGCCGACGATGGCGACGATGGCGCGGAGCACGGGCGGGCTCGTCACGACGGCCGCCCAGGAGGCGCGCGGTTCCGGCGCGTCGTCGACGGACGGCTTCGGCGCGTCGTCGGGTGGCTCCGGCGTGTCGTCGGGCGACGCTCCAGGCGCGGAGGGCGCGGCGACTGCCGCCGAAGGGGCTCCGAAGCCGCGCGTGACCACGAGCCAGAGCGGGATCCAGAGCGTGCCGATCAGCGCCGTGCCCGCGAAGGCGGCGCGATAGCCGTAGGCGGCGTCGAGCCCGACCGCGAGCTTGGCGGCCACGATCGCGCCGAGGGAGCTGCCCGTGAAGAGGAGGCCGAAGGCGAGCGGCCGGCGCGCTCCCGGGAGCGCGCGCCGGATCGCCTGCACCGCCGCCGGGAACGACGGCGCCTCGGCCATCCCGAGGAGCACACGCAGCGCGAAGAGCGACGCGAACGAGAAGGCGAACGCGTGCGCTCCGGCGATCAGCGACCACACGACGACTGCGGCGGCGAAGCCGCGCCGCGCGCCGAGCCGATCGACGACGACGCCCGCGACCGGGGCCCCGACGAGGTACGCCATCGAAAACGCGCTGAGGAGCCAGCCGTACTGCGTGTTGTCGATCGCGAGCGCCCGCGTGACCGACGGCGCGATCGCGGCGAGCGTCTGCCGATCGACGTAGCTGACGCTCATCCCCAGCGTCGCGACGGCCGCCACCGCCCAGGCGGCCGCCGGAGACGGCGGTTTCGCGGCGGGCGCGGCGTCGGCCATGCGGGAGGTGTTATCGCACCCGGGCGGCGAAGGGGAAACGGGGTGCTACCTGCGTCTCCACTCCGTCACGGTCGAGGGGTTAGGTCGGGCTTAACCCATCGATCTGCTGTAATCTTCGTGGCGTGGCGGACGTCCTCCACTCGGGCGAGCTGGCGAACGAGCCGTCGGACTTCGGCGCGCTGCGCCCGGGTACGCGCCTCGGTCGTTACGAGCTGCTCGTGCCGATCGCGCGAGGAGGAATGGCGCGCGTCTGGGCTGCGCGCCAGCACGGGCAGCGCGGCTTCCAGAAGCTCGTCGCGATCAAGACGATCCTCCCGCACCTCGCGGAGGAGACCGAGTTCGAGCGGATGTTCCTCGACGAGGCTCGGATCGCGTCGGGCGTGCATCATCCGAACGTCTGCGAGATCTACGAGCTCGGCGACGACCAGCGCACGCTCTACCTCGCGATGGAGTGGGTGAGCGGCGACTCGCTCTCGCGCCTGCTCCGCGCGAACGGCAAGACCGAGGCGCTCGACGCGCGCGTCGTGGCGCGCATCGTCGCGGACGCGTGCGCGGGCGTGCACGCCGCGCACGAGCTTGCCGACGAGGACGGGCGCTCGCTCGGCGTCGTGCATCGCGATCTCTCGCCCCACAACGTCCTGCTCACCGCGGACGGCGTGGCGAAGGTCTGCGACTTCGGCGTCGCGAAGGCGCTCGGCCAGCTCCACGAGCAGACGAGCGCCGGGCAGCTCAAGGGAAAAGTCAGCTACATGTCGCCGGAGCAGGTCACCGGCGGCGCGGTCGATCGGCGGAGCGACGTCTTCTCGCTCGGCTGCCTCCTCTACGAGGCGACGACGGGCGTGCGTCCGTTCAAGGGCGAGCACGATCACATGATCATGCACGCCATCCTCAACGGCGAGCTCCAGCCGCCCACGAGCGTCATGCGGAGCTACCCGCAGGAGCTCGAGCGCATCGTGCTGCGCGCGCTCGCTCACCAGCCGATCCTCCGCTACCCGACGGCGGAGCGGATGCGCTTCGCGCTCGAGGAGTTCCTCACCAAGGGCCAGCTCGTCACGCAGTCGAACGTCGCGCAGGCGGTGCGGACGCGCCTCGGCGAGCAGCTCGAGCGACGCAAGGAGCGCATCAAGCAGGCCTCTTCGCTCGCCGAGCAGACGGGCTGGGATCCCGCGAACGCGGGCTCGACGCGCGACGCGGTCGGCCACCGCTCGGGCGTCCAAACGTCGCGTCCGTTCAACGCGACGATGCAGGGACCGGGCGCCGGCTTCGCCGGTCCACCCTCGGTCGCTCCTCCGACGGTCGCGCCGCCGACGCCGCAGGTCGCGCCGCCCGCGCCACGCGCCGGGGCCTCCGCGCCGTCGATCCCTCCGAGCTCCGGTGGGTCCATCCCCACCGTCGCGCTCGACAGCCCTCCGTTCAGCCTGCCCGCCAGCTCGGCGACGATGCCGCACGCGCACGGCTCGCGCGCGCCTCAAGCCGCGTCGAACTTCGGCGCACCCGTCGCGACGACGCTGCCGATCGGTCCCGGCGGGATCATCTCTCCGCTCCACGCCGCTGCGTACCCGCCGCCGGTCGGCGCGTCGCCCGCTGCGCCGCCGATGGGCGGGCCACCTCCACTCGGCGTACAGCCTCCTGCGCATCCTCCACCGATGGGCGGGCCGTCGCATCCTCCACCGATGGGCGGGCCGTCGCATCCTCCGCCGATGGGTGGGCCGTCGCATCCTCCGCCGATGGGCGGGCCGTCGCATCCTCCGCCGATGGGCGGGCCGTCGCGTCCTCCGCCGATGGGCGGGCCGTCGCATCCTCCGCCGATGCCGTCGCCGGAAGGCTGGCCCGCCGATCATTCGCGTCCGGGGCACCCGCGCGACTGGTCGATGTCGGGCCACGGCGTGGCGCCGCCGCCGGAAGGCTGGCCTGCCGATCACTCGCGTCCGGGGCACCCGCGCGACTGGTCGATGTCGGGCCACGGCGTGCTCGCGCCGCCGCACACCATCCCGCCGGCCTCGGGGAGCGCCGCGAGCAACCCCTTCGGCAACACCGCGATCTACGACGTCAGCAACGGGCTGCCGTCGCTCGAGAACGGGCTGCCGTCGCTCGAGTCGCCGGCCGAGCCGCAGCCGCCGCAGGCCGGCGCGGGACAGTACGCGCTCGCCGCGTTCGTGGGGCTGCTCTTCGCCGTCCTCATCGGCGGAGGCGGGTTCTTCCTCTGGTACACGAGGACGACGACCGCGCAGATCGAGGACGCGCCGCCTCCTCCGTCGGCGACCACGCCGGCCGCCGGCGCGTCGGCTGCTCCCACCGCGCCGCCCGTCGCGCCACCGGAGGCGTCGGCCGAGATCGCGCTCCGCGCGACGCCCCACGACGCCGTCCTGTTGGTCGACGGCAAGGAGCTCCCGCCCGAGACGCGATCGATCCCGCGTCCGCCCGCGGGTCAGACCGTCGCGCTCTCGGCGCGAGCGAAAGGCTACGCGGACGTCACCGTCCAGATCGACTCGCTCACGACCGCGCCGCTCGAGCTCGTCCTTTCTCCGCTCGAGGGCGAGGCTCCGGCCACGCCGGAGACGCCTCCGGCGGACCCCGGGCCCGCGGCGGACCCGTCGCCCGCCGCCGCGCCCGCGTCGTCGTCGGCCAAGCCGCCGTCGAAGCCACGTCCGCGCGAGCCGAGCACGCTGCCGGACAATCCGTATTGATCGTCCTCGACTCGTGTCGTCAGAGGGGGCGGTTTCGCTCTACACTGGCGACCATGAAGAGGAGTGGGATGGTCGCCTCGTCCCGGTGGGGCGGGAGCTCGTCACGCCCCACGCTGTCGCGAGCCGGCAAGACGGCGAGCTACGCGCTCGCCGCCGTCCTCGCGCTCACGGGCGCCGCCGGCGTCGCCCGGGCCGACGAGCCCGTCGTCGACTCGGCCGCGGAGGCGCGCCAGCAGTACGGCATGGGCACGCAGGCGTTCTCGCAGAAGCGCTACTCGGAGGCGGCGCTTCACTTCGAGGCCGCCGC
>JAHBWC010000139.1 GCA_019637225.1 Labilithrix sp.
TGTGCGCCCGACACGCGACATTTCCTCCGATAGGCGGCGGGAGGGGGCGGCGAGGGGCCCTGGGCGGGCGCTCCGGGGGGCCGGGCCTACTTCGTGAAGCGCCTCGGGGCTCTTGCCATCGACGACGCGTCCGCCGAGCTCCCCGTCCGGTCGCTCCTCAACCGGCGCGCCTCGGCGCCTTGAACGCGGTGAGGACCTCTCGCTCGCGGTCGCGCGAGATCCAGCCGCCGGGCTTGGCGCGACGCTCGTCCGATTGCCGCTTCCACCACTCGAGCGTGTCTCGCGCGGTGTCGCCTATCGGCCGGAAGGTCAGGCCCTTGTCGATCGCCCGCGCGCTCGACACGCGCGCCATTCCCGCGTCCTCGCCGGCGCCCACCCAGACGGGCATGTCGCTCCAGGGAGAGACCTTCTGCGATGCGAGGAAGTCCTCGTCGACCCACGTGAGCGTCGCCGGCGACCCGAGCGCGGACTTCGTTGCGTCGAGGAGCTCTCGGATCCCTATCGGCTTCGCCGGCCCGACCGCGTTGTAGACGCCGGTGTGGCCATCCTCGAAGACGGTCACGATCCACGCCGCGAGATCGCGCACGTCGATGATCTGGACCGGATCGGACGGACTGCCCGGAGCCATCACCTCGCCGCCGGCATCGAGCCGGACAGGCCAGTAGGTGAAGCGATCGGTGGGATCGCCGGGGCCGACGATGAGCCCGGGGCGAATCACGGTGACCTTCCCCGGCATCGCGGCTTCCGCGGCGCGTTCGCAAGCCGCCTTGAGCGGGCCATAGGTCTCTCCGCCGATCGTCTCGACCGAAGGGTCTTCGAGCTCTCCGACGGCGCCGTTCTCGTCGACGCCTCCCTGCGGCGGCGCGGCGTAGACCGAGATGCTCGAGATGAAGATGTACTGCTTCGCATCCCGGACCAGTGTGGCGGACTCCGTGACCGCGCGCGGGAAGTAGCCCGACGTGTCGATGACGACGTCCCACGTCCGGCCTCTCAAGGCGTCGAGCTCGCTCTTCGTTCGATCGCCGTGGAGGGTCTCGACGTTCGGGAAGCGCTGCGGGTTCGTCTGCCCTCGGTTGAAGAGCGCGAGCATGTGGCCTCGCGCCTGCGCGACCTCGACGATCGCGGGGCCGAGGAACGACGTACCGCCGAGGATGAGGACCTTCATGGCACCGCAAATCTAGAACACGAAGCCGCACGCGAGCAGGCCCTCGACGCGCGCGGCGGGCGGCTGGTGGAGCCTCTGCACTCCCTCCGCGGCGGACACGACGGCGAACGACGGCTGAAGGAGCGTCGGCCCCGCGCGGACGTCGAGACCGAGCTGAACGTGTCGAGCGGCCGACCACGAGGCCCCAAGGCCGAAGAACGGAACCGCCTCCGCGCGCACGGCGTCCGCCGTCACGGAGCCCTTTCCGCGGGCCCGGATCGCGTCGACCTCGACGCCGCCGCACGCGCGCGTGGTGAAGGTCTTCACGTGCACCAGAGCTCCCGCTCCGCAGAGATCGGCCCCGACGCCCAGCGCGTCGAACGTCGCGCCCAGTCTCCCCACGGTCTTGTCTTGAGGCAAGGCGGCGCGCACGGAGAGCCGCGCCGTCCATGGCCCCGTCTCGTAGCTTCCGGCGACGGTCGGGCCCCACGCGAGCGACGGAAGGAGCCCCGCCCCCGTCCATGTCCCTCCGCCCACGATGAAGCGAGAGCGACGCTCCTCGTGCGGAGCCGGCCGCCGCGTTCGCCGCGGCAGCTCGACGGGCCTCGAGAGCGCCAGCGACGTCGGCTCGGGGGTCCAGTCCGGCGACGGCATGAGCTCGTCGAGCTCCTCGCTCCCCGCCGGCGGCGTCGCCCGCACCGCAGCGAGCGCCACGAGGAGCGCGGAGGCGCGCGCGAGCTCCGCGCAGCTGTCGGCCTCGAGCGTACGTTCACCGGCGCCGCGGATCGTCCGGGTTCGAATCCACACCCGCCACGGTTCGCCGGGCGCCGCGGGAGGCTCGATCTGCGCTCTGGCGAGCACCGTGTCGACCGCGGCTGCGCGGGCCATCTCGCGCTGAACGCCAGCCACGACGCTCTTCGCATCGGGACAGCCCGGAACGGTCGGCCAATCGACGCGCACCTTCGCCGGCGCCGCGCGCGCGCGCATCGAGAAGGACGAGATGGCGAGGACGACGCCGATCGACGTGACGCTCCGAGCGAGTCCGAGGATGGCCATCACTCTAGATGAAGCCACTCTAGACGAAGCGACCTCGCGCGTCGCTCTGCTCGGTGTCGACCGAGCGCAGCCGTTCGATGCCGGCTACCAGGAAACGACGACCGGCGTGAGGCTTCGCGTCGTCGTACCGTCGCCGAGCTGACCGTTGCCGTTGGCTCCCCAGCAGCGCGCGGCGCCCCCGCTGACGAGGGCGCAGCTGAAGCTCGCGCCCGCGACGATGCCGGTCACGCCGGAGAGGTCGGGGACGAGGGTGGGGGTCGTCCGGGTCGTCGTCGTTCCGTTGCCGAGCTCCCCGCTGGCGTTGGTTCCCCAGCACCGGACCGTGCCGTCGGCGAGTTGCGCGCACGTGTGATAGCCGCCGGCGGCGCCCGCGAGCCGGACGACCCCGGCGAGGTCGGAGACGACGGTGGGGCTCGACTTGTTCGTCGTCGTACCGTCGCCGAGCTGAGCACTGGTGTTGGCTCCCCAGCAGCGGGCGGTGCCGTCTGTGAGGCGCGCACAGGTGTGATTGGCGCCGACGGCGATGTGCGTCACGCCCGAGAGGCCGGGGACGGCGGTGGGGGTGGTCTTGTTCGTCGTCGTACCGTCGCCGAGCTGGCCGTTGACGTTCCAGCCCCAGCAGCGGACGGTGCCGTCATTGATCAGCGCGCAGGTGTGGTAGGCCCCCGCCACGACCTCGGTGACGCCGGAGAGGCCGGGGACGGCGGTGGGGGTGGACTTGGTCGCCGTCGTCCCGTCGCCGAGCTGGCCGAAGTTGTTGCGTCCCCAGCAGCGCAGGGTGCCGTCATCGAGGAGCGCGCAGGTGTGGTACACGCCTGCGGGAGAGAGCGCGGCGACGCCGGAGAGGCCGGGGACGGCGGTGGGCGTACGCTTGGACGCCGTGGTTCCATCGCCCAGCTGGCTGAAGAGGTTGTCCCCCCAGCAGCTCACGGAGCCGTCGGTGAGGCTGGCGCACGTGTGACCGTTGCCCATGGCGAGGCTCGCGACGGTGGAGAGACCGGCGACTGTGGTGGGCGTCAGCTTTCGCGTGGTCGTACCGTCGCCGAGCTGCCCGTCCAGGTTGGATCCCCAGCAGCGGAGCGAGCCGTCGACGAAGCGCGCGCAGGTGTGGGAATAGCCTGCGCCGAGCGCGGTGGCGCCGGCCGGGGGCTCCGCCGCACAGGAGGGGGCGTTCGTGGTCGTGCTCGTCTCGCCGGCGGGGCAGGTCGTGCACTCGCGATCCCTGGACACGGTACTCGTGACGCTCACGTAGGTGCCTGGCATGCAGGTCGTCCAGGTCTGGCAGCTCGGCGCGTTGCTCGACGCGCTGAAGGTCCCGCCCGCGCACGCCGCGCACGTGCGGTTCGTGGTGGCGCTTCCGTCGGCGGTGACCGCCTGACCGGGCACGCATTCGGTCCACGGAGCGCACGCCGTCGCCGAGCTGCCGTCGTGGTCCCAGGTGCCGCTCGCGCAGGCCTCCTTGGGCGACGTCCCTCCGGCGCAATGGGTCCCCGCCTCACAGGCCGCGCACACGGACGGCGACGTCGCCGTCCCCGGTACCGTCTGCACCGTGCCGGCGGCGCACGCGTTGGACGCGAGGCACGTGGACTGGTTCGGGGAGGACGTGTACGTGCCTTCGTCGCACGGCGCGCACTGCCGATCGGCGACGGCGCTGCCGGGCGTGCTCGTGTGACTGCCCGGAGCGCAGGTCCTCCAAGACGCACAACTCTCCGCGTTGGCCGTCGTGCTGAAGGTCCCGCTCTCGCATCCCGCGCACGTCCGATCGGCGGTCGCCGACGGGGGGCTCTCGACGTAGCTGCCGGGCGCGCACGTGGACCACGCGACGCAAGAGCCCGCGTTGTTCCAGGTCCCCTGCGCGCACGTGCCGCCGCCCGAGTCGACGTCGGCGTCGGGCTCAGCTCCGCCGTCGGCGCTGCCGCCAGCGTCCTCGCCGCTCGGGATGCTCGCGTCGCTCGTGTCGTTCGTGTCGTTCGACGAGCTCGCGATGTCGTCGGCGCATGCGCCGAGCAAGAGGGTGATGGTGATCGCAGAGATCGGCCAGGCTGCGCTTGCCACGCGTACTGTTCTCATGACGTACTCCTCATTTCCTTTGCATGCGCCGCGCTGCGGACTGCAATGCGACAGGCGTCTTCGTCTTCAAGCTGAACGAGGGCGCGGCCGAGCTCCGAGGGCGGATCGGCGGCAATACTTGCGAATTCAGCCGATGCGAGAGAGCTGCTCCGCTCGTGCGCTGAATGCGTCGGATGGATATCGAATCGTGATGTCTATTCGGATTCAGGACGAGCTCGGCCTCGCCCGAGGCGCGCCGATCGGCGTCGTCTCGCCGCTTCGTCCTTCGAGACGAGCGCGCCCGTCGAAGGCGTCAGAACACTGCGCATGCTTTCCTGACGGCCTCGATGGTGCCGTCGAGAATGCCGCTGAAGTCGTCGCAGATCTCGCGATGCCCGCCGCGTTCGCCGAACGACTTGGCGAAGTGCACGAGGGGTGTCCCGTAGCCCGAGAAGGCGAACCAGCAAAACTCCCACGGCGGCCGCTTGCTCGCGCACTCGTCGCACACGCGAGGGCGAGGGTCCGGGAAGCAGTCCGGTGGCCGAGGCACCGGGCACGTCGTCGTGCAGCAGCACTCATCTCCGGGGACGAGACTGCAGTAGTCCCTCCACTGGGACGGCAGGTCGTTCTCGTACCCCACGACCGAGACGGCGGTGTTTCCGAGAGCCGCGTACCAAGGCGCCGTCTGTGAGCCGTCGTGGCTGACGGTCATCACGACCACACCTTCCTCGCGCCCGCACTTGAGGTCGAGGAGCTGCTCTCTCCACTCGGGGACCTTCGCGGAGTCGAGCTCCGCCGCCGTGTTGCCGGCGTCGCTCACGATCACCACGAGGAGCAGCGCGTCCTTGCGCAAGAACCCTTCGTTGCAGCCGCCCGCCTGGCTCTCCCTGCCGAGCGCCGCGAGCATGGCGCCGATGGGCCGCTCGTTTCCGTCCCCGACGGTGCCGACGGCGGCGCTGCACAAGAAGCGCTCCTCCAGATCGTCGTCGTGCGACGTGAGGTACCGGCGTCCGTCGGGGAAGTTGCAGTTGCGGTTCGAGGCGTTCGCGGCCACCGGATAGACGACGCCCGCACCGAGCGTGTAGTCGCACAGCGTGCGATCGGCGATCGAGGCGCAGGGGAAGCCGGTGCAGAGACCCCCGTTCTCCCCGACCGATGCGTCGAACCCGAGCTTCGGACACAAGCGATTGCAGGTCAGGTCCTGGCCCGCGGCGTCGGTGTCGACGACCATCAGGTGAAAGTCGGTGCGGTCGAGCTTGGTCGTGAACTGCTTGAGGAACGCCGGGAACGCCTCTCTCAACCGACGCTGCGCGCTCCCCATCGACGGCGAATTGTCGACGACGAAGAGGATGTCCACCTTGTTGCAGCCGAGGGTCGCGCACGCGCCGGCGTCCGGAGGGGGAGGCCGTACGAGGCCCGGCGCGGGAGGAGCGGCGTCCTCTTCCGGGGCTTCCCACGCGACGATGGCGTCGCTGTTGGCGCAGCTCGCCATGCTGACGACGCCGGAGAGCGCGGCCGCTGCGATGAGAGCTATCGGTCGAATTCGATGCATGACGAGCGCACCTGGGGCGCGAGCGGAGAGTTGGGGTAGGCAGCGAGGAACCGGGACGCGACGACGCACGCCTCGCCGTCCCGGCCGAGCGCCGAGAGGGCGAGCGCGCGTTGCGCGTCGAACTCCGGCCCGAGGACACCTCGCGGGAACTCTCGCGCGTGTTGCTCGACGAGAGCGAGCGCGCGCGACGGATCTTTCGATTGGAGCGCCGCGTTCGTCTCGGCGAGGAGCGCGACCTCGGCGTCGAGGGTGCCGGCGCGGCGCGCAGGCTTCACCGGCGGCGGCGCGGAAGGCACGGAGGGCAACTTCGCAGGACCGTCGATCGTGAGGATGGGTGCCGGATCGGTGGCCGGCGCCGACGGCGAGACGTCCTCGACGCCCTGAGACGGCGCTGCGCCCGCGGCGCTGCTCGCGACCGCGTCGTTCGGCGCACGCGTCGAGAGACCCGCCGTCCTGCCGGGCGGCGCGACCATCGTGTACGTCGTCGCCGATAGCCCCGCGATCGAGACCGCGATCCCCGCGAGCTTGACGAAGCGCGAGCGGAGCCCGAAGCGCGGGCCACTCGCGGCGGCGCGCGACGCCCGGAGCGCGGTCGAGATCGAGGCAGGCAGGTCATGTTTCCACGGGACGCTCGAGGACAGCCCCGCCTTGACCCGAAGCGCGTCGTCCGCCGACGGTGCGCCGAGAGCGTCTGCCGATCGAAGGAACTGCTCGAACTCGTCGTCGGAGCTCATCGTAACCTCCACGTATCTCGAGCCTTCTCGCGCTCCCACGCGGCGCGGACCTCCTCTCGTGCGTGTCGGAGACGCGAGGCCACGGTGTTGCTGTTGACGCCCAGCAGCTGACCGATCTCGGGCGCGCTGAGCCCTTCGAGCTCCGCCATGACGAAGACCTCGCGCTTGTCTTCGTCGAGACCGTCGAGGATCGACTGCAAGAGCGAGATGGCTTCGCCCTGCGTGGCGGCGGCCTCGGGATGCACCCCCTCGGCGGCGATGGCATCCACCTCGACCCCGTCGTCGCCCGTGGGCTTGCTGCTCCGACGTCGCCGGAAGTTTCGGACGACCCCGAACGTGACGCCGAAGACCCAGCTCTTCAGCGACGACCGGCCCTCGAACTCGTCGGCGCGACCGAAGAGCGTGAGGAACACCTCCTGGACGACGTCGTCCAGGCTGTGGCGAGGCACCCCGAGGCGAGCCGCCCACCGCCAGACCAGCGGGAAGAACTGCTCGTAGAACTCGAGGAAGTCGGCCCTGTCGTCGCGCGTGTCCGTTGCGGCAGGGCCGCTTCGCGGACGCGGGAGCAAGGCACGTGCGACAACGTGCACGTACCCCTAGTGTCGCCCGAACCCGTGGGTCGTCAACGAAAATGCATGGCGCCCGTCGTCGCGCGCCGCGGAAGAGCGCCGAGCGGCGAGGGCCTTCGCGGCCGCCCGATCGGCCGGGCTACTTCTTGAGATCCCAGACGCAGCAGAGGAGGCCGAGCGTCATCGGGATGCGGATGTTCAGGCCCCCGCCCACCACCGGGAGGGCGGCGTCGGTCGGGAGGCGCTGCCAGCCGCCTTCGGCGTAGGCGCCGAGCGCGAGCATGCCGTGGGCCATCCCGGCGTAGAAGCTCCGCTCGGTGCTCTCGGCGGTCACGCCCTCGAAGACCACCGGAACCATGAGCTCGATCGACGAGCGGAGGAGGCCGGCGTACGCCGCGTCCGGCGCCTGCGGGAGGAAGTAGTACTCGGCGCGCGGGCCGGCGAAGACGCGCCAGAAGCGTCCGCCGGCCAGGCGCGGGCCCCCCTCGGCGTAGAGCCCGTGGACGAGGACCTCCGCGCCCGCGGAGCTCGTGCCCGTCTGGACGTAGCCGACGCCCACGTCGAGCGGGAAGTGCGCGTCGGGCATGAGGCTCGCGACGTGCGTGCCGGCGCTGAAGCGGTGGCCTGCCGTGCCCCCGAGGCGCGCGGCGCCGCCTCCGCCGACCTCGAGCGGCGGGGTCATCACCGGGAGACAGGCGCTCGCCAAGAGCGCCGCCGTGGCCACGGCGAGGAGCCCGCGCGCGCGGATCACTGGTCGACTTTGAGGATCGCGAGGAAGGCCTTCTGCGGGATCTCGACGTTGCCGACCTGCTTCATGCGCTTCTTGCCCTCCTTCTGCTTCTCGAGGAGCTTGCGCTTTCGCGAGATGTCGCCGCCGTAGCACTTGGCGGTGACGTCCTTGCGGAGGGCGCGCACGGTCTCGCGCGCGATGATCTTGCCGCCGATGGCCGCCTGGATCGCGACCTCGTACTGCTGCTGCGGGACGAACTCCTTCAGCTTCTCGGCGAGGGCGCGACCGCGGTTGTAGGCGCGGTCCTTGTGGACGATGATCGACAGCGCGTCGAGCGGGTCGCCGTTGACGAGCATGTCGACCTTCACGAGGCTGCCCGGCCGGTAGTCGATGAACTCGTAGTCCATCGACGCGTAGCCGCGCGAGGCGCTCTTCAGCTTGTCGTGGAAGTCGAAGAGGACCTCGGCGAACGGGACCTCGTAGACGATGATGTAGCGGTCGGCGCTCGGGCAGGCCATGTTCACCTGCGTCCCGCGCTTGTCCTGGCAGAGCGTGATGACCGCGCCGACGTGCTCCTGCGGCACGTGGACGGTGAGCTTCACGTAGGGCTCCTCCATCCGCTCGATGTACTGCGGGGAGGGGAGCTTGGTCGGGTTGTCGACCAGCACCATCTCGCCGTCGGTCTTGTAGACGCGGTAGACGACGCTCGGCGCGCTCGTGATGAGGTCGAGGTTGAACTCGCGGTCGAGGCGCTCCTGGATGATCTCCATGTGGAGCAGGCCGAGGAAGCCGCAGCGGTAGCCGAAGCCGAGGGCCTCGGACGAGTCCGGCTCGAAGTTGAACGCGGCGTCGTTGAGGTGGAGCTTCTCGAGGGCGTCGCGGAGCGTGTGGTAGTCGGACGCGTCCGTCGGGAAGACGCCCGCGAACACCATCGGCTTCACCTCCTTGAAGCCGGGGAGCGGGTCGCTCGACTCGCGCTTCGACTGGCCGTGGGGGTGCGTGATCGTGTCGCCGACCTTCGTGTCGTGGACGCTCTTGATGTTGGCGGCGAGGAAGCCGACCTCGCCCGCGCTGATCTCCTCGAGCGCGCGCGCGTGCGGCGTGAACGTGCCGAGCTCGGTGACCTCGTACTGGCCCTTGGTGGCCATGAACTTGACGATGTCGCCCTTCTTGATCGAGCCGTCGACGACGCGGAACATGACCATCGCGCCGCGGTACGTGTCGTACCAGGAGTCGAAGATCAGCGCGCGGAGCGGCGCGTCGTCCTTGCCCTTCGGCGGCGGCACCTTCGCGACGATCTGCTCGAGGATGTCGGGGACGCCTACGCCCGTCTTGCCGCTGCAGGGGACGGCCTCGGAGGTGTCGAGCCCGATGATCTGCTCGATCTCCTGCTTCGTCTTGTCGAGGTCACTCGAAGGGAGGTCGACCTTGTTGAGGACCGGCAGGACCTCGAGGCCCTGGTCGATCGCGAGGTAGACGTTCGCCAGCGTCTGCGCCTCGACGCCCTGCGTCGAGTCGACGACGAGGATCGCACCCTCGCACGCCGAGAGGCTGCGCGAGACCTCGTAGTTGAAGTCGACGTGGCCGGGCGTGTCGATCAGGTTGAGCTGATACGTCTCGCCGTCCTTCGCCGTGTAGTTGAGGCGGACGTTCTGCGCCTTGATCGTGATGCCGCGCTCACGCTCGATGTCCATCTTGTCGAGGAACTGCTCGCGCGCCTCACGTTGCGTGACGGCGCCGGTGACCTCGAGGATGCGATCGGCCAGCGTCGATTTTCCGTGGTCGATGTGGGCGATGATCGAGAAATTACGGATCTTGGACTGGGGGATCGGCATGGGACGGAGGCGCGGCGTGCGCGAGGCGATCGGCGACCGCGCGCCTCGTCATAGACGAAGCGCGCTCGGGCCGCGCGAAGAAAGGCCTACTTCTTTCCGCCCGCGGCGACGGAGGGAGGAGGCGGCTCGGAGGCGTTGACCTCGGGAGGGCGCGGCGACTCCGTCTGCTCGACCAGCGCGAGCTGTCCCGGGAGGAGATGCGAGTAGTGCCGCAGCACCAGATCGATGCCCTCGCGGATGTAGACCGCCACCGGCACCTTCGTGCGCTCGTGCAGGAGCTTCAGCTTGTCGGCTTGCTCCGGCGTCACGTAGATGGTGGTGGAAATCTTCTTCCGCATGGGACTTTCGCTGAGCGCGGGGCGGCCTCTCGGTAGAGTTGATTCCTCTGGGGTTCTCGAACGTTAGACGTGCGTAGGAACGGCGAGAGCGTCGGTCGGGCGTCCTTAGCTAACGCACTCGCGAGTCCGTCACCAGCTCCTTGGACCTGCCGGAGGAGAAACGCTCCTCAACGGTCCATGAATATACACTACGTGAACATACGTGACGGTCAAGGGCGACCATGGGGGTTTGGTCACGGTTCTCGCGCGCACCATGTGAGCTCAATAAACTCAGGCATTTGGCGAGTGTGCCGAGATGTGGGACAAGTGCGGCGCCCGAGCGCCTTGCGGATGGGGTAACCTGCCGTCTATCGTGACTTTCGCGATGCCGCACGTGTCTTCAGCGGGGGAACCGAGTGCGATGGCGTCTGGGCCGCCGGGCGAAGTCCGCGCAGGCTCGGATGCTTGGGCGTGCGCCGATGGCGCAGGACGACGCGGGCAGGCGCGGCTCGCGCGGAGCGCGCTCGGGGTCGCGCTCGGCGCCGGCGCCTTGCTCGTCGCGGGCGCGATCGGCTGCGGCGGAGGCGACTCGGGGGTCGCGAACGCGAAGCTCCCCGACGGCGTGCGCTCCCAGACGATCGAGCACGAGGCCTGCAGCGAGTCGGGGCACCGCGTCGAGACCGTCGACGTGAACAACGACGGCAAGCCCGACATCCGGCGCGTCTTCGACGGCGACGCCGAGATCTGCCGCATCAGCGACTTGAACCGCGACGGCAAGCCCGATCTCTTCGAGTACTACGACAAGACCGGGCAGCTTCGCCGGCGCGAGGCCGACTACGACGACAACGGCATCGTCAACGCGATCGAGATCTACGAAAACGGCAAGCTCGTTCGCGCGGAGCTCGACACGACGAACCAGGGACGCATCGACACCTGGGACACCTTCGACCCTGCCACGGGCAAGCGCATCAAGCGTGAGCGCGACGCGACGGGCGACGGCCGCATCGACCAGTGGTGGACCTACAACGGCGATCAGGTGACGATCGCGATGGACAAGAACGGCGACGGCTTGCCGGATCCGGACGCGACCATCACCCTCGGCGCGTCGGGTACGGCCATCCAGCCTCCGACGGCGGCCGAGGACGCCGGCGCCGCCTCGACGCCCGTGGCCGCGCCTACGCCGGAGCCGAGCCCGAGCCCGAGCCCGAGCCCGGAGCTGTCGCCGACCACGGGCGACGCCGGCGCCCCGACGCCGCCGAAGCGCGGAGGAGCCAAGCGATGAGCCGCACGTTCACGGGCCGCGCCGCGATCCTCGCGCTCGCCGCCGGCGCGCTCGCCGTACCGGCGTGCGGAGGCGGCGGATCGCGCGAGGGCGCCGTGAAGACGGCCACCGCGCCGGGCGGGTCGAAAGATCCCTCGCGCTGGCCGGCCGACGATCGCTCGATGTGCGACTGGCGCAACAAGCCGGAGCTCGAGGTCTCGGAGACGATCGGCCCCGGCGCGCTCAGGCCGAACGTCCGCCGCGTCTACAAGACGTTCGGCGAGGGCGAGAACCGCCACAGGACGCTCGCGTGCCGCGAGATCGACACGAACCTCGACGGCATCAAGGACGTCGTCCGCACCTTCAACCAGAAGGGCGAGGCGCTCCACGAAGAGGCCGACACCGACTACGACGGCAAGATCGACGTCTGGCTCAACTTCGTCGACGGGCGTCTCGCGCAGCAGGACGTCGACACGAACAAGGACGGCAAGCCCGACGTCTGGAAGTTCTACGTGAACGGCCAGCTCCAGCGCATCCGCCGCGATCGCAACGGCGACGGCAAGCCCGACGTCTGGGAGATCTACTCGAAGGGGCGCCTCGAGCGCGTCGGCACCGACGAGAACGGCGACGGCCACGTCGATCGCTGGGACCGCGACGAGCAGCTCAAATACGAGGCCGAGGCCGCGGAGCGGAAGGCGCGCGAGGCCACCGAGGACGCCGGGGCACCGGCGTCGTCCAGCGCCGACGCCGGCGCAGCGCCGAACTGAGACGCGGCGCGCCGCGGACCACGACGGCGGGGCCGACTCTGACGAGGCCGCGCCGGAGGACGCGGCGCGCTCCGGCGGCGCCCTAGGCGGGCCGCCGGCGGCGGAGCGCGACGACGAGCGCCGCGAAGGCGAGCGCGAGCCACGGCGCGCGCGTATGTCCGTCCGCCGCGACGCCGCATCCGTCGTCGTGCGCCGTCGCGTCCTCGGCTTCCGGCCCGGCGGGATCGCGGCGGAGCCAGAGGTGGCTCGTCACCGTCCGCGGGCGCTCGTCGACCAGCGCCTCGGCCCGCCAGCGATCTTCACCCTCGCTCGGCGCGTCGACGCGGGCGTAGTGGACGAACGGATCGCTCGTGACCGCGACGGGCTCCTCGGGCGCTCCGTTCTTCACGAAGCGCACCGTCTGGCCGACGCCGCCGGTGACCCTGGCGCGGAGGACGATCGAGCGGACGCCGAGCGTGTCGCCGGGGAACGCGAGGCCCTCGACGTCGTCGCGGCGCGGGACGGCCTCGAGCTCGACCATGGCGTCGTCCGGTCCATCGAGCTTCACGACCGTCGCGCCGCGCGCGATGCCGTCGAGGATCCCGCGCGTGCTCAGCTCCGTCGCGCGCACGAGCGTGGTCGGGCTCCCGACCTTCGCCGGGAAGATGCCGGTCGAGGTCCCGGCGCGGTGGTCGTCGCTGCCGCCGAGCGCGGCGGCCCTGGCGCCGCGGTCGAGCAGCGCGTCCCAGAACGCGAGCGCTCGCTCGCTGAAGAGCTGGGCGCCGGCGGTGACGCCGAGCGTCCCGATCTCGACGCCGCCGATCTTCGCCGGATCGAGCTCGTGGCTCCACGCGCAGCCGATGCACA
>JAHBWC010000014.1 GCA_019637225.1 Labilithrix sp.
CGAGGACGCGCTCGCCGGAGGGCACCTCGCCGGCGGCAGAGCGGGCCGCCCAGGCAGGCGGAGCGGGCGCGCCGGTCATGAAGCGCGCGGCGAACGGGAGCTCCGCCGGAGCGCGCGCCGCGACGGCCGCGAGCGCCGTCGCGAGCGCCGCGACCTTGGCGGTCCGGGCCCGCGTCGTCTCGGCGGCGAAGAGCGCTTCGGCGACGGTCCTCATGGGCGAAGCGGGGTGAGCGCGAGCTCTCTGCTCGTCAGTCGTCGTCGCAGGTGACGACGCCGCTCACGACGGCGGGCGGTCCGTCGGACCCCTGCGCCAGCGCGCACGCCTCGCCGAAGAACGCGAGCTCGCCGTAGCCCTGGTCGACCCAGTCCCAGCCGCTGGTCTTCGTCGGATCGTGGGGGATCTCGACGCCGTTGATGTCGACCGTGATCTTGTCCGGATCGTTCGGCGCCGACGGCGTGAGGTAGGTGCACTTGGCGACCGCGTCGCGGATGGTCGTCAGCGCCTCGGTGAGGTCGTTCTCGGACTGCACGTTGTAGTGCCGCGGCGCGGTGGGGCGCGGGCGACCGCCGGCGATGGCCATCTCGTCGAGCACCTGGAGGAACTCCGGACGCTCGGTGCTCCCGATTCCGATGACGTAGACGGGGATCTTCTGCTTGTCGGCCGCGTCGCGGATCGACGCGAGCGTGCGGTTGTCGTCGAGGCAGCTGTAGTGCCCGCCGCCCCCGCCGCAGCCCCGCGTCGAGGTGCACACGCACGTCTGCAGGTCGAGGTCACCGTTGCAGTTCGGCGCGCCGTCGGTCGCGAGGACCATCGTGCGCGCCACGCTGCGCCTCTCCGTCAGAAACTGCGCGGCGAGGCGGATCGCCTCGGAGGTCGGGGTACCGCCGCGCGGCTCCGACGTGTCGAACGCGCTGACGATCGCCTGCGCGTTGCCGCGCGCGGGCGCGATCCCGACGCCGGTGTCCGTCCGGCACGCGAGCTCCGGATCGGTGCGCTGGCTCCAGGAGAGGACCTCGGGGAAGAACTTCGCGCCCATCGCGATCTCGTTGTCGAAGGTCGTGATCGTCCGGCGGAGCGCGTTCTGGAGGATCGTCCAGCGCCAACGGCTGCGCGGCACGTCCTCGACGCCGGCGAGCGAGAAGCCCATCGAGCCCGAGCGATCGATGACGAACATGAGCTGCGTCAGCGCGAGCTCGAACCTGAACCTGCCGGGGATGCACTGAACCGGGCCGTCTTCGGGCGCGTCCACGACGCTCCCGTCCGGCGTCGCGTCGCCCTCGAAGAAGTCGGAGTCGGGCCCGAAGAGGCCCGTCCGCGATCCGCAGCTCACCATGGAGACGGTGACGCCGGCCGCGATCAGCGAGGAGGCGACATGACGGCGCGCGCCGTGGCCGATCCGTTCGAACCGAGCGCGCACCGGAGACGAGCGATCCGCCATGGCAGCCGACGCACATCCTAGCGGACGGCGTGGCGAACGCTACCGTGCAGCGCCCGCTGCGGCGGCGCGCGCGGGCGGGCGTCGCGCGCCTCGCTCGTCGCTCGCTCGTCGCTCGCTCGGAGCCGGTATACGCGTTGCAGCTGGACGGGCATGCGCGACCGGACGGCCGAAGAGGACGAGCTCGTCGCGGCCGCCGTCCCTCTCGACGCCAGCGGGCACGCCTACGATCGACTCCTCGCGGCGATCGGCGACGCGCGCTTCGTGCTGCTCGGCGAAGCCACGCACGGCACGCACGAGTTCTACCGCGAGCGCGCGATCATCACCGAGCGGCTCATCTCGACAATGGGCTTCGACGCCGTCGCCGTCGAGGCCGATTGGCCCGACGCGCGGCGGGTGCATCGCTTCGTTCGTGGACGCGGGCCGGACGCGTCGGCCGAGGACGCGCTCGCCGCCTTCGAGCGCTTCCCCGGCTGGATGTGGCGTAACCGCGACACGCGCGATTTCGTCGGGTGGCTCAAGCAGAACGCGCCTCACGTCGGCTTCTACGGGCTCGATCTCTACAGCCTCCACGCGTCGATCGACGTCGTGCTCGGCTACCTCGATCGGCTCGATCCGGAAGCCGCGAGCCGCGCCCGCGCGCGGTACGGGTGCTTCGAGCACTTCGGTCCCGACACCGAGACCTACGCGTACGGCGCGGGGCTCGGCCTCGCGCCTTCCTGCGAGAAGGAGGTCACGCAGCAGCTCCTCGACATGCGCGATCTCATGCACGGCCGCGCGCTCGCGCAGGAGAGCGACGAGGACCGCGAGGACATGCTCTTCGAGATCGAGATGAACGGCCGGCTCATCCGAGCGGCCGAGGAGTACTACCGGAGCATGCTCCGAGGCTCGACCGTCACGTGGAACCTGCGGGACCGACACATGGCGGACACGATCGCCGCCATCGCGCAGCACCTCGATCGCGTGCTGGGGCGGCCGTGCAAGATCGTCGTGTGGGAGCACAACTCGCACCTCGGCGACGCCCGCGCGACCGAGATGGGCGCGCACGGGGAGCTCAGCGTCGGCCAGATCGTGCGCGAGCGCCACGGGAGCGACGCCTTCATCGTCGGCTTCACGACCTACGACGGGCTCGTCACGGCCGCGCCCGACTGGGGAGCGTCCCCCGCGCGGATCGCCGTCCGCCCCGCGACGGCGAACAGCCACGAGCTCTTCTTGCACTTCATGGTCGAGGGGCTCGGCGTCGAGGACGTCGTCATCCTCCCCGACGCCGATCGACGGCTCCCCGACGCGCTCCGGACCGAGCGCCTGGAGCGCGCGATCGGCGTCGTCTACCGCCCGCAGACGGAGCGGACCAGCCACTGGTTCCGCGCGCGGCTCGCCGATCAGTTCGACGCGCTCGTTCACCTCGATCGAACGAGCGCCGTCGAGCCGCTCGCGCGGGACGAGCCGCGCGAGGCCGTCGACCCGCCCGATACGTATCCGTCTTCGTTGTGACCGGGCGCGAGCGGCTCAGGCGAGCGCGCTCAAACGAGCTTCATCTCGGCGAGGTCCGAGGGGACCTTCAGCGTCGGCTCGGTGCGCGCCTGCACCTCGCGCGCGCTCACGCCCGGGGCGACCTCGCGGAGGACGAGGCCGTCGGGCGTGACGTCGATGCACGCGAGGTCGGTGATGATGCGGTGGACGACGCGGCGTCCGGTGAGCGGGAGGTTGCACTCGCGGAGGATCTTCGGAGCGCCGTCCTTCGCGGCGTGGTCCATGATCACGACGACGCGCTTCGCGCTCGCGACGAGGTCCATCGCGCCGCCCATCCCCTTGACCATCTTGCCGGGGATCATCCAGTTCGCGAGGTCTCCGCGCTCGGAGACCTGCATCGCGCCGAGGATCGCGAGGTCGATGTGGCCGCCGCGGATCATCTCGAAGCTCTCGGCGCTCGAGAACGTCGACGAGCCCTTCAGCATCGTCACGGTCTCCTTGCCCGCGTTGATGAGGTCGGCGTCGATCGCCGCCTCGGTCGGGTAGGGGCCGATGCCGAGCAGGCCGTTCTCGCTCTGGAGGACCACCTCGACGCCGTCGGGGATGTAGTTCGCCACGAGCGTCGGCATGCCGATCCCGAGGTTCACGTAGAACCCGTCACGCAGCTCCTGGGCCGCGCGTCGCGCGATCTGCTCGCGACCGAGGCCGCCGACCTTCGCCGCCGTGCTCATGCTCCACCGCCGTTCGCCGACACCGTGCGGCGCTCGATGCGCTTCTCGAAGCGCTCTCCCTGGAAGATCCGCGTCACGAAGATGCCGGGCGTGTGGATGTGATCGGGGTCGAGCTCGCCGACCTCGACGATCTCCTCGACCTCGGCGATCGTCACCTTGCCCGCCGCGGCGCACATCGGGTTGAAGTTCATCGCGGTGTGCCGGTAGACGAGGTTTCCGAAGCGGTCGCCCTTCCACGCCTTGACGATCGCGAAGTCGCCGGTGATCGCCTCCTCGAGGACGTAGCTTCGGCCGCCGAACTCGCGCGTCTCCTTCTTCGGGCTCGCCTTGGCGACGCTGCCGTCCGCGGCGTACTTGAGCGGGAGGCCGCCCTCGCTGACCGCCGTGCCGGCGCCGGTCGGCGTGTAGAACGCCGGGATGCCGGCGCCGCCCGCGCGGAGGCGCTCGGCGAGCGTGCCCTGCGGGCAGAGCTCGACCTCGAGCTCGCCCGAGAGGTACTGCCGCTCGAACTCCTTGTTCTCGCCGACGTAGCTCGAGACCATCTTCTTGATCTGCTTGTTGCGGAGCAGGATCCCGAGGCCGAAGTCGTCGACGCCGCAGTTGTTGGAGACGAACGTGAGGTCCTTCACGCCGAGCTCGGCGATCGCCCGGATCGCGTTCTCCGGGATGCCGCAGAGGCCGAAGCCTCCGGCGAGGATCGTCGCGCCGCTCGGGATGTCAAAGGCCGCCTCGCGGGCGCTCTTCATCACCTTGTCCATTGCGGCCGCACGGTAGTCGGAACGCCGGCGCTCCTCAAGGAGCGTCGGGAACCGCCGCGGCCGCGGCACGACGCGGCGCGCAACGTCGCCCGCTGCGTGCCGGCGCGCCTCATCGCTCCTCGCCTGTGGCCGAGCGCCACATGCCGCGGCCTGGCAAAGCCGCGTCATTCCGCAGAGGGAGCCGCGGCCCGCTTCTCGCTCCGTGGCAGGTCGACCGTGCGATGTCCGCGCGGCCCACCGAAAGGTCCACCGCGACGTGAGCATCCTCTTGCCGACGACCACGTGGCGGATCCACGAACGAAGCGAGAGCGCGCTGCTCATCGACGGGCGCGACTACTACCGTGCGTTCTTCAGCGCCGCCTCGAAGGCGACGACGAGCATCCTCTTGCTCGGCTGGCAGTTCGACAGCGACGTGCAGCTCCTTCGCGGCGACGATCTCCCCGACGGGATCGAGCCTCGCGAGGCCGAGCTGCTCGCGTTCCTCGATCGCCTCTGCCGCGAGCGCCCGGAGCTCCAGATCCGCGTCCTCGCGTGGGACCACAGCGTGCTGTTCGCGCTCGAGCGCGAGCTCTTGCAGAAGCTCTACTTCGACGCGATCTCCTGCGAGCGCTTCGACTTCCGCTGGGACAACACGGTGCCGCTCGGCGGGTCGCACCACCAGAAGGTGGCGATCGTCGACGGTCGTGTCGCGTTCTTCGGGAGCCAGGACCTCTGCCAGGCGCGCTGGGACGACTCCGCCCATCGCCCCGACAACGAGCACCGGACGTCGCGCGGCGTGTCCCACCAGCCCTACCACGAGGTGCAGGTCGTGGTGACCGGCGACGCCGCGCGCTCGATGGTCGACCTGTTCGTCTGGCGCTGGTACGGGGCGACCGGCGAGCGCCTCGATCCCGCAGGGCTCGTCGCGGGCGGCGCGGACGCGCGTCCGAGCCTCGACTTCCCGGTCACGCTGCCGATGCCCGCCGGGCGCATCGGCCTCTCCCGGACGATCCCCGAGGTCTCCGGCCGCGCGCAGGTGAGCGAGGTCTCCGCGCTCTACGTGAAGGCGATCGAGAGCGCCGAGCGCCTCGTCTATGTCGAGTCGCAGTACCTGACGTCGTGCGCGGTGCGCGACGCGCTGCTCGCGCGCATGGCGGAAGCCTCACGGCCGAAGCTCGACGTCGTCATCATCCTCCCGCGCAAGCCCGAGAGGCTCAAGGAGGAGATGACGATCGGCGTCCCGCAGGCGGTCCTCCTCCAGGTCCTCGATCAGGCGGCGCGCGCTCAGGGCCACGCGATCGGCATCTACGACGTCGCCGCGGGCACGGACGACGACGGCGAGCCCCTCTTCGTCTACATCCACGCGAAGCTCATGATCGTCGACGACCGCAGGTTCATCGTCGGCTCGGCCAACCTCACGAACCGGAGCATGACGATCGACTCGGAGATCGTCGCCGCCTACGAGGCCATGCCGGGCGACCGGGCGATGCGGAGCGCCGTTCGACGCGCGCGGCTCCGCCTGATGCTCGAGCACGCGGGAGAGAACGCGGACATCCGCTCGCTCGTGCGGCCGGAGGGGCTCGTGGCGCGCCTCGACGCGCTCGTCGAGGCGGGCGCCGTGCGCCTCCGCAAGCACGATCTCCGGAAGGACGAGCCGGGCCTCGTCGCGAAGGCGGTCCACGAGCTGACCCTGGAGTTCCTCGATCCCTGGGAGCGCACGGGGACGGACGAGAAGTGTCCGGCGGCCTGAGCGCCGGCTCCGGGCGCGGCACGCACGTTGCGTGGAATCTGCACCGAACGCGCGAAACGGCGAGAAACCCGCGCGAAGTTGGCCCGCCGGTCCGCCTCGTGATGGGGTCGATCCATCGTGCCGCGCTTCAACGTCCGCCTCGCCGTCCTCGCCGCTCTCTTGGTCGCGCCCGCCGCCGTCGCCGGTCCCCCGGCCAAGCAGCCCGCGCATCACGGCGGACGCACGGCGAAGCGGGAGCTGCCCGCGCGCCGGACGCCGCCGGGCCGGAGCATCGGCTCGCCGACCGAGGGGCGCCTCGTCGGAGGCGCGCACCTGAACGAGGCGCCGTACCTGCGCATCGTGCCCGTCTACGCACCCGGCGACGCGCGCTGGGGCCTCGAGCCGCTCGTCGGGATGATCGACGGGGCGGCGCGCGCGGTGCGCAGGCAGTTCCCCGATGCGGTGCTCTCGGTCGGACACCTGTCGAGGCCCGGCGGCGGGGAAATCGATCGCCACGCGTCGCACGAGAGCGGACGCGACGCGGACATCGGCTTCTACGTGAGGAACCACAAGGGCAAGCCGATCTTCGCCGACCATTTCGTGCCCTTCCGAGGCGACGGCACCGCGGCCACCTGGCCGGGCGCCCAGTTCGACGACGCGAGGAACTGGGCGCTCGTCGCCTCGATCGTCGCCAACACCCAGGCGCGCGTGACGTACATCTTCGTCGCCTCGCCGCTGCGCGCGCGTCTCCTCCAGTACGCCGCGAAGGTCGGCGCGCCGGCGGCGATTCGCACGCGCGCCGCGGAGCTCATGGCGCAGCCGCGGGGCTCGCTGCCCCACGACGACCACTTCCACGTGCGCATCGCGTGCCCGCCGGGCATGGACAAGTGCATCGAGCGCCCGGTGGCGCGCAGGCAGGCGCCTCCCGCGAACAAGGCCGCCGTCGCGAGCGCGCGCGGATCGGCTCCCGCCCCGAAGGCCGCCCCGCCGGCGCAAGCGCCCGGTCGCGCGGCTCCGCCCCGGCCGGCGCCGGCGCCGCCCCCGCCGCCGCGCTCGGAGGAGCCGGAGTCGAGCCGGAGCGACAGTCTCGTCCCGAGCCTCGCGCCGATGATCCCGGGCCTCGACTCCGTCGTGATCCCCGCGCCGCTCGCGGGCACGAAGTCGGCGAGCCCCGAGGAGAAGGCGGCGCCGCCTGCGGAGCCCGTGGCCCCGCCCGCGCCGATCGACGATCCCGACGGCGTCCTCGAGGACGGACGCTGATCGACGAGCCGCCGGCGCCTCGTCGCGCGGCGGCTTTTCGCTGGCTGCAGCTCGCCGCTCGGCTACCCTCGTGAGGATGCGGGCGTGGGGAGCCGTCGTGGCACTGCTGGTCGGCGTCGCCTGTACGGGCGGGAGCTCGTTCGCCACCAGCAACGGCTCGGGAGGGGCGAGCGGTGCGGTCGGCTCGGGCCCGACGCCTCCGCCCGGAATGTCGTCGTCGTCGCCCGAAGACCCGCCCATGCCGTTCGTCGCCTGCTTCGCGGCCGAGGCGGGCGACGCGGGCCTCGACGACGGCGGCGATCTCGTCGATGCCGACAGCCCGCCCGTCTCCGCCGATAGCGGCGTCGACGACTCACCCTGCGAGACGCCGCCGCCGCCCGACTGCGTCTCCTCGACCGAGATGGTCATCTGGCTCCCCGGCGAGTGCGACGGCGAGCAGTGCGTCTTCGCCGCCACGCGCCGGGCGTGCCCCGGCGGCTGCTTCCGCCAGGTCGACGGCGGCGATCGCTGCAACGAGTAATCGCTGCAACGAGTCGCGCGGCTCCGGGTGGGCGTTTCGCGCTCGGCGCCTTGCCGCCTATGCTAGAAGCCGCGCCGCGCGGACGCGTGCTGCGCGGGTCTCCAGAATGGCCGAGAGCTTGAGCTTCGCACCCGCCGGATTCGGTACGATCGAGCGTCGAGCGGTGCTCGTCGGTCGGACGGCGGAGCTCCGTGAGCTCGACATCGCGTTGAAGGCCGTCCGCGAGCAGGGCCGCTCGCGGGCGATCACGATCGTCGGGGCCGCCGGCATCGGCAAGACGCGGCTCGTTCGCGATTTTCTCTCGAAGCAGCGCACGAGCGAGAGCGGTGCGCCGCGCGTCTTCCGGGGATCGGCGCGCGAAGGCGGCTCGGCCTACGACGTCTTCGCGCGCGTCCTCCGGGCGCGCTTCGGCATCGTCGAGGGCATGGATCCCGAGGCGGCCAAGGCGCAAATCCGCGCGCAGGTCGCGGCCGTCCTCGAGGACCGGAAGGTCGGCGACGTCTGCTTCTTCCTCGGCCAGCTGCTCGAGCTCGAGTTCATGGACTCGCCGCTCATCCAGGCCGTGCGCGGCGACGCCCACCAGATGCGCTTGCTCCGGCGTGCCGTCATCAAGCGCTTCCTCGAGGCCGACGCGTGGCACGTGCCGCCCGGCGCGCGCGACACGGACGCCGACCACGTCGTCCCGTCCGCGCGCGACGCGAAGCCGAAGTCCGGTCCGACCGATCGGCGCGGGCCGTGCGTTCTCGTCTTCGACGACCTTCACCACGCGCACGACGAGTCGCTCGACCTCCTCGGTCACCTCACCGATGCGCTCGACGCGCCGGTGCTCGTGCTCTGTCTCGCGCGCCCCGAGCTCGCGGCGCGGCGCGACGACTGGGCGAAGCACGGCGCGGCCCGTCACGCGCGGCTCGAGCTCTCTCCGCTCTCCGAGACCGACTCGTCGCGCGTGATGGAGGAGCTCCTCGTGCCGTGCGGCGAGGCCGAGGGCGTCGCGGAGCTCGTCGAGGCCGCGTGCACCCTCGCCGGCGGCAACCCCGCGCTCCTCGAGCGCATGGTCGCCATCTTCCACGACATGGGCGTCATCGAGGTGAAGGACGAGTTCGCCGAGGTGGAAGGGTGGGCCGTCCACCTCGATCGCCTGTCCGCGGTGAAGCTCCCGCTCACGGTCGAAGACGCCATCCAGGCGCGCATCGGCGCGCTCGCCCCGCACGAGCGCGACCTGCTCGAGCGCGCGTCGATGATGGGCAGCGTCTTCTGGCTCGGCGGCCTCCTCGCGATGGCGCGCCTCGACGTGAACGGGCCCGACGTGTGGTCGCGCGACGCGGTCACCGACGTCGCACGCATCAAGGAGACGTTGAGGGAGCTGAAGGAGCGCGACTACATCCTCACGCTTCCGGACGGCACGTTCCCGGACGACGAGGAATACGTCTTCAAGCACAACCTCGAGCGCGAGACGCTGCTCAAGCTGCTCCCGCGCGCGCAGGCGCGGCGCTTCCACAAGTCGATCGCCGACTGGCTCTCGTTCAAGCCCCACGTGCGCACGCACGAGGAGTACATGGGCATGCTCGCGCGCCACCAGGAGGAGGCCGGTCTCGTCGTCCAGGCCGCGGCGACGTACCTCGACGCCGCGCACCTCGCGCGCGAGCGCTACGCGAACGCGAAGGCCTCCGAGTACTACGTCAAGGGCCTCGGGCTCCTCCGCGACGGGGCCGAGGGGTCGACCGAGCAGCAGCTCCGCGCGCTCCACCACTTCGGCGACGTCCTCCAGGTCCTCGGGCGCAACGACGAGGCGCTCGACTGCTTCAACGAGATGCTCGCGCGCGCCTACCGCCTGAACCTCCGCGCGAAGGGCGGCGCCGCGCACGGGCGCATCGGCCGGCTCTTCCGCGACACCGGGCGTCTCGAAGAGGCAGAGGTCCACCTCGAGGCGGCGCTCGGGCTCTTCGAGGACGCCGGCGACGATCGCGGCATCGCGAGCACCGTCGACGACATCGGCAAGCTGCACTGGCTCCGCGGCGACTACCAGAAGGCGCTCGAGTCGACGCAGCGCGCGCTCGTCCTCCGCCGCAAGCTCGGCGACCGCCGGTCGATCGCGCTCTCGCTCAACAACCTCGGCCTCGTCTACCAGGACTCGGGGCAGTTCAAGCTCGCGCTCGACGCCTTCGAGCAGGCGCTCCGGATCCGCCGCGAGATCGGCGACCTCGTCGGCGTCTCGATCTCGCTGAACAACCTCGGGACCGTGGCCCAGGACCAGCGCGACGAGAGCCGCGCGCTCCAGCTCTTCCTCGAGGCGTACGAGGTCGCGAAGGAGACCGGGGATCGCAACCGCATCGCGCTCGTCCTCACGAACCTCGGCGAGACGTACAACCGCCTCGGCGATCCGACGAAGGCCATCCACTACCTGAAGCAGGCCGAGGAGATCGCCGACGAGCTCGGCGACAAGATGGGTCTGGCCGAGGCCGTGCGCGGGCTCGGAAAGGCGTACCTCGCGCAGCGCGAGTACACGAAGGCGCGCGAGTGCACGGCGCGCGCGGTCGACATCTTCCGGGAGATCCAGAGCAAGGTGCAGCTCGGCGTCGCGCTCCGCTCGCTCGGCGAGGTCATGGCCGCCGGCAGCGCGGGGGGCGAAGGCCTGCTCACGGCGCGCGCGCACCTGCTCCAGTCGATCTGGATCTTCGAGGAGATCGGCAACGACGTGGAGCTCGCGCGGAGTTGCCGCGTGTACGCCGCGCTCCTCCGCGCCTCGCCCGACTTCCAGACCGACGCGTCCGCGGTGACGGAGGCGGAGCAGTTCTCGCGCAAGGCCGAGGAGATCTTCGCGAAGCTGAAAATGAGCTCGCACGGGCTCGACGCCGACGGCATCTTCGGCACGCCGCGCTGAGGGCTGCTACGCTGGACGCGTGGTGCGCGCGCGTCGCATGCTCGTTCCCCTCGTGGCGTTCGTCGCCGCGTGCAACGTGATCACGGGCGCGTCGGATCTCCGGACGGGTGAAGAGCCGCTCGTCGACGGCGGCGCGCACGCCGACGCGGTCGAGAGCGGCGCCGTGGATCCCGGTACGCCGGGCGACGACGACGATGACGTCGTCGTCGATGCGGGGCACACGGACGACGCGACGACGGCGCTCGACGCCGCGGACGCGGCGGACGTACCGACGACCCCCTCCAGCAAGCGGGTCTTCGTGACGTCGACGGCGTTCACCGGCGACCTCGGCGGGCTCGCGGGCGCGGACGCGAAGTGCGCAGAGCTCGCGAAGGCGGCGGGCCTCGCCGGGACGTTCGTGGCCTGGCTCTCGGCGGCGGGGAGCCACGCCAAGGACCGCGTGACCGGCGATGGCCCTTGGCTCCTCGTCGGGCAGTCCGACGTCGCCGTGACGAAGGCGCAGCTCACGAGCGCGCCGATCTCCCGCGCCCTCCGCCGCAACGAGAGCGGCGCCGTGGTGATGGGGCTCGTCTGGACCGGGACGTTCCCCACGGGCAACGGCGCCGCCGAGGACTGCGACGGCTGGACGGGCGTCGGCGGGATAGGCGGAGGGGGAAGGGTGGGGGACACCATGACGAGCGGCCCGGCGTGGACCTCCGCGACGACCTCGATGTGCGGTTCGACGCGTCGCCTCTATTGCTTCCAGCTCTGACGATGGCGATCGATGGAGCGCCCGTCCGCCCCCTTCGCCGCGACGAGCACGCCGCGGCGGTGAAGACGCTCGCGGCGTCGTTCGACGACGATCCGCTGTTCCGCTCTCTGCTCCCCGACGACGCCCGGCGCGCGGCGTGGCTCTCGTGGTTTCATCGCTGCACGCTGAACGAGTGCGCGTCGGTTGGCGGCGTCTACACGCTCGCGAGCGGTCCGGAGAGCGGCGCCGTCGCGCTCCTTCCGCCGGGGAGCTGGCCGAGGCCGATCCTCCAGACGCTCGCAGCGCTCCGGATCCCGCGCGCCTTTCCCACGCTCGACTTCGTGCGACGCGGGCTCCACATCGAGCGGCGCATCCGTGCGCTCCATCCGCGGCAAGAACACGTCTACGTCGCCGTGCTCGGCGTACACCCGTCGCTCCAGGGACGCGGGCTCGGCGCGACGCTGATGCGTCACGCTTGCGCGCTCGCGAGCGAGGGAGACTGCGTGGTGCACCTCGAGACGTCGAACCCGGTCAACCTGCCGTTCTACCGGCGCTTCGGGCTCGAGGTCGGCGTCGAGATCGTCTCGCACGGAGGACCGCCGGTCTGGACGCTGACGACCTCCCACCGCTGACGGTGCGCGGTCGCTCGACCTCGGGGCGTGTGCGACGACGAACGACGTTCGCCTGCATCGCGAGGGCTTCCAGGCAGTTGCAATCTTGCGCTCCGTGTAGAACGCCCGTTGGTTCGGCGCTTGCTTCGTGGAGGGCATGCGCCTGCCGTCCTCTCCCGATGCGCTGGAAAACAAGCCCGCCCCCGCCGACGCGGTGAAGCGTGATCCGTCCTACCCGGATCGCGCACGCATCGACAGCGATGTGCGCGCTTTCCTCCGCCCGGTGTCGACGCCCTGGATCGTCTTCGACCGGGACAGCCGCGTGGACGACTTCGCGAAGTCGGCGCTCCGGGTCGGAGCCGTCTTCGCGAGCACCCCGAGCTTCCGTCCGGAGATCCTCGAGGCCGCCGCGAAGAGCGGTCTCTCGGTCGCAGAGCAGGCGGCCCAGCCGGTCATCGTGACCGGGCCCGCCGATGTCCCGCCTGCCGCGCCCGCCGCGCCGGCCGAGGCCGATCCCTTCCGGCCCGGCGCCGTCCTCGCTCCGGCGATGAGCTCGGTGCTGCCGAGCGCCGGCGTCTTTCCGCCTTCGGTCGGCTCACCGGAGAGCGTCGTCGAGCCGAGCAACCTCATCGTCGCGGCCGACGTGATGCCCGACTCGTCCTCGTCGATCGCGCTCGACGACGCGCGCGCGCCCTTCGCGTCGGCCTCCTTCCCCGTCGTCCCTGCGTTCATCCACGGCCGCGGCCGGCTCGCGGCGATCGCCGGCGCGTGCGCGGGCGTCGTCGCGGTCGCGTCGATCGCCGCGGTCGTCCTCGCGGGCGCCGCGCGCTCGCAGGAGAAGGTCGCGGCGGCGTCCAACGTCGAGCTGCCCACGGCAGCAGCAGCTGCGGTCGCGGCGCCTCCTCCCGCGGAGGCCGCGGCGATCGCAGAGGCGCCGGCGCCGCCCCCGGCCGAAGCGACGACGACGAAGGCGGCGAGCGAGCCGGAGGCCGCGAAGGCGCCGGTCGACCCGAAGCAGCGCTTCGGCAAGCTCACGATCAAGGCCGAGGCGAAGCGCAAGAACGTCTGGTTCGACGGCAAGCGAATGCTCGGCTCCGGGCAGCGTAGCTTCCTCGTCTTCTGCGGGATGCACACCGTCGCCGTCTCCGACAAGACGGACACGAAGGACATCGAGGTCCCCTGCAACGGCGAGTACGTCGTCTCGAAGTGACGCGTCGGGAGCCGGCGGCGGTCGTTCAGCCGACGCGCCAGGTGCGCGCGAGCTCGAGCGTCCGCGCGTTCTCGCGGACGCGCTCGACGAACGTGTCCTTCCACTGCGCGTCCTGAATCATCGCCGTGCGCTCGAGGATGCGCACGCGCGCGGTGGCGATCGCCTCGCGCGCGCCGGCGTGATCGCCGAGCGCGTCGAGCGACTCGGCGAACGTGAGGCGGATGAATGCCTCGCCCTCTTCGACGCCGCCGAGCTCCTCGAGCAGCTGGAGCGCCTCGCGTGCGGGAGCCTCGGCGCGGTCGGCGCGCCCGCTCCTGAGGTGCGCGCCCGCGAGCACCGCGAGGCCGTACGCGCGCAGGGGAGGGGTGGCGCCGCTCTGCTCGAGCGCGAACGTCACGTCGCGCTCGGCGCGCTCGAGGTCGTCAGCCGCCGAGAGGAAGAGGCCGCGGTAGAGCCGCGCGGCCGCTTCCATCCGGCGATCTCCCTGGGCGACGAACGCGTCGATCGCGCCGTCGGCGCGCGTCAGCGCGGAGCGCGGATCGCCGAGGCGCGCGAGCAGCATCCCCTGGTGATGCCAGACGTTGGCGCTCACGCCCGAGAGCCCCATGTGCTGCGCGGACGCGAGCGCGTCGTTCAGCGCGCGCTCGGCCTCGCCGTACGATCCGAGCTCGATGCACGCGCCCGCGGCGCTGACGAGGTAGCGGCACGCGGCGCGCATGTCGCCCGCGGCCTCGAAGTGCGAGATCGCGACGTTGTACATCGACAACGCCGAGCCGGTGTCGCCGGACACGAGCGCCCGATACGCGCGCGTGCGGTAGACGTGAGCGGCGGCGAGCGGGTCCTCTTCCTCGCGTCGCGCGTGCTCGTACGCGGCGTCGATGGTCCGTAGCAGATCGTCGGAGGCCACGTAGTTGCCGGCGGCCATGAGCACGCACGCCGCGCGGGTCAGCGCGACGAGGTGCGGCGCCGAGAGCTGGCCCGCCGAGCTCACGTCGCAGAGATCGTCCACGGCGCTGTGGAGCTCGCTGTCGTCGCCGAGCCGCGCGCACGCCTCGACCGCCTCGCCCGCGGCGAGGAACCAGCGCCGTCCGGAGCGCGGCAGGAGCTTCAGCGCCGCCTGCGCGCAGTCCTTGCCCTTCTGGTTCTCGCCGCGCCAGCGATGCGCCTCGGACTTGCGGAGGAGCAGGCGTCCGAGCACCTCGCCCTCGGCGCCGCACGCGATGCCGCGATCGGCGCGCGCGAGGCAGGCCTCGAGGTCGTTGCCCTCGAGCGCCTGGGCGGCGGCCCGGCGGTAGAAGGTGATCGCCCGCTTCGGCTCGCCGCCGCGCTCGAGGTGCTCCGCGAGGACGACCGCCTCGCTCTCGCCCGCCTTCTCGAGCCACTGCGCCGCGAGCTTGTGGCCGATCGTGCGGTCCTTGTCGGTGAGCATGCTGTACGCCGCCTCGGCGACGAACGAGTGGCGGAAGACGAACTCGACCTCGCTCCGGAACTTCGGTTGCTCGCGCCGCGTCACGATCTCGCGGACGGCGAGCTCGTCGAGCCACGCCGTCACCTGGGCGTTGTCGTTCTCGCCCGCGCTCGGGCGCATGCCCGGAGGGACTTCGTTCGCCCGCGCGCCGTTCAAGAGCGCGACGACGCCGCCACGCCAGAACGTCTGCCCGAACACGCTCGCGGCGCGGAGGACGCGGCGCGCCTCCGGCTCGAGCGCCTCGAGCCGCGCCTGGACCATCGTGAGGACGGTCTCCGGAAGGACGACCGGCATCATCGACCGGCGCCCGGCCGCGGCCGACGCGGGCGGCGGGTCCGTGCTCCGCGCGCGCCCCGCCGACGCGGAGATCGAGCGAATGAGCTCCTCGAGGTAGAACGCGTTGCCGCCCGCGGTCTGGACGATCTGCGCGACGAGGTCGTCGCCGACGTTCTCGCCGAGCACCTGGCGGACCAGCCTCTCGCTCGCTTTCCGGGAGAGCTCCTTCAGGCGCATCTCCTGGACGCCGCGCTCGGCGAAGAGGTCGGGGAAGAGGTCCTTCACCTCGGGTCGCGCGAGCGCGAACACCATCAGCGGCCGGTCGTGGAGCGCGCGGAGGGCCGAGTCGACGAACTTGACGCTCGGGAGGTCGCCCCAGTGGAGGTCCTCGAAGACGAGCACGACCGGCTGCTCGCTGCACTCGGCGGCGAGCCAGTCCTCGAACGCGCGCCGCATCTGATCGCCCATCAGGATGGGGTCGTGGCGCGCCGCGCGGAGCTGGACGTCGTCCTCGTCGGGCATCGACACGCCGAGCGTCTCGGCGAGGAACTGCGTGACGCGGACGATGTCGCGCTGCGGGACGGTGCGGCTCACGCGCGCGCGGATCTTCTCGCGCTGGACGCGCGGCGGCTCGCCGTCCTGGGCGTCGGCGGCGGCGCGGATGATCTGCGAGAGCATGCCGAACGGCGAGCCGGCGCGCATCGGGTCGCCGCGGCTCGTCCAGACCTCGTGCCGATCGCCGCGGTGACGGAGCGTGCGGAGGACCTCGTAGCGCAGGCGCGACTTGCCGACGCCGGCGGGCGCCGTCACGAGCACGGCGCGCGCGACGTCGTCGGCGACGCACTCGGCGAAGACGCCCTCGAGCATGACGAGCTCGCGCTCGCGCCCGACGCACGGCGTGGGCTTGCCGAGGAGCATGCGGCCCGCGTCGGCGGACGCCTGCTCGCCCACGAGGTCGAGGCCGCCGCCGTCGCTCTTCACGATGAAGCGCGAGTCCAGGAGACCGGCGGTCACCTCGTCGACGTGGATCGGCTGCTTCTTTCCCGTGGCGACCAGCGCGACGTCGTCGTCCTGGTGCTGCTGGAGCATGCGGATGGCGCGGTCGACCGCGTCGCCGATCGGCACGCGGTCCTCGAGCACCGCGCGCCCGGTCGCGAGGACCATCGGCACGTTGGGCGCCGCCGCGCGCATCGCGAGGACGCACCGCGCCGCGCGCGTCGCCTGGTCGGTCGCGCTGTGGCGGCCGGGCAGCGTCACGACGATCATCCCGCTCGCGAGCGACTCGAGGTGGGCGCCGAACGGCTGGATCGCCGCGCGGAGGCCCTTCGAGAGCGATTTCATTCCCTGCCAGGTGCCGTCGACGATCGTCGACTCCTCGCCCTCGAGGTGCGTGTGGGACGCGACCGCGACGACGCTGACGAGCCGCTGCTCGCCGCGCGTGATGACGTCGCCGTGGGCGCTCGCCTCGCGGGCCGCGAGGACGCCGGCGCCGTCGAGCTGCCCGAGCGCGGCGAGCTCGGCGGCGACGACGCCCCCGTCCGCGGGGCGCTGGAGCGGATCGCGCGAGAGCATGCGGGCGAGCAGCTCGTCGAGCGCGGCGGGCACGTCCTTCCTGAGCTCGCGGACGCGCGGCGGCGCCTCGAAGAGCATCTTGGCGAGGATCGCGATCTCGTCGTCGCCGGCGAACGCGGGCAGACCGGTCAGGCACTTGAACAGGACCGCGCCGAGCGCGAAGACGTCGGCTCGCGCGTCGAGCTGCTTGGTCCCGCGCGCCTGCTCCGGCGCCATGTAGCCGAGCGTGCCGAGCATGACGCCGGTGTTCGTGATGGAGCTCGCGCCGAGGCCCATGCGCGCGATGCCGAAGTCGATCAGCGTGGGGTCCTCGACGTTGCCGTCGCGGAGGATCAGGTTGCCGGGCTTGATGTCGCGATGGATGACGCCCTTGGCGTGCGCGACGGCGAGCGTCTCGGCGACGCGCGTCACCATCCGAACGCTTTCGCCCATCGTGAGGCCCGTTCGGGAGAGGCGCTTGCCGAGCGTCTCGCCGGTGATCCACTCCATCGCCAGGTACGGCTTGTCCATCGACGTCTCGCCGTGCGCGACGTAGCGGACGATGCCGGGGTGGCTCAGCTTCTCGAGCACCCGCGCCTCGCGGTAGAGCCGCTCGCGGTGCTCCCCCTCGTCGCGTCCGTAGAGGACCTTGACGGCGACGACGCCGCCGAGCCGGCGGTCGGTGGCGCGAAACACCGCGGACATGCCGCCAGCGCTGACGCGCCGCTCTATCTCGAAGCGCTCCGCGAGGACGGTGCCCGGCTCCACCCGTCGTCGATGATAGCGGGAATACGGCGAACGGGTGCGCTATCGCGCACGGAGCCAGGGCGCATTGAGAGCCGAGGCCCCGGCCGCGCAGGGCGACCAGGGCCGGCTTGGAGGCGCGCCGCAGCTCGCGCCCTGGGTGGGAGCCTACTGGGGCTGCTTGACGAGGCGGAGGTAGGGCTTCGGAGCCTTGAAGCCCTCGGGATAGAGCTTCTTGGCCTCCTCGTCGCTGACCGAGCCGGCGATGATGACGTCGTCGCCGTTCTTCCAGTTCACGGGCGTCGCGACCTTGTGCTTCGTCGTGAGCTGGATCGACTCGAGGACGCGGAGGATCTCGTCGAAGTTCCGGCCCGTGGTCATCGGGTAGGTGAGCATCAGCTTGATCTTCTTGTCGGGCCCGATGACGAACACCGAGCGTACGGTCGCGTTCGTCGCCGCGGTGCGGCCCGCGGAGGTGCCGGGCTCCTCGGCGGGGAGCATGTTGTAGAGCTTGGCCACCGCGAGATCGCTGTCGCCGATCATCGGGTACTTCACGGCCGCGCCCTGGGTCTCCTCGATGTCCTTCGCCCAGCGGGCGTGGTCCTCGACCGGGTCGACCGAGAGACCGATGAGCTTGGTGTTCCGCTTCGTGAACTCCGGCTCGATCTTCGCCATGTAGCCGAGCTCGGTCGTGCAGACGGGCGTGAAGTCCTTCGGGTGCGAAAACAGGATCGCCCAGCCGTCACCGATCCACTGGTGGAAGTCGATCGTGCCCTGCGTGGTCTTGGCGGTGAAGTTCGGGGCCGTGTCGTTGATCCGCAATGACATGTTCGCTCCTCCGGTCCGATGCGATAGTGGATGCTCGTCTACTATCGTGGATCGATGGCGTCAACGCACCGGGCGTTGCGCGCGCGTGACGAAGATGGGGCGCGACGGCGCGTCGAACCGGGTCAGCGGAGGACTTCGGACGGTGTGCCGTCCGCGACGACGCGGCCCTCGCGGAGGCAGATCGCGCGATCGGCGATCTCTCGCGCCACGGCGGCCTCGTGCGTCACGAGGATCATCGTCGCGCCGGCCTTCGCGAGGTCGCGGAGCACGTCCACGACCTCGGCCTTCCTCTCCGGATCGAGCGCGCTCGTCGGCTCGTCGAGCAAGAGCGCCTCCGGATCCATCGCGAGCGCGCGCGCGATCGCGACGCGCTGCTGCTCGCCGCCGGAGAGCTCGCGCGGAAGCGCGTCGCGGCGGTGCGAGAGGCCGACCCGGTCGAGCAGCTGCTCGGCGCGCTCGCGGGCCTCGTGCGGCGCGATCTTCCTCACGTGGATGGGCGCCTCCATCACGTTGGCGATCGCGCTCATGTGCGCGAAGAGGCCGTAGTGCTGAAAGACCATCCCCGCCTTGAGGCGGATGGCGCGGAGCGTCGCCCGCTCGGCCGCGTCGGGGCGGGGCTGCCTGGGGCCGAGCACGAGCCCGGCGACCTCGACGCGCCCGGAGTCGAAGCGCTCGAGCCCGTTGATGCAGCGGAGGAGCGTGGATTTTCCTCCGCCCGACGGGCCGACGAGCGACGCGACCTGCCCGCGTTCGAAGCGGACGCTGACGCCGTCGAGGACGAGGCGCGACGCGAAGGTCTTCTTGACGTCGTCGACGACGATCACCTGGCGGCCTCCTCCTCGCGCTCGCCCTCGAGCTTCTTCTCGAGCCTTCGCGCGACCGCGCCGAGCGGGTAGCTCATCGCGAAGTAGAGCCCCGCGCAGAGGAGCCCAGGACCCACCCAGCTTCGGACGTCGACGGCGGTGATCGTCATCTGCTTCGTCAGCTCGACCACCGTGATCACGCTCACGAGCGAGCTGTCCTTGAGGAGCGCGATGAAGTCGTTCGTCACGTTGGGGATCGCGTGCCGGAGCGCCTGGGGGAGCACGACGCGCCGGAGGGCGAGCCGCGTCGTCATGCCGAGCGCGAGCGCCGACTCGAGCTGCGCCGCCGGCACGGCTTGAATGCCGGCGCGGTACACCTCCGCCTCGTACGCCGCGTAGTTCATCCCGAGCCCGATGACGGCGGCCGGGAGCGCGCCGAGCCTGAGGACGGGCGCGAGGCCGTAGTAGAGGAGGTAGAGCTGCAAGAGCACCGGCGTGCCGCGATAGACCTCGACGTACGCGCCGGCGAGGCGCGCGAGGACCGGCCCTCCGTAGAGGCGTCCGAGCGCGAGCAAGAGCCCGAGCGTCATCGCCAGCGCCATCGCCAGCACGGAGACGACGAGCGTGACGCCCGCGCCGCGCAAGAAGAGCGTGACGTGCGCCGTCCCGAGCGGCGGCGGGGCCGGCGGAGCGCCGATCATCGTCGTCTGATCCGCGGCCGACCAGCCGACGAGCCTCTCCTGGCGCGCGTTCCAGAGGCGGCTCCGGTCGAGGATGCGCCGGAGCTCACCGCTCGCGGCGAGCGCGTCGATGGCGCCGTCGATCGCCGCGGCGAGATCGGGCTCGGACGGACGCACCGCGAGCGCGTAGTAGCCTTCCGACAGATCGCCCACGACGCGGAGCTCCTCGCGCGGCGCGCCGTAGCGACTCGCGATGATGTCGTCGAGGAGCACCGCGTCCGTGCGCCCGTGGACGAGGTCCACGTACGGCTCCTCGACGCCCTCGTAGACGACGGGCTCGGCGGCGCCGCGCAGCATCTCGAACGCGAAGCTGTTCGCGAGCGTCCCCACCTTCTTGCCGCGGAGCGCGAGCAGATCCGGCAGGATCGACGCGTCGTCGGCGCGCGCCATCAGCCGCGCGGCGAACACGTAGTACGGCCGCGTGAAGCGGACGCGGCCGACGCGCGACTCGGTCACCTCGAGCCCGTTCATGGCGACGTCGAACGAGCCGCGCTCGAGCGACGGGACGAGGTTCGACCAGTCGTTCTGCACGAACTCGGCGCGCACCCCGAGCTGCTTCGCGATCGCGTCGGCGATCTCGACCTCGAACCCGATCAGGCGATCGGGCCGGGCCGGATCGCCGTAGACGTACGGCTCGCCGCCCTGGACGTCACCGCCCCACCGGAGGACGCCGGCCGCGCGGACGCGCGCGAGCCCGCTCGCCGGCGCGGCGCCGTCGCAGGCGAGGAGCGCGACGATCGCCACGACGACGGCGACGAGGACGGCGCGGCACCCGATCACCGAGCGAATCCTACGTGCACTGTTCCCCCGCTGGATTTCGATCGCGCTCCGCGCGCGCCGATTTGGACCCGTGGCGCACTGTGGTAGGAGTCTTGCCCACCTCGGAGGGAGCTCGTCACGTGAAGTACGTCATGGCATTCGGAGCGAGCCGCCGTGGCCCCGCGACGCTGGCGACGGGCGCCACGCGCGCGTCGGTCGCGGCCGAGTGCCGTGAGGCCGCCCTCGAGTTCATGGCCGGCGCCGCGGACGGGTGGGACAAAGTCGAGCTCGCGCGGTGGCTCACGGGATCGTACGCGCGCGCCACGCGGCACTTCCGGCACGGCGAGCGGACGCTCATGGTGGAGCGAGCGGCCGACGACGCCGCGAGCCGCGGCGAGCCGGGCGGGTCGCGCGAGCGAGGCTCGGAGTCGCGCGAGCGGGTCTCGGCCGACGCGGTGGAAGACCTCCTCACGAGCACGCGCGGTCGGCTGCTCGCCGCCCTCGAGAAGGCGGCGCTCTCGGGCGGCGCGCTCGCCTTCGCGGGCGAGATCGTCGAGCGCGGCTTCGTGCGCCGCGCGTTCGGCGAAGACGGCATCGACGCGTGGCTCGCGGTCGACGGTCCGCGCATGCGTCTGCGCGATCGCGTGAGCGCGCTCTTCGTCGCCGACTACCTCAACGATCCGGCGGCGTACGCGGCGCTGTACGTCTGCCACCACTGCGAGGCGGTCGTGTTCGACGAGGGCGCGGGCCGCGCCGGGATGTGCTCGGCGCATCGCCGCGCGTCCGGCATCGTGGTCCGCGCCGGCGCAGACGACGCGGCGCGCGCGTCCGGCGACGACTGACCCGCGATCGGTCGCTTCGCGCGCGCGGCGTGTGAACCTGGCCGCGCTCGTCGTTGCAACAAGCAACGATCGCGCGCGCGCCGCGCGTTTCCGCGAGCGCGTGGTCGCGCCGCAGACTACGTTCGAGGGAGCTTGTGCAGCGGAGGCACGACGCGGAGAGCGAAGCCCGTGACGCGGTCGCGCGTCGTGACGGTCGCCGCCTCGTTCGTTGCCTCCGCGAGCCTCTGCGCGAGCGACGCGCGCGCCGATTTCGACTTCCAGCTCGGCACGAGCGTGAGCGGCGCCTGGGTCCGGAGGGCTCCGGACTTCACGTCGAAGGCGGTGACGACGTCCGCGCGCGAGCTCGGCGCGAAGACGGCACGGGCGGGGTCGAGCCTCGCGATGATCGGCTTCGGCGGCGACGTGGAGCTCACGATCGACGATCGCTGGAAGGTGCCCCTCTTCGGCGGCAACTTCCACTGGGCCGTCGGCGAGTACGACGCGGCGATCACGAGCCTGGACGGCTCGATCGCGCGGCTGCGCCCGTGGACGGTGATCCGCGGCGACTTCCTCTTGCCGGGGATCGGGCGCCGGTGGAAACACAGGCGGAACATGTGGGCTGCCGCCGTCCGCAGCGGCTTCTCGGTCGCGGGGATGGCCGGGAGCGTCGCGGCCGGCGCCGAGACCGTGCCGCTCGAGCTCACCGCCCAGACGTTCCTCCTGCAGCTCGAGCTCGAGGGCTGCCGCCGGCTCGATCCGTCGACGCGCGTCTGCCTTCAGGTGGTGCCGCGCCTCTACGATCACCAGCTCTTGAACGGTCTGACGTTCGGCCTTCGCATGGAGTGGGGACAATGACGACCAAGCGGCTCTCGCGACACGCTGCGTGCGTCGCGCTCGCGCTCGGCGCGCTCGTCGGGTGCGGCTCGGACTCCGGCGGGCAGCGTGAAGAGGTCGGGCTCGGCGCCGACACCGCGCTCCCGTCACGGACGGCGTCCGTCGTCGTCGACGGGTGCGTGCTCGACACGTGGACGCGGGCGACCCTGGCGAGCGCCGGGGCGAAGCGCGTGCTCCGCGGCGGTGAGGTGATCCTGCTCTGCCTCGTCCCGCGCGAAGACGGGACGGTGGGGCCGCGCGATCCGAGCGCGCGCGCCGCGCTCGCCGGCCTGACCGAGGACCTCAAGCGTGACGGCTACCGCGTGCACTTCGGCGTCGCGTTCACCGACGAGAGCGGCCAGCGCTACGACGGCGCGCAGACCCGTGCGTTCTTGCAGAGCCCCGCGTGGCGACAGCGCCTGAAGGAGACGCTGCCGCTCGTCGTCGAGCCGGCCGACGGCGTCGAGCTCGACCTGCAGTCGCTCCCCAACGACGCCCGACCGTTCGTCACGGCGCTCGTCGCCGAGCTCGCGGCGGTGGTCCGCCCGGCGCGGCGGCTCAACGTCTTCGTCCCGCCGTCCGTGACGGAGCCGAGCGATCTGCCGGGCGGCGAGGCGTTCTCTCGCAAGGAGCTCGCGCCCCACGTCGACCGCATGCGCATCATGACGCTCGACTACTCGGAGCAGGCTCCCGGACCGACGATCGATCCGGGCTGGGCGGTCGACGCGGTCCGGCGCGCTCGGGGCGATTTCCTGAACGTGGACGTGTCGTATCCGCTCTACGGAACGGACTTCGGACCGCGCGGGCGACGCCCGGTCGTCTACCACGACGCGATCGCCATCGCGGCGCTCGCGCGGGCGCCGATCGAGCGCGGGCCGACGGGCGCGCCGTTCGTTAGCTACTCGGCGTTCGGCGGCGAGGTGCACCAGCTCTGGTTCGACGACGCGGAGTCGACCGCGCGCGCGCTCGGCGCGTGGAGCGGCGACGTCCTGCCGCTCGACGTCGGGGTGCTCTTCTACGGTCTCGGCGCGGAGGACCCCGCGCTGTTCGAGCGCCTCGGCGCGAGGATGCCGTGATCGCCCTCGGCGCGCGCGTCGAGCCGCTCGCGGTGGCCGATCCGCTCGGGCTCCCGTCGCTCGAGCGCGAGCTCGTCCACGAGTGGCTCGTCTGGGACGCGTGGGTCTCCGGCAAGCGCCGCGTCGACCTCCACCCGCTCGTGCTCTCGAGCGGCGCGCATCGCGACGCGGTCGGCGTCGCCGAGCGAGCGTGGGCGCTCGTCTCCGCGGCGGCCGACCGCGCGGCGTCCGATGCGGGCGAGCGGGCGCGCTACCGGCTCCACCCCGACGTAGAGCGCCTCGCCGCCGCTGCGCGCAGAGGCAACGACGCGGGATCGGTCGCGCGGGTCGATCTGCTGCTTCGCGAGGACGGCCGCTTCGTCGCGTGCGAGGTGAACGCCGACTGTCCGCGCGGCTACAACGAGACGCTCGCGCTGCCCCGGCTCGCGCGCGCCGCCGGCCTCGGTCGCGGAGCGGCGGGCTCGCGCGGTGTCCTCCGCGATCCGACCTGCATCGCGGCGCGGCTCGCCGATCGTCTCGTCGAGCGTTCGGGTGGGCCGGGCTCGCCGCGCGGCGTCGTCGCGCTCGCCTACGCGACGGCGTACGCGGAGGACCTCCAGGTCTCGGCCCTCCTCGAGCGGCTCGTCGTCGAGCGCGGCGGCCGCGCGGTCCGCGTGGCGCCGACGGCGCTCGCGGCCGCGGACGGCGGAGGCGTCGCGGTTCGCGGTGAGCGCGTCGGGGCGCTCTACCGCTTCTATCCGGTCGAGTGGATGGCGGGGCAGAAGAACATCGACGCGCTCGCGCGCGCGACCGCCGACGGGGCGCTCACGTCGATGTCGAGCTTCGCGTGCATCCACGCGCAGTCGAAGCTGGCGATGGCGCGGGCGTTCGCCCACGACCGCGCCGGTGCCGCCGCGGTCTTCCCCGAGACCGTCGCGTTCGCCGACCTCTCGCTCGAGGAGCTGGCGCGCGAGCGCGAGGCGTGGGTCGTGAAGCGTGATCTGTCGCGCGTCGGCGATCACGTCTTCGTCGGCGCGCTCACCACGCCCGAGGACTTCGGCGAGATCCTCGCCGAGGTCGCGGACGTCGAGCGCCGGTGCGCCGAGCAGCCCGTGTCGGGCCGCGCCGGGCAGGCGTGGATCGCGCAGCGGTTCGTGCCGCAGGCCTCGCTGCCGACGCCGTGGGGGCCGCGGCTCGTGACGCTCGGCGTCTACCTCCTCGACGGCGCCTTCGCGGGGTACTTCGCGCGGCTCTCGCCGACGTCGCACTGCTCGCACGACGCGCTCGTCCTTCCGGTGTTCGTGGAGGACGAGGTACCCGCGGGGGCCCCTCGCGACGCGCGGCGCGCGGAGGCTCACCCGTGAGGGCGCGCCTCGGGATCCTCCCGGTCGCGCTCGTCGGCGTCACTGGCTGCGGCCTCCGCCCGTGGACCCCCTCGGTGAGCGTCGCGTTCTGGTCGGAGGACGTGCCGTCGCTCCGAGAGTACGCGGTCCCGTCGTCGACCGAGCTCGCGGGGCGCTGGCAGATCGCGCCGGAGAGCCCGTGGGCGCGCTACCATAAAGGCACCTTGATCGCGTCGGTCGATCCGATGGCAGGGCGCGCCGCGCTGCCCGACGTGCGGCGCCTCGAGGTGGCGGCCAGGGCCGACGCCGCCGCCGCGCACGTCGCGGCGGCAGGCCTCCCGGCCGACACGCTCTGGCTCCTCGATCTGCGCGGGGCGGCGTCGGCGGCGTTCGCGTCGCGCCTGAGCCGCGACGCGCGCGAGCCGATCGCGCCCGTCGTGACCTTCAACAACTGGCCGGCGCACGACGGCCTCGTCCCCGCCGACGAGACGCTCGCCGGGCTCCTCACGTTCCCGCCGAGGCTCCCGCCGCCGGAGACCGCCGCGCACGCGCACCCCGTGTTCCTCCTCGACTCGTGGCGCCTCGCGTATCGCTTCGATGATCCGGGCGACGACGCCTTCGACAACCGGTACATGCTGATGCCGAGCGATCTGCCCGACGCCGAGACGCTGCGCGCCCAAGGCGTCACGCGCGTCGTCTACGTCGTCGAAGACCTCGACGACGCCGAGGTCGAGGAGGACGACCTCAACGCGAGCTTCCGCGCGTGGCAGGCGGCGGGCATCGGCATCTTCATCGTGGACCTCGCGTTCCTCGAGACGGTCCCCCCACCGGTGAACGGCGCGTGGCCGATCGACTGGGCGGGACGCCTCTCGTCCCGCGGCTACTGGGTCCGCGAGCGCTACACCCTCGTCGACGATCCTCGCTTCTACGCGCGCGCGCGCGGCGGCTTCGGCCTCGCGTTCGGTCGTCCGTTCATCCACCCGGGCTACCGCTGGGTGCCGGGGACGGGAGGCGGCAGCCTCGGTGGCAGAGGTGGAAGCGGCGGCTGATCCGCGCGGGCGCCAGCGGGCCGGGCGGAACCGGACTATGCTCTTCAGCGTACGAAGCCGAGAGAAGTCTCCATGACCAAGAAGACCGACGCCGAATACAAAGCCGAGCTCACCCCGGAGCAGTACGAGATCACGCGCCGGAAGGGGACCGAGCGCGCGTTCACCGGGAAGTACTGGGACTGCCACGACGCCGGGACCTACCGGTGCGTCTGCTGCGGCGCCGAGCTGTTCCGCTCCGAGGACAAGTTCGACTCGGGGAGCGGATGGCCGAGCTTCACGCAGCCCGCGCTCGAGGGCAACGTCGGGACGGTGGAGGACCGCTCGCACTTCATGGTGCGCACCGAGGTCACGTGCAACGCGTGCGGCGCCCACCTCGGCCACGTCTTCCCCGACGGACCGCCGGATCGCGGCGGGCTCCGCTACTGCATCAACTCGGCGTCGATCGACCTCGAGAAGGCGTGACCGACCGGCGCACGCCGCACGGGGCGAGCGCGCTCAGGCTTGGTCGAGCGCGCCGCCGCCGAGGGGCAGGACCTCGCGCGAGAAGTTCCGCGCGCCCGAGCTCGTGACGAGCACGTCGTCTTCGATGCGGATGCCGCCGAGCGGCGAGAGCGCCTCGACGAGGTTCCAGTCGACGAGCTTGCCCTCGGGCGCGTGCCGGAGCGGCGCGAGGAGCGAGTCGACGAAGTAGAGCCCCGGCTCGATCGTGAACACCTGGCCCTCGGCGATGCTCGACGTGTTGCGGAGGAACGGGTTCTCCGGCTTCGGTGTGACGACGGCGCAGCCGACGTCGTGCGTCTGGAGGCCGAGCGAGTGACCCAGGCCGTGCGGGTAGAAGACGCGGCTGATCCCCTTTCCGTCGATCTCGTCGGCGGACGCCCTCACGATGCCCGCGTCCTTCAGGATGGCGCTGACCTGGCGGTGCGACTCGTCGTGGAGCTCCTCGTAGGGCGCTCCGGCGGTGACGCGCGCGACGAGGCGCTTCTGCATCGCCTCCATGCCGTCGAGGATCGCGATGAAGGCCGCGCTCGCCGCGCCGCCGGTCTTCACCCAGGTGCGAGTGATGTCCGAGCAGTAGCCGAGGCAGGTCGCGCCCGCGTCGAGGAGGAGCGACTCCGCCCGCGTGGCGTCGCGGCCGTAGCTCACGTGGTGGAGGATCGACGCGTTCCGTCCGGTCGCGACGATGTTCTTGTACGGCGTCTCGGGATCGTCTTGCCGCGTGGTGCGGAGATAGAGCAGGTGCAGGTCGAGCTCGGAGCAGTCGCCCTCCGCGAACGCGCGCCGGACCGCCTCGTGCCCGAGCGCGGCGCGACGGTTGGCCTCGACGAGGCAGGCGATCTCGTACGGCGTCTTCGTCGTCCGAAGGCGATCGAGCGCGGCGAGCAGCTTCGCGGGGTTCCGATCCGCGCTCGCGATCCCGAGAGCCTCCGCGCGCGCGATGTCGTCGCCGATCCACGCGACGCGCTTGCCCGAGGGCAGCTCCGGCGCGGCGAGGCGGCGGACGTCGAGCACGCCGAGGAACGCCGTCGACTCCGGCGGGGCAGGGCGCTCCCAGAAGTCCCTGCTCTCGGGCCAGAAGAGCCGCGTCTTCGTCCCCGGCTCGACCACGAGAAAGCAGCCCGGCTCGTAGAGCGCGACCCAGTGGTGGAAGAACGGCGTCGGGCGCAGCGGCCAGTACTGGTCGTCGGCCGCGGTCTTCTTCTGCGGCGTGCCCGAGTGGACGACGATCGCGTCGAAGCCCGCCTCGCGGAGCGCCTCGGTGTAGAGGCGCTCCTGGCGCGCGACGTGATCCGGATAGAGGGCTTCGATGACGGCGAGATCCACGACGCTACCCTAGCAAATCCGGGGCGCGCCGGCCGCGCGCGACGCCCCTGGCGCGCAGCGTCGCTGCGCGGGGCGCCTCGCGCGGCCCTGAGGGCTCATTTCAGCGTGATCTTCTGCACGCCCCAGTAGCCCGTCGAGAGGAAGAGGTCGCCGCCCTGGCGCGAGATCGCGCTGGTCCACCAGCCGCGCGTGCGGGCGAACTGCGAGTACACCGGCGCCTGGTTCGGCGTGAGCTTGTAGATGTCGAGACCGACCTGGCCCCAGCCCGACGTGATGATGGCGCGGTCGCCCTCGACGTCGACGAGCCAGCCCCAGCCGTCCTTCGGCGCCGACGCGCGCGCGACGGGCTTCTTCGGGTCGGTGAGATCGAGCTCGTGGAGCTTCACGCTGCTCGAGCCGTTCGGGTTGGCCTGGTTTGGCTGCGTGTACTCCTGCGCGCTCATGTACGCCTTGTCGCCGCGCACGAACACGTTGCCGACCCAGCCGTCGATGAGCGTGCTCGACTGGAGGTACGCCTTGCCGTTCTTGATCCGCGCGACGGCGATCTCGTCCTTCGGGGCGTTCGTGTACCCGTCGTACCAGCGGTAGTCGACGAAGTAGAGGAGCGACGGGTCGGTCTCGCTCGCGCCGACGAGCAGGCCGGGGACGTTGATCCGCTGGCCGACCTTCGGGTTCGCGCGATCGGAGAGATCGATCTGATCGAGGTAGTAGCGGACCCAGTAGGTCTGCTGCGGGCCGCTCGGATCGGGGTTCGCGATCGGCTTCGACTTCCACTCGTAGTGCGTCGTGTACAGCTTGTCGCCGATGACGCGCATGTTGCCCCACCACCCGTCGGTGTCGGTGGTGATCGTGGTCGACGCCAGCTTGGGCGCGTTCGGATCCGAGAGATCGACGAGGTAGAGCTGCTGGTCGCGCTTGTACTCGCCCGTGTTCGGATCGTAGGAGCCGCGGGTCCGGCGGAAGGCGAGCGTGTCGCCGCCGACCTGCATCGCGTTCGAGCCGTCGTACCAGTCCCAGTAGTAGCAGCCGCCCCACCACGACCAGTACGAGCCGTTCGTCTCCTGCGGCAGGTCGAGCGAGCCCTTCGGCGTCGCGCCGCCGTTGGCGAGGTCGACGACCTGGACGTGCGGGGTGGCGTACCACGGCCCGTTCGGGTTCTTCGGGTAGAGCGTCGTGACGACGTAGGCGAGGTCGCCGTTGCGGAAGACGCGCGCGTCGGAGCCGTCGATCGAGAGCGACGGCGCGGCGGGAGCGGCGATGTTCTCCTCGGCGTTCGCGATCGGCAGGACGCGGAGCTCGCTCCTCTGGTTGTCGTACCCCCACCAGTCGGTGGAGAGCTGGGCGATCGTCGCGCCGTTCGGCTCGGCCGACACGACGTTGCGCGCGAGGGTGATCTGCTTGACGACCTTCGGGCTGTTGCGGTCCGCGTAGTCGATCACGCTTAGCGCCTGATCCGACAGGGCGACGAGGCGGTTCTTCACGAAGACGCCGCGCTCGACCCAGCCCTTCGACTTGGCCGCGCCCCGGGTGGTGATCGCGCCGGTGTCGTATTCGATCAGCTGGACGCCGTTCATGTACTCGTACGACGACGGGCTCCAGCCGCTGAACGGCAGGACGACGAGCTTCTTCGCGTCGTCGCGGGTGAACGCCTTGAACGTGCCGGCCGCGGGCGTCCACGCCCAGCCGTCGCCGAAGCTCGAGGTGCCGATCACCGTCGGCTGCGTCGCGTCGGCGACGTCGAGCAGGCGGAGCGCGACCTTGCTCGACGAGTAGCCGTTGCCGTACTCGTTGCCGAGCGCGAAGAGCCGATCGGTCCCCATCGGCATGAAGAGCCAGACGGCGCCGCTGATGCTCGTCGCGCCGGCGAGCGCGGGCGCCGCCGGGTTCGACAGGTCGTAGATCTCGATCGGCGTCGGCGCCTGCTGCCCGTTCGGCGACCACCCGCCCTCGCGCGGCGAGAGGTACATGCGCTTGTTCGAGAAGCGCGCCGTCGCCGCCCAGCCCTGCGACGGGATGTCGAGCGAGGCGATCTTCTGCGGCGCCGCCGGATTGGAAAAATCGACGGTCGTGAGCTTGTAGCCGCCCTGGCCGTTGCAGTAGCCGTAGTCGGCCCCGGCGCACGTGATGACGGACGCGGTCGTGCCGTCGAGATCGATGTTCCAGCGGCCGTTGTCGGCGCTCCATCCGTTGAGCAGGCCGTCGACCTCGAACGTGCCCATCGGCATGATCCGACCGTCGAGCTCCGAGAGCCCGATGTAGTCGATCGCGCTCTTGCCGGTCGGCCGCTTCTGGCCCGAGCCGTCGTCCGCGAGGATGTCGTGCGCCATCAGGATCTCGCTCGACGTCACGTTGAACGCGCCGGAGTAGCCGTCGAACTCCTTGGTGCCGTTCAGGGTGGGCGCGAGCTTGCCGAACTTGACGCTCGAGATGACGACCTTGCTCGCGCCGCCGTAGTAGCCCATTCCCGGTGACGCCATGTCACCGGACGCGACGCCGCCGTAGTAGCCGCCGTACCAGCTGCCGTAGCTCCAGCCGTAGTCGTGGCTGACGATGTAGAGGTTCTGCCCCACGACGCGCATGTCGCGCGCCCAGCCCTTCACCTGGACCTCGCCGAGGACCTTCGGGTTCGCCGGATCGCGTGCGTCGACGGAGCGGACCACCGAGCCGTGGAAAGGCGAGCCGTCGGGCGCGTTGCCGTACCAGTCGCCGACGACCATCGTGGCGATCCCGTCGCGCACGAACATCTCGACGGGCGTGCCGAACACGGGCGAGCGGCCGAGGAGCTTCGGATCGTCGGCGTTCGTGATGTCGAACACCATGAGACCGCGGTAGCTGTTCAGGAAGTAGAGGCGGTTGCCGTCGACGCGGTAGATGTCGGTCTCCTCCGGCTTCGCGAGGTTCAGCGAGGCCTTCGCGTCGCCGCCGGCCGGCGCGGCGTTGCTGTCGCCGGCGGACTCGGCTCCGCCCCGACCGCCGCCGAAGGAGCCGGCCTGGCCGATGGGCGGCGCGGACTCGAACTCGGTCTGTCCCTCCTCGCGGCCCTGGCTCGGGCTCTTGCCGTCGTCGCTGCCGCAAGCGGCGAGGGACGGCGCGAGCGCGGCGAGGAGGGTGAGGCTGCTGACGGCGAGGAGTCGGCTTTTCGCGAGCATGGCACGCCTTTGTGCACCGGTCGTGCCGTGGCGCACGGATGTGAAATGGTGATGTGATTCAGATAGTTGAAAGAGGTCGCGCGAAGCCCGAGGGTGTGCCACTGGCACACGCGTTCGGGCAGGCGGGCCAGGCGGGCGCGCGGCCCGTTCGTCCGCGCCTCAGTTGGCGAAGCAGTAGATCGAGCCGCGCCCGCCGCCGCTCCGCACGCTGTTCGCGCCCATCTCGGCGCAGCCGGCCGAGGCGTGCGCCGAGTTCCACGACGTGCGCGCCGCGCCACCGCCGTTGCGGTTGCTGTGGCCGACTTGACCCGAGGTGTTCGTCGCGCTGCTCGTCCAGTTCGCGCAGTGCGCCGCGGCGGACCCGCCGGCGGCCGTCGCGCCGGTCAAGATGTCGTGGACGTTGGGGCTCATGATCGAGACCTGGTTGCCGTACTCGTCGAGGTTGGTCTCGAGGCTCAGCGCGTTGGTAGCGCCCTCGTCGTGGAGGATCGCGGTGCTGGTCGCGATGACGACGCCCTTCGCGTTGATCCACGGTCCGTTGCCGATGCGGCTCCGCGCGGTGACGGTCGCCGTGCTGAGGTAAGCGCGCCACGTCTTCGCACCGAGGACCGGCGAGACGGCCTCCGCGAGGGACTTGCAGAACGCGTCCGCGCCCGCGAGCCCGTCCGCGTCGCTGGGGTTCGCGCGGAAGTCTCCGCCGGAGCCCTTGCCCCGGCTCGTCACGAAGAAGTTCATCGCCCCCGCGATTCCGCCGTCGGGCCCGACCCAGGCCGCGTCGGGCGTCTCGCTCGCCGTGTCGGCGCCGGCGTCCTCGGGCCCCGGCGAGGTGTCGGGCGTCGCGTCGGCGACCGCGGCGCCGTCCTCTCGCGACGAGCTCCCTCCGTCGCCGGACGGCGAGTCTCCACCTTCCGGGTCGTCGGTGCCACACGCGACGAACGTTGCGATGACGCTCAGGACGGAGAACGCGAGGATCGAGCGAGCAGCCATGGGTCCCTCCACTTCGCGGGAGAGCGATCTCGAGCGCTCCTCCCGTCAGGGCCCATTGTGCCACGATCGCGAGCGACCTCGGGCGAATCCGGCGTCGCGCGCTTGGCTGACGTCCCGCGGGACCTCCTCGCTCGACTACTCGAGGACCACGGCGGCGCCGAGGCGCTTGGCCGTGGGGCGGAGCGTGACCTCGACGAGCTCGCTCCCCATCAGCGCGAAGGCGCGCTGGCGCAAGAAGATCGGGCGGGTGTTGCCGTACCAGTCGGTGCACGACGTCTCGCAGGTGGTCGCGACGTCGCCGGCCGAGACGATGCCGAGGGCGGACATCGATCCGCTCGCGGTGACGTCGAAGAACCCGAGGTTCGAGATGCCATTGCCCCATCCCCAGCCGGCGCCGGCGCTCGGCGGCGCGACGACGGCGTAGCCGATGGTGCCGCCGCCGGCGGCGTCGGGCTTGAAGAAGAAGCCGTGGCTCCGCCCTTCGCCCTGCGCGGCGCCTTCGAGCGTGACGTTCGAGAGCCGCTGGGCGAGCGAGTCGACGGAGAACGAGCTCAGCGTGATGCCGGCGTTGCCGTCCGCCGAGGTCACGACGAGCACGCGGCGATCGCCGAGCGGCTCGATGCGCGCGACCGGGAGGGTCGGCGCCCGCGCGATCTTGCCGGTCGCGGCGTCGAGCGTCACGAGCTCTCCCGCCGCGCCGTTCGGATCGTAGCCGTTCGCGTAGCCGTCGGTGACGGCGGCGACGAGCACGTCGCCGACGAAGCGGTTCTTCGCGAGGAAGCCTCTCTCGCGAAGCGTCGTGGCCGGAGCCGCCTGCGCGCCGGTCTTGTCGAACGTGGCGAGCGGGAGCGAGAGGAGCGCGGGCCCCGTCGCCTGTGCGTTGCCCGAATACGGGCTCCCCGAGCTCACGGCGACGAGCAGCGCGCTGTCGGACTCGCGGAACGAGAACTGGTCGAGCGGGTGTCCCTTCGCCGCGTGCGACGACACGTCGAGGGACGCGAAGTCGAAGCGGTAGACGTGCGAGCTCGCCCAGAGGTAGGCCGCGTTCGGCGAGATGTACGTCTCGCGCCACCAGCTTCCGATCACGCTGCGGCCGTGGCAGGCGAGCGCGCCCGTGTCCGGCAGGTCGCACTGGACCACGGTGTGGAACGTCGGATAGTGCGGCTTCGTGAGCGACGTCGAGACGTCGAGCGCGCCGAAGATCGGTCCGACCACGCTGAACTTGCCCGCGTCGTCCGCCGTGAGCACGCGCGGGTACGCGAGCTTGTTGTCGGCGCGCCGTCCGACGTAGTGCGGCATGTAGAAGACGAGCTTCCCGTCGACCATGCGGCTCGCGTAGTTGTGGCCCGAGTAGTAGTCGTTCGACTCGAGGAACGTCGAGCCGAGGCGCGTGAGCTTGCCGCCGCTCAGCCGGAACGTGTCGATCTCCGTCGCTCCGCGGACGTCGTCCTGCCCGCCCGCGACCGTGATGCCGTAGCGGAAGCCGACGACGTAGACGAGGTCGCCTTTGACGAGCATCTCGTCGTACCAGACGTTCGAGTTGAGGCCCTCGACGCGCGCGACGCGCATCGAGTCGCCGAGCGCCGGAGCCTTTCCGTCGGCGACGTTCGCGACGTAGAGGCGACCCTGACGGAGGACGACGAGGTGGTCGCCGATGTTCTTGACGATGCCGCCCTCGTCGACGCCGGCCTCCTGGTTGTTCGTGATGGCCTCGTTCGGCGCCGACGCGCCGGCGTTCGCGCCGTCGTTCGCGCTCTCGCCCGCCGTCGGGGCAGCCATCGCCTGGTCGTCGTTGCACCGACCGTGGGAGCTCGCGGCGGCCGCCCGGTTCTTCGCCTCGATCGCGGAGACGTAGGCGTCGAGCTCGCTCTCCGAGGCGAAGCCGTAAATGCCGCCGGGCTCCTTCTCCTCGGACTCGAGGGCGGAGCTGTTCGAGCAGGGATCGTCGAAGAGCGACTCGACGGCGGAGCAGCCGGCGAACGAGGGGGCGGCGACGAGAAGCGGAAGGAGGAAGAAGCGAGCGCGCATGGCAGGCCCTGGTGCAGCGGACGTACCAGCGGAGAAATGGGCCTTTGCGGAGGAACTGGCGTGCCGGAGTGTGCCAGGCGACGGAGGCCGCGAACGAGGTGTCTCGGGACGCGCGCGGCGCGCGGGACGGGGTGCGGCGCACGAACCCGAGCGTCGCCGACCGCGGCGTCTGCGCGAGGCTCGCGCAGCGCCGGAATCTCCACGGAGGACGGACTCGCGGCCGGCGGCGCAACTCCGAGAGGCGCTGCTCGGGCCACGCGGCTATAGTCGGCGGCCTCTCTCATGAACCTCGAATCGCAGTCTGCGCGGCCGGAGAGCTCGGCCATGGTGTTCGCGACCAAGAGCCCGGCGACGGGCAAGGACCTCAGCGCCGTCGAGGCGACTCCGCTCGAGGACGTCGCTGGGGTGGTGGGCCGCGCGCGCGCGGCCCAGAGCAAGTGGGCGGAGCTCCCGATCGGCAAGCGCATCAAGGCCGTCAGCAAGGTCAAGAAGCGCATCCTCGAGCGCGCGGAGGAGATCGCAGCGCTCGTCCACGCCGAGACGGGCAAGCCCGACGTCGAGGCGCTGCTCGGCGAGGTGCTCGCGAGCGCGGACGTCGTTAGCTACTGGGCGGAGCTCGTCACAGAGGAGCTCGAGCCGTTCGAGGCCGAGATCGACGCGCTCTCGTACCCGAAGAAGCGCGGCTGGGTGCACCGCGATCCGCGCGGGACGATCGCGCTCATCATGCCGTGGAACTTCCCCTTCGCGCTCCCGCTCCGGACGATCATCCCGGCGCTCCTGGCCGGCAACGCGATCGTCTTCAAGCCGAGCGAGATCACGCCGCGCACCGGCGAGCTCATCGCGCGGCTCTTCGACGGCATCCTGCCCGAAGGCCTCCTCGGCGTGGTCCAGGGTGGGGGAGACGCGGGCGCGTGCGTCGTCGACGCCGACGTCGATCTCGTGGTCTTCACCGGCAGCACCGCAACGGGGCGCAAGGTGGCGCACGCGTGCGCCGAGCGGCTCATCCCGTGCTCGGTCGAGCTCGGCGGCAAGGACGCGGCGATCGTCCTCGCCGACGCCGATCTCGAGCGCGCCGCCAACGGCATCGTGTGGGGCGCGATGATGAACGCCGGGCAGAACTGCGGCGCCGTCGAGCGCGTCTACGTCGACAAGAGCGTCGCCGACGTCTTCACCGCGAAGGTCGTCGCCGCGACCAAGGCGCTGCGCTTCGGGCAGGACGTCGGCCCGCTCACCACCGAGGCGCAACGACGCGTCGTCGAGCGCCACGTCGACGCGGCGCGGGCGGCGGGCGCGGAGGTACTCGAGGGCGGCGAGGCGATCGAGTCGGAGACGACGGCGCTCGGCTACCGGCCGACGGTCGTGAAGATCGACGCCGACGACAACGCGCTCATCGCCGACGAGACGTTCGGCCCGGTCGTGCCGATCACGGCGGTCGCCGACGTGGAGGAGGCCGTCCGGCGCGCGAACGCCTCGCGCTACGGGCTCACCGCGAGCGTTTGGACGGCGGACGTCCGGCTCGGCGAGGCGCTCGCGCGGCGCCTCCGCGCGGGCGTCGTGACGATCAACAACCACTCGTTCACCGGGGCGATCGCGTCGGTGCCGTGGGGCGGCGTCGGCGAGAGCGGCTGGGGGATCACCGGCTCGCCGCTCGCGCTCGAGCACCTCACGCGCCCGCGGCTCCTCGTCGTCGATCGCAACCGCGCTCCGCGCGAGACGTGGTGGTACCCGTACTCGCCGACGCTGCGGAAGCTGGCGCTCGCCTTCGCCGCACTGCGCGGCGGCGCGGCGTCGATCGGCGCGCGTCTCGGCGCGCTGGTCGCCGTCGTCGGCCTCCTGCCGAAGCGGATGGGCGAGCTCAAGACCGGCAAGCCGCGCGAGTCCTGAGCGTCGCCGGCGGCGCCCGTCGTGCTAGGATCCTGACTACGTGGTCAGGATCGCGACCGGTCGGAAGAGCGGCTACAAGAAGAGCGAAGCGAGCCGCGAGCAGGTGCTCGACGCGGCGATCCGCGTGCTCGCGAAGCAGGGGATCGCGAACACCAGCGTCCAGGACATCGCCGACGCCGCAGGGCTCAGCAAGGGCGCGGTCCACTACCACTTCGAGAGCAAGGAGGAGCTGCTCGAGCGCGTCCTCGATCGGTGCTGCGAGGCCGTGGAGGCCCGCATCCGCGCGGTCTTCGCCCAGGAAGGGCTGCCGCTCGAGCGGATCCACCGCGCGCTCGCGGAGATGTGGGCGGTGCGTCGCGACGGCGTCCGCGAGATGCGCGTGCTCAGCGAGCTTCACAGCCTGTCGCGTCAGAACAAGCGCATCAAGAAGGCGTGCGGAGAGGCTCTCCAGCGCGCGTGCCGGCAGATGATCGACACCGGCCTGGAGCACCTGGTCGCGATGGGCCTCCGGCCGAAGGTCCCGGTCGAGGTGATCCCGCGCTTGATCATCGCGACGCTCGACGGGCTCTCGCTCCAGCAGGAGATCGATCCGGTCTCGCCCGAGACCGAGGCCGTCATGATGCGCGCGCTCGAGGCGACGACGATGAGCCTCTTCGAGCTCTGAGGGGCTTCGAGGCGAGGCTGGCGCCGGCGGCTCGGCGTGGGCCGCGGGCTCGGGCCGTCGCGGGAGCGGACTCGCGTGGTGACGCGTGACGGGGTGGCGTGCCGTGGGAAAGCGCTGCCGGGGCCTTGACAAACTGGCCCTCCGGCCAGAACATCCTGGCCGGCCAGTCGGAATTGGTCGTCCAAGGTAGGTGCTCGATGTTGCTCGACAACCTCTTCACGATGCTCGGCGGACTGGGAACCGCCGCGGCTTTGTTCGGAATTCTCGCCTTCCTCGGCACCCCGGCGATCGGCGCCGTGGCCTGCCCCTCGAACGCCCTCCGCCGCCTCCAGCCCCGCGGCCGCTGATCGCGAGCCTCCCCGCGCGACCGCGCTCTACGGGAGTTGTTCGAGCGCGAGATCGTCGACGAGCACGGAGGCGATGAGCCCCATGTTGCCGACAATCCCGATTGACCCGAAGATCTTGTGCTCGGGGAGCCTCGGAAAGCCGCTCGACTCTCCACGTCCCATCTCGTTTCCATCGAGCGTGGCGCGCACGATGCGATCGCGATCGAGCTCGACCTCGAGCGCGAGGCGGACCCATTCTTTCGTGGGGATGCGACTCGAGAAGTCAAAGAGCGAGACCGTCCTGCTCGGGCCAGAAGCCTCCGCGATCTGCTCGAGGACGCGAACTCTGCCGAACTCGACCTTGAGCTCCAGAGTCTTGGAGATGCCGCCGTCGTCGGAGAACGACAGTGTGCCGAGGTTGCCGGCGCCGTTCGCGGGCCACTCCTCGATGTAGAGGGATGACGAGAAGCGCACCTTCCTCCACCCGACGCGTGCACCGATCGAGAAGAGCGCTGACCTCGAGTCCACAGGCGCGAGCGTCGAGACAAGCGAGGCCCTTCCCCCGCGCGGGGCGGACTGGAACAGGTCCGTGGAAAACTGCACGAAGCTCTCCGCACCGGACGCGAAGGCGCTGGCCGACGCGCCGTGCGGTCCGCCGTCGAACCCGTCGGACGAGAGGTCCCAGCACACCGAATTGCTTGCGTCGAGCGAGCTGCAGACGGGAAGGGGAGGCGCGTCCATCGGTGCGTCTACCGAGCCCGCATCATCGACCACGGCCGCCGGAGAACACGTCGCTGCTTCCTCACACGACGCTGGCGAGCACGACATCGCCGACATGAGGCCCCACGCACCGATCCCGCAGCTACAGCCGACGACGACAATCCGCACGAGCCTCTTCACGATTCGCGACCCCCCTGCAACGGACAACGCAGCGCCGTTGCTCTCGACCGTGCAGTCACGAGCCCTCGGCCCGAGGCACGGCATCACCGTGCCTTGCCCTCACTGCCGTACGCTATCGCGGCCCCCACCGCCACTCAATCGGCCGTCCTCTGGGTACATGCGGGCGATCGGCAGCCGAGCGTCACTCCGCCGTCTCGCGGGAGCGGTCGGCGACGGCGACCTCCTGTGGCGAAGCGGCCGCCCTCTCGAGAGCTCACGCGACGCGCCGTGAGCTCGGGCGCGGCGCGAGGCAGCCGCTTGACGTTCTCGTAGCTTGCCCCCACAGAGCTGTGACCATGACCGTGCATCGTGTGATCGTCGAGCTTCCGCAGCGCGGAGGAGGTCCGTAGGCGAGTCTCGACTCATTCGAAGACGACGTCTCCTACGAGGCCGGCTCCGCTTCCAGCGAACGCCGGCCTCTGTCGTTTCGTGCATTCGTCTGCGCGTCCCGTCGTGCATTCGTCTGCGCGCCCTGCCGAGGTCGCATCCTCAACTCACATCGAGCGCGCGCCGAACGGTCGCGCTCGCGAGGGAGACGTCCATGCAGTGCGACATCAGGTGTCTGCGGAATATCGGGATCATCAGCAGCGTCGACGTGGGATCGACGACGTGTCGGGAGCGCATCCTCGACATCGCCGAGGGGGCCCGGCGGGCTGGAAGGCGCGCGCGCACCCGCCCGCCTGTCCTCCCGGCGACCACCGTCGCGTGGACGCCTCTCTCGGGCTTCCTGGCGGGCGACGCGGTCCGCGTGACGTTCGTCGATGACGACGCGCTCGCGGCGATCGACGGCGCTCTCTTCGTGCTCGACGGCGCGAGGGGCACCGTCGAGTCCGCGGAGGCCGCGTTTCGCGCGGCACGCGCGCGCCGGGTTCCGTCCATCGCGTTCGTCGACGACGTCGGAGACGTCGCGGATCTCGAGGCGATGGCCGCGGCGCTCGAGCAGGAGCTCCGGTCGCCGGCTGTCCTCGTCCACGTCCCGTGGCGGGACGACGACGGAGTGCACGTGATCGACGTCCTCGAGCAGCGCCTCGTCTCCGAGCGCGACGACGGCCGTGTCCGCGAGCTACGCCGCGTTCCACCCGGCGCGCGACACGTGGTCGCCCGGATGCGCCAGCGGATCGTGGACGTCTGCGCGGAGCTCGACGAGACCGTCCGGGGGGCGTCCGCCGTCGGCATCGACGTGGGCGCGTACGAGCTCGCGCGGGCTCTCCGCAAGGCGACCTGCGCGCGACAGGCGAGCGTGATCCCCGTCACTTGCGGTTCGGTGCGCGCGGGTCGCGGCGTCGGGCTGCTGCTCGATGCCCTCGTCACCTACGCGCCGTCGCCGGCCGAGCGCCCCCCGGCTCTCGGCACCGACCCGCGTCGCGGCGTGGCGGTCGCGCGATTCGCCCGGAGCGTGGACGCCGTCTCGGCGATCGCGTTAGCGTCGACGGACAATCGCGCGCTCGGCCGGCTCACCTGGCTGCGCGTGCAATCGGGCACGCTCCGCGCGCGTGAGCCGCTGCTCCTGCTCCCGCCGGATAGGCGTGGCTCCTTCGAGCGGCTCTTCATCCCCGCGCGCGGTGGCTTCGAGCGCGTCGAAGAAGCAGGTTCGGGAAGCGTCGTCTGCGCCACCGGGTTCCCCGAGGTCTCTGCCGGCGAGACCCTCTCGGACGTTCGTGCGCCCGTCGTCTTCGAGCGAGCGCCGTCGTCGCCTCCGAAGCGAGGGTCTGTGTCCGCCGGGCCGCTCGCCAGCTGACCATGTCCTCGTGGAGCCGGGGAGGACGGATCCGCCGGGGTCGGCTCGAGCTTCGATTCTCCCTCGTGACGCGGGTGAGCGCTCCGCTCGGGTCGAAGTGCCACGTGGTCGACGAGGAGGTCAGCCGCGTTGCTCTTCGCGTTGCGACGGGTGTGAGGAAGCGACCCGAGACGAACACGGGATGACACACGAAGCGTGATCGCGAGGCGCGCGGCTCCTCCACACGGGCGCAGGTCCCGGCCGGGTTGGCCTCCGACGGCGCGGCGCGCTATGGGCGAGCGGGCATGCGCTACAGGCTCGCGATCTTCGACTTCGACGGGACTCTTGCGGACTCGTTCCCGTGGTTCGCGAGCGTGCTCAACACGACCGCGGCGAGGTACGGGTTTCGCCGCGTGGAAGCGGCGGAGGCGGAGGGCCTCCGCAGGTGCGACTCGCGCGAGATCCTGAAGCGGCTGGAGCTCCCGATGTGGAAGGTCCCGCTCGTCGCCGCGCACATGCGCCAGCTGAAGGCCGAGGCCGCCGCTGACATCCCGCTCTTCGAGGGCGCCGCGAAGCTCTTGGCCGACCTCTCGGAGCGCGGCGTCGTGACGGCGATCGTCAGCTCGGACTCCGAGCCGAGCATTCGCCGCACGCTCGGCCCGGTCGCCGCCGCGACGGTCGCGCGCTTCGACTGCAGCTCGTCGCTGTTCGGGAAGGCGGCCAAGCTGCGACGGACGCTCCAGGCGATGAGCGTGCGGGCCGACGAGGCGATCTACGTCGGCGACGAAGTCCGTGACGGAGAGGCCGCGGCCGCCGTCGGCATGCCCTTCGGCGCCGTCGCGTGGGGCTACAGCCATCCCGACACCCTGGCCCCGCTCGCCTCCGGGCGTCTCTTCCGCTCGTTCGCCGAGCTCGACCGCGAGCTCGCCTGACGGGCGGCCTCGCCCCGCGAGGCTAAACCCGCAACGCAGTTGCGCCGGTCCCGAGCGCCAGAAAGCGTGACGCAAGTGAGCGCCGGTCTAGCGCGCCGCGAGCGAGGCGATCTCGCTGTCGTTGAGCCAGCGGCTGTAGATCCGGACCTCGTCGATGCCGCCGCGCCAGGTTGACGGCGTGGCCGGCAAGTGGCCGAAGCGCAGGCCGGTCGGCTCGGTCGGCGGTGCGACGTTCGCGGGCGGGAGCGGACCGCCGTCGACGGTGGTGATGCGCGTGACGCTCGCGCCGTCGACGAAGAGCTCGAGGCGGAACCCCGGCTCGTAGACGAACGCCACGTGCGTCCACGCGCCGGGCGTGAGAGGCGGGAAGGTCGCGTCGAGCGACTCGTCCGGCGCGAGGCCGAGCGTGACGTGCAGCGCTCCGCCGGCGTCGAGCGCGAGCTCCCAGCCGAGATCCGGTCGATGCCAGACGACGCCCACCGCGGCGCCGGGCGCGACGTCGCTCCGGACGAACGCCGCGACGCTGAAGGCGCCGGTGAGCTCGAGCTCCGGCCGCGGACCGATCGCCACGAACCCCTCGCCGGGCGCCACCTCGAGCGCGCCGCCGCCGTTGCGCGTGCCGCGCGTCGCGCTGGCGTCGGCCTCCTCGAGCGTGCCGTCCATCCGGAGCGGGCCGCAGTCACGCACGAGCGCTCCGGCGGTCTCGTCGAAGGAGTACGCGGCGAGGAGGCCCTTGTCGTCGCAGCGCGACGCGTCGGTCCCGGCGTCGGCGTCGTCGCCGGAGGAGGGCGCGTCCTCGGGCGCCGTGCTGGCGTCGGCCTGCAACGTCGCGTCGTCGCCGCCGTCCGGAGACGCGCCGCTTGCCGGCGGCTCGTCGTCTCCGCACGCCGCGAGCGACGCCGCGAGGGAGGCGGTCGCCAGGGCGGCCGCGAGCAGCGTCTTCGACCGGCGCACGCCCTGGAGCATACGTCAGCGCCGGCGGTCAGACCGCGTCGATCGTCCGAGCGCGTCAGTACCCGAGGACCGACTCGATGCGGCCGGGGGCGAGGACGCCGCGGCCCTTGAGGAACTCGAGCTCGATCACGAACGCGTAGGCGACGACCTCGCCGTGCTGCGCGGCGACGAGGTTCGCCGCGGCCTTGGCGGTGCCGCCGGTCGCGAGGACGTCGTCGACGATGACGACGCGCGCGCCGCGCCGGAACGACTCCTTGTGGATCTCGAGCTCGGCCGTCGAGTACTCCGTCGTGTACGAGACCTTGTCGACCGACGCGGGGAGCTTGCCGGGCTTCCGCGCCGGGACGAAGCTCGCGTTGAGGCGCGCCGCGAGCGCACCGCCGAAGATGAAGCCGCGCGCCTCGACGCCGACGATCGCGTCGACGTGCTCGCCGATGAAGCGCTCGGCGATCGAGTCGAGCACGATGTGGAACGCGCGCGGATCCGCGAGCAGCGGGGTGATGTCCTTGAAGACGATCCCCTTCGACGGAAAATCGGGGATGTCGCGGATCTTCGACTTGGCGTAGGCGAGCGTCTCGGCGGAGAGCATGCGCGCGATCTAGCCCATCTCGCCGTCGACGTCGAACGCGCGCGTCCTCGAGCCCCTGCCGCGAGCTTCAGACGCCGGCGATCTTCTCGAGGAGCTGCTCGGCGAGGCCGTCGTCGTTCGCGCGCGTGAGGTCGAGGATGAGCGGCGTCACCGAGGCCGCGCCCTCGTCGTACGCGTCGGTGTCGGTGCCCGGCTCCGGATCGTGATGGACGCCGGGGCCGCCGAGCCACATGTACTCGCGCCCGCGCGGATCGAGCCGGACGTCGATCACCTCCTCGTAGACGCGCGCGCCGAGCCGGGTGCGGCGGATCTCGCCGTTCCACGCCTGCGGAAAGTTGAGGTTCAGGAGCGGCGTGCTCCGCGACACCGAGGGGCCAGGGCGCGGCACCGCCGTGTCCTTCGTCGCGTCGAACAGAGCGCGAGCGAGGAGCGACGTGCGCTCGGCGAACCGCGGGAGCTCGCCCTTCGGATGAGCGCTCGAGGCGATCGCGGGGATGCCGCGGAGCGCGCCTTCGCGGGCGGCCGCGACAGTGCCCGAGTAGAAGGCGTCCTGGCCGAGGTTGAGGCCGCGGTTGATGCCCGAGCAGACGAGGTCCGGCCATCGCGGCAAGAAGCGCTTGCCGGCGTGGAGCGCGACGTAGACGCAGTCGGCGGGAGTCCCGTCGATCGCGAAGACGTTCGCGTCGACCGCACGCGCGCGCAGCGGACGGTGGAGGCTCAGCGAGTGGCTGCTCGCGCTCTGCTCGTTCTCGGGCGCGACCATGACCACGTCGGCCCAGGACCCGAGCGCGTCGAAGAGCGCCCGGATGCCGCGGCTCGCGTAGCCGTCGTCGTTGGAGAGGAGCACGAGCGGACGCTTCGCTGTCTCGACGGGCGGAGCGGCGGCGGGATCGAGGTCGGCGGGCACGCGCGAACGCTAGCACCGATCTCCGGCGTTCGTTCGGCGGTCCATCGCGCGCGGGGCGTCCGTCCGGGGTCCCGTCCTCATGGGCCTACCTCGAGCCATCGAAATCGGTGGCTCGAGGTACTAGAGTGCCCCGTCATGAAGCACGTCACCTCGAGCATCGCACTCGCCGTCACGGTCCTCGCGGCTTCGCTCGCGGCGTCGTGCGCGGAGCCTCCTCGGCCGGTCGTTCCGCCGGTCACCACGGCGACGCCGCCGCCCACGATCCGAGAGACGCCCTCCGCGACGGGCACGAGGCTCATGACCCGAAAGACCGACGTCGTCGACACGCTCCATGGTGTGAAGGTCCCCGATCCGTACCGCTGGCTCGAGGACAGCGACTCGGCCGAGGTGAAGTCGTGGACCGAGACACAGAACGCGCACACGCGGAAGGTGCTCGACGCGATCTCCGGCCGTGAGCGGTTGAAGGGCGAGGTGACCGAGCTCTTGCAGATCGGCTACGTGTCGGGCCCGGACATTCGCGGGAGCAAGGGCGCGCTCCGCTACTTCCACACGAAGCGCGAGGGCGCGCAGAACCAGCCGACGTTGTGGGTCCGCGACGGCCACGCGGGCAAGGACCGTGTGCTCATCGACGTCGCGTCGCTCTCGGACGACGGCACGACCGCCCTCGACTGGTGGTACCCGTCGTGGGACGGGCGGCTGCTCGCGTGGGGCAAGAGCGAGTCCGGGAGCGAAGACAGCGTGCTCCAGATCCGCGACGTCGCGACGGGCAAGGACCTCCCGGACAAGATCGATCGCACGCGTCACGCGTCGGTCGCCTGGCTGCCCGGCGGCAAGAGCTTCTACTACTCGCGCTACCCCGAGCCGGGGACGGTGCCGGCCGGCGAAGAGCGCTACCACGCGCGCATCTACCTCCACACGATCGGAGCCGATCCGAAGACCGACAAGATGGTCTTCGGCGAAGGCCGCGACAAGACGGACATCCCGCAGGTGATGATCTCGCCGAACGGGCGCTGGCTCGTCGTGCGCGTCCACATGGGATGGGACAAGAGCGAAGTCTACCTGAGGGACCTCCAGAAGGGCGCGGCCGCGCCGTGGACCGAGGTCGCCGTGAAGACGCAGGCGCTCTTCGAGCCAATCCCGGAGAACGATCGCCTCTGGATCCACACGAACGACGGCGCGCCGCGCTACAAGCTCTTGTCGGTCGACTACGCGAAACCCGAGCGCGCGGCGTGGAAGGAGGTCGTGCCGGAGGGCAAGGACGTGCTCCACGGCGTCGACGTCCTCAAGGACGAAATCATCGCCACGTACATGCACGACGCGTCGTCGCGCGTGGAGCGCTTCTCGCGCGACGGCAAGTCGAAGGGAGCGATCGCGCTGCCGGGCATCGGCTCCGCCGGCGTCTCGACGATGAGCGACGGCGAGGAGGCCTTCGTGACGTTCACCTCGTACGTCACGCCCGCCCAGGTGTTCCGCGTCGACCTCCAGAAGGGCGGGCGCCTCGAGCCGTGGGATCGCGTCGGGGCGAAGTTCGCCGCCGACGCGGGGCCGAACGCGATCGAGGTGACGCAGCTCTTCGCTACCTCGAAGGACGGCGCGCGCGTGCCCATGTTCGTCATCGCGAAGAAGGGGCTGAAGCGCGACGGGACGAACCCGACGGTGCTCTACGGCTACGGCGGCTTCAACGTGAACCAGACGCCCGGCTTCAGCGCCCGCGCCCTCGCGAGCGTCCAGCGCGGCGCGGTGTGGGTCACGACGATCCTCCGAGGCGGCGGCGAGTTCGGCGAGGAGTGGCACCGCGCCGGGATGCTCGAGAAGAAGCAGAACACGTTCAACGATCTGTTCGCGTGCGCCGAGACGCTCTTCAAGGAGAAGATCACCTCGCCCGAGCGGCTCGGCGTCATCGGCGGCTCGAACGGCGGCCTGCTCGTCGCGGCGGCGGTCACGCAGCACCCGGAGATGTTCCGCGTCGGCCTCTCGCTCGTGCCGCTGACGGACATGCTCCGCTACCACCGCTTCCGCATCGCGAAGCTCTGGATCCCGGAGTACGGCGATCCGGACAAGGAGGAGCACTTCACGTTCCTAAAGGCGTACTCGCCGTACCACCGCGTCGAGGACGGCAAGAAGTACCCCTCGCTGCTCTTCACCACCGCCGAGAGCGACACGCGCGTCGACCCCATGCACGCCCGCAAGATGGCGGCGCGGATGCAGGAGGCGCAGGGCGATCCGGACCGCCCCGTGCTCATTCGCGTCGAGACGAAGGCGGGCCACGGCGCCGGCAAGCCCGTCTCGAAGCTCGCCGACGAGCTGGCGGACGAGCTGTCCTTCCTCCTCCGCGAGATCGGCGTGGCGCTCTGATCCTGCGCGGAAGAGCCTGATTTTCAGGGCTCGCGTGAAAATCGACGGCGTTTAGTGGACGGACGTTCAGTGCTGAACGTAAGCTCACTTCATGAGCCTCGAGATCGACGTCCTCCGCGCCCTCCTCCGCCTTGCCCGTCGCCGCACTCCCCCGACGCTCGAACAGCTGGTCGTTCGTGTCGGGGGCGAAGAGACCGACGTCCGCCGGGCCCTCGGCTCGCTCGCCCGGAGCGGCCTCGTCCAGCGCAGCCCTGCGGGCCTCCGCCTCTCGCTCGCGGGGCTCGCCGTCGCGGTCGCCTGCGCGCGGCGCCCGGCGGCTCCCGCCCGTCCGGCCGCGCCGTCGGCGGCCCCGCTCGTTCGTCGTCGCCGCGCTGCGTGAGTCGCGCGCTCCGGCTCGCGGGCCCCGCGCGCTCGGGCTCCGTCGCCCCCGGCGGGCGGGCAGGCGTGATAAGGGTCCCGTCCCGTGACGGGTCCGCGAGAGAAACACGAGGCCGCGCTCGCCGCGCGAAAGGCAGCGGCCGATGCGCTGGAGTCCAAGGCCCGCACGATCGGCAACGGTCGCCTCGTCGCCGCGCTCGGCGCGATCGGCCTCGTCGGCGCCATCGCGTTCGCGAGCGTGCCGCGCGAGACCTGGCTCGGCGTGCTCGCGCTGGTCCTGACGTTCGCGACGCTCGTGGTCGTCCACGCGCGCATCCACGCGCAGAAGGACAAGGCGCTCGCCGCGATGCGCTTCCACGAGCGCGCCCTCGCGCGCATGGCGGGCAAGTGGCGCTCGTTCCCGTCCACCGGCGATCGGTGGGCGGTCGCCACGCACCCGTACGCGGGCGACCTCGACGTCTTCGGCCGAGCGTCGCTCTTCCAGCGCCTCGACGCGACCTCCACGCGCTACGGCGAGGAGGTCCTCGCGCGCTGGCTCTCGGGAGAGGGCGCGCCGTCGGGGATCGACGCGTTCGCCGAGGCCGTGAGGCAGCGGCAGACCGCGGTCCGCGATCTCGCGCCGAGGCTCGCGCTCCGCGAGGAGCTCGCGGCGCTCGGCTCTCTCCTCGACGATCAGGCCGACAAGCCCGATCCGCGGCCCTTCGTCATGTGGGCCGGCCAGGCGCAGTCGAACGCCGGCGGCGGGCGGCTCCCGCGAGGGCTCCGCGCGGTCGCGATCATCCTCCCGCTCGCGACCGTCGGGACCATGGTCGCGGGCGGCATGGGCCTCGTGCACCGCCTCTTGTTCCTCCTGCCGTTCGCCCTCGGCGTCGGCGTCCTCGGCGCGCTCCGCGCGCGGATCCAGCCGTCTCTCGAAGCGGCGTCGTCGAAGGAGAGCGCGCTCTCGCGCTACGGCGGAATGCTCGCGCTGCTCGAGGACGAGAAGCTCGACGCCCCGCTGCTCGTCGGTCTCCAGGGGCGCCTGAAGGAGAGCGGCGCGTCGGCTACGCGCGAGATGGCGGCGCTCTCGCGCATCGTCGGCTTCGTCGACGCGCGCAACAACGAGGTGTTCCGCTTCTTCATCGGCCCCGCGCTGATGTGGGACCTCTGGTGCGGGCTCGCGCTCGAGGGCTGGCGCGACCGCGCGGGCAAGGCGGCGTTCGGCTGGTTCCGCGCGCTCGCGGAGCTCGAGGCGCTCGCGTCGATCGCGGGCTTCGCGTTCGAGAACCCGGACCACGCCTTCCCCGAGATCGTCACCGATCGGAGCACGTTCGAGGCCGAGTCGCTCGGCCATCCGCTCATCGACGGCGACAAGCGCGTTTCGAACGACGTCACCGTCGCGGGGCCGGGCCACGCGCTCGTGGTCACCGGCTCGAACATGTCGGGCAAGAGCACGCTCCTCCGCGCGATCGGGATCAACGCGGTCCTCGCGAACACGGGCGGCCCGGTCTGCGCGAAGTCGCTCCGCGCCTCGCGGCTCGAGGTCGCGACGAGCATGCGCGTCTCCGACTCGCTCGAGGAGGGGACGAGCCGGTTCTACGCGGAGCTGAAGAAGCTCAAGCTCGTGCTCGATCTCGCGCGCAAGGTGCACGCCGATCCGGCGGAGGGCACGCTCTTGTTCCTCCTCGACGAGATCCTCCACGGCACCAACACGCGCGAGCGGCTCATCGGCGCGCGCGCCATCCTGATGGAGCTCCTCGCGCGCGGCGCGATGGGCGCCGTCTCGACACACGACCTCGGGCTCGGCGATCTCGAGAAGGAGAAGCCGGACAACGTGAAGAACGTCCACTTCGAGGAGCAGGTCGAGGGCGAGGTGATGAGCTTCGACTACCGGCTCCGGCAGGGCATCGTCCAGAGCTCGAACGCGCTCCGGCTCATGAAGATCGTCGGCCTCGACGTGATGGCGGCGGGCGAGCCGACCTGACTCAGCCGCCGATGCCGCGCATCGAGACGGAGGCGGCGTCGGGCTCGGTGCAGCCCTTCCACACGTCGCCGTCGGGTTTGTTCCGCCAGGCGTCGTCGACCGCGGCCGCGATCGCCGAGGCATCGCCGCCGCGGGCGATCTGACCGGCGGAGAGGCCGTCGTTCGTCGCGAGGCACGGGCGGAGCGTGCCGTCGGCCGCGACGCGGAGGCGGTCGCAGCCCTTGCAATACGTGTCGCTCGTGCCGGTGATGAAGCCGACCTTCCGGCGGCCGGGGCCGTCTGCCTCGTGCCGCGCGAAGAGGTACTTCGCCGGGCCGCGATCGGCCTCGGCGACGGCGTCGCCGTTCGCGAGCAGGTGCGCGAGGCGAGCCCGCATCTCGCTCGCGCGGACGACGCGGTCCTTCAGCTTCGCGCCTTCGCCGATGTGCATCACCTCGAGGAAGCGCGGGACGATGCCGCGCTCCCACGACCAGCGAACGATGTCTTCGAGCTCCGCGTCGTTCTCGCCGCGGAGGACGACGGCGTTCAGCTTGATCTCGTCGAAGCCGGCCGCGAGCGCGGCGTCGACGCCGCTGAGGACGACGTCGAGCTTCCCGCCGCGCGTCATCCGCCGGAAGCGCGCGGGGTCGAGCGTGTCGAGCGAGACGTTGACGCGCCGGAGGCCTGCCTCGCGGAGCGCGCGGGCGTGGCGCTCGAGCCGCGTGGCGTTGGTGGTCAGCGCGAGATCGTCGAGGCCGAGGGTGCCGAGGAAGCCCACCACCTCGACGACCGCGGGGTGGAGCAGCGGCTCGCCGCCGGTGAGGCGCACGCGCCGGACGCCCGCGCGGACGAGGCCCGAGGCCATCGTCTTCCACGCGTCGATCTCGAGGCGGTCCTCGAGGTAGCCGTCGCGCCTGTCCGGCCGGCAATAGACGCAGGCGAGGTCGCAGCGGTCCGTCAGCGACAGGCGCACCGAGCGCGGCGGGGTGGCCGGCGAGGGGCGTGACTGGAGGACGGGGAGGGCGACCATGGTGCGAGCTGAGGCGTGTGGGCCGAGGCGGGGAGCGGCGGAAGCCAAGAGCGTATCGCGCATCGTCGGTGCGAGGGCAAGGCGAGGTTCACGCCACGGCTCGGTGCGACGCTCGACGGCGCGCGGTCGTACCTCGTCCCGTCGAAATCCAGGGGCCGAAGGACTAGGATGCCGTCGATCATGAGCTCGCCCGCGCGCGTCATCACCGTCACGGTCAGCGACACCCGCACCGCTGCGGACGATGCGTCGGGCAAGGCGCTCGTGGAAGAGCTCGTTGCCTTCGTGCACGTGCGCCACGCGATCGTCCCCGACGAACCGACGGCGATCGCGGGCGTCGTCACGGACGCGGTCGCGCGCGGCGAGGCGGACGCGATCGTCTTTTCGGGAGGGACCGGCATCGCGCCCCGCGACGTCACGCTCGAGGCGCTCGCGGCGCTCTTCGACAAGCCGCTCGACGGGTTCGGCGAGGCCTTCCGGCGCCTCTCGTGGGACGAGATCGGGCCGCGCGCGATCCTCTCGCGCGCGACGGCCGGAACGGTGGGGACCTGCCTCGTCTTCATGCTCCCCGGAAGCGAGAAGGCGGCGAGGCTCGGCGCCCGCGCGCTCATCGCGCCGGTGCTCGCTCACGCGGTCGACCTCGTGAACGGGCGAACGAAGCACCACGGTCACGGGGGCGCTGGATGACGATCACGCTCCTCTACTTCGCCGCGGTCCGGGAGCTCGTCGGGCGCGACGAAGAGCGCGTCACGCTCCCGTCGGACGTCGTCACGATCGCCGATCTCGCCACGTTTCTCGCGCGGCACCACGCGGCGCTCGCCGGACGGCTCGCGTCGGTGCGCTTCGCGCGCAACGAGACGTTCGCGACGAACGACGAGGCTCTCGCGGAGGGGGACGTCGTCGCGCTGATCCCGCCGGTTGCGGGCGGCTGACGGCTATTTTCTCGAGAGTTTCACCCCTCGAGCTCCCCGGATCGTCCGACGCTTGGACGGGTCCTCAGTTCGCGCAGCCCGTGGGCACGTAGTCGAGCTCGGGGCTGCCGCCGACGCCCTTCGGCGTCCACACCTTGGTGTAGTAGGCGCGGCCCTTGCCGTTGGGGAAGTAGGTCCCCTCGGGGTTCGAGTCGTGGATCAGGTTGTAGTCGATGTCGATCTCGACGGCGCGCGGATCGTCGACGTCCTCGACGCCCGGACGGCCAAGGGGCTTCGACTTCGCGTCGGCGGACCAGAAATGCGCCTGGCCCGTCGGCTGGCCGGTGTTCGTCTCGGAGCTCGCGTCGAAGGGCGCGTGCGGGCCGGCGAAGTCCTTGCTCTTGCTCCACTCGGGCAGCGCTCCGTCGAAGTCGCGGAGCGCGGCGATGAGTGTCGCGTCGACCTGGAGCCAGATGCGGTTGCCCGCGCCGCCGTTCTTTCCGAACGAGTCGCGGATGTCGTAGACCATCGTGACGTGGTCGAGCGCCATCGCGAGGTCGGCCCCGGCGCGCGCCTTTCCGCCGGGCGGATCGTTGGTGACGAACGATCGCTTGCCGAGCAGATCGCTGATCGTGAGGAACACCCCGCGCTGCGTGTCGGTGAGCTCGGTCCAGAGGGGACAGCGCGTCGTTCCGCGTCGCGTCGCGAGCGTGTCGATCAACCGGTCACGGTTCTCGCGCAACGTCGGCGGAGGCGCCGCGCCGCCGTCCGGCGAGGTGACCGGGGCGTCCGGTCCCGCGGGCGCGTCGGGCTCCGCGGAGTCGCCGGGCGCCGGGCGCGTGTCGGACGTGTCCGATCCCGTCGAGCCCGCCGCGGGATCCGGCGAAGGGATCGGCTCGCCGCTCGCCGCGCCGCAGCCGAGGAGCAGGAGGGCTAGAAACGAGCGCGTCCGCATCGGTCGTGACGCTAGCAGCCCCGATAAACAGCGACGTCTCTATGCCGTCACGTCGTCGGGTCGCCGCGCTCCGATGTGGGCTCTCGCGGCGCGTGTGCGTGCTCGTGTGCGTGCTCGTGCGAGGTGCCGTCCTCGCGCGCGTCCTCGCCCGCGGCGCCGTGCTCGTGGCCTGGTCCGCAGCGCGCGTCCTCCCAGCCGACCCACGCCGCTCCGTCGGGGCCGATCTCGCGCTTCCAGATCGGCACGCGCGACTTGATGCGATCGATGAGCTCCCGGCACGCCTTGAACGCCTCGCCGCGATGAGGCGCGCTCGCGGCGCAGACGACGGCGGCGTCGCCGACCTCGAGCGATCCGATGCGGTGCATGGCGGCGACCCGCGTGCCGGGGAGCTCCGCTTCGATCTCGATGGCGATGCGCTCCATCTCGCGCTTCGCCATCGACGCGTAGGCGGAGTACTCGAGGCGCGTCACCGCGCGTCCCGCGCTCTCGTCACGCACGGCGCCCACGAACACAGCGAGCCCGCCGGCGCCCGGCCGCCGAACGCACGCGAGCGCCTCGTCGACCGAGAGCGGCGCCTCGCGGACGTCGATCCACGCCGCCTCTGTCATCGCCCGGCGCCGCCCGCGCCTTCGCCGCCCGCGCCTTCGCCTGTCGCGCCTTCGCCGCCCGCGCCCGCGGCGCTCGCGTCGTGCGACGGACGCGTCCAGTGTCCACTTCGGCCGCCGCGCTTCTCGAGCAGCTCGACGTCGAACGACATGCCGCGATCGGCCGCCTTGAGCATGTCGTAGAGGGTCAGCGCGGCGGCGCTCGCCGCGACCATCGCCTCCATCTCGACGCCGGTGCGGTCGCGCGCTTCGGCGGTCGCATCGACGATCGCGGCGCCGTCCTCGAGGCGTATCGCCACCTCGACGCGCGTGAGGTGCACCGCGTGGCAGAGCGGGATGAGCTGCGGCGTGAGCTTCGAGGCTTGGATGCCGGCGATGCGCGCCGCGGCGAGCACGTCACCCTTCGGCGTCTCGCCGAGAGAGAGCGCGCGAAAGGTCGCCTCGGTCATGCGCACACGGGCGCGTGCGGTCGCCCGTCGTGTCGTGACGTCTTTCTCGCCGACGTCGACCATGTGCGCATGGCCTTCGCCGGTGAGGTGCGTGAGCGTGATGCCTTTTTTCGTCATCTGCTGGAGCCTCGATCAGGCAGAGAGATCGCTCAGGAGGAGGACGTCGACCTCGGCGCCCGCGGGGACGCCGTTCGATTCCGCTGGAATGAACACGAGCGCGTCGGAGTGCGCCGTCGCGGTCACCGCGCCGCTCGCCTGGTTGCCGTGCGTGGTCACAGTAAGCTGCCCGTCCTCGGCGTGGGTCACGGTCGCCCGCGCGAGCTCCAGCCGACCGGGATCGTGCACGTGCGCGCGCGTCATGCGCGCGCGAAGCCGGGCGGGAAACGGACGCGCGTCGCCCTGGAGCGCCCGCAGGAGCGGCACGCCGAAGAGCGCGAATGTGACGATGGCGCTCGCGGGGTTGCCCGGAAGACCGAGGACGATCGCGTCGCGCCGTCCGCTGCGCGCGAAGCGCCCGACCGCGAGCGGCTTGCCGGGCTTCATCGCGACGCGCCAGAAGTCGAGCGTCACGCCCACGGCCTCGAGCGCCGGGCGGACGAGGTCGTGATCGCCGACGCTCACGCCGCCGATCGTGACGACGACGTCGGACTCCTCGAGCGCGGCCGCGAACGCGCGCTCGGTCGCGGCGCGCTCGTCGCGGACGAAGGGCAGGGCGCGCGCGCGGGCGCCGGCGCGGCGCGCCATCGCGCGGAGGACCACGGTGTTCGACTCGGGGATCGTCCCCGGCACGGCGTCGGTCCCGGGGCGCCGGAGCTCGTCGCCCGTCGCGAGGATCGCGACCTCGGGTCGCCTCGTCACGGGGATCTCGGCGTCGTCGAGCGCCGCCGCGAGCGCGAGGTGCGCGGGCCGGAGCCGCGTCCCCTTCACGATCGCGGTCGCGCCCGCCGCGAGATCGGCGCCGCGGCGCCGGATGTTCTGCCCGGCGCGCGGCCGCGCGGTCAGCACGGCGACGTCGCCGTCGCGCGTGACGTTCTCCTGCATGACGACCGCGTCGGCGCCGGCGGGGACGGCGCCCCCGGTGAAGATGCGCATCGCCGCGCCCGCCTCGAGGGCGTCCGGCACGGCGCCCGTCCGGCTCTCGCCGCGGACGGGCAAGCGGAGGGGCGGCTCGCCCTCGAGGTCACGCGTGCGGACGGCGTAGCCGTCCATGGCGCTGTAGTCGAAGCCCGGCAGATCCGCGCGCGCGACGAGGTCGTCGGCGAGCACGCGACCGTCGAGGTCTTCGATCGCGACGCGCTCCACCTCGAGCGTGGGCGTCCCGAGGGCGAGGATGCGCGCGAGGGCTTCTTCGAACCGGAGCACGCGAAACGCGTACCACACGCCCGAGGGCCTCGTCACGGGAGGCGGGGGAGCGCGCCCTGCCGCAGCCTCACAGCTCGTCGTCGGTGAAGGCGAGGACCTCGGCGATCGAGCGCGTCCCGCACGCGAGGGCGACGAGGCGGTCGAAGCCGATCGCGTTGCCCCCCGCCGCGGGCATCCCGCGCGCGAGCGCCTCGAGGAAGCGCTCGTCGATGGGGTAGACCGGCTTGCCCGCGGCCGCGCGCGCCGCCTGGTCGCGCTCGAAGCGCGCCCGCTGCTCGGCCGCGTCGGTGAGCTCGCCGAAGCCGTTGCACAGCTCGACGCCGGCGACGTAGAGCTCGAAGCGCTCGGCGACGCGCGGATCGCCCGGCTTCTTGCGCGCGAGCGAGGCCTGCGACGCCGGGTACTCGGTGACGAAGACGCCGCGATCGAGCGCCGCGAGGGCGGGCTCGACCTCGAAGGCGAGCTTCTCGAAGAACGCGTCCTCGTCGCGGTCGGCGAGGCGGAGCGTCTCGTCCGGCGCCGTGCCGGCGAAGCGCTCGAACGCGTCGAGGAGCGTGAGGCGCGGCAGGGGGGGGCGAACGTCGATCGTCCGCCCGTCGATCGACACGAAGCCGCCGGTGACGCGCGCGACGAGCTGCTCGGTGTCGCGCATCACCGCCTCGACCCCGGCGTGCGGGCGGTAAAACTCGAGGATGGTGAACTCCGGGTTGTGCCGCTCGCCGAGCTCACCCGCGCGGAAGGCGCGCGTGATCTGGAAGATGCGACCGTGCCCCGCCGCGAGCATGCGCTTCATCTGGTACTCGGGCGAGGTCGAGAGGAAGCGCTTCGAGGGCGCGGCGCCGCCCTTCACTCCCGTCGGGACGGTCTCGAACGCGTCGAGGTGCAGATCGAGCCCGGGCGACGGGATCGCGATCGGGGTCTCCACCTCGAGGTAGCCGCGCGAGGCGAAGAAGGCGCGCGTCGCCTCGAGCGCTCGCGCGCGCGCGGCGAGCAGCTTCTCCGGCCCCCGAGGGGTCGTCACGGCGCGAGGCCGCGGAGGAGCACGTCGGCGAGCTGACCTGCGGCGCGGCCGAGCGCGCCTTGCTCGGCGCGGCCGAGCGCCCAGGTGAGCGTGATGCCGTCGAGCGCGCCGAAGATCGCGCGCGCCGCGATGTGAGGCGAGACGTCCTGCCGGAACGCGCCCGTCGCCTGGCCCTCGGCGATGATCTTCGCGATCGCGTCGAGGTACGCGTTGAAGTGAGGCGCCGCGAACTCCTTCATCAGGCGCGTCGACTGGCGGAGGATGACCGTGATGACCTCGGCGAGGTCGCGCTCGCCCTCGAGCAGCCCGAGCTGCATGTCGATGATCGCGCGGAGGCGCGCCGGCGCGTCGGGCTTCTTCGGCAGCTCCTCGCGCATGAACGAGAGCAGCTTGCTCACGCGGTCCTCGAAGAGCGAGAAGAGCAGCTCCTCCTTCGATTCGAAGTAGAGGTAGATCGTCCCGTCCGCGACGCCGGCCGCCTTGGCGACCTCGCTCACGCGCGTGGCGTGGAAGCCGCTCTGGGCGAAGACCTTCACGGCGGCCCTGAGGATGCGATCGCGCTTGTCGCCGGCGCGCCGGCGCTTGTCGCCGTCGCCCTTGCGGGTCGCGGCGCGCTCGCCATTGCCCTTGGCGCGGGCGGCCGGGCGGTCTTGCGGCGGCCGTGCGTCGTCCCTTCCGCGGCTGGCGCGGCGCCGGCGCAAACTGAGTGAGGATTCACTCATTCAGTGCCGAGGTACCAAACGGCCGCGCCGGGGTCAACCTCGCGTCCGGAGCCGCGTTCCTTCGGGGCGGGGCGGTCCGCCGTCAGCGCGCGGCGGCCATCTCGAGCATGCGCTCGGCGAACGCCCCGATCTGGCTGCCCATCCAGGGGCCGAGCACGACCAGGGCGGCGACGACCGCGAGCAGCCGCGGCAGGTGGGCGATCGTCGGGTCCTGGATCTGCGAGGCCGCCTGGAACGCGGCGACGATGAGCCCGACGACGGCCGCGACCGCGAGCACGGGCAGGGCGACCGCCACCGACAGCAAGAGGGCGTTCTGCGCCTGCTCGAGCAGCGCGGCAGGCGACACGCGCGCGCCCCTTAGCCCGCGTCCCCGGCGTCCGCGTCGGGGGACGCGTCGGCGTCGGGCGTCGATGCGTCTTGGGTGGGCGGCGGGCCGGTGTCCGCGGGCGTCGCGGCGTCGCCGACGACCGTCGTCGGGGCGATGCAGGCCGGGTGCGTCGCCTTCGAGCGGTCGCGCGGGCAGCAGCGCTCGGCCGTCTTGTCCCTCAGCTGATCGGCCGGATAACAGGAGAGGCCCTCGTCGGACTTGCAGTCGTCGTCGCCGTTCAGGATCTCGCAGCGCTCGCCTTCGCCCTGGTTCGAGCACGCGGCCACGGCGGCGGTGAGGCCGCCGACGATGAGGAAGAGCGCGGCGCCCATGCGCCAGCGCATCGCGCGCGGGGTGGGGGACGAAGGGCGTTTCACGCCACCTTGATGGCACGGAAGCTCGCGACCTGGCAAGCGGCAACTCGGCGCCGTCGGCCCGCTGGCTCCAGAGTGGTCGGCCGGCCGGCGGTCGGCGGCCCAGCGCCGCCGGCGCGGCGCTCAGAGCGAGCGCGTGCTCTCGTCGGAGCGGAGCTTTTCCTTCTTCGCCTCGACCGCATCGGAGAACAGCGAGAGGTACTGCGCCGCGCTCGCCACCGAGAAGACGAGCGAGAGGTAGACGAGCACGCGTCCGACCGCTGCGAGATCGACGACGCCGAGATCGAGCCCGAGATAGGAGAGGTGGTAGGGGTAACCCGAGAGGAGCACGATGATGCCGAGCATCTGCAGCGCGGTCTTCGTCTTGCCTTCCTGGCCTGCGGAGATGATGACGCCCTCGCTCGCGGCGACGCTCCGGAGCGACGTCACGCTGAACTCGCGCGCGAGAAGGACGATCACCGCCCACGCCGGCATGCGATCCATCTTCACCATCCAGACGAGGCAAGCCATGACGATGAGCTTGTCCGCCAGCGGATCGATGAGCTTGCCGAGCACGCTCACGACCCCGAGCTTGCGCGCGAGGTAGCCGTCGAGGACGTCGGTGATGGCGGCGGCCGTGAAGACGAGCGCCGCCCAGAACCCCGACCGCGGGGTGTCTTGATCGAGGAACCACAAGCAGAGCGGGATCATCGCGATCCGGCCCATCGTCAGCAGGTTCGGGATGTTGAACGCGTCTTGACGGAGCGACTGGCGACGCTCTGCACGCGATCGGCTCGCGTCCTCGCTCACCGGGCTTGTGTAGCCCTCCCTCGCGCCGGCGTCATCCTCGATCTTGACGCCTCGTCACGTGCTCGTGACGAGGACCTTGCCCTCGCCGGCGAAGCTGACGAGGCCGCGCTGACCGCACGGGGCGTCGCTCGGCGACAGGGCGCGCGGGACCAGGCGGCCGAACCAGCCGAAGATGACCTCGCGCCGCACGCTCAAGCTGCGATCGGGGCGCACCGCGAGCGTCAGGATCTCGCCGATCGCTTCGAGGAGCACCGAGCCGTCGCCGCGGAGTTGTACGACCTGGACCGACTCGCCCTCGCCCGTCGCCAGGCGGCCGTTCTCGAACGAGAGCCCGCCGCCGAAGCCGAGGAGCACGTCCTCGCGCGCGAAGCACATCTCGCCCCCGACGGCGAAGGCCGCGAGCTTCCGTCCGGGGCGCGCCGCGAGGACGAGCTGGCCGTCCCCCGAGGCGAGCACCATCGGGCTCGTGGCGCCGCCGAACGACTCGCCGCTCGACTTGCCCTTCACGCGGCGCTCGACGAGCCGCATCTCGAGCCCGCTCTGCTGCGCCCGGATCGACTCGAGGCGCGCGGCGAAGCCGATCTCGGCGGTCGTACGGACGAGCGCGAGGCCCGACGCGTGGAGCGCGACGCCGGTGTCCGGGAATCGAACCGGGCCGGCCGCGCCGGGCGCCTCTGCCGCGCCGCCCGCGTGGGGAGCGTGCGGCGGGCCGGCGGCGGTCGGGCCGATCCCGAGCGGCGTGCTCGGCGCGACCGACGGCGCCTCGCTCGGCGCGCGCGCGAGCGTCTCCACCGGCGCCGGCGGGGGCGGCGCGCCGCTCGCCGGGGCGCCGAGCGGCGGCAGGAGCGTCCGTGTACTATGCACGTTCGGCTGCGCCTCGTGTGACTTCGCCGGTCCGAACGGGCTCGGCACGGCCACGACCGGATGACGCACGGACGGCGCCGGGACGATGCCGGCGTCGTCGAGCCCGATCGAAGGCGGGCGCTGCGACGGGATCCGTTCGAGCGCGGCGTAGTCGACCGCGCCCATCTCGTGCGCCGGCGGAGCGCCGACGGGCGCGATCAGCGTCGGCCTCCGGTTGAGCGACTGGCTGTGACCGAGCTGCGGGACCGAGGAGACGATCGGCGCTCCGTCGCGGGTGTCGGGCCTGCGCGTCTCGAGCCGCTCGGGGGCGCGATCGGGCGCCGTCCGCTCCGCCGCGCGCTCGCTCGCGCGGAGCTGTCCGAGCTCGTGTGGGCGCCAGCTCTGCGCCGCGCCGTCCTCGTTGCTACGCTCGCTCGTCGGCTCGGCGAGCGCGAACGAGAGCTCGCCCGCGTCGAGCTCCTGGTAGGCGGCGCCGGCGACCTCGCGCACCTCGCGCGTCGGCTGCGACTCCGCGGGGGCGAGCGGGATGATCGACGCGCCCTCGATCCGCGCCGACATGCGTCGCGCCATCTGGTGGTGGCCGCCCTGCGCGAAGGCGCGCTCGGCCTGGACGAGGTCGCCTACGCGCTCGCACGCGAGCCCGAGGTATCCCCACGCGCGCGAGTGCGTCGGGTTCTGGGCGAGCAGGTGCTCGAGGTCCTTTCGCGCGAGGTCGGGCTGCCCCGTCTTCAGGTAGCAGAGCGCCAGGTTCAGGAGCAGCGCCGTGTCGTTCGCGTTCTTGCGCCGGAGGGCCTCGTAGATCTGGATCGCGCGCGGGTAGAGGCCGAGGCGGAAGTAGACGACCGCGATGAGGTCCTGTCCCTTCGAGTCGCGCGGCTGGAGGTGGAGCGCGCGCTCGAGCTCTTCCTTCGCCTCGTGGACGCGGTTGTCCTGCAGGAGCTCGCTCCCGCGGTACAGGTGGAACAGGAAGTCCTCGTTCGAGGAGTCCGTCGGCTTGTCGGAGTCGCGCGTCAGTCCGATCGACGGCGTCTGCCGTCGTGTCTCGTACTCGAACGGCTCGTCGTGCGTGGACGTGCCCGGCGGCCCCTGGCTGTGACGCATCCTTCGGGACGGAATCCTATCCGACTCCGGCGGATCTTGGCGACATTCGCCGGGCCGTCCAGACGAGCGCGCCGACGCTGACCGGGACGAGCGCGACGACGGCGGCCGTCCCGGCGAGCCAGCCGCTCCCGCCGCCCCAGGTGTCGTCGGCGATCTGCGCGTGCACGAGGCCGCCGGAGAGCAACGTCCCGATGGTCCACCGGAACGTGGCGTGCGCCGCCCAAGGCTGCCAGGCGCCGCCGTCGCGGATCCAGAGCGCGCCGAAGAGCATCCCGAGGAGCAGCGCGACGAACACGGTTCGCGCGGTCGCGTCGCTCCGGCCGAGCGCGGCGCCCGCGGAGGTCACGCCGCACGCCACGACGCGGCCGAGCGCGGGCACCGAGCCGCCGAGCGCCCGCAGCGTGATTCCGTGCAGCAGGAGCTCGTCACGCCAGGCGTGGATCCCCGCCGTCGCGAACCCGAGCACGAGGACCGAGGCTTCGACCTGCGAAACGGCCGGTCCGAGCGTCGCCGCGTGCGTCGCCGCGAGGGTCGCGAAGACGATGCCCGCGACGGCGAGGCCGACCGCGGCGCCGGCGGCCGCGCGGCGCGCGATGGCGGCGCCGGTCGTCGGCTTGCTCGGATCGCTCCAGGCGACGCCGAGGCGTGAGCTCCCCCACTCGACGAGCACGGCCTGCCCGACGGCGCCCGCCATCGACTGGGCCTCGAGGAAGATCTCGACGGCGCGGCAGCCCGCGGCGAGGACGAGGCCCCAGGCGGCGACGTCGAAGCGGACGCCTCGCGCCTCGTCTCGGGGCGGCTTGTCCTTGACCTTCGCGGGCTTCTCCATCGCAGACGGTGCTCTAGCGTCTCGAGTCCGTGGACTCGGGACACTAGCGCTCTTCGAGCGCTTCGCGAAGCTCCTCACCCTGCGCGAGCAGGCCGGGGAGGCCACCGGTGTGGATGAACAGCACGTTCGCGTCCGCGGCGATGTCGCCGCGCTCGACCGCGCGCGCGAGGCCCCACATCGCCTTGCCGGTGTAGACGGGATCGAGCACGAGCCCCGTCCGTCGCGCCACGCGCGCGAGGAAGCGCTTCTGCTCGAGGTCCATCACCGCGTACGCCGGGCCCTTCGCGCGGTCGTCGACGACGAGCGGCGCCGACCCGTCCGGAGCGGCGGCGCGCGCGCCCGGCGTCGAGCTCGCCTCGAGCAGCGCGAGCGGCGGCAGCGACGGGTCGTAGCCGCGCGTCTCGGCCGCGATCCGCCCGATGGTCGTCTCGAAGGTGGCCCGATCGTCGCAGACCGCGAAGGCCCACGTCTCGCGGGCGACCCGCGCGCTCGCCGCTCCCAGGGCGACGCCGGCGGCGGTCCCGCCCGAGCCGCACGCGTGCGCGACCACGTCGAAGTGCGCGGGGACGCCACGCTCGAACGGCAGGTCCTCGCAGAGGCCGAGATCGAGCTGGCTCCGCACCTCCCGCATCGCCTCGACGTAGCCGAGCGAGCCGAGCCCGTTCGAGCCGCCCTCCGGGACGACGTACGCCGGAGCGCCCTCCGCCTCGAGCTCGCGCCGCGCGTGCTCCATGATCGCGCCGCGCTCCCGGTACTCGGCCGGCGAGATGAAGCACACCTCGGCGCCCGCGAGCCGGTCGAGCAGGACGTTGCCGGAGAGCTCGAGCTCGCGGGCGGCGCGCGCGGGATCGGGCACGCGTAGGTAGAGCACGGCGCGGAGGCCGAGCCGCGCGCAGACGAGCGCGGTGGCGCGCGCATGGTTCGACTGGAGCCCGCCGCACGTGATGACGACCTCGGCCCCGCGGTCGAGGGCGTCGGCGAGGAGGAACTCGAGCTTGCGGACCTTGTTGCCGGCCTCGGCGCCGCCGGTCGCGTCGTCGCGCTTGATCCAGACCTTCGCGCCGACGATCGCGTCGAGCGCGGTCCGACGCTCGATCGGCGTCGGCGCGTGGACGAGGAAGAGGCGCCTTCGGGACGCTTGCATCGGTCCTCAGCCGAGCGTGAAGAGCTTGGCGCTGCCTTCGACGGTCGCGCCCTCGGTGACGAGGACGTCGACGACCTTGCACGCGGCCTTCGCCTTGACCTCGTTCTCCATCTTCATCGCCTCGATCACGCAGAGCGTGGCGCCGGCCTCGACGTCGGCGCCGGCGGCGACGAGGACGCGGACGACGCGGCCCGGCATCGGCGCCTTGACGACCTTCTCGCCGCCGCCCCCGCCGCCCTTGTGCGCCGCCGCCGCCGCGCGCTGACGCTCGCTCTCGACGCGCACGTACGAGCGGTGTCCGCTCGCGATCGCGCCGATCTCCGGCGGCTGACCTTCGACCGTCAGATCGACCACGCGGCCGCCGACGCGGATCGACGCGGTGCCGTCGAGCCAGACCACGTCGACCGGGACGACCTTGCCCCCGAGCGTGACCTCGAGCTGGCCCGTCGGCAGCTCGTTGACCTCGACCACGGTGGGATCGTGCGTGGCCGCGGGGTCGAGCGACACGTAGTAGCGCATGCGGAGGATCTATCGCCCCAGCGCGGCTCGAACGTCAACGTCCTTGTGCGGGCGACTCATGAGCCATCGGGGGGGCGCGCGTCGGGTGGGACCTCGAACGCGACGTCGAAGGTGCGCTCCTCGCTGTCCTTGAAGGCGACGTGGCCCGTGCGGCCGAGGTCGAGCCCGAACACGAGCGTCTCGCGCGCCGCGCCGGCGTCGAGCGCGATCTCCGTGAGGGTCCGCCGAAAGCAGTTCGGTCCGCCGAGGTAGGCCGCGTCGACCCAGCCGATCGCTCGTCGGAGACGCGCGCGGCCGACGGGGCCGCGGGCGGGCTCGCGACTGCCGCGCTCGCGCATCGCGCGGACCGCGCGCTCGGGGGCATTCGCGAGCCGGAGGCGCTCCGCGCGGCGGACGATGGCGAGCGCGCGTAGGACCTCGCGCCGGAACGGCTCGGCGCGCTCGGCCTTCGCGACGCGGCCGGCGCGCGCGCGGGCGGCGCCGTCGAGGATCACCCAGGCGCCGCGGCGCGCCACGAAGTCGAGGCCGGCGCGCGCCGCCTCCTCGAGGATCGCTTCGTCGTCGAAGAACGCGTGGACGAAGCGCCCGGAGAAGCGATCGCCCGGCTCCGCGGCGGCGAAGCCGACCGCGCGCGCGGCGCGGCGCGGCAGATCGATCGCGAGCCGCCCGCGGTGGGTCCCGTCCGAGACGGCAGGCGCGTGGACCTCGATCCGCGGCGCGATCGCGGCGGCCGCCTCGAGCACGCGGACGCGCGCGTCGGACGTCGGCGTCTCGGTGTAGGCGCCGGGCGCGACGCGCGCCACGGCCGCGGCGGGCGTCGGCTCGCCGAAGAGCGCCACGCCGGCATCGCGCGCGATGAGCGCCGCGTCGCCGGCGATCGAGACCGTCAGCGAAGCGAGGGCCGCGTCGACCTCGCTCGTCGTGTGGCGTCCTCCGAGCTCCGCGAGGAGCCGCTTCACTGGAAGAACGGGCAGAGCTCCCGCTCGAGGCAGCGGTGCGTCGAGGGGTGGCTGAAGTAGTAGAGGTCGTTGCCTTGCGTCGCGAGGAAGCGCACGAGGAGGTTCGAGTAGTAGACGACGTCGTCGAACTTCTTGCAGGGATCGCCGGTCACGAAGACGTGCTGCCCGCCGGGCTGGATCCACGTGTTGACGATGCCGCAGAGCGGCGCGGTCCCCCTCCAGGCGCCGGCGTCGGTCGCGAACGGCGAGCCGATCGTGCGCGGCTCCCAAGCCCGCGCGAGCGAGAGCGCGTCGTTCGCGCGGATGTCGATCGAGCGCGCGAGCCGGAGCGGGATCGCCGGGCGCGGCGCGGCCCAGGGGTTATCGCCCTCGGAGAGCCAGTCGACGTCGAAGATCGCCCGCGCGCACTCGGAGCTCGATGGCGGGCTCGTGCAGGCGGCGCTCGCGACGTAGTTCGGCGCGCACGTCGCGCCGGCGCGCGTGCGCTCGAGCCGCGCGACGCCCTCGAGGACGTGCGTGGCGATCAGCACGTCGTTCGGCGTCTTGCCGCCGAGCTGATCCCAGAGCGCCTGTGGCGTCGCGTACTCGGCCCACGCGGCGTGCGTCTCGGCGAACGACGGCGGCAGGAACGGGACCGCGCCGGCCGCGCGGGAGAACGCGTAGCCCGTGCTGACCGGCACCATCGGATCGCCGGCCGTGTTGAGCTCGAGGATCGCGCGCGGCGCCATCGGCTTGCCGTCCGGTCCGGGCGCGGCGCGGATGCCGTAGTACGGCGCGAAGTTGATCGGATCGCTCGGATCGACCGCGGCCTGCGTGAGGTTCAGGAGGCGGCGCGCCTCGGGCGACTGCCGGTGGAGGCCGAGCCCTTCCTGCGGCGCGACGAGCGGCGAGCCGACCGGGTAGAAGCGGTCGCGAAATTGCTGGCAGCCCCCCGCCGGATCGAGATCGGTCGGGGCGTAGGCCGCCTCGCAGGTCTTGCTCGAGTCGCCGACCGGCGCGATGCCGATCGACGCTTGCTCGAACGTCTGGATGCGGCGGCCGAGCGGCGCGCCCTCGAGCGCCTCGCAGCCCTTGTAGGAGCGGACGACGTCGGGCGCGTCGTAGACCTGCACGTCGAGGCGGTCGCCGACGTTCGCCGGGATCGGGATGCGGAACCGTCCGTCCGCTCCCGTCCGGGCGCAGTGGCGTTCCTTGTTGCGGATGTTGGTGAGCACCACCGTCTTGCCCACGTCGAGCTCGGCGGGCGTGAGGCACGCGATCTCGACCTCGCGCGACACGGTGAGATCGTTGACGACGAGCCGGACCGAGCGCTGGTCCCCCGTGCAGCGCGTCTGATCGCGGTCGTCCTTCTTCGGGATGGCGCTCGCCGGCACGCCGACGACGAGCGGGCTCAGCACCTGCTGGAGGACCGAGTCGGGGACGAGCGCCGAGCGCGTCGCGACATCCATCAGGCCGCCGCCTCCCGAGATGGGCGCCGCCGCGACGACGTTCGGATCGAGCGCGCCGTGCACCATCGCGAGCACGCCCCCGAAGGAGTTGCCCGACGTCGTGATCGGCACGTTCGGTCCGCCGACGTCCGGCACGCCGTCGCCGTCGAAGTCGCCCGCCAAATCGAGGACGCCGTCGCCGTTGTAGTCCTGCGTCGAGCGCCGCACGCCGTCCCACGCGCGGAGCACACGCGTCGCCTGCATCTCGTCGACGACCGCCTGGCGGATGTTGTCGCGCGAGTGGAAGACGTGCGCCGACCAGAGCAGCCCGCCGGAGTCGGGATCGCCGTCGCCGTTGAGGTCGGTGTGGCGGCCCGCGCCGAGGGCGCGCACCCACGGCGAGAGGCAAGTGCCGCGGAAGACGACGTTCGCGACCGCCTCGAGGCCGGGATCGAGGTAGAGCCCGTGCCCCGGCATGTTGATCCCCATCATCGCGAGGCCCTGCTTCGCGAAGTAGCCCGCGCGCACGATGATCTCGTCGGCGTGCAGCGTGGTCCCGTGCGCCCACACGGTGACGGGGAAGGGCGCCTTGTGCGCCTGCGTGAAGCTGCCGTCCGGCGCCTGCTTCGCCTCGGTCGCCTTCGGGACGCTGAGCCAGAACTGCACGGTGTCGCGCGCGACGCGCCCGGTGCCCTTCGCGAAATCGAGCTCGAACTTCCCGTCCGGATCTTCGTGCTTCGGATCGCCGAGGAAGTACGGCGACTCGAAGCTCCCGATGACGAGGTGGTCGACGCTGTCGAGGCTCGTGAGCAGGCGATCGAGCTCCTGACCCGACAGGCCGAGCGCGCGCTCGAGGAGCTGACGCATCGCGTCCTTCGTGTCGGCGATCTTCACCGCGAACGGCGTCTTCTTCCGCGGTGCGCATCCGGGCGTCGTGTCGATCGCGCCCGGCGGCTCGTCGATCTCGTCGAGCGCGGTGCCGACCGCCTTGAACGCGCGCGCGTCCGGCGGGAACTCGTTCGCGAGGCGCGCGAACGGCCCGACGCCGTGGAGGCCGTCGCGCAGGATCCGCATGTCCTCGTAGACGGGCTGCGTCGTGAACGTCCAGACGAAGGCGACGTGCTCGAGGCCGGTGCCGGCGACGTCGCCGAACCACGCGCGCTTCGTCGCGTCTCCGAGGATCTCGCGGACGCGGTCCGCGCCGCGACGCTGCTGCGCGTGGTGGATGTACTCGAACGGCGAGCGCACCGGCGCCCCGTCGGGGCCGCGCAGGCGGTCGGTCAGGACCACCGCGTACTCGCGCTTCTCCTCGAGCGGCACCACGGGACGGAGCAGGAGCGTGTCGGTCTGCCGCTCGTACCAGTCGATGACCTCCTCGATGCGCGCGCTCCGGCCGGCGTCCTTGCCGCGGAACGGCACGAGGACGTTCGGGTGATCGACGACGCCGTCGAAGTCGGTGTCGAGCTCGGGTCGGTACGCGCTCTGCGGGATTCCGGCGCCTTCCTCGAAGGTCTCGAAGAGCAGCGAGTCCTCGTTGGCGCGCGGATCGTTCGCCCAGTACTTGTCGCGATCGACGAGCGCGAGCGGGAAGTTGCCCTTGCCGAGGTCGAGCGGCACGGGGATGCCGGTCGTGAGATCGATGACGTAGAACGGATCGTCGGCCGGATCGTAGGTGCGGGTGCGGGCCGCGATGTCCTCGAGGTCGAGCGCCGCGTCGATCTCCGGCGTGCCGGCGCTCTTGCCGAAGGCCACGGTGATCGGCGCGAAGGTGCCCCAGCCCTCGACGCTGTCGAAGCCCTGACGCGCGATCGTCTCGAAGCTCGTGGGGGCGACGAGGCTCACGTTGATGCGCCGGCCGGTGCGGCTCGTCGGGTCGGCGAACGTCGCCACGTCGTTCGGCTGGGGGATCTCCGGGAGCGGTCGCCGGAGGACGTCGAAGACGATCGCGGGCCCGGTCCCGGCGGGCGTGCGGCGCGCTCCGTCGGGAGCCGTGTCGACGGCGCAGGCAGAGAGCGCGGTCGCGAGCGCCAACGCGAACGTGGATCCCTTGGCGAGCCAGCCGGGCTTCATCGTGACGGGGATCTACCACGGCGCGCCAGGGGATCCCGTGTCGACTTGCCGGATCCGTCGCCGCTCCGGCGGAGCTACGATCGGCCCATGGGCCGCCTCACGTCATCGGTCGTCGCGCTCTTCCTCACGCACGCCTTGGCCGTCTCCGGCTGCGACTCCAACTCCGGACCCGGAGTCACGCCCGCGCCGGGCATTTCGAATGACGGGGGCGCGGAGCCCTCGACGCCGAGCGGCGAGGTCGAGACGAGCACGAAGACCTTGTCGTTCGGCGGACAGACGCGCAAGTACGTCATCTCCGTACCGGTCGATCTCGACGCCGCGCGGAAGTACCCGCTCGTGATGGTGCTCCACGGGAGCCCGGGGACGGCCGAGTCGATGCGCGGGGCGTTTCCGTTCGAGCCGACGTCGAAGGGCGCGGCGATCGTCGTCTACCCGAACGCGCTCGGTCAGGACTGGGACCTCTACGGGCTCAATCCGAACGTCGACATGGAGTACCTGAAGGCGCTCGTCGGCGAGATCGCGAAGACGTTGCCCGTCGACGAGGCGCGCGTCTTCGGGACGGGGTGGAGCGGCGGCGGCTTCTTCGTCAGCCAGACGGCGTGTCGGTTCGGCGGCGTCTTCCGCGCGATCGCGATCCACGCCGGCGGCGCGCCCGACGAGTCCGCGGACCCGGCGGCGAAGAAGGACGCCGACGGCTTCTTCGTGTGCCCGGGCGGCCCCTTGGCGGTGCTGGTGGTGCACGGTCTCGACGACACGACCGTCTCGCCCGACAGCGGCGAGTTCGCGGCGGCGCACTGGGCGCACGTCGACGGCTGCGGGGCGGAGCTGTCCGACGCGACGCCGTCGCCGTGCAAGGACTACAAGGGGTGCCCCGCGGCCACGCCCGTCCGCGTCTGCCGCGTGCCCGGCGTCGGGCATCCGATGTGGAAGGAAGGGCACGCCGCGTCGTGGGCGTTCTTCGAGGCGCTGCCGTGAAGCTTAGCTGCACGCGCGCCGGCTTCGGCGTAGCGTGGAACGATGCGAGCTCGTCGCGGAGGTTGGGGAAGCGCGCTCGTCGCGACGCTCGCGATCATGTGGTCCGTCGACGCGGACGCGCGGCCCCGGCAGGGCCGCGACTACTTCCTCGATCCGCCGCAGAAGGGCCTCTGGGCGCACGGCGACGCCTTCACCCTCGGCGCGCAGGCGTCGCTCGAGTCGCGGACGCCGATCGAGGACGAGACGTTCGGCACCCTCGCGATCCGCGCCGGCGGCCTCGCGAGCATCGGCTTCTCCGAGGCGGCCGCTCACGTCGACGTCCGCTACTTGCTCCTCACGTTCGGCGCGTCGGCCGGCTACCGCAACGTCTGGCGCACCTACGAGGGCGCGCCCGGCACCTCGGTGACGCGCGACCTCCGCCTCGATGCGGACAGCGCCTCGAGCTTCGAGACCCGCGGCTGGGGCTGGGGCGAGGGCCGCGGGCGCCTCGTGATCCCGCTCGACCGGCTGTGGCTCGTGACGAACCACGCCATCCGCTGGGAGGACTCTCCGCGAAACACCTACGACTGGTTCCACGCGAACGTCCACGACGGCGGCGTCCTCTACCGCGGCGACGCGGTGCTCTTCGCGCGGAGCGCGTCGCTCGGAGCGATCGGTCCCTACGTGCGCTACATGGACATGCCGCGCGGCGATCGGCGCCGGGGCGAGGTCGCGGCGGGCTTCATCTACGGCGTCCGCCTCGGGCTGAAGCAGCGCGACGACTTCCTCAGCGTGCTCGTGCTCACGCGGCCGGGCGACGACGAGTTCGGCTTTCACACCCTCCGCCTGCCGGTCTGGGCGATGGTCCTCTACCGCGCGAGCTTCCGCCTTCTCGACTACTGATCGCCGCGGGCGTCCTGCTCCCCGCGGGGGCTGGTCGCCCGGCGTCAGCGGAGAAAGTCGCAGGTGCCGTCGACGAGGCACCCGTGCGTCTTCGGGTGGCTCAGGTAGTAGACGTCCCGTCCGCCCGACGCGAAGAAGCGCGCCGTGAGCGCGTTGCCGTAGACGGCAAAATCCCACGCCCGGCAAGCGTCGCCCGTGCTCCACGTGTGCTGGCCCTTGGGGACGAGGTAGTGGTTGAAGACGCCGACGACGCGCTCGGTCGCCGTCCAGCCCGACTCGTCGGGGCCGAACGGCACGCCGCGGAGGCGGGGCTCCCACGCGGCCGCGAGCGACGTCGAGTCGGAGACGCGCACCTTGGCGACGCGCGCGAGGCGCAGCGGGACGTCGGCGTGCGGCTGGTCGTAGGGCAGGCGGCCCTCGCTGACCCAGTCGGCGTCGTAGAGGGCGGTGAGGCACTCGTACGGCTCGATCGTGGCGGCGCGCGTGCAGAGCGCGGCGTCCTCCGTCGTGTAGTTGGGCTTGCACGCCGGGCCCGCGCTCGTGCGCCCGAGGCGCGGGATCCCCTCGACGACGCCGTTGTCGACGAGGAACGCCATCGGCGTTCGCCGGCCGAGCCGATCGTAGAGCTCGCGCGGGGTCGCGTAGTCGGCCCACGCGGGGAGGCGCTCGACGGCGCTCGGCGGCAAGAAGGGGAGCGCTCCGGCCGCGCGCGCGAACGCGAAGTGCGACGAGACCTGGACGAAGTTGTCGCCCACGGTGTTGATCGCGAGGAGCGCGTGCGGCGGCACGCGCCGGCCGTCCTCGTCGAAGAGCGGCTTCAGCATGTAGTACGGCGCGAAGGCGATCGGGTCGCCCGGATCGAGCGCGGCCTGGGCGAGGTCGCGGAATCGCCGCATCGCCGGCGTCTGCCGCCGGATCCCGAGCCCCTCGTTCGGCGCGACGATCGGCGTCCCGACCTCGAAGAAGCGATCGCGGAACTGCTGGCAGCCCTCGGCGACCTCGCACTTGTCACGCTCGGCGTCGGCGACCTCGAAGACCTTGAGCGCCGCCTGCTCGAAGTCGCGGATCCGGCGGCCGGCGGGCGCGCCGTCCTTCACTTTGCAGCCGTCGTAGGAGGCGACGACGTCGGGCGCGGTGTAGACCTGAACGTCGAGCTTGTCGCCGGTGCTCGTGGGGATCGGGACGCGGAAGCGCCCGTCCTTGTCGGTCCGCGCGCACCGCACCTCGCGGGAGGTCACGTTGGTCACCACCACGGTCATCCCGGCCGAGAGCTCGGCGGCGTCGAGGCACGCGAGCTCGAGCTCCTGGTTTCGCACGCCCTCGTTGACCTGGAGGCGCACCGTGCGCTGCGCCGGCGCGCAGCGTGAGCCGATGCTCTCGATCCGCTCGTCGTCGCCGCGCGGCGGTCGCTCACCGGCGGGGACGGCGAACACGACGGGACCCATGAGCTGCGCGGTGACCGACTCGACGACGCCGTACGAGCGGAGCGCGACGTCCATCGCGAGCCCACCGCCGCCGGACATCGGCGCCGACGCGATCATGTGGGGCTCGATGCCGCCCTGGATGTCGCTCATGATCCCGCCGAGCGACTCGCCCGCGGCGAAGTACGAGACGTTCGGCCCGCCGACGTCGGGGACGCCGTCACCATCGAAGTCGCCGGCGATCTCGGGCGCGCCGTCACCCGTCAGGTCCTGCGTCCCGGCGCGTCCGTCGAAGGAGCGCAGGATCCTGACGAGGTTCATCCCGTCGAGGATCCCCTGCCGGACGTTGTCGCGCGTGTGGAAGATGTGCGACGTCCACCAGAACCAGCCGCTGTCGCCCAGGCCGTCGCCGTTGAGGTCGTGCGCGCGCCCGCCGAGGACGCCATCGAAGAACGGCACGACGCAGTTCGGCCCGAGCAGCGCCTTGGCGATGCGCTGATCGCCCTCGCCGAGCACGAGGCCGTGACCGGGGTTGTTGTAGCCGATGAGCGCGATCCCCTGGCGCGCGAAGTCGCCGCCGTAGAGGAGCGTCTCGTCGGCGTGCCCGGTGACGCCGTGCCCGAAGAACGCGACGGGGAACGGCTGCTTCTGCTCGCCCTTCGCCTTCGGCACGACGAGCACCCACTGCACGTCGTCGGTGTGGACCTCACCCTGGCCGTTCTGGAAGCTCACGTTGAAGCGCGTGTCGGGATCGCGCGAGGCCGGATCGCCCATCAAGTAAGGCGACTTGAACGAGCCGAGCACGACGTGATCGATGTGGTCGATCGAGGCGAGCACCGCCTGGAGGCCGCCCTTGTCGAGGCCGAACACCTGCTCGAAGATCTGGCGGAACGAGCCGCGGAGGTCCTCGTCGTTCAGCTTCAGGACGAACGGGGTCTTCGCGCGCGTCGCACAGGCGGCGCTCGACGACTCCCACCCGGCGGGCTGCGGCTCGTCGGCGGGGCCGTTGCCCGCGATGCGCGAGACCGTGACGTCGGGCGGGTACTCGTCCTTCCACCGCGCGAACGGTCCCTTGCCGTAGAGGCCGTCGCGGAGGATCCGCATGTCCTCGTGCGTCGGCTGCGTCGTGAACGTCCACGCGAAGGCGACGTGATCGAGCCCGGTCCCGGCGATGTCGCCGTAGTAGTTCGTCAGGCGCTTGTCGGTGAGCCAGTCCTTGAGGCGCGTGACCCCCGCGCGCTGCGTCGGGTGGTGGATCGCCTCGAACGGCGAGCGCACCGGCTGGCCGCTCGGGCTCCGCAGGCGATCGGTGAGCACGACCGCGTACGCGGTCTTCTCGTCGAGCGGCACGATCGGCCGGAGGATGAGCGTGTCGGTCTCGCGCTCGTACCACGTGATGACGTCGTCGACGCCGGGGATGGCGCCCGGCGAGCTCCGCCGCCGCGGCCGCGAGTTCGGGTGATCGAGGACGCCGTCGAAGTCGCGATCGAGCTCGGGTCGGTACGCGCTCTGCGGGAGGCCGGCGCCTTCCTCGACGGTCTCGAAGATCAGGTTCGGCTCGCTCGCCTTCGGATCGTTCGGGCCATAGCGGAACGGATCGCGCAGGACGACGGGGTAGTAGCCGCTCTCGACGTCGACGGGGACGGGGATGCCGGTCGTCAGGTTGACGACGTAGAACGGATCGTTCGCCGGATCGTGCTCGTCGCCCGCCATGCGATCGGCGACGGCGTCGAGGTCGATCGCCGGCTCGAGCGGATCGGCGCCCGCCGCGCGATCGAACGCGACGGTGATCGGCGAGGAGACGCCCCAGCCTTCCATCGACGCGAAGTCCTCGCGCGCGCGGCGTTCCATGTGCGTCGGCGCGATGAGGCTCACGTTCACGCGGACGCCCGTGCGGCTCGTCGGATCGGCGAACGTCGCGACGTCGTTCGGGAGCGGCACCTCCGGCAGCGGCCGGTGCGACGTGTCGAACTTCACCTGCGGGCCGTTGCCCGGCGGCGTCCGCCGGAGCCCCTCGGGGGCCGTGTCGACCTCGCAGCCGAGCGCGAGCCCGACGCCGAGGAAAAGGAGAGGGGGGACGAGTCGCATCCGTGCTGCCGGTACCTATAGCTCGGGAGCGCGGCGTCGGGACGGGCGTCGGCGGCCCGGAGAGGTCCGGGCGGCCCAGGCCGGCCCGCGCGCGCCGATTCAGCCGCGCGCGCGGAGGCGCCGGCGCAGGGTCGTGCGATCGACGGCGAGCGTGCGCGCCGCGCGGGCGAGGTTCTGGCTGCTGTGGTCGACCACGCGGCGGATGTACCAGTCGACGACCTGCTCCATCGTCGCCGTGTTCTCGCGCAGCGCGTCGGGCAGGGCCTCGGACTCGGACGACGGCGTGACGGGCGCGGCGCGTCGCTCGACGCCGGGATCGAGGCCGAGCAGCATGTTGCGGAGCGCGTTCTGCAGCTCGCGGACGTTGCCGGGCCACGGGTGGCTCTTCGCCTCGTCGCTCCCGAGCCAGCCGTCGATGCGCCGGCGCGTCGCCGGCAGCGCGCCGCCGGGCAGGTGCCGCTCGACGAAGCGCTCGCCGATCGGGACGATGTCCTCCGGACGGTCGCGCAGCGGCGGCAGGCGGATCACGTTGCCGGCGAGGCGCTGGTGGAGATCGCGCCGGAATTTGCCCTCCTCGACCATCGCGTCGAGGTCCTTGTGCGTCGCGGCGATGTACCGGCAGCTCGACGGGTACGTCTTGTCGGAGCCGAGCGGGCTCACCTCGTCGGTCTCCATGACGCGGAGGAGCTTCACCTGCGTCGTCACGGCGAGGTCGCCGATCTCGTCGAGGAAGAGCGACCCGCCGTAGGCGCTGCGGATGCGGCCGACGCGGGCGTCGGCCGCGCCGGTGAACGCGCCCTTCACGTGACCGAAGAGCTCGGCGGCGACGAGTGTCTCGGGCACCGCCGCGACGTTGAGCGACGCGCGGGGCGCGGCGCCGCCGTCTTTGGGGCCGATGCAGCCCTCCTGGACGGCGTGCGCCACGGCCTCCTTGCCGGTCCCGGTCTCGCCGAGGATGAGGACGTCGTGGTCGTGGATGACCTGGCCGAGAAGGAGCGCGTGCTCGAGCGACTCGCCGAAGCACGCCGCCCAGGTCGCGCGGCGCACGGAGGCCATCGCCGCGCTCGTCCCGTGCAGCGCGTCGAGCGCGCGGAAGCACCGGGCGGCGGCCGCGCCGACACTCACGTACGTGGAGCGGGGCTGCCGGAGCAGGCGCGCGACCGCGGCGGGCAGGACGTCGTGCCCGAGCGGACGCGGCCCGGCGCCTCCGGCGGGCGCGGCGAGGGCGTGCGCGTGGGCGATCGCGAGGGTCGCGCGCTCGGCGGCCTCGGCGCCGCGGGGACGCCGTAGCCAAGGCTCGAGCGCGCCCTTCCGCGAGAGCAGCGCGATCGACGACGTGAGTCGAACGCGCGGTAGGTCGAACGGGTTTCCGAGGAGCGCCGCGATGGCTTCGTCGACGGCTGCGGGCATGAGGCGAGGATAGGCGAAAATCGCCGGATGGGTAGGTTCACATAGGCGATTTGCATCGACGTCCGGGAACGCTCGTGCAAGCGCGCGACCGCACGAGAGCGCCGCGCGTGGCACGTGTCTCGCAGAGGTGAGGCTGCTCGCTGGAGGTCATCCCCATGCTCACCCTCTACCTTGTCGGTCTCATCGCAGGCGGTCTCTTGCTCGTCCTCTCGCTCCTCGCGTTCGGCGACGGCGACGACGGCGAGCTCGAATCCGACGCCGACGTCCATGAGGCCGGCGAGCACGCCCTCGGCGATGCCAGCGACGTCGCGCTGGCGATGCTCGTCCTCCCGGTCGGGTCGCTCCGCTTCTGGACGTTCTTCCTCGCGTTCGGCGGCCTCGCGGGGACGCTGACGACCCTCGCGGGCGCCGGCGTCGTCGGCTCCGCGCTCTCCGCCGCCCTCGCCGGGTACGCGTCGGGCGTCGGCGCGACCGGGCTCGTCCGCTGGCTCGGCAAGACCCAGGTGTCGAGCACGATCCGGCGCGACGCCTGCGTCGGCGCCACCGGCGTCGTCCTCCTGCCCGTGGGGCGCGGCACGCTGGGCCGGGTCCGCGTCCAGCTCGACGAGCAGATGCTCGATCTCGACGCGGTGACCGACGACGAGCGCGAGCTCGCCGTCGGCCATCCCGCGGTCGTCTACGAGATGCGCGACGACGGCGTCGTGCTCGTGACCGGGGCGCGCGAGGGCGCGTAGGCGAGCAGGCAACCCAAGCAACGAGCCAAGAACAAGAAAGGACTCCACACGTGAACGAGACAGCTCTCCTCGATCTGGTACAGCCCGCGATCGTCGTCGCGGCCGCCGGCGCGCTCGCGCTGACGGTCGTGGTGCTCGGCGCCGTCGCCCGACGGCTCCTCTACGTCTGCAAGCCGAACGAAGTGCTCATCTTCTCGGGGCGTCGCCGGCGGACGGCCGACGGCCGTGACGTCGGGTTCCGCGTCCTCTTCGGAGGCCGTGCGTTCCGCGTCCCGTTGCTCGAGCGCGTCGACCGCATGGACATGACGCTCGTCTCGGTGCCGATGTCCGTGGCCGGCGCCTACTCGGAGGGCGGCATCCCGCTCAACCTGAGCGCGATCGCCAACGTCAAGGTGTCGAGCGATCCGGCGCTCATCGGCAACGCCATCGAGCGCTTCCTCGGCAAGAGCGTCGACGAGATCGCGCGCGTCGCGAAGGAGACGCTCGAGGGCCACCTCCGGGGCGTGCTCGCGACGATGACGCCCGAGGAGGTCAACGAGGACCGCCTGAAGTTCGCGGAGCGCCTCAGCGACGAGGCGGGCCCGGATCTCGCGAAGCTCGGCCTCCAGGTCGACACGCTCAAGATCCAGCACGTCTCCGACGATCGGAGCTACCTCGACAGCATCGGCCGTAGCCGCATCGCGGAGATCCTCCGCGCCGCGGAGGTCGCCGAGTCCGACGCGGTGCGCATGGCCGAGGAGGCGGAGGCGCGGGCCACCGCGCGCGGCGAGATCGCGCGCACGCAGGCGAACGGCAACGTGCAGCGGCGGCAGAACGAGGCTCGTCAGTTCGTGGCGCGCCTCTGGGCGGAGGCCCGCACCGAAGAGGAGCGCACGCAGCAGGCCGGCGTGGCGGCGCGCGCGGAGGCGGAGAAGGAGCTCCACACGATCCGCGCCGAGCTCGAGCGACTCCGGCTCGTCGCCGACGTCGGCGTCCCCGCCGAGGTCGAGCGGCGCGTGCAGACGCTCCACGCCGCCGGCGACGCGTCGGCCGTCGCGGCCAAGGGCGAGGCGGTCTCGCAGGCGCTCTCGCATCTCCGCGAGGCGTGGGTCGAGAGCGGCGAGGACGCCATGGACATGGTCGTCGTGCAGCACCTCGACGAGATCTTCGCGCGCGTCACGGCGGCGGCCTCGCAGGTCCAGGCCAAGCAGGTCTCGCTGCTCGACGCCGGCGACGGGAGCACGGTGGTGGGCTACGTGAACGCGTACCCGGCCGCGGTCAAGGCGCTGCTCGATCAGCTCTCGAGCACCCTCGGCGTCAGCTTCTCGTCCGTCCTCCGCGGCGACGAGGCTCCGCCGGCCACGCGGCGCGACGGCTTCTCCAACGGGCGCGCGCTCGCCGCCGAGGGCGCCGCTGAGTGAGGCAGGGCCTGCCTCGCCGTCGCCCCATCACCTCAACGCTCTGATCAGGAAGGAAGACCCGTCATGTTGCTCATCGCCGTCATCGTCGTGCTCGTGCTCGCGCTCGCGGCGGCCTCCGCGGCCGCGATCGTGAAGCGCCTCATCTACATCTGCCAGCCGAACGAGGTCCTCGTCTTCTCCGGCGCGCGCCGCCGCGAGGGAGGCCGCGACGTCGGCTACCGGCTCGTGCAAGGCGGCCGCGGGATCCGCATCCCGCTGCTCGAGACCGTCGACCGGCTCGACCTCACCAACATGGTGATCGACGTCCGCGTCGAGGGCGCGTACTCGAAGGGGGGCATCCCGCTCAACGTCACCGCCGTCGCGAACGTGAAGATCGCCTCGACGGAGCCCGTGATCGGCAACGCGATCGAGCGGTTCCTCGGCAAGCGCCGCAAGCTGGTCGAGGCGGTCGCGAAGGAGACGCTCGAGGGCAACCTCCGCGGCGTCCTCGCGACGCTCACCCCCGAGGAGGTCAACCACGACCGCGTGAAGTTCGCGCAGAGCCTGCTCCACGAGGCCGACATGGACCTGAAGCGGCTCGGCCTCGTGCTCGACACGCTGAAGATCCAGAACGTCTCCGACGACAAGGGCTACCTGAACAGCCTCGGGCGCAAGCAGACTGCGGACCTGCAGATGCGCTCGCGCGTCGCCGAGGCCGAGAACCGCGCGCTGTCGATCGAGCGCGACGCGAGCAACTTCGAGACGCGCTCGATGGCGCGCATCGAGGCCGAGGTGGAGAAGTCGCGCGCCGAGGCGGCGCGGCGCGTGGTCGACGCGACGAGCAAGCGCGACGCGCTCGTCGCCGAGGAAGAGACCGAGGTCGCCGCGCTCGTCGCGCGCGCACAGGCGGAGCTCGCGGTGCAGGCCGCGCGCACCGAGCAGGTCCGCCTGAAGCTCGAGGCCGACCGCATCAAGGGCGCCGAGGCCGAGCGCGATCGCCGCATCCGCGCAGCCCAGGGCGCGGTCGCAGGGATCGTCGAGGAGGGCCGCGCCGCGGCGCACTCGCTCCGTCAGGTCGCCCGCGTTTGGAACCAGGCGGGGCCCGACGCGCGCCGGATCTTCGTCGCGCAGCGGCTCGGCGTGCTCGCGGGGCAGATGCTCGACACGGTCGCCGACGCGCCGATCGAGAACGTCACCGTCGTCGACGGCCGCCTCCACGGCGGGCAGCGGCGGAGCCTCGCGGCGGCGAGCAAGGTGGCCGCGGCCGAGATCGGCCAGGGCCTCGGCGTCGATCTCCCGCGCGTGCTCCAGGGCATGGCCTCGAGCTTCGGCGGCTCGGGCGCCGGGGACGCGACGTGAGCAGACGAGCGCCGTCCCGCCTTGCCCATGAACGCAGCATGCCGACAGCGCGTTTGATCGACGTGGACGAGCTGGGTCAGACTGCCCGCCATGAGTGAACCTCGCGAACCCCAAGGCCCCATCGCGATCGACAGCGTTCCGTGGGAGGAGTTCTCTCACGGAGTGCGCTTCGGCAATCGCTTCCGCGTGCTCTCGAGCACGCGCGGCGAGCGCCGGAGCAAGATCGGCGTGAGCTACGAAGAGCTCCCGCCGGGGAAGCAGAGCGTGCCGTTCCACTATCATCTGACGGAGGAGGAGCACATCGTCGCGCTGGAAGGCGAGTGCACGCTGCGCCTGGGGGAGGCACGCTACGCGCTGCGCGCGGGCGACTACGTCGGCTTTCCCGCCGGCCAGCGCGCGGGGCATTGCCTCATCAACGAGACCGACAAGCCGTTCCGCTTCCTCATGATCGGAGATCACGACGACAACGAGGTCGCCGTGTATCCGGACTCGGGAAAGGTCCTGATCCGTGGGCTCGATCGCGCGATCGTGCGCGACGACAACCGGCTCGACTACTTCGACGGGGAGAACGCGGACGAGCCGCCCCCGCGCGCGACCTGAATCGCCGCGTAGGTCGCTGCTCGCACGTCGCGCCGCCTCTTTCCCCGGCGAAAAGCGTCTGGTGATTCCCAATCCTGCGCGCGCTCGTCTACGATCCCTCGATGGGAGTGCGCACGCTGACCTTTGCCGTCGCCGTCGTGACGACGCTGGCGGCCGGGCTGATCGTCGGCGCCGGGTGCAGCTCGTTCAGCGGAGCGTCCCCCGCAGGCGACGCGGGGCCCGACGTCGCGGAGCCGGATGCGAGCGAAGCGCCCCCGCCGGCCGTGCTCGACGCGAGCGATGCCGCGCCCGACGCGGGCGGCATGATCGACGTCGGGTCGTTCCGGATCGATGCCAAGGAGGTGACCAACGCCGACTACAACGCGTTCCTCGAAGCGAGCCTGACGCTCGACGCCGGCGTCTTGTCGGTTCCGGGGTGCGCTTTCAACGTCACGTTCGCGCGCAAGTGCAGCTCGAAGCTCGATCCGGACGTCCCCGTGACATGCATCAACTGGTGCGACGCCGCGGCCTACTGCGCGTCGGTGGACAAGCACCTCTGCGGCTCGCTCACGGGCGATGAGCTCACCTTCGGTGATGCGCTCGATCCGACGAAGAGCGAGTGGATGAGGGCGTGTGCGGGCATCGACGGGCAGGCCTACCCGTACGGCACGACCGCAGACGCGGGGCTCTGTCAGACGAACGAGACCGCGGACGGTGGCCCCACGCGCTCCGGCAGTCGGCCGGGATGCAAGGGCCGCCCGGCCGGGCTCTTCGACATGTCCGGCAACGTGGCGGAGTGGGAAGGCAGCTGCTCCCTCGACGGCGCGGTCCAAGACAACCGTTGCCGCGTACGGGGCGGTTCGTTCAAGAGCAACGCCGTCGACGCGAAGTGCGCCGCCGACTCGTACGTGATGCGGCGTCAGGCCATGGACGACATCGGCTTCCGGTGCTGCTCGCGGTGACGGCGCGGCGGCTGCTCCGGAACAAAAGCGGTCGTGCGGATGCGGCTCAGAAGAGGAGGCCGACGCGGCCGATGACGATCCACTGCGTGTTCATTCGCACGCCGTTCGCGTCTTCGAGCGCGCCGCCGGGGAAGAGCACGCCGGCCTGCGCGCCGACCTGAGCCTTCAGGCCGTACTGGAGCGGGAAGCGCCCTTCGAAGCCGGCGTCGAGCTCGACGCCGAGGTCCTTCTTCCGCGGGTTGCCGCCGCGGTAGTTCACGTACGAGCCGCCGGTCGCGAGACGGTACGGATCGACCACGTCGCTCGTCGACTGCGCGACGACGACGCCGGCCTTCAGATCGAGCCAGTGGCGCGGCCGGTAGATCGCGGTCGGGTTGATGTACTGGGCGCCGAAGACGCCGCCGTTCGACGGCAAGAGGTCGACGCCGGGCGTGGGGCGCGTGGCGTTCGTGAGGAGCGGATCGGTGGCGGCCGTCGCCGCGCGCGCCGTCTGGAAGCGCAGGACCTCGTCGAAGAGGAGCAGGCCCACGCGGTGGTTCGGATCGAATACGAAGCGGCGCTGCGTCCCGTCGTACGGATCGGCGTCGCCCGACGCGTAGCCGACCTCGAGCTCGGCGACGAGCTCGCCGAAGGGGACGCCCTTCGACGACGGCGCGCCGAGGTAGCTCGCGCTCGTCCGCCGCGCCTCGGCCTCGCCGCCGTTTCGCCAGAAGCCCGTCGACCACGCGCGACGGACGAGGCCGATCTTTGCGGCGCCGCCGTAGGAGCGCACCTGGGTCCGGCCGCCCTCGAGCGCCTGATCGGCGGTGCGGATGAAGTTGGTCGAGCCGAGGATGTACGCGGCCTCGGCCTCGCCGAAGACGAACGCGTCGGCGTCGCCCGGGATCGGCGCGGCGATTCTCCCGTGGACGTCGATGGCGACCGCGTCGAGCTCGTCGGTGTACCCGAAGATCGGCGAGCCGCTCGTCTTGTCGTTCTCCTGGTGGCGGAACGTCGAGAAGACGCCGAGCTTGTTCTGCCCGTTCTCGTAGAACGCGGCGAGCACGCCCTGGAACGCCTGCTGCCCGCGCGACAGGCGCGCGGTCTGATCGCGGAAGACGAGATCGCCGGCGACCGCGAGGTAAAAGTCGCTGTCCTTGCCGCCCGGCTTGGTGGCGAAGAGGATGCGCTCGCTGATCGAGCCGTAGCGGTAGTCGCCGAAGAGCGTCGGGTGATCGCCGTCGTTGGCGAGGATGCCCATGCCCCAGTGGTTCGGTTGCTGGCCGACGCGGACGACGCCGAACGGCAGGCGCCACTGCGCGTAGAGCCATCGCGGCTGGACGTTGCTGAAGCCGTTGTACTCGTCGCGCGGGGTCATGTCCGCGCGCGTGTCGCGCGCCTTGTCGCCTGCGATGACGCCGGTGACGAGATCGAGCTGGCCGACGAGCTCGAGCGTGTCGAGCATCTGGAGGCGCGGCGTGAGGCGGAGCCAGTGGCTGAGGAACTGGTTCTGGCCGAGCGACTGCTCGACGAGGCCCGGCCGCCGGTCGATCGCGCTCGCGGTCGCCGAGAGCGGGAAGCTCCGCTGCACCTGGTAGCGAAGCTGGTGCTCGCCGTGGACGGTGAAGCGGTACGCTTCGGGATCGGGCGCCGGCACGTCGGGACGACCCGTGTCGAAGACCAGGCGGGGAAAGTCCTTCGGGACTCCGGCGGCGGCGTCGTCGTCGGCGGCGCGGACGCCGCGCGACCATGCGCTCGCCGCAAGAACCAGTGCGAGAGCGAGCACCCGTCTCATGAGCGGCGCGCAGCATAGTCGCGTTTGCTCGGCGTCGTCCCGGCTGAAGGCGTGGTCGCCGCAGCTGGATCTTGTCTCACTCACATGAGCACTCAACCCCTCACATATCACCCTATGCGGCGGACCACATTTCAACCACTTGGACACGCGCTGGGGACGGCGCGGCTCATGCTACATGTGGGTTCAGTCGGTAGCAGCAGCGCCAGACCTTCGAGCCCGAAGCAGCGACGCCCGATTCGAGAGGAATCGCGCATCGACTCTTCCGCCCGAGCCGTCTGAACGCTCCGGGGAACCGACCAGGAGATCGAGCACCGAACACCGTCGAGAAAACTCAGCAGCACCCGCGCTCACGCGCCCAGAGCCCAAAGCTCAGAAGCCGGCCGCGCCGCTCCCGGAGCTCGAACGACGAAACGTCGCCGTTCGAGGACAACGTCTCCTCCGGGACGGGCGGCCGGAGTCCTTTTGTCGCCGCCGCGACCGCAGATCGGCGTGTTGTACCGGCGCCGAGGAAGCGGTACGGACGCGTCATGCCGGAACCGGTGCTCGTCGGTCGACCCATCTCTCTCTTCGATCTCGAGGACGTCGCCGTTCGAGGGCGGCCGGTCGCGTTCGCCGAGGAGGCGCGCGCGAAGGTCGTGCGCTCGCGCGTCGCCATCGACGCGATCACGGCCGCAGGCGACGCCGCGCCGAACGTCTACGGCGTCAACACCGGCTTCGGCGCGCTGAGCGAGACGCGGATCTCCGCGGCGGACGTCCGCGAGCTGCAGCAGAACCTCGTCCGCTCGCACGCCACCGGCGTCGGGCCCGATCTGTCGATCGCCGAGGTCCGCGGGATGATGCTCCTCCGCGCGCAGGTGCTCGCGCTCGGTCACTCGGGCGTCCGCGAGGCGCTCGTCGACGTGCTGGTCGCGATGCTCAACGCGAAGGTCCACCCGCGCATCCCGTCGCAAGGATCGGTCGGAGCGTCCGGCGACCTCGGTCCGCTCGCCCACCTCGCGCTGGCGATGATCGGGGAAGGGGAGGCGTCCCTCGGGTCCGGGCCCGCGCGTCCGAGCGCGGAGGTCCTCCGCGAGGCGGGCGTCGCGCCGGTGGTCCTCGAGGCCAAGGAGGGGCTCGCGCTGATCAACGGCACGCAGTACATGGCGTCGCTCGGCACGCTGGCGCTCCTCGAGGCCGAGCGCCTCGCGCTCACCGCCGACATCGCGGGGGCGATGAGCCTCGAGGCGCTCAAGGGAACGAGCCGCCCGTTCGACGAGCGCCTCCACGACGCGCGCCCGCACCCGGGGCAGAAGGCCGTCGCGAAGAACCTCCGCGCGCTGCTCGCCGCGAGCGAGATCGCCGAGAGTCACAAGGACTGCGGCAAGGTGCAGGACGCCTACTCGCTCCGCTGCATGCCGCAGGTCCACGGCGCGACGCGCGACGCGCTGACGTGGGTGCGCTCGGTCCTCGAGCGCGAGGTCAACAGCGTCACCGACAACCCGAGCGTGTTCGTCGATCGCGGCGAGACCGAGATCCTGAGCGGCGGCAACTTCCACGGCCAGCCGCTCGCGCTCGCGCTCGACCTCGCCGCGATCGCCGCCGCCGAGCTCGCGAACATCAGCGAGCGTCGCGTCGAGCAGCTCGTGAACCCGGCGCTCTCGACAGGGCTGACGCCGTTCCTCGCGCCGGGCGGACCGAAGAGCGGCCTCCACTCCGGCTTCATGATCGCGCAGGTGACGAGCGCGTCGCTGGTCAGCGAGAACAAGGTGCTCGCGCACCCGGCGAGCGTCGACTCGATCCCCTCCTCGGCAGGCAAGGAGGACCACGTCTCGATGGGCAGCGTCAGCGCGAAGAAGCTCCGCGACGTCGTCCGCAACGTGCGCGCGTGCCTCGCGATCGAGGTCATGACCGCCGCCGCGGGGCTCGATCAGCGAAAGCCGCTCCGGCCGAGCCGCGGCGTCGAGGCCGCGCTCGACAAGGTGCGCGAGCGCGTCGCGCCGATGACCGGCGATCGCCCGCTCTACAAGGACATCGAGGCGGTCACCGCGCTCGTCGCCGACGCCGAGCTCTCCAAGGCGGTCGAGCGCGCCGTCGGACCGCTCGGCTGATCGCTCCGCGCCGGATCGCCGCGTCGGGCCGCTCGTGTGGAACGAGCGGCGCGCGCATGCTCGGTCGCTACGGTGGAACGAGCGGCGCGCGCGTGACGCCGCCCGTGCTCGGTCGCTACTCCGTGGCGACGCCGCGCTGCTTCGCGCGCTCGGGAGCGCGATCGCCGAGGCGCTCGACGACCTGCGCGTAGCGGCGCTGCGCGCCGGCGCGGTTGCCGAGGTCCCACTCGGTGTCGGCGAGGCCGAGCTGGGCGGGGCCGTACGACGGGCTCGCGGCGAGCGCGCGCTCGTAGCTCGCCTTCGCCGCGTTGAGGTCACCCTGCGCGCGGGCGACGTCGCCGAGGCCGCCGTTCGCCTCGACGTTGCCTGGGTTCTGCTTGAGGACGCGCTCGTAGAGGTCGCGCGCCGTCGCGTAGTCGCCGCTGCGCCGCGCGCTCCCCGCGCGGTCGAGGAGCTCGGACATCGACATCCCGCTCTCGGCGGCCGCGGCGGGCTTCTTCTCCGTCGTCGCGGCGGGCTCGGCGGTCCCCGCCGCGGGCGTCGTCGGCTTCTTCTCACCGGTGGCGACCGGCATAGTCGGGCTGGCGGTCGTGATCGCGGTCGGCGTGGGAGGGGACGACGTCGTCGCGGTCGTCGTGTCGGAGGGCGACGTCGTCGCGGCGGTGGCCGGATCGCTCGTCGGCGTCTCGCTCGTCGTCGGGGTCTCCTTGGTCGTCGGCGTCTCCGTGGTCGCCGGCGTCTCCGTGGTCGTCGCGGTCGGCGTCTCGGTGGTGGTCGTCGACGGCGTGTCCGAGTTCGCGGCCATGATGCGCCAGATCACGACGGACACCGCCACGGCGGCGAGCGACGGCAGCACCCAGCCGCGCTTCGGCTCCTCTTCGGCGACGGCCGCGCGCGCGGAGGCGATCGGCCTCTGCTCGCCCTTGGAGGTGCCCTTCGACGCCTCTCCGCTCTTCTTCGCGCCGTCGGCCTTCTTCGCGCCGTCGGCTTTCTTCGCGCCGTCGGCCTTCTTCGCGCCGTCGGCCTTCTTCGTGCCGTCGGCCTTCTTCGCGTCGTCGGCCTTCTTCGTGCCGTCGGCCTTCTTCGCGCCGTTGGCCTTCTTGGATTCGTCGGCCTTGGCGTCGCTCTTCGGCGCCTTCTTCTCCTCGGTCGCCGCGACCTTTCCGGGACGCACGCTGTCGACCTTCTCCTCGACCGTGATCGTCGGAGGCGGAGCGGCGTCACCCTGCTTCGACGGCGTCGGCGGGAGCGTACGGAGCGCGCCGCGCGCGGGCGGCGGTGGTGTCGAGTCGACCGCGCTGTCGTCCGCCGGTGGGACCACGACGAGATCCTTCATGGAGAGCATCTCGTGAGAGCTGTCGTCGTCCTGGATCTGGATGGCGTCGCGGAGCGAGAGCGGCGCGGGCTCGTCGTCGTCGACGGCGATGGCGTCGCGGAGCGAGAGCGGCGCAGGCTCTTCGTCGTCGACGAGCGCCGCGGCGTCGAGCTCCGCGATGCTCTCCGGCGGCTTCACCTTCAAGGGCGTCTCCGTCTTGATCGGCGCCCACTCCGGCCCCTTACCCTTGGCGAGCGATCGCGCGAGCTCGTCCGCGCTCGACTGCGCCGTCGCCGCGATCAGGTTCGGGTCGCTGTCCGCCTCCGCGAGCGCGAGCTTGGGCATCGCGGGCGTGGGCGTGATGTCGAGGAGGGCGCTCGCCGACGGCTTCTTCTCCTCCGGCGACGTGATGACGATCTTGCTCGCGGACCCCGCGCCCGCGCCGCCGCTCTCTTCGAGCGCCGCCGGACGTCGCGACTCCACGAGCTTCTCCCACGAGCCGAACGTCATCACCTTTCCGTCGGGACCGATGACCGTCCACTTGCCGGCTTCGTCCTTCGGAACGGGCGCGGCGGTGACCTCGCGTATGTGGCCACACGAGTTGCAGCGGACGCGCGGCTCGCCGCCGTCCTCGGGTACCTCTACGGCATAGAAGCCATGGCACTGTTCGCACGTGAGGAGGTCATCGGGCGCGGCCTGGGGGGTCGCCATGGGTGAATCGTACAGAGAATCGAGGGCAAGCCGGAAGTCTTGCGAGCACGCGGCCCGTTCTCGCGACGAATTCCGCGCCCGGTGGCCCGCTCGCCGCACGCCGAGCGACCGCCATTTGCCGGCGGCTCCGGCGACTTTCCGTGCGGGGTAGCCCCTCCCGGACTCGAACCGGGACGCCCTTTCAGGCCAGAGATTTTAAATCTCCTGCGTATACCGTTCCGCCAAGGGGCCGATGCGTCCTGGTCGGGCGATCGACCAGATCGCGATAGCTTACCAAAGCCTTTGCGGAGGTGCTCGCATGGCTCAGAATGCCGCCCATGCTTAGAACGGTCGTCGCAGCGCTCGCCGTCACCGCCGCGCTCTCGGTCTCCGGGCTCGCTCGCGCGGATGAGTCCATCATCAAGAACCCTGGCGATCACCCCTCGTACCGCTTCGAGGCCGAGCCGCACGGGCTCATCGGCTTCGGCGGGCCGTTCCGCGGCGGGCGCGGCGAGCTCGGCGCGGGCTTCCGCGGCACGGTCATCATCGTCGACAACGGGTTCGTCAAGACGATCAACAACAGCGTCGGTATCACCTTCGGCGGCGATCTCTTCTTCGGCCGCGGGACGCTGTTCATCCCCGTCGCGATGCAGTGGAACTTCTGGCTCTCCACCCACTGGTCGGTGTTCGGCGAGCCCGGCATCGGCTTCGTCGCCGCGAACCGCGATCGCGATCGCGACTTCTTGCACCCGATCCTCATGGTCGGCGGGCGCTACCACTTCAACGACAAGGTCTCGTTGACGATGCGCATCGGCTACCCCGCCTTCTCGATCGGCGCGTCGTTCTTCCTCTGACGTCGCCGTCTTCGCCGCGCGCGCACCGCGCGACGGGGGATCACTTCTTCGTGGCGAGGAGCGCCTTCTTCATCGACGCGGCGCCCTTCTCGCGGAGGGCCGCGCACAGCGAGACCGCCTCGAGCGCGCCGTCGAGCGAGCGCGCCGCGCCCTCGATGCCGGCGACGCGCGGCGCGTAGAAGGCCGCGCGTTCGCCCGCCTCGGTGCTCGAGCAGCCGACGCCGGCGGCGCGGACGAGCGCGCTGCCTAGCCGGCCGGGGAGCTTCTTCCGGAGCTCGTCCCAGCGCGCGCGCACCCAGGCCTCGGCGATCGGGCGGGACGTCCGGCGGCCGAAGGCCGCGCTGAACACGTAGCGCATCTCGTTCGGGCGGATCTCGTCGCCGAGCGTGACGTCGAGCGCCTGCGTGAGCCGCGCCGGATCGTCGAAGCCCATCATCGCGCGGAGGGCGACGATGCGGTCCTCGCGGTTCTTCGCGCCCTTCACCGCCGCGACGAGCGCGGCGAGGCGCGGCTCGCCCGCGCGGCGCGACGCGAGGTCGAGCGCGACCGCGCCGGCGTCGGCGTCGACGCTCGCCGGATCCGCGAGCCACTTCGCGGCGACCTCCTCGGCCTCACGGAGCGTCGCGTCGTCCTCGGCCGTGTCGGCCATCGCGCGGAGCACGCTCCCGCGCACGAGCGCGTCGTCGGCGGACGAGGCGGGCGCCTTCCCCGCGCCGGCGGCCTTGTCCTTCGCCGGAGTCGGCGCCTTCGCCGCGCCGGCGGGCCCGTCCTTCGCCTCAGCCGGCGCCGGCCCCCACCCGAGCGCCTTCTTGCGCTTCGCGAGACGCGCGAGCGCAAACTTGCGGAAGGCCGGACGCGCCTCGTCGGCGATGACCGTCTCGCTCATCGCGTCGAGGATGCTCACCACCTGGTCGACGACCTGCCGCGTGTCGTCGTCGTCGAACGCGGGGAGGATCCGGAGCATCGCCTTCGGCTCGAGGGCGCCGCTCCGCACGGCCGCCCAGGCGTTCGAGAGGAGCGATACGCGCGTCGCCGGATCGAGCTCCTTGCGGCTCTCGGCGAGGCGGACGAAGTCCTTCTCCGAGAGGGAGAAGCGGTAGTAGCTCGATCCCCAGTTCGGATGAACGTACGTCGGGCAGCGGCCCTGACCGGCGACGAGCGACGGGGCGCCCGCGACGAGATCGGTGCAGGTGTCCTTCTTGTCGCCCTGGGCGCGCACGCAGACGGGGATCGTCCACGCGCGGTCGCTCTCCTCCGGTAGCTTCGACCCGAGCGGCCGCCACGGCTGGGAGCTCAGCTCCATGTGCCAGCGGGTGCCGCGCTCGCACTCGAAGCGCGCGCCGACGTCGGGGACGCCGGGCTTGTCGAGGTACGACGAAGCCATCTGCGTCACGTCCTTGCCCGAGGCTCGGTCGAGGGCCTCGAGCAGGCGGTCGGCTTGCACGCTCTTGAAGGCGTTCGCGCGGAGGTAGTCGCGCACGCCGCGCTTGAACGCGTCCTCGCCCACCCAGCGCTCGATCGTCGTGAGGAGCGCGGCGCCTTTGTCGTACGTGATGCCGTCGAAGGCCTCCTGCGCGTCGCTGACGGAGACCACGGGCTGGCGGACGGCGCGGGCGGACACGAGGCCGTCGAGGTCCATCACCTCGTGCGCCGAGACGACCGCGTCGAGCCGGGCGCCGTAGGCGGGGCGCCAGCGTTCGACGATGCGCGCCTCCATCCAGGTGGCCATGCCCTCGTTGAGCCAGAGGTCGTTCCACCACGACGCGGTGACGAGATCGCCGAACCACTGGTGCGCGAGCTCGTGCGCGATGATGAGCGCTTGATGCCGGCGCGCGCTCACCGAGGCGCGCACGGGATCGAGCAGCAGGCGCTCCTCGCGGAACGTCACGAGGCCCGCGTTCTCCATCGCGCCGGAGCGAAACTCGGGGACGGCGACGATGTCGAGCTTGTCGTAGGGGTAAGGGATCCCGAACCATTCGGAGAGCGCGTCGACGATGCCGCCGGTCGCCTCGAGCGCGAGGTCGCCCGTCGCGCTCTTGCCCTTCGTCGTGACGAGCCGGATCGGCGGCTTCGTGAAGCGGGTCGCCTCCTTGATCTCGAGGTCGCCGACGGCGAGCGCGACGAGGTAGGTCGGCAGCGGCTGCGTGCGCGCGAAGCGGAAGCGGGTCCGGTCGCCGATCTCCTCGCGCGCGGCCTCCGGCGCGTTCGCGACGGCGATCATCGAGCGAGGAACGGTCACGGTGACGTCGAACGGCACCTTGAAGCTCGGCTCGTCGAAGCAGGGGAACGCGCGGCGCGCGTCCGTCGGCTCGAACTGCGTGAACGCGTACGAGCGCCCGCCGTCCTTGACGCGGTAGAGCCCGGCGAGCGAGTCGTCGAACGGCGCCGTGTAGTCGAGCACGATCAGCGCGCGTCCGGGCGGGAGCGGCTCCGGGAACGCGAGCACGAGCTCGTCCGGTGCTTTTCCGCCGTGCGCCGTGCGTGTGGAGACGGCCGCGAGCACGCCCGGCCGCGGAGGCGGGAGGAGCGCGCGCGCAGAGGTGACCTCGAGCGCGCGGCCGTGCATCACGAGGAAAGACGTCTTCGCGGGGACGTCCACCTCGACGCGGACCGTGCCGCTGAAGCGCGGCTTGTCGGGATCGACGTCGAGGTCGAGCGCGTAGCCGAGCGGCGTCGCGAGCGGAGGCAGCCGCCCGCTCGCCAGCGGCGCGGGGAGCGGAGTCGGCGGCTCGATCGCGACGGCCGGCGGCGCGGGCGCCGCGGGGGGCGGTTCGCCGGGGCAGCCGACGACGAGGAGCGCCGCCACGAGCGCCGAGCAAGACGAGGCGAGGGTGAGGGGCGCCCGCATGGGAGGCGACACGCTCGTCCACGACGCGGGATCCGTCAACACCCAGCGATGCGACCCGGCCGGCGAGCTCGAGGGGGGCGCGGCCGGCGTGCGCGAGCGGAGCTCAGGGGGCCGGCGCGGGCGCCGTCTGCAGGCGGGTCATCGAAGGAGGTGCAGGCCGTCGCACCGTCGGCGGAGGCGCCGAGGGGACGGTGAACACGTCCGATCGCTCCGGGGTACGGCGGAGCGGCCGCGCCGCGTGCGCGGCGGGTCGGGTGGTCGCGCACGTGAGCGTCGGCGAGGTGAGCGTGAACGCCTGCGCGTTGGTCGTGATCACGGCGAGCGAGCCCGAGCGCCAGCGCGGCGAGAGCGACCAGAGCCCGCCCTCGTCGGCGAGGAAGCCGATCAGCTCGACACCACGCATCGCCGGCGGAGACTCCCACGCGGGGGCCTGCCCGGCGGCGGGCTTCGGCGCGCGGCCCGAGAAGACGCCGTCGACGAAGCGATAGACCGTGTTGCCCGTCTCGAGGAGGGTCTCGCCGAGGAAGGTCTCGCCGCGCATGCGCTGCCACGTCGACGCGGTCTGCTTCGCCAGCTTGACGAGGGCCTTCTCTGCTGCAACCCGGTCCATGATCCGTCGCCTCCGATCGTGTCCTACAGAGACCTACGGTTGCACTCACTGTGCCCAGACGCACAGGGCCCCGGATCGCGGCGCAAATCCGGTGATTCCGTTCCCGCTGTACGGCGGCGGAGGCTCGGTTTCGTCACTCTCGGGCGTGGGATTGCTGGCCTGCTGATCCAGGTCATCGCTCGGATCATGTTGCGCAAGCTGCGCGCGAGCGCGGCGGCCCGATGCTCGAGCTCGCGCGCCCGCGACTTCGGCGGGCCCGACGCAGTCGCGAGGGAGCGTGTTAGCCTCTTCGGCCGCGTATGCGCCGCTCTTACCGATCCTGGGTATTCGCGCGGCTCCTCGTCGTCGTGGCGACCGCCGTCGTGCTCCTGTCGGCGCGCTTCGGCCGCGCGCAGGCGAGCGACGCGGGGATCGCCGACGCCCTCGCCGCCGCTGTGCCCGCGCTCGCGGAGGCCTCGGCGGACGCGCCCGCTGCCCCGCTGGACGCCCCGGCTCCGGCGGTCGTCCCGCCGCCTCCCGTCGTCGCCCCGCAGCGCCCCGCTCCGGCCGCGTCGCCCGCGCCGGTCGTCGTGCCGGTCGTGTCGGCCTCCGCTCCGGCAGAGCCGTCGAGCGCGCCCGCGCCAACGGCGAGCCAGGTCCGCCCCGCGATCGCGGAGCTCAAGGTCCGCGACAAGGTCATCTTCACGTTCCGCGCGGCGCGCGGCGATCGCGCGCCGTCCGACCGCGCGAAGTCCGCGCAGTCCGCGCTCGCCACGCTGCTCGCCCACGGCGCGGAGCTCGGCGAGGTCCACGCCGAGGACACGCAGGGCACCGTGGTCGTCTTCGTCGGCAAGACGCCGATCCTCACGCTCGGTCCGGAGGACGTGGAGGCGAGCGGCGAGGCCAACCTCGACGTGCTCGCGGCGCAGGTGACCGTGCGCCTCTCCGACGCGGTCTCGAGCGAGCGCAAGCGCAGCGCGATCGCCACGACGGTCTTCAACGTCTCGCTGCTCGTCTTCTCCGCGCTGATCGCGTTCTGGCTCCTCGGGCGGGCCGCGGACCTGGCCGAGAAGCTCCGCACGTGGATGTCGGACAACCCGGAGCGCCTCGCCGCGGTGCGCCTCGGCCAGATCGAGCTGGTGAGCGCGGGCGCCGCCCGCGGCGGCTCGTCGATCGCGCTGACGCTCGGCTATCGCCTCACGCAGATCGCGATCGGCTACGCGTGGTTGATCTTCGGCCTCTCGCTCTTCGAGTCGACGCGGGGCTACACCGAGCGGCTCACCGGGCTGATGCTGACGCCGCTCTCCGCGCTCGCCACGCGCATCGGCAGCGCGCTGCCGGTGTTCCTGGTCGCGGGCATCGCCGCCCTCGCGGTGAGCGTGCTCGTCCGGTTCATCGGGCTCTTCTTCGACAGCGTGGCGCGCGGCGACACGAAGATCACGTGGCTCTCGCGCGATCTCGCGCGGCCGACGAGCACCCTCGTGCGCTTCGGCGTCGTGGTGACGGCGCTCGTGCTCGCCTCGCCGCTCATCACCGGCGAGAGCGACGGCGCGCTGTCGCGCGTCGGCCTCGTGGCGCTCGTCGCCGTGGCGCTCGCTTCGACGCCGCTCATGGCGTCGGCCGGCGTCGGCGCGGTGGTCATCTACGGCCGCCGCCTGAAGAAGGGCGAGCTCGTCGAGTTCGGCGGGCGCTCCGGCCGCGTCCACGAGGTCCGCCTGCTCGACGTCCGCCTCGAGGACGCGGGCGCGTGCGACGTGAGCGTCCCGCACATCCTCGGGCTCTTCCACCCGACGCGCGTGCACCGCCACCCGCCGCTCGCGGCGGTCGACGTCGTGGTGGACCCGGCGGCGCCGCAGGCGGTCGTCGAGAAGGCGCTGCTCGAGGCGGCGCGGAGCATCAGCTCGCGCGGGCGCGTCGAGCTCGTCTGGCTCGACGGGGCCGGCGCGCACTGGCGCGTCCACAGCGCGACGCACCGCGGTGAGACGACGCTCGGCCGCGCGGTGCAGGACGCGCTCGCGAAGCTCGGGATCGGCCTCGGGCGGCGCGGCTCGGCGGAGCGCGCCGAGCCGGCTTCGGCGGCGCGCGGAGGGGAAGGGGCCTCCGGCACGTGAGCGCGATCGCCCTGCTCATGGGGTTGCTCGTGCTCTCGTACCTCGGGAGCCTCCTCGTCGGGACCGGCAAGACGCGCGGGCTCGCCTCGGGCATCGAGTTCATCGGCCTCGGCTTCGCGGTCGGCCCGCACGCGCTCGGCCTCGTCGAGCGCCCGATGATCACCGAGTTCGAGCCCATCGTGCAGGTCGCGCTCGGCTGGCTCGCGTTCGTCGTCGGGCTCGACTTCGGCCGCGTCGAGGGTCGCCGCGTCGGCACGACGTCGACGGCGCTCGGGATCGCGTGCGCGGTGATCACCGGCCTCTTCGTCGCGGTCGCGGTCTACGTGATGCTCGAGCTCGTCCCGGTGGGCCTCGGCCGCGCGAGCGGCGTCATCCTGGCTGCGGGCGCGGGCGCGATCGGCGCCGAGACCGCGCGCAACGCCGTCGAGTGGGTGCAGGGGCGGTGGGGAGCGAAGGGCCCGGTCTCGAGCCTGCTCGTCGACATCGGGGCGGCCGACGACCTCGCGCCGCTCGTCGCGGCCGGCGCGATCTTCGCCGTCGCGCCGTCGCCGGGGGTCGCGCTCTCGCTCCCGGCGTGGGGCTGGTTCGGCGCGGCCGTCGCGCTTGGCGCGCTCCTCGGCACGGTGACCGCGCTGCTCCTCCGCGGCGCGGAGGACGACGCCGTGTGGGGCGCGCTCATCGGCACGCTCCTCCTCGGCGTCGGCGTCGCGGCGCGCTTCGGGCTCTCGACGATCTTCGTCACGTTCGTGATGGGGATCGCGCTTGCCGCGGCCTCGCCGAGCCGGCGCGCGCTCCGGAAGATCGTGAACCCCACCGAGCGCGCGGTGCTCTATCCGATGCTCCTCCTCGCGGGGGCGCGCCTCGATCCGCGGCCGGTCCTCGAGAACCGGATGCTGCTCGCGCTCGTCGCGCTCGTCCTGCTCGCGCGCATCTTCGGGAAGATCGTCTCGGGCTTCGTCGTCCGCGCCGCCGCGCCGGCCGCGCGCCCCGCCGGCGCGTGGCTCGGCATCGTCTTGCTCTCGTCGGGGCCCGTCTCGACGGCGTGCGGGTTCGTCTTCGCGCTGCGCTTCCCCGGACCCGTGGGCGACACGCTCCTCCTCTGCGCGGTCGCGTCGGCGGTGCTCGGCGAGCTCGTCTCGACGCTGTCGCTGAAGGCGATGCTCACCGAGGCCGGCGAGATCGTCGCCGCGCCCGCCTCGTCGGGGGCCGTCCGCGGCGCGTCGGTGCCGCCGCCGCCGCCGTCTTCATCGAGCGGGGTCGCCATGGCCGACGCGGCCGACGCGGCCGACGCGCCGGGCGACGAGAAGGAGCCGGTCGCATGAGCGCGCAGACGGCGAAGGGGATCCGCACGCGCGCGTACGACGCGCTCAGCCTCGCGATCGTCTTCGCGCTGCTCTGGTTCTCCACGACGCTCGGTCCCGGCGCGCAGGACGCCGCGAGCCTCGTCGCCGGCCTCGGGTTCCTCCTGCTCGCCGGGACGCTGACGAGCGAGCTCATCGAGGTCCTCCGCGTCCCGCACCTCACCGGCTACCTCGTCGCGGGCATGGTGGCGGGCCCGCACGTGCTCCACCTCATCAGCCACGAGTCGGTCAAGCGCCTCGAGCCGGTGAACACGCTGACGCTCGCCTTGATCGCGCTGGCCGGCGGGTGCGAGCTCCGGGTCGACGCGCTCCGCGCGGGGCTCCGGAGCCTCGCCGTCGCGATGGTGGTCCAGAGCGTCCTCGGGCTCCTGGTCGTCGGGTCGGTCTTCATGATCGCCGCGCCGGCGATGATCCCGTTCGCGAAGGACATGCCCCTGGCGGCCGTCTTCGGCGTCGCGCTCCTCTGGGGCGTGCTCGCGATCTCGCGCAGCCCCTCGGCCACGCTCGGTGTCCTCTCGCAGACGCGGGCGCAGGGGCCGCTCACGACCTTCACGCTCGGCTTCGTCATGTCGTCCGACGTCGTCGTCGTCATCCTGCTCGCCGGCGCGATCGGCGTCGCGCGGCCGCTGATGGACCCGAGCGCCGTCCTCTCGCTCCAGGCGTTCGGCGCGCTCGGCCACGAGATCGTCGGGAGCGTCGCGGTCGGGACGACGCTCGGCCTCATCCTGGCCGTGTACCTGAAGCTCATCGGACGGCAGCTCCTCGTCGTGCTGATCGCGCTCGGCTTCGGCGCGACCGAGGTCCTCCGCTACCTGCATTTCGATCCGGTCCTCGCGTTCCTCGTCGCCGGCTTCGTCGTCCAGAACCTGTCGAAGCAGGGCGATCGGTTCATGCACGCGATCGAGGGCGCGAGCGGCGTCGTCTACGTCGTGTTCTTCGCGAGCGCGGGCGCTCACCTCGATCTGCCGCTCCTGAAGGATCTCTGGCCGGTGGCGCTCCTCCTCGCGGGATCGCGCGCGCTCGTCACCTTCGGCGCGGCCAAGCTGTCGAGTCGGATCGCGAACGACCCGCCGCGGATCCGGACGTGGGGTTGGGCGCCTCTCATCTCGCAGGCGGGCCTCACGCTCGGCCTGTCGGCGGTGATCGCGCGCGAGTTCCCGGCCTTCGGTGAGAGCTTCCGGGCGCTCGCGATCGCGACGGTGGCGATGAACGAGGTCGCCGGCCCCATCTTCTTCAAGCTGGCGCTCGATCGCACGGAGGAGTCGCGGGGGCACGCGCCTGCGCTGGCCGAGGCCGACGAGCCCGAGCCGCGAGCGCCCTGATCGCGGGCCGCGCGGCGCGCAAGATCACAGGCCGGCCGCCGGAAAAGCCTGTTAGCTTAGGCCCCTCTCATGGCGCAGGCCGTCGCCGCCAACGCACTCCCCGTTCGTCTCGCCCAGCTCGCGCGCACCCTCGAGTCGCGGTTCCTCGGCAAGGACGAGGTGATCCGCCTCCTGCTCATCGCGGTCGTCGCGGGCGAGCACGCCGTCCTCGTCGGACCGCCGGGGACCGCGAAGAGCGCGCTCATCCGGATGTTCGCGCGCCTGCTCCAGGCGAACTACTTCGAGTACCTGCTCACGCGCTTCACCGAGCCGAACGAGATCTTCGGGCCGGTCGACATCGCCGCCTTCCGCGAGGGTCGTTACCAGCGCCGCGTCGAGGGCATGCTGCCGACGGCCGAGGTGGTGTTCCTCGACGAGGTCTTCAAGTCGAACTCGGCGATCCTGAACGCGCTCCTGACGCTCCTGAACGAGCGCCGCTACACGTCGGGCGGCGTCGTCATGAAGTGCCCGCTGCTCTCGTGCTTCGGCGCCTCGAACGAGGTCCCGACCGACGAGACGCTGACGGCGATCTTCGACCGCTTCCTCCTCCGCATCCGGTCCGACAACCTCGACGCCTACCACTTCCAGGATCTGCTCACGAAGGGCGTCCAGCACGAGATCATGGCGCTCACGGACGCGCCGGTTCAGCCGGTCGTCTCCGCGCGCGAGATCCAGGAGCTCCACCGCGCGTTCGCGCAGCGGATGCGCTTCACCGAAGAGTTCTTCAGCCAGTACAAGGGGCTCGTCTTCCAGATCCGCGCCGAAGGCGTGAGCGTCTCGGACCGCCGCGTGGTGAAGCTCCTCAAGCTCTTCGCCGCGAGCGCGTTCCTCGACGGCCGCTCGCAGCCGGACGCGAGCGATTTTTTCGTCCTCAAGCACATCTGGAACAACGAGGACCAGTCGGCGATCCTCGAGTCGATCGTCACGCCCGTCCTCGAGGCGCACTACCGCGATCATCCGAACGCGCGCCGCGTCGGCGCCGCGGGCATCGGCATCGAGGCGCTCGCCGGCGAGATCGATCGCGTGCGCCAGGTGCTCACGGGCGGCGCCGGTCTCTCCGACGTGCAGCTCTTCAGCCAGCTGAAGGCGCTGAACGAGATCAAGGCGGCCCTCGGCGCCTCGCCCGATCCGCGCGCGCCGGAGCTCGTGCAGCGCGTCGACCAGCTCCTCGAGGCCGCCTTCCGCAGCGGCCGCTTCGCTCAGCTCTGATCGCCGGCGATGATCGCTCTCCGGAGAGACCGAGCTGCGCGCCACGAGGGCGCCGCGCGCGCTCGCGCGACGTGACGGACGCGAGCCGCCGCGCGACGCGTCTCGCCGCGGTCGACACGTCGACGGCGCTCGGCTCGGTCGCGCTCTACGAGGGCGAGCGCCTCGTCGCCGAGGATGCGCGACGCGTCTCCAACGCCCACGGCGAGTCGCTCCTGCCGATGATCGACGCGCTCTTCGCCGGGGCCGGCTGGACGGCGGCCGACGTCGGTCGCTGGTGCGTCGGCGTCGGCCCGGGGTCGTTCACCGGCGTCCGCATCGGCGTCGCCACGGTGAAGGGGATCGTCCTCGGCACGGGGGCGGAGCTCGTCGGCGTCTCCTCGCTCGAGGCGATGGCCGCGATGGCCGCGGGTGCGGAAGACGCGGCCGGTGACGCGATCGTCGTCGCGGCGATCGACGCGATCCGCGGCGAGCTCTACGTCCAGGTCGCCGGTCGCGTGCGCTCGGAGCCCGCGTGCCTTCGCCCCGAGGCGATCGAGGCGTGGCTCGAGGCCATCGCGCCGGCGCGTGACGCGGGCGAGGTCACCCTCGTCGGCGAGGCCGCCGCGAAGATCCCCGCGCTCGCGTCGCGCAGCGTGAGGCTCCTCGCGGCCGGCGATCACGCGCTCCCGCACGCGCGCGGCGTCGCGCTCGTCGGTCGCGGGAGACAGCCCGTCCCGCCGGACGCGCTCGAGCCCCTCTACGTGCGCGCGCCCGAGATCACGACGCCGCGCGTGAGCTGATACGATCGGCGGCCGATGGCTTCCGGCCTCCAGCACCCGATGTTCCTCGCGCTGCCGTCCACCGTGCGCGATCGCATCACCGAGTGGACGAAGAGCCTGGCGGCGGCGCTCGGCGACGATCTCGTCGCGATCGTGCTCACCGGCGGCGTCGCGCGCGGTGATTTTCGTCCGGGCGAGAGCGACGTCAACGCGCTCATCGTCCTCCACGATGCGAGCTTCGACAAACTCGACGCGATCTCGAGCGCGATGCAGGCGGCGCGCTACGGCGCGCGCGTCGAGCCGACGATCCTCACCGCGGACGAGCTCCCCGGCGCGTGCGACGCCTTCCCGCTGCTCTACGACGAGATCACGAAGTGGAACATCATCCTCGTCGGCGAGGACCCGTTCGCGTCGGCGATCGTGCACGACACGCATCGGCGGCTCCGCATCGAGCAAGAGCTCCGCGAGGCGCAGATCGGCCTCCGCCGCGTGGTGACCGACGCGCTCGGCGCGCGCGAGGCGATCGGCGGCGCCGTCGGGCGCAAGATCCGGCAGGTGCGGCGTCCGCTCCGGGCGCTGCTCGTCCTCAAGGCGGTCGCGTGCAAGGAGGACCTGGCGAACGTGCTCGCGTGCGCCGGTGAGGCCTACGGCGTCGACGTCACGTCGCTCGGGGCGCCGCGCGAAGCGCCCGAGGTCGCGCACGGCGCGCTGACGAAGCTCCTCGCGGCGGCGATCGCCGACGTGCAGTCGATGGAGGAGGCGAGCGCGGCGCCGTGAGCGCTCGCCGTTCGCGAGCGCTCGGCGGCGCGGTGAGCGCCGGCGCTCAGAGGTGGGTCGGGCAGATCTTCTCGGCGTCGTTGGCCTTCTTGCAGAAGACCTGGAGCGCGACGTTGCCGGTGGTCTGCAGGTAGTCGACCGTGATGACGTGCGTGCCGGCGACGAGGTGCACCGGGCCGCTCTTCTCGCCGGGCGCCGTCTTCACGCCGTCGTTGTCGACGATGAGCGTGCCGTCGATCTGGAGCACCGCGCCGTCCTCGGCGACGAGCCGGAAGTCGTAGTCGGCGGCCTCGCTCACGATGAGCGGCGCCTCGTAGCGGATGGCGAAGTTCTCCTTGCGCGCGGCGTCGACGCCGGGGAAGCCCGAGCTGAACGCCTGCGGCGCGACGTTGAGCTCCTTCGTGAAGAGGTAGCCCGAGGGCGTCATCGACGCGAGGGCCGGCAGCTTGGTGGTGCCTGCGTCGACCCAGTAGATGTTGCCCTTGAAGCCGGAGGTGTCGACCGTGCCGCTGCCGAAGATCGTGGCGCCCGAGATGATGGGCGCGCCCGACGGCGGCGGCGCCGGCGGCGGGTCGACGGTCGCGGTGTTGCTCGGCGTCGGCGAGGGGCCGGTCGCCTGGCCGGCGGGGCGCTTGCCGAGGCGGCGCACGGGACCCTGCTTCGCGGTCGCCGCGGGCGTCGTCTTCGCCGGGCCCTGCGTGGCCGCCGGCTGGCCTTCGTTGTTGGGCTGGTTCGCGCCTCCGCCCGCGCGCATCTGGAAGCTACAGGCGAGGAGGGAGGTGCAGCCGAGGAAAGCGAGGGGGAAGAATACCTTGCGCATGGAGCCTCTTCGTTCGACGGAGGTCGACGGAACTCGTTTCAACGAGCCCGCCAAGATAATCGACAATCAGTCGAAGTCCTCGATTTTCCACAGTCCGCGCTCGCGCACGAGCTGCATCGTCCCCTGGCTGTAGGCCATGGTGGCGCGATCGCCGGTCTCCTCGATGGTCGCCGACGGGAGGGCCTGCTTGAGGCTCGCGACGACCTGCTCGATCTCGTCCTTGTCGTGGCCTTCCCACGCGCCCTTCAGCTTCGTCGCGTCGAGCCCCTCGCGGTGCGCGTCGGGGACGTACTTGAGGACGACGTCGTAGCGCTTGCGCTCGACGGCGCGCACGAAGCCCTGGATCGCGTGGCGCGGCGTGTCCTGCGCGTAGAGGTCGATCGCCGTCGCTTCGACCTTCCACTTGCCGTTCTCGAGCACCAGCTGCAGCTCTTGCCCCGTCGAGCTCGTCACCGTGGCGGTGACAACCGGCGTCGCGGTCGGACGCGCGAGCGCCTTGGCGATCTCGCGCACCTCTTCGGGGTTGTCCTTCACCATCCGGCGGAACGCCTCGAGCGAGACGCCGCGGCGCGCCTCTTCGCTGAGCATGCGGTAGGCGTCCTCGGCGCGGCCTTCGTCGAGCGCGCGCGAGTACGTCCGCAGGACCGAGTGCGGGTCCTCCGCTCGCGGGCTCCCGCAAGCGATGAGCGTCGAGAGCGCTCCCCAGATCGCCAGCTTCGCCAGTCTCACGGGCGAAAGGAGTAGCACGGCGCTCGGCCGGGGCGGTAGCGCCTCGCGCCGGCGTCACAGGGCGAGCACGAGGACGCGCGCGAACTGATCCGCGCGCCCGTTGTCGTCGCTGACCAGGAGGAGCGTCGCGCGCCCGTCGGGGAGCTCGGGGCCGAGCGCGAGGCCCTCGTAGTTGTCGAGCAGCGGCGTCGGCTGCGCCTGCTTCGGCGCGGGCAGCCCGCCGGCGGGCAGCGTCGCCAGATCGACGAGGAGCGTCTTCGCGAGCGCGGGAGACGTGGTCGTCAGCGTCTCGAGGCCAGCCGAGCTCGCGCGCGGATCGAGGGCGGTCTCGTAGATCCGGACGGTGTTGCCGTAGCCGGGCGCCCAGCCGCGTTCGAGCACGAGGAGCCGCGTGTCGTCGAGCGCGGCGAGGTCCGAGACGCCCCAGTCACCGTCGTCGTGCGGAGCCGCGTCGGTCTCGTAGGTGTGCTCGCTCACCTCGCCGCCGCGCTCGTCGAGCGCGAGCCGGACGATGCGCACGCGCGCGCCTCCGCTTCGCGTCGCCGTCGCGCCGTCGCGCGTGAGCGCGGTCTCGGTCGCGGTGAAGAGGTAGCGGCCGCTCGGGCTCAGGGTGAGCGACTCGAGGCTCTTGTTCCTCCGCGCGCCGGCGAGGCGCGGAGGGAGCGCGAGATCGCGGCGGAAGCGCCCCGCGCGATCGACCTCGACGATGCGCGGGCCCTTCTCGCTGCAGACGATGAACCCGCCGGGGACGACGACGACGCCCTCGAGGTCGAGCGGACCCTCGATCGCGAGCTCGACGGTCTCGCCGAGCGTCCACGTGCGAAGCGAGCGATCGGGGACCAGCGCGACGATGCTCGGCCTCGCGTCGTGCACCGCCCAGAGGACGCGCGCCTCCGCGTCCCACGCGATCCCGGACAGCTCGCGGCTCCGTGGATCGTCGGCGGGCAGATCGAACGCCGACCAGAGCTCGACGGGGCGCGCCGCGCGAGGCGGGGTCGCGTGAGGCGGCGCCGCGCGAGGCTTCGCGTCCGGCGATCGCTGCCCGCCGGAGCACGCGGCGATCGCCGCGGCGGCTCCCGCCAGGAGGAGGCGGCGCCGGCCCAGGCGAGCGCCTGCGTCCGCGCGGGTCGCGAGGGCGGAGCGATCGGGGCCGGCCGGCATGCGGCCGTAAAGTCTACTTGTTTTCTCGGTGCGCGGGGCGTCGGGGGGCGGTAGGGTGTTCGATCGTGAGCCAAGAGCCGCGATCCGATCTCGAAACTCTTCCCATCCTCCCGCTGCGCAACAGCGTCGTCTTCCCCGCGAGCGTGGTGCCGATCAACGTGGGTCGCGCGCGGAGCGTCCGTCTGGTCGAGGACCTGCTCGGGCAGGACCGCGCCGTCGTCGGCATCGTCAGTCAGCGTGACTCGGACGTGGACGAGCCCGGCTTCGAGGACATCTACGACGTCGGCACGGTCGCGCGCGTCGTGAAGGTGATCCGGCTCGGCGTCGCGAACTACTCGGTCGTCCTCCACGGCCTGTCGCGTCTGAAGGTCGCCGGCAAGGTCGGCCTCGAGCCGTACATGCGCGCGAAGGTCCGCCGCGTCGCCGAGGACCTCGAGCGCGACGCGGCGCTCGACGCGCTCGGCGCGCAGCTCCGCGACAACACGCGCGAGCTGCTCGAGCTGATGCCGAACCTCCCGAAGGAGACGAGCGGCATCCTCGAGAACGTCCGCGAGTCGGGCGCTCTCGCCGATCTCATCGCGTCGAACCTCACGATCGAGAACGTCACCGTCGCCGACAAGCAGAAGGTGCTGAGCACGTTCGACACCAAGGAGCGCGTCGCCCTCGTGCTCTCGATGGTGCAAAAGCAGCTCGAGATGCTCCGCGTGAAGCGCGAGATCTCGAGCATGGTCGCCGACGAGGGGAAGAACCAGCGCGAGCTGATCCTGCGCCAGCAGATGAAGAGCATCCGCGAGGAGCTCGGCGAGACGGACGAGGACGACGTCGAGGAGCTCCGCGAGCGCATCCGCCTCGCGCAGCTGCCCGAGGACGCGATGAAGATCGCGAAGAAGCAGCTCGGCCGCCTCGCCGGGATGCAGCAGCAGTCGGCCGAGTACAACGTGACGCGCACGTACCTCGAGTGGCTCGCCGATCTGCCGTGGAACAAGACGACGAACGACAAGCTCGAGCCCGCCGACTGCCGGCGCTGCCTCGACGAGGACCACTTCGGCCTCGAGAAGGTGAAAAAGCGCATCGTCGAGTACATCGCCGTGCGCAAGCTCCGCGCCGACAAGAAGGGCCCGATCTTGTGCTTCATCGGGCCGCCCGGCGTCGGCAAGACCTCGCTCGGCCGTTCGATCGCGCGCTCGATGGGCCGCCGCTACCACCGCATCGCGCTCGGCGGCGTCCGCGACGAGGCCGAGATCCGCGGCCACCGCCGCACCTACGTGGGCGCGCTGCCCGGGCGCATCGTGCAGGGCCTGAAGAAGGTCGGCGTGAAGAACCCGGTGTTCGTGCTCGACGAGATCGACAAGCTGGGCGTCGACATGATGGGCGATCCGGGGGCCGCGCTGCTCGAGGTGCTCGACCCGGCGCAGAACGGGACGTTCCAGGACCACTACATCGACACGCCGTTCGACCTCTCGCAGGTCACCTTCCTCGCGACGGCGAACAACCCGGACACCATCCCCGGACCGCTCTGGGACCGCCTCGAGGTGATCGAGGTGCCGGGCTACACGCGCGCCGAGAAGAAGGCGATCGCGAAGGAGTTCCTCGTCCCGAAGCAGCTCAGCTCGCACGGCCTCACCGACGAGCGGCTCACGTTCGTCGACGACGGCGTCGAGACGATCATCGAGAGCTACACGCGTGAGGCCGGCGTCCGCGGCCTCGAGCGCGAGATCGGCGGCGTGTGCCGTCACGTCGCGATGCGCCTCGCCGAGGGCGAGGACGTCAAGCTCACGTGCACCTCGGACTTCGCGCAGATCGTCCTCGGTCCGCCGAAGTACACGCCCGACCTCGCCGAGCGCACGAGCTCGCCGGGGATCGCGACGGGGCTCGCGTGGACGCCGTCGGGCGGCGACATCCTGTTCATCGAAGCGAGCAAGATGCCCGGCAAGGGCGAGATCTTGGTGACCGGCAACCTGAAGAGCGTGATGCAGGAGTCGGCGTCCGCCGCGATGACGTTCGTGCGCTCGCATGCGACGCAGCTCGGCCTCGATCCCGAGTTCCTCCGCACGATCGACCTCCACCTGCACGTACCGAAGGGCGGGACGCCCAAGGACGGTCCGTCCGCCGGCGTGACGATGTTCTCCGCGGTCGCGTCGCTCCTGCTCGCGGCGGCCGTCCGCAAGGAGGTCGCGATGACGGGCGAGATCTCGCTCCGCGGCGCGGTCCTGCCCGTCGGCGGGATCAAGGAGAAGCTCCTCGCGGCCCATCGCGCCGGCATCAAGGAGGTCCTCGTCCCGAGCCGGAACGAGAAGGACCTCGAAGAGGTGCCGAAGGACATCCTCGACGAGCTCAAGGTTCACCTCATCAAGCGCGTCGACGAGGTGCTGCCGATCGTGCTCGAGGAGCCCACGGCGCCTCCGCCGGTCTCGGGCGGCGACGGCGCGCCCTCGGTGCCGGACGCGCAGCCGAGCGAGCCGTAGCGTCCGCGCCGCGCTCGAGCGGGAGCGTCGCGGCGCGATTCGGTAGCGTCGCGCGCGAGCGGGAGCGTCGCGGCGAACGTTCGGTAGCGTCGCGCCTCGCCGCACGCCCGCGCGGGGCCGGAGCCATGGCCGCGCTTCGGCGTGTGCTATGACCTTCGCGTGCCTCGACCTCCGCGGCCGTACGCGATCGGCGCCGCCGTCGTCACGGCGCTGCTCGGCGCCGTCGGCTTCCTGCCCCTGTTCGGCGGACCGGGCTACGAGCACGCGCTCGCGTCGGGGCTGATCGTCCCGTCCGCCGCCGCGATCGCGACGGCGATCGACGCGGCCCGTCGCGGATCGCCGTCGCCGCTCGCTTCGGTGGCGCGCGGCGTGATCGCCGGGCTCGCGTACGCTGCGCTCGCGCTCGCGACGGCGCTCCTCCACGCGCTCCGGATCGGCGTCTGCGAATTGTGGGGCGCGCTCGTCTACTTCGGGCTGACGGCCGGCGCCGGGGCGTTGCTCGGCGGGGCGTGGGGCGCCGTGGCCGGAGAGCTCACCGGCGCGCTCGCCGCGCGTGGACGCGTGAGGCGCCGGCGCTTCGTCGCGACGGCGCTCGCGCTCGCGGCGCCGGTGGCGGGCGTCGCCGTGAGCGTGCATCGCTTCCACACGTCGCCGATGATCTTCGCGTTCGATCCGTTCGTCGGCTACTTCAGCGGCACGCTCTACGACACGGTGATCGACGCCGGGACGTCGCTCCTCACGTACCGGCTCGGCTCGCTCGCCACGCTGACGGCGGCGCTCCTGGCCGCGTCGATCCTCGAGCGCGCCGACGAGCGGCCGTTCGGCCTCGTGCTCGATCTGCGGTCGGATGCGACGCGCGCGCGCGGCGCCCTCGCGCTCCTGGCCGGCGCGGCGAGCGCGGCGATCGCGCTCGCCGGCTCGACGCTCGGGCACTACAGCACGACCGAGTCGATCGTGAAGGACCTCGGCGCCGAGAAGCACGGCGCGCGGTGCGACGTGGTCTATCCGTCGACGACGCGCGAAGAGGAGGCGAAGCTCCTCTTGAAGGACTGCGAGGAGCAGCTCGCGGCCGTCGAGCAGCGCCTCGGGGCCCGAGGGCCGGCGCGGATCCGCGCGTTCTTCTTCCGCGACGACGTCGACAAGAAGCGCCTCATGGGGGCCGCGCACACGTACATCGCGAAGCCGTGGCGCGAGGAGGTCTACCTCCAGCTCGGCGGCTACCCGCACCCCGTCCTCGGCCACGAGCTCGCGCACGTCGTCGCGGGGAGCTTCGGACGCGGCGCGTTCCGGATCGCGGGCGATCTCGGCGGCTACCTCGCGAACCCGGGGCTCATCGAGGGGATCGCGGTCTTCGCCTCGCCCGACGACGAGGACCTCACCGACGAGCAATGGGCGCGCGCGATGATGCAGATCGGGATCCTGCCGTCGATGGAGCGCGTATTTTCGCTCGGCTTCCTCGGCGACGCGTCCGCGAAGAGCTACACGCTCGCCGGCGCGTTCATCTCCTGGATGGCCGATCGGTGGGGAACGAACGTCGTGCGCGCCTGGTACGGCGGCGGCGACGTCGCTCAGCTGACCGGCATGGCGTGGCCGGCGCTCGACGCCGCCTTCCGCGAGCACCTCGGGACCGTCCCGCTCCCGCCCGAAGCCGAGAGCTTCGCGCGCGCCAAGTTCTCACGGCCGGGCATCTTCGGCAGGAAGTGCCCGCACCTCGTCGACGCGACGAGGCGCGAGGCGGACGTCTGCCGCGACACGCAGCGCTACGACGAGGCGATTCGACTCTACGACGAGGCCCTCGCGAAGGACGCGCTCGATCACGCGTCGCGCCACTGGCGCGCGCACACGATGCGCCGGCACGGCGAGCGCGAGGAGGGCCGCCGCGACCTCGAGAAGCTCGCCTCGCGCGAGGACGTGCCCCGGACGTGGCGCGATCGCGCCGAGGAGGCGCTGGCGGACGCCGACTTCATCGACGGGGAGCTCGCGAGCGCGCGACGCCGCTACGAGGCGCTCGCCGCGCGTTCGCTCGACGAGGACAACGCGCGGACGTTCGAGGTGAAGGCGCTCGCGACCGCGGATCCGCCGGCGCGCGAGGCGATCCAGGCGCTGCTCCTCGGCGACGAACGGCGCGGTCCGGATATCTTCCTCGCGGGCACCGCGCTCGGACGCTGGCCCGCGGCGACGCGGGACGGGCGCTCGCCGCTCGCCAGCTACCTCGTCGGACGAAACCTCGTGCAGCGCGGCTTCTTCGACAAGGGCGCCGAGGCGCTCGAGGACGCGCTGGCCGGCCCGCTGCCGACGCCTCGGATCGCGCGGGAGACGCTCCGCCAGCGCGCGGTCGCCGCGTGCGCGTCGGGCGATCGCGACGCGCTCGCCCGATTGAAGCGCGTCATCGAGGGGCCGGACGATCCGTTCAAGGGCGCCTCGGGCGGCCGCCGCGAGGCGACGCTCCGGATGATCGCGCGCTGCGCGCGGTAGATCTCCGAGCGCCCTGTCGGGCCACGGCCCCCGCGTTCGAATCTTGGTCCGGCCTGCCCTCGACTCGTGCGACTCTGGCTCGCAATGATGACCGAAAACAGGAAGTTCGTGCGAGTGAGGGTGGGCCACGCGGTCCTCGTCGTCGTGTCGGCCGCGGCCACGGTGGTGGCGTGCGGCTCGGAGCCCAAGAAAGAGCCCACCGTGGCGACGGCGACGCCGCCCGCGGAGGTCGCGCCGGAGGCCGTGCCCGACGCCGGCGCGGAGTCGACGGAAGCCGGCGCGGGGAAGCCCGACAAGCAGACCGAGTGCGACACGCTCCTCGACGAGGCGAACGCGGAGCTCGACGCCGAGCGCATCGCCGTCGACAAGCTGTGCAAGAAGGACGCGGACTGCACGCCGATCAAGGGGCGCGCGTGCGGGTTCGTCTGCGCGACCGGCGCGATCCCGAAGGCCGAGGAGAAGGAGTGGAACGACACCGTCCAGAAGGTGAAGGACGGCCAGTGCAAGAAGTGGAGCGAGCAGGACTGCGCCTCGCTGCGCACGAAGCCGCCGCCGACCTGCCAGGAGCGCAAGGTCTGGTGTGACAAGGGGCACTGCGCGCTCAAGGAGAAGTAGACCCTGCGCGTGGCGCGGTCGCGCTCGCGGAGTCGAGCGCGGTCGCGCGGCGTGGTCGAGCGCGGCGCCGCGAGGGGGAGGGGCACGACGCCGCGCCGCGATCACGGGTCGTCGTGGACGGGCGTCGCGTGGTAAACGATCGCGCGATGCGTGATGTGTGTCTCGCGGCGGCCGTGACCGTCGCGCTCGCGGGTTGTGACGGTTGCTCGAAAGAGGACGCGCGGAGCGAGGCGCCTTCTGCCGCGGACGCGGCGGCGGCTCCGGCGGAGAAGGAAGGCGTCAGGGCCGCGAGCGCGATCGCGGACGCAGGCCTCGACTCCGGCGGCGCGCTCGCGGGCGGTCCGTGGAACGTGATCCTCCTCACGATCGACAGCCTTCGCGCCGACATGCCGTGGGCCGGCTACGCGAAGCCGATCGCGCCACGCCTGACGGCGCTGCACGCGCGCTCCGTCTCGTACGCGAACGGCTACTCGACGTCCTCGTTCACGTCGAAGAGCATCCCCGGCATGCTCACGGGCCGCTACCCGTCGGAGCTCGCCCGCACCGGATCGTTCTTCACGAAGTACCTCTCGCGTGAGCAGTTCGTCTGCACGCACCTCGACGCCGAGGGGATCCCTTGCGTCGCGGGACACGCGCACATGTACTTCGGGCCGGGTCAGTCGGGCTTCGAGAACGGCTTCAAGAGCTGGAAGATCGTCCCCGGGATCACGTTCGACTACCAGACCGATCCGTACGTCACGAGCAACAAGCTCACGCCGCTCGCGATCGAGACGTTGACCGAGGTCGCGCGCGACGACAGCCGGCCGTTCTTCGCGTGGTTTCACTACATGGACCCGCACGACGAGTACAAGGCGCACGAGGAGAGCGCGCACCTCCGCCCGGACGCTCGCAGCCGCGCGCGCGATCTGTACGACGAGGAGGTGTTCTTCACCGACCTCTGGATCGGAAAGCTCCTCGACTTCGTCGAGAGCCAGCCGTGGGCGAAAAAGACCGTCATCGTCGTCACCGCCGACCACGGCGAGGCGTTCGGAGAGCACGGGATCACGCGGCACGCGCACGAGGTCTGGGAGGAGCTCGTGCACGTGCCGTTCTTCTTCCATGTCCCCGGCGTCGCGCCGCGCGTCATCGACGCTTCTCGCGGGCACGCCGATCTCGCGCCCACGATCCTCGAGCTCCTCGGCGCCCAGAAGGCGCCGCCGCTCCCCGGCACGAGCCTCGTCGCGGAGCTTCGCGGCGGCGCGGCGCCGGCGCGTGACGTCATCGTCGACCTGCCGGAGGACGACTACAACGAGCGGCGGCGGGCGTTGATCCACGGGCGCACGAAGATCATCGCGTTCGGCAACGACGTCCGCTTCGCGCTCTACGATCTCGAGGCCGATCCGCGCGAAGCCGAGGACCTCATCCTCAAGAAGCCCGAGCTCGCGGCGGAGATGCGCGCCCTCTACAAGGAAGCGAGCAAGAGGCTCGAAGACGTGGCGCCGCGCGGCGGCATCCCGAAGAAGGACAACGCGAAGAAGGACAAGTGAAGCGATCCGCGCCGGGCTCGAAGCGACGTCGCGCGGGGCGGGCGGATCGGGCCGGACGCCCCGCACGGCGAGCGGCGCGCTACGTTGAGCGCTGCCGATGACGCGATCGCAACGTCCGCCGGAAGCCGCGACGAGCTGGATCGTCGGGATCGACCCCGACCTCGTCGACGCGCGCTTCGGTGTGGAGACCGTCTCCGGCGCGCTCTCCGCCCACCGGACCTACGCGCTGCCGCCGGCGCTCGACGCGGCCTCGCGGCTCGTCGCGAGCGTCGTGCTCTCGCCGGACGGCAAGCGCCTCTCTGCGCCCGTCGAGGTGTCGGTCCGCCTACGCGACGGCGGCGTCCTCGACGTCGCGTGTCGGTGCCGGCATCCGCGCGTCTGCGACCACGTCGTCTGCCTGCTCGTCGACGTGGCGTTCCATCCGGCGCTCCGCGCCGCGCTCGAGGCGGGGGAGCCGACGGCGGCGCTCGCGGCGGCGCTGCCCGAGGTGCGTGAGCGCGCGCTCGAGGCGCGCACGCTCGACGAGCGTCTCGCGGCGTGGCTGCCGCCCCGCGCGATCGATGACGCATGGGAGCTCGACGTCGAGGCGATCGCCCTCTCGACCGCGGCCGCCGCCGAGCCGAGAACGGCGCTCCTCCTCCGGCATCGGCGGCCGGGGCAACGCGCGCTCGTGCCGGCGAAGGACGTCCTCGGCGCGCGTCTCGCGGCGCGGCATCGCCGGCTCGTCGAGCTCACGGCGCCGTACCACCTCGACAAGAACGTGCTCGTCGCGACGCGAGGGCAGGCGTCGATCCTCGCTCACCTCTTGAGGGACGAGATCGGCATGTACGCGGGTCAGTTCAAGGCGCGTGTCCGCTTCGCGCACGAGGTCGTGAGCCCTCGCGTGGAGCGAGACGGCGATCGCCTCGTGGCGCGCTGGTACGCGGAGGGGGGCGCGCTCGTCGGCGACGCCGGCGCGACGTGCCTCCTGGCCGGGCCGTTCCCGTACCTCTGGGATCCGTCGAAGTACACGTTCCACGCGGTCGCGTCGGCGGTCGATCTCGACGCGGCGCTCGGGATGGCGCGCGTCCCGTCGCTGCCGCTCGGAGGCGAGAACGCGTCGCGCGTCGGTCGCGCGCTGCTCGTTCGGGGACGCGGCCTCGGCGTCGCGCTCCCGGAGCCCGAGGTGTTCGGCCTGCCGCCGCTCCAGAAGCCGTCGTTCGAGCTTCGCCTCTCGGGGACGCCGCTCGACGTCATCGCTGAGCTGTCGGCGGTCTACGCGCTCGGTACCGTCCCGGTCAGCGCGAGCGCCGAGGGCGACGGCCGCGACGCCGTCGCCGAGAGCGAGGCGCTCGCGGCCCTCCGCGAGGCTGGCTTCGTCGACACCGAGCGCGGGCTCGTGGCGTCCGAGGAGCGGGCCGTCGCGCTCTGGCGGGACGGCCTCGCGCGTCTTCGCGCGTCGGCGTCGCCTCGCTTCGACGTGCTCGTCGCGGAGTCGATCGCGAACACGCGCGTCGGCCTTCCGGTCGCGATGGATCTCCGCGTGAGCGCGGAGGCAGGCTGGCTCGACGTGGCGCTCGACTTTCGCGCCGGCGCGCTCCGCGTGGAGATCGAGTGGATGCACCGCGCTCTCGCGGAGAGCCGGCGCTGGGTGGTGCTGAGCGACGGATCGCTCGCGCGGATCGCCGACGACGTCGCCGCGCTCGTCGACGAGGCAGGCGCGCTGACGTCGAACGACAAGGGCAGGGGAGCGATGCGCCTGGCGCCTCATCAGTTCGGGCGGATCGCGCGCTGGATCGAGCTCGCCGATCGTCCGGACGCGCGGGTCGCCGTCGAGATCGATCCTCGCGCAGCCGCGTTGCGTGAGAGGCTGCGCGAGGTGGCGCGGAGGCCGCGCGCGCAGCTCCCGGCGCGGCTCGACGCGACGCTGCGGTCGTATCAGGAGGCCGGCGTCGCCTGGCTCCAGCTCTTGAAGGAGCTCGGCGCCGGCGGGCTCCTGGCGGACGACATGGGCCTCGGCAAGACGCTGATGACGCTCGCGTTCCTCGCGCGCTGGCGGGAGGACGCCGGCGCGGCGCCGACGCTCGTCGTCGCGCCGACGTCGGTCGTGGGCAACTGGGTGCGCGAGGCCGAGCGCTTCACGCCCGGGCTCCGGGCGATCGCCTGGACCGGTGCGGCCGCGAAGGCGCGCGGCGCGTCGCTGGGCGCCATGCTCGCGGAGCACGACCTCGTCGTGACGACCTACGGGTTGCTGCGGCGAGAGGCGACGCGACTCGCGAAGACGCGCTTTCGCTGCGTGGTGCTCGACGAGGCGCAGAACGTGAAGAACCCCGCGTCCGCTACGGCGCGGGCGGCGCGCCGGCTCGACGCCGAGATGCGCCTCGCGCTGACGGGCACGCCGGTCGAGAACCGCCTCTCGGAGCTCTGGTCGCTGATGACGTTCGCGAACCCCGGGATGCTCGGGACGGCGGCGGACTTCGACGCACGCTACGAGCGGCCGATCGGCGTGCGTCCGGACGGCGCCGTCGCGGCCGAGCTTCGCGCGGCGGTGCGTCCGTTCATCCTCCGGCGGACGAAGGCCGAGGTGCTCGTGGAGCTCCCGCCGAAGACGGAGATCGAGCGCGTGTGCGTCCTCGGGCTCCGGCAGAAGCGCGCTTACGACGCGCTCGCGCTCGCGGTGCGCACGGCCGTTCGGCGCGCCCCGAAGCGACGCGAGGGCGCGCGGACCCACCTCGCGGTCCTCACCGCGATCCTGCGGCTCCGCCAGATGGCTTGCGACCCGCGCCTCGTCGATCCGCAGGCGCGCCCCGACGACAGCGCGAAGCGCGCGAGTTTCCTCGATCTCGTCCGCGAGCTCGTCTCGGAGGATCGCCGCGCGCTCGTGTTCTCGCAGTTCGTCGAGCTCCTGACGCTCTGGCGCGAGGATCTCGATCGCGCGAAGGTCGCCTACGAGTACCTCGACGGCTCGACGACGGATCGCGACGCGGTCGTGGCGCGTTTCCAGACCGGTGACGCGCCGCTGTTCTTGATCTCGCTCAAGGCGGGCGGTGCCGGCTTGAACCTGACCGCGGCGGACACGGTGATCCATTGCGATCCGTGGTGGAACCCAGCGGCCGAGGACCAGGCGACCGACCGGGCTCACCGGATCGGTCAGCAGCGCGCGGTGACCGTCGTGCGGCTCGTCGCGCGCGGGACGATCGAGGACAAGATCGCGCTCCTCAAGCGCGACAAGCGGCAGCTCGCCGACGCGATCGTCGGCGCCGACGCGAGCGCGCTGTCGAGTGGGCTCGCGGACGAGGACGTCGACGCCCTGCTCGGCGACGTCGAAGGGGAGCTCGAGGACGTCGAGGCGGAGGACGACGCCGAGGCGGAGGGTGAAGGCGCGGAGGACGCCGAGGCGGAGGGTGAAGGCGCGGAGGACGACGCGGGAACGTCGTGAGCCGCGGGAGCCTCGTGAGCCGTTCGGCGCGAGGTCCCGGCGGGCCGGTGCGTCAGGCCATCTGGGCGTTGTTGCCGGCCTCGAGCGCGTCGACGGAGTCCGTCAGCGGGCCCGTCGCTCGCGCGGCGGCGGCGCGGCCACCCTCGGGCGCATCGAACGGCGCGCGGCCGATCTGCTTGGTCTCGAAGCGGGGGAGGAACGCCGGGATGACGTAGCCGCGGATGACCCACCACCAGAAGCTCCGCCAGTTGAGGTCCGGGTGGATCTTGTCGGCGATCTTCGCGTGCTCGGCGTACGCCGTGCTCCAGTGGGCGCCCGCGTTGGCGTGGTGCACGGTGTGGAGGCCGTTGTTGAAGACGAGGAAGTTGAACACGCGGCCGGTGATGTTCCGCGAGTGATCGTACTTCGACCACGGATCGCAGTGCACGTGCTGCATGTAGTTGAACCACATCATCGAGTACGAGCCGAAGAGCGACGGGAGGCCGAACGCGAGCAGCCACACCTCGAAGCCGAGCCAGCCGCCGTTCAGCGCGATCGACGCGACGAGCGTCGCGACGAGAGCTCCGATCCAGACCACGTACTGCGTGATGATCTGCCTGTAGAGCGCAGGGTTCGCGCCCTTCGCCTTCGCGATGTACTGCTTGATCGGCGTCGACTGGTAGTAGGCCGAGACGAAGAAGTAGCTGAGCGCGATGTACCAGACGTTCCGGTTCGTGTGCCGCCACGTGATCGTCGCGTCGCCCTCGCGGTTCACGTGCTTGTGGTGATTGAGGTTGTGCGTCGGGATCCACGCGAACGCCGGATAGCCGTAGAAGACGGAGATCCAGTGCGCGTAGAACGTGTTGACCCGCTTCGACTTGAACGTCGGGCAGTGATTGTGGTTGTGCGCCATCGTGCCCGCGGCCATCGCCAGGTAGAAGCTGACGGGCGTGAGGTAGGGCAGGAGCTTCGGGTTCGTGAGCTGAGCGAACAGCACCACGGGCATCGCGAGCGCCCAGAGGAGCGTCCGATAGTCGGCCGAATTGCGCGGAAGCATCGCGCTTTGGGTAGCTTCGACAGGGCCTCGGGGCAAGCTCGAAACCACACATTTTTCCGTCAGGACTCGCTTGCTGCGCAGGCTCGTTCGCAGTCGCGCGAGCCCGGCGCAATCGATTCGCGAGCGCGGCGTGCCGATCGACCCCGCGCGCGTTCGGTGCGCGTCTAGAGCGCGTTCGGTGCGCGTCCAGCGCGCGTTCGGTGCGCTCGATTCGAGGGCGGTGACGCGCACCACTCTGGTGCACGTCGGCCCCGAGCCAAGGGTAGAGCTGCGAAATGTGGGCGTGGCCCGATCGGTGCTTCCCGGCTGGCCGTGAGCATCCCGACGCCGCCGCCGCGCGGTCCGACGAACGCCCGCACGGCCGTCCCGTATCCGATTTCCGCCTGGCACGCTCGGAGGCGGCCGACCTCGCCGAGCGATGCTTGGGCGAAGGCCGTCGAGGTCGAGCGCCAGAGGCTTCGGTTCCAGCCACGTCCCGGCGCGGGCTACCGCCTCTACGTCGTCACCGAGGGGGTGGTCGGGGGGCGTGAGGTCAGCCCGGCTCCGGGCGGGCACGCCGTGCTCGGGCGACACACGTCGTGCGATCTCGTGCTCGGTGACGACACGTCAATCTCGCTTCGTCATGTCCTCGTCCGGGCGTGGACGCACGAGGGACTGGCGATGCTGGGCGTCCTCGACCTCGACTCGGGAACGGGCTTCGAGCTCTCCGACGGATCCCGCCAGCGCGCCGTCGTCGCGAGCGGTCCCGTCGTCTTCGCCATCGCCGCGACGTCGATCGTGGCGGTGCCGTTGGGGGAGCCGCTCGCCGAGGGCCTCGAACCGCCGATCGTCCGATCGAGCGAGGCCAGCGGCTACCAGGTCGACCCGCGCCCTCGAGAGGGCTCCCGCGACGCCTCCGCGCGCGCGGGGACCGGTCGGATCACGGTGGTGCCTTGGTCGGTGCCGTTGTCGAGCGGAGGCGTGGGAGGAGCGTTCGAGATGGTCCTCGAGAGCGAGCATCGCCGCGCGGTCGTGCGCTTCTCGGAGCGTGATGTCGGCCACGGCATCCTCGTCGGTCGCGATCCGAGGTGCGTCGACGCGGGGCTCCGATCCGTATTGAACGACGGGATCTCGCGCGTACACGCCCTCGTCATTCGCGAGCGCGACGGTGTTCGACTCTACGACGTCGCCTCGATGAACGGCATGACCGACGGCGCGCGCCGCGTGCGCTCGATGGCGCTCGACGACGCCGGCGGGCGCGCGTTCTTGTGCGGGTACCGGACGACGGCGCTCTCGTGGAGAGCGCTGCGATCCGCGGGGAGGCCGTCCGCGTGAGGTTCAGCGCTCTTCCCAGTCGATCGTCAGCGTCCAGTCCTCGGGATCGCGGAGGTGCCCCTCGTCGCGACCGCAGGCGACGTGGTTCGCGACGCGTGTCGGGACGTTGATGCCGGCGATCGTGGGATCGTTCGTGGGGGGCGCCGGGTGCCAGCGGAACCGCTCGGTGCTTCCGACCCCGGAGGTGGTGTAGAGCGCCCAACGGTCGACGCTGCCGTCGGACGGGAAGGGGAAGCACATGCTGCCGACCCGCAGCGCGCCGACGTCCGTCCGCGACGCGCTCCCGGCGGAGAAGCGCACGTGTCGGATGCGCTTCGTCTGGTCGGCGTCGAAGGGGAGGCGGAACAGCACCCAGTTCGCGTGGGTGCGCGCGCCGAGCCCGTTCAGCCGGACGCGCAGGCCCCTCACGACCGCGGTCCTCGGTGTCCACGCCTCGGCGAGCGCGCCCGTCAGGGGGCACGCGCCCCGCTCGAGCGGCTCCTCGGGCGGGGCCTCGAGGTTCGGCGGCAGCGTCAGCGACACGAGCACGAGCGCGGCAATCCGCGGCCAGGACATGGGCTGTCCCGCCTTGCTGCCGGTCGGCTCCGAGGTGAACGAGCGTCGCGCCACGAGTTCCGCTAAAGAGAGGCTCCGAGAATGAGCACGTCCTCCTCCTATACGCCGGAAGAGCTCCAGCGCTGCATCGACCTGCTCGAGTCTTTCGTCGACGATCGCACCCACCTGACGACGATGGACCGCGCGGCGCGGGTGAGGCTCCTCATGGCGGCCGGGCGGATCTCGCGCCCCACGCGCGACGAGAGCCGTCGGACCGCGAAGGCGTTCCGCAAGAAGGCGCGCAAGCAGGTGCTCGCGCACGATCGCGAGGCGACCGCTGCGACCGAAATCCGGACGGCGCGTCGCGCCGAAGTCTACGTGGCGCCGCCGCAGCTCGTCGGGCGCGGCGCAGACGGCGAGCCCGAGGAGCTTCGCGAGCTCCTCCAGCCGCGCGACTGCTACATCTGCAAGCAGTCCTTTCGCCGGCTGCATTTCTTCTACGACGCGATGTGCCCGTCGTGCGCGGAGCTCAACTACGCGAAGCGCTTCCAGACGGCGTCGCTCGAGGGGCGTACGGCGCTCATCACGGGGGCACGGATCAAGATCGGGTTCCAGTCGGCGCTGATGATGCTCCGCGCGGGCGCTCGGGTCATCGTGACGACGCGCTTCCCGCGCGACGCCGCCGCGCGGTTTGCTCGCGAGGCCGACTTCGCGAAGTGGAGAGACCGCCTCGAGGTGTTCGGCCTCGACCTCCGTCATTCGCCGAGCGTCGAGATCTTCGCGCGCTTCATCGCGCAGACCGAGTCGCGGCTCGACATCATCATCAACAACGCGGCCCAGACGGTCCGCCGCCCGGCGGCTTTCTACGCGCACCTTCTCGAGGCCGAGCAGCGCGCCTTCGCGGAGCTGCCCGCGGCGGTCCAGTCCGTTCTGCGCGGTCACGAGGCTTGCAAGTCCGGGATGGCGATCGAGGCACCGCACGCGCTGGGCATGCCGGGCGCGACAGGGCCCGGCGGTTCGACCGGCTTCGTCGCCTGGCGCGGCGGCGACGGTCCGGGCGTCGGAATTCGTTCGTCGGCGATGCTCTCGCAGATCCCCTGCGCGTACGACGACACGACGCAGGACCGCGAGGTGTTCCCCGCGGGGCGTTCGGACGCGGATCTCCAGCAGGTCGACCTCCGGAAGATGAACAGCTGGCGGCTCACGTTGAGCGACGTGCCCGCGCCGGAGATGCTCGAGGTGCAGCTCGTGAACGCGGTCGCGCCGTTCATCCTCTGCAGCAAGCTCAAGCCGCTCATGATGCGCGACCGCACCGGCGAGAAGCACATCGTGAACGTCTCCGCGATGGAGGGGCAGTTCGCGCGGCGCACCAAGACGGACAAGCACCCGCACACCAACATGGCAAAGGCAGCGCTCAACATGATGACGCTCACGAGCGCGCCCGACTACGCCGCGAGCGGCATCTTCATGAACGCCGTCGACACGGGCTGGGTGACGGACGAAGACCCCATCGCGATCTCGCAGCGCAAGCAGGAGGTCCACGACTTCCAGCCCCCGCTCGACATCGTCGACGGCGCCGCCCGTGTCTGCGACCCGTTCTTCTCCGGCCTCATCACCGGCCAGCACGTTTGGGGGAAGTTCCTGAAGGACTACGCCCCCACCGAGTGGTGAGGGGACTGCGAGCCCCCATGAATTCGACCCGTTCGAAATCGATGGGTCGAGGTACTAGACTCCGTCCGAATGTCGCTCGCTCACCGAGGTCGCGTGCTCGTCATCGCCGGATCCGACTCCGGGGGCGGCGCAGGGATTCAAGCGGACATCAAGACCGTGACCATCCTCGGCGGTTACGCAGCGACGGCCGTCACCGCCATCACCGTACAGAACACGCTCGGCGTCACCGATGTCCTCCCGATCCCCGTCGAGGTGATCGAGGCGCAGGGGCGCGCGGTGCTCGACGACATCGGCGCCGACGCGATCAAGACGGGCATGCTCGGCGACGTCGCCACGGTCGAGGCGGTCGCGCGACTCATCGATCACGTCGCGGAAGCACCCGCGGTCATCGATCCGGTGATGATCGCAAAGGGCGGTGCAGCGCTGCTGCCTGGTGCGGCGGTGGGGGCGGTCCAGTCGCTCCTCGTCCCCCGCGCGGCCCTGCTGACACCCAACGCCCCCGAGGCCGCGACGTTGACAGGCCTTGCCACGGAGACGACCGACGATCTCCGTCGCGCGGGCGAGCGGCTCCTCGCAGCCGGAGCGAAGGCGGTCCTCATGAAGGGCGGCCATATCCCCGGTGAACAGGTCGTGGACGTCCTGATGACAGCGGACGGCGAGGCCACGTTCGCGGGCGCCCGCATCCACACGCGTCACACGCACGGCACCGGCTGCTCGCTCGCGTCCGCGTGCGCCGCCGGCCTCGCCCAAGGCCTCTCCCTGCAGGCGGCAGTCGCTCGCGCTACGACCTACGTACGCGAGGCGCTGCTCCATGCGCCGGGCTTCGGCGCCGGCCACGGGCCTCTCGATCACGGCTGGCCAACGCGCCGAACCTGATCCCGCCGCCCCCATCAGCGCACGGCTCGCGCCCGTGGCCGCGCTCGAGAGCCCGCTGGCCGACGGGCCGGCCCAGGCTGGCCCGGGCCACCCCCCTCCGGCACTGCCCAGAATGGGGGGGTGCTGGAAGTGAGCAAGCTGACGTGCTTCCAGGGGCCTTTCGAGGGCGCAGGAGGGGGGGCTCCGGTGGGGGCTTCACGGCACGGTGGATGCTTGGGGGCGATGGATGCACCCGTTGTCGTTCTTTCAGAAGCGCGCGCATCTCTGTGCGGTCGCTCGGGGGAGGGAGATGTTCGAGTCGGTGGCGGACATGACGCCCGCGCGGTTCGACATCCTCTACTTGATGCATCGCCAGCGTCATGGCCATTGGATCGAGCAGGCTGCGGTGACGCGGGCGCTGGGGCTCGCGCGTCAGACGGTGTGGAAGATGGTCGAGCGGCTCGTCGAGCTTGGGCTCATCACCAAGACGAAGGATCCGCTCTTTCATGCTCGCAGGAACATCCTGGCGTTGACCGCGGATGGGGTTCGACGGGTACGGGAGGCGCTGACGGCGGCCTTCACCGAGACCGCGCCGCTGCCTCGTGCAGCCCCCGCAGACGCATGTGTTCCGCGCTACTGGAAGCGACCAGAGCTCGCCGACGTCGACATCGACGTGAACGGATTGCCCGCGGCGCCGAGGAAGCGCGGGCGCGAGCTGGAGAAGATTTTCACCTCGTTCTTCTGGCAGCGACTGTATGGAGGTCGACGAGGCAAGCGGTTCAGGCATCTCTCGCTGCTCGACGAGACGATCGAGCTCGCCAAGGACCTCGCGTGTGCGCTCGGCAATACCTCCGCCACGATCTACTCGATTCGATTCAGCGACTCGCACGACCATTGAACGTCGGCCGTCCGGGCTTCGCCTCTCGACCGCTCTTGGCGTTTCGATCGGGTCGACGCGACGAGCGGTCGTTGTCCCATGGACCGTCGTGACTCTTGGCTCCGGCGTGCTCTTGGCCGAGTCGACGGACGGCTTCGAGTCGATTCGAGTCGATTCGAGTCGACGTGCGGCTCCCGTCTAGGAGCACCGCCGGGGGCTCAGCGCGATCGTTTGGCGAGGATCTTCACCGGGATCGAGACGAGGCCGATGCCCGACTTCGGGGCGGCGAAGCGCGCCGTTTCGAGCGCCGCGCGCGAGCAGCTGCGCACTTCTTCCGGAATGCTACCCGCACCCGTCGCGAGCGCGCAGGCGACGCGGCCGTCGGCGCCCACCCGCGCGCCGACGTGGATGACGCGGAGAGCCGAGCTCTTGTCCATCTGCTGGACACACTCGGACAGCCTGGGGAGCACCGTCTCCACGACCTTGTTTGCGTCGGGGAGGCCTTGGGCGTCGACCTCGTCGATGACCGCGCCGGTCGTTTCCTTCCCGAGCGCGACGACGCCGCCGCGGACGGCGATGGGCAGCTCGAACGTCCATGACGCTCCCGGGCCGTAGGACTCGCGCGCGAGTCGGGCGCTCATGCAGTCCTCCACCTCCCGCGTCAGGCCGGTGTCATCCATCGGGACCACACACGTCGTCTTCCCGGTGGCGTCGACCGAGGCGAGGAGCGTCATCTTGCCGTTGGCCATCTTCGGCGCCGCCTTCTTGCCCTGCTCGTAACACACGGCAAGATCCGACCGGACACGCTCGAGGATCTGCTCGTCGGTGAGCGCCGGCGTCGCCGGCGTCGCCGGCACGTCCGCGGGCGTGCCGCTCGCAGCAGGTGCAGGTTCGCCGCTCACCGCCGGAGCGTCTGCGGTCCTTGCTGCCGCCGGCGGGGAGGAGGCCGGGGGTGCTGTCGTCGCGGCACCGCAAGCGAGCGCCGAGAGCGCGAGGACGGCGTGACCGAATCGACGGAGGACCATGCCTCACGGTACACCGATTCCTTGCACGACGACGAGTCTCCAAGGGCACGCCGAGGGCGCACCACCACGACGAAGAACGGCACCGCGCGGACGGGCAACTCGCGAGGCCGCGCGGCGCCGGCTTGGTCGTGCCGCTCGTGAGCCTCTCGCTGAGACGAGGCTCAGCGCCACGGCACGTTGAGGGCGACGACCTCGGCGCCGCCGAGCGACCCGGACCAGCCGACCGCGGCGCCGCCGAGCGAGCCGGACCAGCCGACCGCGGCGCCGCCGAGCGAGCCGGACCAGCCGACCTCGGCGCCGCCGAGCGACTCGGACCAGCCGACCTCGGCGCGCCGGACCAGCCGACCTCGGCGCCGCCGAGCGAGCCGGACCAGCCGACCTCGGCGCCGCCGAGCGAGCCGGACCAGCAGAGCGAGCCAGACCAGCAGAGCGAGCCGGACCAGCAGAGCGAGCCGGACCAAGCGAGCCGGACCAGACGAGGAGGTCCTCGCGCTCGGCGTAGGCATGCGCTACCCACGACGCGTGAAGTCCACGCCCCTCGTCGGTCGAGCTGCAGCAGCGCTCGTGGTGCTCGCGGCCTGCGCGCCTGGTGCTCACCGCGCGCCCCGTGCGCACGGTCCGCGCGGCGCGCCGGCGTCTGACGCCGATCTCGCTGCCGCGCCAGCCGCCGCGCCGCGCGCGCGTACGCTCCCCGTTCCGGCGCCGGTGCGCCCCGCCGTGCACTCGTACTTCGGCACGAGCGTGACGGACGACTACGAGTGGCTCGAGGACGGGCAGGCCGCCGAGGTGAAGGCGTTCACCGATGCGCAGAACGCCCTCACGCGCGCCACGCTCGACGCGCTGCCGGAGCGCGCCGCCGTCCACGCGCGCGTGACGTCGCTCCTCGGTTCGACGTCGCCCGACTGGTTCGCCGCGCGATACGACGGCGGTCGGGTGTTCGCGTTGAAGAGCGCGCCGCCGAAGCAGCAGGCCGTCCTCGTCGACCTCGGCCCGGCGAGCGCCGGCAGGGCGCCCGACGTCGCGAACGAGCGCGTCATCGTCGATCCGAACGCGCTCGATCCTTCGGGCAAGACGACGATCGATTTTTTCGCACCGTCTCCCGACGGCCGCCTCGTCGCCGTCTCGCTCTCGAAGGACGGCACCGAGAGCGGTGACGTCCACCTCTTCGAGGTGGCCACCGGCAAGCCGCGCAACGAGACCATCGCGCGCGTGAACGGTGGCACCGCGGGCGGAAGCGTCGCCTGGAACTCGGACGGCACGGGCTTCCACTACACGCGGTATCCGCGCGCGGGTGAGCGTCCCGCGGCCGACCTCGACTTCTACCAGCAGGTCTGGTTCCACAAACTGGGGACGCCCGAGGCCGCCGACGTCTACGCCGTCGGCAAGGACTTCCCGCGCATCGCCGAGACGGAGCTCACGAGGAGCGTCGACGGAAAGCGCCTCCTCGCCCACGTCTCGAACGGAGACGGCGGCGACGTCGAGCATCACGTCTTCGAGGGTGGCCGCTGGCACCGTCTCACGCGCTTCGCCGACCAGGTGCCCACCGCGGTGTTCGGACCCGACGGGAAGGTGTACGCGGTCTCTCGCAGCGGCGCGCCGCGCGGGAGGGTGATCGCGTTCGCGCCGCCGTTCGACCGCGCGCCCGCGCCGGCCGACGTCCTCGGAGAAGGCGACGCGGTCATCGAGGACCTGCTGGTGACCAAGAGCGCGATCTACGTCGTCGAGATCGTCGACGGCCCTTCGCGGGTGCGCCGCTTTCCGCTCGGCGCGAAGCCCGAGCCGCTCGCGCGCGAGCCGAAGGTCACGAAGCCCGTGAAGCCGGTGAAGGGTGCGAAGAAGCGGACTCCCCCGGCTCCACCACCCGCTCCTCCTCCGACGATCGCCGCGGGTGAGCGCGGTCACGCCGCCGCCGTCCTGCCGCTGCCGCCCGTGTCGAGCGTCACGCGTGCGCTCGAGGTCGGCGACGATCTTCTCCTCCGCGTCGAGAGCTTCGTCGAGCCGCCGAGGTGGCTCCTCTATCGCGCGAGCGAACACCGGCTCGTGCCGACGACGCTCGCCAAGAAGGCGGCCTACGACATGAGCGACGTCGAGGTCGTGCGCGAGTCGTGCGTCTCGAGCGACGGCACGAAGGTCCCGATGAGCATCCTCCGCAAGCGCGGCGCGAAGCTCGACGGATCGTTGCCGGCCTACCTGACCGGCTACGGCGGGTTCGGCGTGACGCTCAAGCCGCGCATGCGGGCGACCTACCGCGTGTGGCTCGAGAGCGGCGGCGTCGTGGCCGAAGCGAACCTCCGCGGTGGAGGCGAGCGCGGCGAGTCGTGGCACCGCGCCGGCAATCTCACGAACAAGCAGAACGTCTTCGACGACTTCGCGGCGTGCGCGCGCACGCTCTTCGATCGCGCGTACACGACGCCCGAGCGGCTCGCGATCTCCGGACGCTCGAACGGCGGCCTCTTGATGGGCGCGTCGCTCGTGCAGCACCCGGAGATGTTCCGCGCGGTGGCCGCCGCCGTCGGCATCTACGACATGCTCCGGACCGAGCTGAGCCCGAACGGCGCGTTCAACGTGACGGAGTACGGCTCCGTGAGCGACGAGGCCGAGTTCCGCGCGCTCTTCGCCTACTCGCCGCTGCACAACGTGAAGAACGCCGCGTATCCAGCCGTTCTGTTCACGACGGGCGCGAACGATCCGCGCGTCGATCCGTATCACTCGCGCAAGATGACGGCGCGCCTGCAGGCGGCGACGTCGTCGGATCGCCCGATCCTCCTTCGCGCGAGCGGAGACGTCGGCCATGGGATGGGGACGCCGCTCGCCGCCGAGGTCGAGGAGATGACCGACATGCTGGCGTTCCTCCTCCACGAGGTCGGCGCGAGCCTCCCGCCGGCGTCGAACTGAGCGCCGAGTGAGCGCCGAGGCGAAGGTCAGGAAAGACCTCCGCCTCGGCACGGCGTCAGAGCGTGAGCCCAGGGGGGATCAGCTCGCACGGGAGCACGGTCGCGGGCGGTCGCGCCAGCGTGTCCGGGCGATCGAGGCACGAGCGACGCCCGGCGTCGGGCGTCGCGCCGTCGGGCGTGCGCCCGCCGTCGGTGGGCGCCGTGGTCGGGGTCGTGGTCGGGGTCGTCGTCGGCCCGCCGTCGGCTGCGTTCGCGTCGCTCGCGTCGTCATCGCCGCACGCGGCGACGGAGACGACCGTCACCGCCGCGACGAGCGCGCCGAGGGAGATCCATCGATTCATGGCCATCTCCTCGGCCTAGTACTTCACCCAGATCTCGTCGTTGGCCTTGAGCTCCGTGAGCTCGGTGACGCCGGCCTCCGACTTGATCTGCGCGAGCGTGTTCGGGTTCTTGCTGTACGCCGCGTTGCCTTTCCAGACGATCCGAGCGTCGTCGAAGATCGCGAGGTTCTTCACGTCGACGGGCACGGTGTACTTGTTCCAGCCGGGAGACCGCGCGGGCAGGACGACGAGCGTGGGCGCGGGCTCTGCACCCGCGTCGTCGCCCGGCAGTCCGACCCACTCGACGGGCGGAAGCACCGTGCCGGCCGCGGTGCGGCAGACCTGATGCGTCTTGAACGCGATCGTCGTGAACGGCGCGTTCGGCGGGCGAAGACGGAGCGTCAGCTTGTAGTACGCCGAGTCGTCGTCGAGCGCGTTGGCGTCGTCCTTCTGCCACGTGACCGTGGTGACGTTCCCGGAGCCGTCCTTGGTCGTCGTGAACTTTCCGAAGTCGCTCGTCATCGGTCGCACCGACGTGACGCCGGCGGGGATCTCCACCGTGACCCGGTACGTATCGGAGCCGGCGCAGCCGTGACCGACGCCGAAGGTCACCTCCTGGCTCCCGGTGCCGAGCGCGGGGGCCGAGATCGAGACGTGGGCA
>JAHBWC010000140.1 GCA_019637225.1 Labilithrix sp.
CTCGGCGACGGCAGGCGCTTCCGCGACGACGGGCGCTTCGACGACGGCGGACGAGGGCAGCGGCGCCGGCGGCGCAACGGACTCCGCGGCAGAGGCCGCCGGAGGCGCCGACGCCGAGCCGCTCATCATCGTCGACGAGCGCAGCCCGAGGATCACCGCGGCGGCTGCCGCGAGCGACACGACGGCGCCGACGACGATGCCCGTCGTGAAGGGCGACCGGCGCGTCGCGGTCTGCCGCATCGGATCGGTGCCCTGCCCCCACGTCACGTCGGTCGAGACGAGCGGCCGCGCCGGCTCGCTCGCTCCCGCGCCATCCGCCGCCGGCGCCTGCGGCGGCGCCGCGCTCGGCTGCCCGGCCGGGGCCGGCGTGGCCCGCAGCGCACGCGCGATGTCCTCGCCCGTCGGCATGGTCACCGCCGTCGAAGGCCCTGTCTCGTCGGGCGTCGCCGGCGGACGCGAGTCCATCGTGTCCTCGAACGACCGCCACGGGCGCAGCACCGCGCCCTGGTGCGCGCTCCGCGAGTACGGCTCGAGCGCCGCCGCGAGCTGCGCGACGTTCTGCCAGCGCGCGGCCGGATCCTTCTCGAGGCACCGCATCGCGATCGCCACGAGGTTCGCCTCGAGGCCGGGCCGGAGCGAGAGCAACGACGCCGGCGGCTCGTTGACGACGCGGATGCACACCTCGGTGACGGTCTCGCCGTCGAACGGCAGCTGACCACCGAGCAGCTCGTAGAGCATCACGCCGAGCGACCAGATATCGCTCCGCACGTCCGCGGCGCGCGCCGAGCGCATGTGCTCCGGCGCCATGTAGAGCGGCGAGCCCATCACGGCTTGGGAGTCCGTGAGCGCCATCTGCCCGACGGCGGCCGGGCCGACGGCCTTCGCGATCCCGAAGTCGAGGACCTTCACGAGCGGCGTGCCGTTGAGGCGCCGGCTGACGAAGACGTTTTGCGGTTTGAGGTCGCGATGGACGATGCCGGCGGCGTGCGCCTCGACGAGGGCCTCGCACGCCTGGAGGACGTACTCGACCGCGTCGGCGATCGCGAACGGGCCCTTCTGCTTGTTCAGCTTGGCGAGGTCGCACCCCTCGAGGAGCTCGAGCACCATGTACGGATGCCCGTTGTCGTCGCGCCCGACGTCGTAGACCCGCGCGACGTGCTCGCTCTTCAGCCGAGCGACCGACCGCGCCTCGCGCATGAAGCGCTCGATGGAGTCCTTTCCCGAGATCGCCTCGGGGAGGATGAACTTCAGCGCGACCGGCTGATCGAGCTCCGTGTGCGTCGCGGCGACGACGACGCCCATGCCGCCCGCGCCGAGGATGCGGTCGACGCGGTACTTCCCACCGACGACGTCGCCGGGTTTCACGGGGGAGCGGACGCGAGCCTCGTCGGACATCCGTACAGGGCCCTAGGCTAGCACGGCGCCGGCGCGCAGCACGCAGGCGCGGCACCGCGCGGCTCTCGGGCGCGGGGCTCCTTCGGAGGGCAAGGCGACATCCACGGACCGAACGGACGGTGCTACCCCCGATTCGATTCACCGGGCTCGTGCGATTTACCGGCGGCGGAGCGTCGAGGCGCGGAACCTTCGGCCTCGGCTGCTGTCGAGGTCCATGTGAAACGAGCTGCCCCCGCGACGTTCGCCGTCCTCGGACTCCTGTCTCTCCTCGCGCTCCGCGCGCCCGACGCCCGCGCGGCCGAGTCCGCGAACGACTGCGTCCACTTGCGCGAAGGTCAGAGCGGTGACGGGCTCTCGCTCGCGATCGACAACAACTGCGACCGCGGCCTTTCGTGCTCGCTTTCGTGGATCGTCCAGTGCGAGAGCGCGACGGGAAAGGTCACGCGCCGCTCGAAGGACGGCGCCCGGCTCGTGGTCGAGGCGTCCGGCTCGCGGACCGCGACCGCCTCCGCGAAGAGCTGCGGTGACAACTGGCGGATCGAGGACGTCAGCTGGGACTGCGCGCCCTTGAAGTGACGCGCCGTTCAAAAGCCCCCACCGCTTCGCAGATGCGGATATGCTGCGCACGATGCCGAGCACGACCGTCGTCGTAGCCTGTGTCGTCGGACTCTCGCTCCTCGTCGTGCTGATCCTCTTCGCGCGTTCGCGCGGAAAGGCAGCCGAGGCGGAGACTCCTCGCTTCGAACCTCCCCGCGAGATCGCCAAGCGTCCCGCGAAGGAGAAGGCGGAGGCGAAGGAGACCACGAAGGAGCCGGCGAAGGACCAACCCGCGCCTTCGAGCGCGCCCGAGCCCGCCGCGGAGGTCGCGGTCGCCGAAGACGCCGCGGCCGAGCCCGCGACGGCACCGGTCGAGGCTCCCGAGCCGGAAGAGGCCGCGGCGAAGGCGCCGGCCGCCGAGGAGGACGTCGCCAAGGCGTCCGCCGAATCGATCCCGCCGTCGACCGAGGAGATCGTCGCCGACGAGATCGTGGAGGACAAGCCGGCCGCCAAGCCGGCGGCGCCCGCGGCCCCGCCTCCCCTCCGGCGACCCGATGCCAAGCCCGGCGCCCCGCGCCCGCCGATGCGGTCGTACTCGAACATCAGCGACGAGTCGGTCGCCGAAGAGGTCCGGCGCGAGTCGGCCGCGCCGGCCGCCGCCGCGCCCGCGCCCGAGGCGAAGACGCCTCCTGCGCCCGAGGCGAAGGCCCCCGCAGCGATCGCCGAGCCGAAGCTCCCCGTCTCCGAGGCCCGCGTCGCGGCCGCGAAGCCCGCGGTCTCGGAGCCGCGGATCGGCGCGGCCCCGAAGCTGCCGGCGTCGGAGCCGAAGGCCCCAGCGCCGAAGCCCCTCCCCGCTTCCGAGGCCAAGGTGGCGGCGGCGAAGCCGGCGACGGCGGAGCCGAGGCCCTCCGAGCCGAGGGTCCCCGCCAAGCCGGCCGCGGCGCCCAAGCCCTCGGAGGCGAAGGTCGCTGCCGCGCCCCCCGCCGACGAGCACGACTTCTCGGCCCTCAACGACGCACCGGCCGCGAAGCCCGCGGCGGCGGCGACGGCCGCGGCCACGGTCGCGAAGTTCGCGCCTCCTCCCAACCCGGCGACGGCCGACCTCGAGAAGAACGATCCGCGTCACGCAGCGGCGCGCCGGCTTGCGCGCGTGTCGGTGAGCGAGATCAAGCTCTACCACGAGGACGAAGTGAAGGCCGGCCGCGAGGCCAAGGACCTCTGGAAGCGACTGCAGCAAGACATCGCGCTCGCGAAGCAGACGTTCGAGGCTCGCGTCGTCCCCGAGGTTCGCGATCGGTTCGACTACCTCCTCGACGAGATCGTGCGCCAGCTCGCCGAAGGCGACGCGTCGAAGCTCGGCCCGGACGCTCCGAAGCCCCGCGAGGCCGAGTCGACCGAGGCCGCGACGACCGCGCCCACGACGGCGCCGCCGCCGATGGAGCCTGCCATCGCGACCGGGAGCATCCTCGATCCCGAGGCGCCGACGCGCACGGTCCGCAAGACGCTCGAGCCCGCCGAGCCCGCGCGTCCCGCCGCGACTCCGGCGGCAGCTCCGCCGGCGACCCCCGCCGCGGCTCCGGCGGCAGCGCCGCCGGCGACCCCCGCCACGGCTCCGGCGGCAGCTCCGCCGGCGACTCCGGCCAAGCCCGCCGAAGCCGGCAAGCCGTCGGGCGTCGCAGCCCGTGGCCTCCCGCCCAACCCAGAGACCGCCGAGCTCGAGAAGAACGATCCGCGTCACGCGGCGGCGCGCCGGCTCGCGCGTCTCTCCGTGAGCGAGATCAAGCTCTATCACGAGGACGAGGTGAAGGCCGGCCGCGAGGCCAAGGACCTCTGGAAGAGGCTCACGAGCGACATCGGCCTCGCCACCCAGACGTACGAGAAGCGCGTCGACAAGGAAGTCCGCGAGCGCTTCGACTACCTCTACGACGAGATCCTCCGCCAGCTCGCCGAGGGCGACATCGCGAAGCTCGGTCCCGACGCGCCGAAGCCGAAGGCCGACGCCTGATCGATCAGGCGGCGACGAGCTCGCCGCCCCGTCCCTTTTCGGCGAGCTCGGCGAGCTTGCGCGCGATCGCGTCGGCGGCGCGCGCGTGCTCCTGGCGCTCGAGCGCTGCGCCCGCGATCCCCCACCGCTCCCAACCGCCGTCGATCGCCTCCTGAGGAACGTCCCGCGCGATCGGGACAAGACGGCCGATCCGCGCCCGGAGCGCGTGCTCGACCGGCGCGCCCCCTTCGGCCAGGCACCAGGCGATGACGTCCCAGGCGTGGCGTGCGTGACGCTCCTCGGCCATCGCGATCTCCTCGAGCGCCCTCCGGATGAAGCGATCGGTCGTCCGCCGCGCGAGCTTCGCGCTCACGCACGCGGACACGCCTCGCGCGAGCGCCACGTCGACGACGACCTCGGTCGCGAGGCCGGCCAGCGCCGCGACGCGCGGCCCGGGCAGCGCGCGCGGTGGCGCGACGGCGGCTCCAGGCGACGGACCGCGTCCGTCGAGGCCTCGCGCCAGCGCGAAGCAGACCTTCGCGCGACGGAGATCGTCGAGTGCATGCTCGTGCGCGGACGCGACGAGCTCCGGGGGCGCGGAGAGCGTGACGAGATCGAGCGCGCGCCGCGTCGAAGCGGCGAGCGCGCGGTGCGCCGCGCGGGCGGTCTCCTGCCAGGCCGTCGCGAGGCCCGCGCGCGTCGCGTCGTCGACGCCGTCGTCGCCGAGGAGCCAGCGCCGGGACGTCGGGCCCTCGGAGAGCGCGGCCGCGGACCACCCCGCGAAGGACGGCGGCGCCGCGGGCTCCTTCTGGGCGCGCAAGCGAGCCCGCACGGGCCGCGCCGCGACGGCCAAGAGCGCCGCGAGCACGCCGAGCACCGCGGTCAGCGTCGCTTCGAAGACGGCGAGGCGCATGTCCGGAGAACGCCCGGCCGCGGACCTTCTTCCACGCTCCTCTCCCGCCGTCGCCGCTCCGTCAGGGCAGCGGCTCGACGAGGAGATCGAACTTGCCGTGATCGAACGGCAGGCCGGGCGCCTCCTCGACGCGAACGATGCGCTCGCGGAGCCCCGCCTTCTTCAGCTCGAGCGCGCGGTGATGGCAGTAGGGGTTGTTGCCCGGCTTGCCGAAGAGCGCGTCGGCGGTCCACGTGCAGCCGGCCTTGCACTCCTCGGCGTAGTAGCAGGTCGCGCAGAAGCCCCAGAGCTCCTTCGTGGTCCGGTCACGCGTGTAGCGGAGCGCCGTCGATCGCTCCCAGATGTCACGGAGCGGCGTCTCGCGCACGTTGCCACCCGACCACGTCTTCGTCGCGAGGCTCGGACACCCCTTGATGGTCCCGTCCGCCTCGATGCCGATCGACACGCGCCCGGCGCCGCATCCGCCGGAGTGTCCGGCGCGCGTCCGCCCGCGGAGCGCGGTCTCGTGCGGGCCGAAGTAGCCGACGTTGTTCCCGGCGACGACGTCGATCCCGCGCGCCCTCGCCGCCGGCACGAGCTCCGCGAGCATCGGCTGCAGCTCGAGCAGATCGTACGGCTGGAGCAGCACGTCGGGCTCGTCGACGGCGCGCCCCATCGCGACCGTGAGCTGGATCTGCCAGCTCCGGACCTTCACGTCCGCGAGCGCGTCGACCATCGCCGGCATCTCGGGGAAGGTCAGCCGGTTGATCTGCGTGTTGGCCGCGACGTGGACGCCGGCCTCGCGCAGGTGGCCGAGCGCGGCGAGCGCGGCGTCGTACGAGCCCCGCACGCCGCGCAGCCGGTCGTGTGTCTCGCGCGCGCCGTCGAGGCTCACGCTCACCGCGAGCATCCCCGCGTCGGCGGCCGCGCGCGCGCGCTCGCGCGTGATCCCTCGCCCGCCGGTCGTCATCGTGGGCCGCATCCCGTGGTCCTTGATCGCCCGGATGATCGTGGTCCAGTCGTCGCGGAGGTAAGGCTCGCCGCCGATGATCGCGACCTCGCGCGTGCCGATCTCCGCGAGCTGCCGCACGAGATCGACGCACTCCTCCGTCGAGAGCTCGTCGTGACGCGCGCGGCCGGCGCGCGAGCCGCAGTGCCGGCAGGCGAGGTCGCAGCGGAGCGTGACCTCCCACACCGCGACCAGCGGCTCGTACCTGGCGTCCGAGGGACGCGGATCGGCCAGCGGCAGGTAGCGTCGCTTCGGCGCGTCGGCCGCGGGAGGTCCGTCGAGGATCGGCAGCGATCGCAGAGGCCGCGGCCGGGCGAGGATCGCGCTCCGCTCCTCGTGGGACAGGGGATCCTTCACCGGCTCCACTCTAGCCTTTCCCCCGAGCACGCGCGTGAGCCCCGGCTGCCGATCCGAGCCCCGCGAGGGCTCTCCCGAGCGCGCGCCGCGCCTCACGTCACGCTCCATTTCTCGCGGGGCGTCCCCTCGACGGCGCGCAGGCTCGACCGTAGCCAGATGTCGCTCCGGCTCCACCCCGTGACACCGAAGTCCTGCCCAGAGCACTTCTCACCCGCGACAACACGACGGAAAACGGCGGGTACGCACGTTGCTGGCACCCCGATGCTTCGATGATGTTCCGTCCGCGACCGTGGTTGGGTCGCCTCGCCTCGAAACGCACCTGGACGACGCTGGCCGTCGCGGCGTCGGTCGCCTGCAGCGACGCCGCCCAGAGCTCCTTCGCGGGCAGCGACGACCGCGCGGGCGCATCGGCCGAGAGCGCGGACCCCGCGCCGGAGCAGAGGCGCGCATGCACGCCCGACGTCAGCGGCCTCACGCCCTCCGGCATCGAGCCGATCGAGATCGCGTGTCCCCGCGGCTACGCGGAGCGAGAGGCGCTCGCCGCGCTGCCCATCGCGGGACGCTTCTCGACGCAAGAGGAGCTGATCGAGGCCTTCTGCGTCGCCGAGGGCCGGCTGAACGCTTCCGCGGCCGATCCCCGCGCTCCGGCTGCGGAGGCATCCATCGACTTCGCGACGAGCGACGTCGTCGCTTATGCCTTCGACGCGCACGCCGGCGCGACCCCCACGCTGTTCGTCCGCGGCGACGAGCTCTGGCTCAGGATCACATCGACCGCGTGCAGCGGCGAGGCCCCCACCCTTGCGAGTGTCGCGTTCGTCATCCCGAAGAGCCAGGCGATCAACGAGCAGCGCTGCTCGGCGACCTGCCGCTGATCTTGCCGGAGGTGACCTCGAGGCCGGCCCTCGGTGGCCGGGGCCAGGGGCTTTGCCGGACAGGTCCGCGAGATCGTTCGCTGCCCTACGTGGCACGGCCGTCGCTCCAGGGCGGGCATGATCGCATCGTCCTCGTCCCCGTCGCCGTCCCCCTCACCTCCCTCCGCGCTGTCGATCGCGGGCCGCGCCGGCCATGCCTTCACCGCTCACGCGATGATGCAGGGATTCGCCTGCCACGCTCGGGGCGTCGAGCTGGCCGCGACGGGCGCGGCCAGGGTCCACGCGCGCGTTCGCTCGAAGCGGACGCACGACGTCCTCCTCCGGGCGGACGGCGGGCGGCTCGTCGTCGCGTGCACGTGCCCGGCGCGCTCGCTCGGGCTCGACGTCTGCAAGCACGCCTGGGCGGCGCTCCTCGAGGTGGACCGCCAAGACGCCCTCTCCGACCTCCGACACGCGCGCGGGCCGCTCGTCGTCGACGCCGCTCCGCAGGCGCTCACGGCGGGCGCTCCAGCGAGCTCCGCGAGCGAGCCGGCGAGCGTCCTCGACGCGGCCATGACGCCGGCGCCGACGCGCGGCGCGAAGCCGAAGGGCGAAGCGAAGGCAGCGCGCTCGAGCGCCGCCTCTGGACCGAAAGCGACGACGGCCTCCGCCGGAGCGAAAGCGACGACGGCCGCCACCTCCGGAGCGAAAGCGACGACGGCCGCCGGAGCGAAAGCGACGACGGCCGCCACCTCCGGAGCAAAGGCGCGCGCGGGCAAGGCGCCGCCGGCTCGCGGCGCGAAGCGCAGCGCCGTCAGCGACGATCGCGGAGCGCGTCCGGCATCGCGGCGATCTCCTCGAGCGAGCGCCTCTCCGCCGGAAGCGCGAGGAACGCCCCGACGATCCCGGCGAAAATCATGAGGCCGGCGCCGAGCAGGTAGCCGCGGAGCACCTCGTGTCGGCTCCCCGTCCCCACCAGCACGCCGAAGAGCGCGGGCGCGAGCACGCCGCCGGCCCCGGTCCCGGCGGCGTAGAAGACGGCGATGGCCATCCCGCGGAGCTCGACCGGGAAGAGCTCGCTCACCGTGAGGTACGCCGAGCTCGCCGCCGCGGAGGCGAAGAAGAAGACGAGGCACCACATCGCCGTCAGCTCTGCCGAGCCGACCGCGCCTTCGGCGAACGCGAAGCCGGTGACCGCGAGCAGCACGCCGGTCAGCGAGTACGTCGCCGCGATCATCGCGCGCCGGCCGATCCGGTCGAAGAGCGGACCGAGCACGAAGGGGCCGAGGAGGTTGCCGAGCGCGAACGGCAGGAGATAGAGCCCGATGTCGTCCGCCGGGATCTCGAAGAACCGCCCGAGGACGAGCGGGTACGTGAAGAACACGCCGTTGTACGCGAACGCCTGCGCCACCATGAGGACCAGGCCGAGGATCGCGCGGCGCCGATGCTGGACGAAGAGCACGCGGAGGATCCGCCCCCAGCTCGTGTCCGCTCGGGTATCGACCGTCGCCACGCGATCCGGCGGCTCGAGGACGTGTCCCTCGCTCCGGATCCGCGCCTCGATCCCGTCCACGACGCGCTCGGCCTCCTCCATGCGGCCGTGCATGAGGAGCCACCGCGGGCTCTCGGGCAGGTGGCGGCGTGTGAAGAGGATCACGAGGCCGAGCGTCGCGCCGAGGCCGAAGCACACGCGCCAGCCGAGCCATCGCGGCAAGACGTTGGGGTCGAGGAGCACGATGGTGCCGAGCGCCCCGAGCGCGGCGCCGAGCCAGTACGTCCCGTTGATCGCCAGGTCGGCCCGCCCGCGAACCCTCGCGGGGATGAGCTCGTCGATCGCGGCGTTGATGGCCGAGTACTCGCCGCCGATCCCCGCCCCCGTGAAGAAGCGAAGGACGGCGAACGACGCGAAGCCGGTCGTGAACGCCGTGAGGAACGACGCCGTCAGGTAGACGGCGAGCGTCACGAAGAAGAGCGTCTTTCTCCCGAGCTTGTCCGTCAGGCGTCCGAAGAAGAGCGCGCCGAGCACCGCGCCGGCGAGGTAGGCGCTCACCGACGCGCCGATCTCGGCCTCCGTGAGGTGGAGCGTATCGAGCTCTCGGAGGACGGTCGCGACGGCGCCCACCAGCGTCACCTCGAGCCCGTCGAGCAGCCAGGTGACGCCGAGCGCGATGACGACACGCCAGTGCCACCGGCTCCAGGGGAGCTGGTCGAGGCGCACCGGCAGGTCGGTCTCGACGTACTGGCGCTCCGTCATCGCCCTTCGAACATGCGCCGGCCCGCCATGCGGCGCATGCGGCGACGGCCCGCACCGGTTCGCCCTGGGGACGCGGCCGCGAGCGCGACCGAAGGCTTCGCGTCCGCGGCGCGGCGGTCGCGACGACGGTCGAGTCGATCAGAGCGAGCGCGCGACGGCCGCGAGCGCGAGCTCTCGGACGCGAGGCACAGGCGATTTCGCGAACGTCGCCGCCGCAGCGAGGAGCTCGTCGTCGCAGCGCGTCGGCAGCGCCAGGAGCACGTCCTCGACGACGTCGGCGTGACGGCCGGTCTCCGCGTGCTGAGCGAGCTTCACGAGGCCGGCGCGGAGCACGTCGCGCGCGCCCGGCCCGATCGCGAGCATCCACGAGACGAAGCGACCACGACGCTCCGGCCCGCTCTCGCCGCCAGCGATGCGCGCGGACCAGAGCGCGCGCGCACACGCGTGTCCCGAGCGCCAGAGGACGCGCTCGACGTAGGGCCCCGGCAGGACGTCCTCGGAGAGCAAGCGCTCCGCGAACGGCGCGAGGTTCGCAGCCTTGTCGAGGAGACTCAGCGTGTCGGCAGCGACTGTGTCTCGCCCGCCGCTCGCCTCGAGACGCGCGACGAGGCGCGCGACGCGACGCGCGATCTCGTCGGTCGTGCCCCAGAGGAGCAGCTCACGGAGGGCGTGGCGCTCGCGATCGAGCAGCTCGCCGCGCGCGAGCAGAAAGTCGGCCAGGTCCGCCGTGGGAACGCACGGATCGCGGAGCGCGCGCACCTCCGAGACGATCGCCGCGCGCGGGAGGTCGACGTCGGTGTCCGGCGGCAGCGGCACCGCCGGCGGCGGAGGCGGAGGCGGCGGCACCGGCGGCGGCGGCAACACCGAGGGCGCGTGCTCGAGCCCCAGCGAGGCCGCGAGCTCGCGCAGCGCCGCCCGGAGCTCGCGCATCGACGCGAAGCGATCGTCGCGCTCCTTCGCCAGCGCCCTCGTCACGATCGCGTCCACGCGCGCGTCGATGTCGTCGCGCTCCCATGGCCGCAGGCGCTCGCTTGGCCGCAGGCGCTCGTCCGGCAGCGAGCACTTCGCCGACGGCAACGTCGGAGACACGAGCAGGTGCTGGCGGAGCAGCGCCTGAGGCTCCGTCCCGTCGAACGGGACCTCGCCGGTGACGAGCTCGTAGAACAAGACGCCGCACGAGTAGACGTCGCTCCGCGCGTCGAGGCTCTCGCCGAGGCACTGCTCGGGCGACATGTACGCGGGCGTGCCGAGCGCCGGGCGCGTGCCGCTCTCGACGACGTCACCGTGCATCGCCATCCTCGCGACGCCGAAGTCGCATAGCTTCGCGCGGAGGGCGGCGTCTCCGTCGTCGTCGGGGCGAGCGACCAAGAGGACGTTCGCAGGCTTCACGTCGCCGTGGACGATGCCGCGCGCGTGCGCGTGCGCGAGCCCCGCGCATACGTCGAGGAGGATCGCGACCGCGCGCTCGACGGGGAGGCGCGCCTCTTCCGCGAGGAGCGCGTCGAGACGCGTCCCCTCGAGCAGCTCCATCGCGAGCCACATGAACCCGCCCCACTGCTCGCCGAAGTCGAGCACGCGGACGAGGCTCGGATGATCGAGCATGCTCGCGGCCTGCGCCTCCGCGAGGAAGCGCGCCCGGAACTCCGGGTCTTCCTGGTAGTGCGCGTGGAGCACCTTCACCGCGACGGGCTGCGGCAAGAGCACGTGCTTCGCGCGGTACACGACGCCGAGCGCACCCGCTCCGATGCGCTCCTCGACGATCAGCTTGCCGCCGAGGCAGCGCCCGATGATGGGATCGCCCGCCGGAGGCCGGAGGCCGGAGATCGCCGCGCGCGCGCCGCCGTGTTCGACCGTGAGTGCCGTCGGTGAGGGTCGCAGGTCCTTGGTCATCGAGCGGTCTGGCTAGCAGCTCGATCCGGGAGCGCCAATGCGACCTTCCCGCATCATGAGACCGCGAACCATCAACCGCGCGTCGCGCGGCGCGGCCTCCGCGTCTCACCGTCGCGAGAGCGCGCGGAAGCGCGGCGCGATTCCGAAGGCGTCACGCCGATCTCGAGGTGGTGAGAAGCGGCGTGCACGCCGACGCCGCGCGCCGAGGCCGACGATCGGCCGGGAGCGCGAGACGTCGATTGGACCGGAGCGCGAGCCGCGCGCCGCTGTCAGAGCGCGCCGTTGAGCGGGTCGAACTTGTCGCCGCCGTTGAGCAAGCCGGGGCTGCTCTTCGAACGCGTCGCCTTCTTTCGCTCGACCTTCTGCGCCTTGTCCTGGTTTCGCGCGCGCGTCTTGTCCTCGCGCGCCTTGTCGGCGTCGAGGAGCATGCGCTTCTGCCAGTCGCTGAGCTCCGGCTTCCCGGCGGCAGCCTCGGGCGTAGCCGGCGCGGGCAGCGCCTCGGCGGCCGGCGGCGCCTCGACCGCGGCGGGCGCCTCGACGGCGGCGCTTGCCTTCACGTCGCTCGACGCCATCGAGCCGCCGACCTTACCCGCGACGAGCGCGAGGGTCACGGCGAGCGCGAGCGCGCCGACGGCGCCGCCCACGACCAGGCCACGGCGCCGGCGCGGCGCGAGCTCGAGCTCGTCGGGCAGATCGAGGTCGAGGGGAGCGCTCGGGTGCGCGAGCGGCGTCGCCGTCGAGCTCGGCTCCGCGGCCGAGATCGCGACGGGCGAAAGGCTCGGCGACTGCTCCGTCGGGCAGTCGTCGAGGCCCGCGGCCTCGCCGAGCGTCGTCCATGCCGATGCACCCGGCGCGAGCACCGGAACGCGGGCGTCGATGAGACCCTCGTCGAAGGCTCGGTCGAGCCCCTCGAGCGTCATCATCCGGATCTCCCCCGTGCCGAGCTGCACACGCCAGAGCTCTTCGTTCATGTTGTGCTCCATTTCGCGGAGGACGCTATCGGCCGCTCGATGTAGGTCGCGAACGTTGAAACGTCCTGATGCGCCCGTGAGACGAAACGCAGCTGCGGCAGAGCAGCCCTGAAAGGCTCGAGCCACGTCGCGCATCGCGTCATCGTGGATGGTGGTAGCCTCGTGCTCGTGGCCTCCCCCACAGAAGAGCCCGGCTGGTACGGCCCGTTCGGCGGGCGTTTCGTCTCCGAGACCCTGATCCCGGCGCTCGACGAGCTCACCGCGGCGACCAAGGAAATCGCGGCCACGGACGCGTTCGAGTCCGCCCTCCGCACGCTCCTCGCGGACTACGTCGGCCGCCCGACGCCCCTGACGGAGGCGTCCCGGCTCTCCCGCGCGATCGACCCCGACGGCAAGACGATCCTCCGCCTCTTCCTGAAGCGCGAGGACCTGTGTCACACCGGCGCCCACAAGATCAACAACGCCCTCGGGCAGATCCTCCTCGCCTCGAGGATGGGCAAGACGCGGATCATCGCCGAGACCGGCGCGGGCCAGCACGGCGTTGCGACCGCGACCGCGTGCGCGCTCTTCGGGCTGCCGTGCGAGGTCTACATGGGCGCAGAG
>JAHBWC010000141.1 GCA_019637225.1 Labilithrix sp.
TCGCGTGCGAGCGCCGGTGCGTCGTCGTCGAGCTGCTGCAGCAAGAGGAGCAGATCGTAGAGCCACACGAGCCGCATGAAGCGGTGCCCTGCAGCGTGGACGGCGAGGTAGAGAAGCTCGTCCTCGGGGCGGAGGACCCGCACGCTGGCGAAGCCGGGGACCGCCCTGCTCCGACCGACGAGCGGCTCGGACCGCAGGATCCTCCCGAAGCCGCGGTAGGCATGAAAGTGGAGCTCGATGCACGGCGCGGCCGGATGCAAGAGGTGCAGGTGATGGCCGGCTCGCCTGAAGTGCTCCTCGGAGGCGGCCGTGGAGGGCGTGTAGCCGAGCGATTCGAGCGCGCGGGCCGCGAGCTCCAGCTCGTGCTCGCCGACGAGGAGGTCGATGTCGGTCGTCGGGCGTGCGGAGGGGCGGGGATAGAGCCTCTCCGCCAGCAGCGCGCCCTTCAAGGCGACGGCACGCAGGCCGGCCGCGCCCAGGGCGGCGTCGATGCGGTGAAGCATGTCGAGATGCGCGGCGTGATCGCACGCCCGAGCTGCGCCTCGAGCGGCGATGGAGCGCTCGAGGTCGACGGGGAGGACGACGCCGGCGTCATGGCAGCGGTCGTGAAGGATGCCCGCGAGGCCGTGGCGCTCGGCGCGCCCGAAGAGCGCGCCGAGGTCGACCTCCGCGAGTCGCGTCGGCAGCGACCCAACGCGCAGCGCGTCGACAAGGGTCCTGTCTTCCGCGCTGCGCAGTCGCTGGATCAAGGCTACCTCCTTCGTGCCTCCGCGATATCCGAAGGCAGACTGAGACGCCCCTCTCAGGGATCGAGCACGTTGGGGCAGTAGTTGTCGAAGTACGGAACCGGAGACTTACAGTAGTAACCCTCGAACGGATCGCACACCGAGTCCTTGCACCACACGGTGGAGTTGCAGCCGGCGTCGAACTCGACCTGGGGCTGGCACGTCCACTGGGCCCGCGGGAGGTAGTCCCCGAGGTCGAAGTCGTACGAGGCGCAGCGGAGCTTGGTGTCGCCGCTCCCGCGCGTCGAGCAGGCCTCTTCGTCCTTGACGGAGTCGATGATGTCGTTGGGCGGATCGCTCACGTAGACGTGGCACGAGCCGCCGTCACCGCGGAGCGGCGCGCATGTCCCGCCGTCGGGATCGCAGAGCTGTCCCGGCTGGCACTCGATGGATTGAGCGCAGGACTGGCCGGCCGTCCTCTTGCCGACGAAGGCCTCGAAGCAGACCTTGCGGGTCGCCGCGAGCTGCTGCCCCGTGAGGTTGCACGCGAGCGCCTTGAGCTGGTTGCTGCAGGCGGTGGCCTTGGCGCTGTCGATCTCGACGGTGCCGGCGTCGACGTACTCGGCGCCGACCGACGAGAACTCGAATCCGAGGTTTCGAACGAGCCCGAGGCACTTTCCGCCGTTGTAGGTCCCGCCGTCCACCGCGCCACCGTCCGGGACGGTCGCGCTCCCGAAGCAGCACCGCGTGAGCGAGCCGCAGAGGGCGCCCTCGATCTCGGCGACGAAGTCCGGCACGGTCACGACGTCGGGGCGGGCGTCGCTCGGGGCATCGGTGCCGCCGTCGTCTGCGGTGCCGTCGGGCGCCGTGTCGGCCTGTCCGTCCGGTCCGCCGTCCGTGACGATGAGGTCGTCGTCGCCGCAAGCGGCGATGAACGCCGCGAACCCCACCATCGACGCGAGGCCAGTAACCGCAAAGACACGAAGCTTTTTCATCTCTACCCCTTCGCGAAGCAACTGGTCATAACCAGCGTGTATGCGTTCGAACAGAACGTCCGAAGGCGACGCGTCACTCGTCCTTGCTCTACGACCACTCCCGGCGTGCGTTCACTCCGTGCTCGCCGATTCGGCGTTCGTCGTTTCCACCAGCGCGCGTGCGCTCATGTCGCGCACGAGAGCCATGATGTCTTCGAATGCCTGGCTCTCCGACACATCGTGACTCGCCGCGACCCGTGACGCCACCGTCGCGAGCGCGTCGCCCGCTTCGAGGCGAAGCCAGATCTCGGTGGCGATCTCGTCGAGCGCGAAGTACTCGCCGCGTCCGAAATCGAGCAGCACGAGCTCGTTCCCGAACGGTCGCGCGTAGACGCTGCTCAGTGCGCGTACGCGAGTCTGGGGGCCGAGCTCGAGCGTCATGATTCTCCCGTTTCTTTGAAGCACAGCGTGTCGATGATGTCGATACCCTCGGTGAGAAGGTCGAAGCTTCGCGGGCGCTCGAGCACGTACACCGGCACTTCGCGGACGAGCCGCTCGAGATGCTCGAGCTCCGTGCGCTGGTGTCGAGGAGAGTCGAGGACGAACCTCGCCACATGTGGGAGAACGCTCGCGAGCGCCTCGACGCCGTGACGTCGCGTCGCGCGAGGGGGGCCGTCCGGAGCCCAGCGGAGCTCGAAGATCGCCGCTGCGGCTACGGCGGTTCGTGACGTGCGCGCCGCGATCGGTCGCTTCGCCGACGGCGACGACGTCGTGGGGTCGAGCAGCTGGAGCGCGGCCTGGGAGGTCTCGTCGAGCCAGTGGTCCGTCTCGGCCGGCTCGACGTCGACCGACGTGGCGGTGAACGTGAGGCCGACCGCGTCGTCGGCGAGGAGCTCTGCCCCCCGGCGGCAGAGCGCCGCGGCGAGCGTCGACTTCCCGCGTCCGCTCGTGCCGAGCATCACGACGGCGTGTCCGCCGACGGTCACCGCCGAGCCGTGAAGCGAGATCTCGCCGGCGAGCTGGCGAAGGAGGAGGCGCACGTCGCCGCGTTCGAGCTTCCGGCGCTCGGCGGAGGGGACATGGTCTTCGAAGACGAGATCGCGGCGAGTCCCGTCGCGGCTGGCGATGAGCCTCGCGACGCCGATCCACTCCGCGATCAGCTCGTCGCCGAGGCGACCGACGCGGAAGCGCAGCACGCCGTCCTCCTCCGACGTCGCGAGCCACTCCGGCGACACTGCTGTCGTCACGCGAGCTCCGGTCGCCGGCACAAGAAGGCCTCGGCGGCGAGCGCGGCCCAGGCCAACCCGTACATGCCGCTCTGCTCGGGCGCGGCGAACGCCTTCGTCATCTCATCGCGAAACGTCTTCGGCTCGACGAGCCCGAGTCGCCCGAGCGCGCGGCCCTCGAGCTCCTGCTCGAAGGCGTCTGCGCCACCGGCGGCCTCGAAGAACGGCCGAAACGCCGGGGAGAACTCGGCCTTGTCGGGGCGGTCGAGGAGGCTGTCCGGCAGCCGTCCTCGCATCGACTCCCGAAGCAGACCGCGGCGACGCTCGCCGGCGAGCAGCAAGTGAGGAGGGATGGTTGCGACGGCGGCCGCGACTTCTTCCGTGAAGAGCGGCTCGCGCCGATCGACGAGGACGGCGCGCTGCTCCTGATGGACGAGCCATGCGTAGTAGTGCTGCGAGGGGAGCTGGAAGTAGGCGTCGGAGCGCTCCGAGAGCGCGCCGCGGAGAGCGAGCTCGCGGGACTGCTTCGTCAGCTCCTCCGACGTCTCCCGCAGCGTCGGGCCGGCCCACGGCATGATCTCCGCCATGCTCGGTTGCCGGCGCGCCTTCAGCCTTCGAACGAACGAGGGGACGAACGGCACGGCGAGCGGACGCAAGAGATGCTCGACGATCGGAAAGCGCGGAGTCCAAAAGCCTTCGAGAGCGCGCACCTTGCGGATCGCTTCGATCGGGTGTCGCTTGGCGAGCTCCGACAGAGAACGCGGATGCCCGTCGAAGAAGTCGTCGCCTCCGACGCCCGTGAGGACGACTTCGGCGCCGCTCTCGCGCGCCGCGGCGTAGAGCGCGAGCTGGACCGGACTGAACGCCCAAAGCATCGGCGCCGCGTCGATGCCCTCGCGCAGCGGCTCGAGGTAGTCGGCTCCGTCCCGCGGCGTCACGCGGATCACCTCGCATTTGAGGTGGGCTTCGAGCGCTCGGAGGTGGGGCCGGTCGTCGCCGGGGCTCGCAAAGTCGATCGCGATGGCGACGACGCTGCCTCCTCTGCGCGCGACGGCCTCGGCTGCGAGCGCCATGACGACGGAGGAGTCGATTCCCCCGCTCGCGAGGACGGCGACGCGCTTGGCCGTGCCGACGAGGCGGTCGACGACGAACGTGAGGACCTCGCGTACCCGGTCGCACGCCGCGCGTTCGTCGCGCGGGCGGCCCTCGAAGGTCATCGGGACGTCAGGAGCGGCCCTCCAGACGTCCGGCAGCAGCTCGCTCCGGATCCCGCGGTAGAGCGTCCGGCCTGGCTCGATGGGGGCGGCCTGGCACAGGTACGCTGCGAGGGTCGCGACGTCGAGGTGCTTGCCGTCGACGAGATCGCGTAGCTCCGTGCTCGACGCCTGGGTCAGCTCGTCGTGAAAGCGAAGGAGTGACCTCACGACCTCGCTCGAGACCCCTCTACATCTTCGGCTTCGGCGTCCCCTTGAGCGCACCCTCGAGGCTCGTCGGGCTGGGGCCCCAGGTGACGTCGCGAACGGAGCCGAGCGGGCGAAGCTTCGGCGTACGATAGGGACGACGTGCCTTCGTGACGTCAGCTGTCTTGGGTTCGTTGCCGCTGTCGTTCGGGGCCATGTCGTCTCTCGTTGAGGTGCGCGCGAAGGCGCGCCCATTCACCGCTCATCACGCGTCGGAATTCACGGTAATCTACCGTAGGAGGTCCCGAAGTCAACCGCGGCGCTGGCGGTGAGCGCGCGGATACTCGCGCCCTTTTGGACGTCTTCGAGCTGCTCACTCCACGGGGTCTCGCCACGCTCGCGCCGTCGCTCGGCGTCGGGCGCACGCAGTCCACGACGGGCTTCGTCGCTCGGGCTCGTCCGGACGCCGCGGAGAGCTTGAATCGTCGAGGCTGGCTCGAGCTCGAGCTCGCCGATGCGTCCTCGTGCGAGCGTCTGGTCGAGGCGTGCGAGCGACTGCACGCCGAGCAGCTGCCGCCCGTGGCTCTCTATGCCTTCGACGAGGTCTGGGAGCTCGGTAGAGCCGTGCGGGACGGCGTCACCGCTGCGCTCGGGACACAGTACGAGCTCATCGAGGACCTCTGGGCGTTCCGTGTTCCGCCCGGAAGCGCCGGCTGGCCACCGCATCGCGGTGTCTATCGGCGCCTCGGACGTCAGCAGCCCGAGTACGTCAACACGTGGGTGGCCTTGTCCGATGCGAGCTTGGACCGCTCGTGCATGCACTTCGTCCCTCTCGACGTGGACGCGCGGTATCGCGCGCATGCCGAAGAGCTCACGGACGACCACGAGGGGCGTGACGCGGTCGCGGTTCCCATTCCCCAGGGGGTCGGGCTCGCGTGGAACGCGAACGTCCTCCACTGGGGCGGTGCGTGCGCGCCGACCGCTGCTGGTCCGAGGCGGAGCATCACCTTCACGCTGTGTCGCTCGGACGCGCTCGAGCGAGCAGACCTCGGCAGCGCTCGCGTCGTGCGAGCGTCGACGCTCGAGCCCTGGAGACGACTCGAAGTGATCGCGCGGCAGATCCTCCTGTACGGACCGCGCGATCCGGACGTGACCGACGCGGTGCGCGAGTGGGCGCGGATCACGGTCGAGATGGCCGATCGACTCGCCGCGCCCCGCTGATCACCTGACCTCGACGCCCGGGCACTCCGGCGGTGGCGTCGCGGCGCGCGGCTCGATCGTCACGCTCTCCGGAGCCCCGTAGGCCGCGATCAGCGCGAAGTGCTCGAACGCGCAGGGCGTGACGACGAGCGCCTTCGCTCCCGCGTCGCGGCGCGCGGCGCCGCGCGCGAGCTGCTCGCGACGGTCCTCGAACGCGCCGGCGCCCGGAGGGTCGTAGCCGCGGACGCTCGAGATCACCCAGGCGATCGCGACGCACGCGGCGGCGGCGCGGGCGGCGAACACGTGACCGTCGCGCGTCGCCTCGTAGACGAGCTCGCGGAGCTTGACGAAGCCGGCGTCGGCGACGAAGAGCGCGAGGAGCACCGTCGTCCCGACGAGCGCGCGTTCGGGGTGATGCGCGGGCGCTCCGTCGCGCGCGTTGCCGTAAGCGAGGAACGCGATCTGCGCGGCGGCGGCGAGGAGAGGGAGGCCCCAGCGCTGCCGGATCGCCGGATCGCGCAGCGCCGGCACGACGAGGAACGAGGCGGGGATCGCGACCTCGGGACGGGTCGCGAAGAGGAGCTTCGGGTAGAGGAGGAGCGCGTCGGCGGTGTCGGTCGCGCCGTCGCCGATCGCCCGCTTGAAGCTCGAGACGCGGCGGAAGAAGTGGAGCGGGCCGTCGTGCGCGTGCGCGTTCCACGCCATCCAGGCGAGGGGGCCGAGCGCGCAGAGGAGCGCGACGACGACGAGGACGGCGCGGCGGTCGCCCGGCGCGCGCGCGCCGTGGAGGGCGACCGCCGACGCGAGGACCGCGGCGACGGGCCAGGGCTCGTAGCGCGAGAGGCACGCGGCGGTGACGGCGCACGCGAAGAGGATGGGCGCGGCTCGATCGCGCCGAGCCGCGGCCGTCGCCAATCCGATCGCGCCCGCTGCCGTGAGGCTCGCGGTGAACGACTCGGGGACGGGCGCGGCGCCGAGCCAGATGCACCACGGGGTCGCGAGCGCGAACGCCGTCGCGAAGAGCGCGCGGCCGCGCGGAACGTCGGCGTAGCGGAGCGCCAGGTACGGCGTCGCCGCCGCGAGGCTCGCCAGCGCGATCGAGGCGGCCTGAGCGATTGCGAGCGAGCGGCCGAAGACGGCCATCAGCGCGCCGAGCACCCAGAACGGGAAGGGGAGCCAGCTCGTTCCGCTCGGATCGAGCTTTGGCGCGTGGGCGAACGACTGCGCGATCGTTACACGCGCGAAGTCGTCGTCCGATACGTGGTCGAAGCCGCCCGCGCGCGCGAGCGCGCAGGCGATCGCGTGCAGGGTGCAGATCGCGATCAGGTCGACGGCGAGGCGTCGCCGCGTGTCTTCGGCCGGGCCGCGTCCCGAGGACGCTGGCGCTCGATCGGCGGCCGAGCTTCCCGCCGCGATCATGACGCTCGGACCCGGACCGTGCTCGCGAGCGGCCGCGCGCGAGCCGATCCGTCAGGGCGCCGGAGCCGTGGGGGCGGGCGCGGGCTCGCTCGGCGTGTCGCCGGTCGGCGGCGTGTCGCCGGTCGGGCTCGGCGTGTCGCCGGTCGGGCTCGGCGTGTCGCCGGTGGGCGCCGGCGCCGGCGCGGAGTCCGTGGTCGCCGGGGCCTCGTCCTTGGCGCGCTCCTTGAGCTGCCCCTTGTCCTTCTTCCGGCCCGCCTCCTGCGTGACCTTTGCCTTGAGGGCGCGGTCGCCCGAGGACGAGAGGTAGGCGAGCGAGACGCTCGTGAGCATGAAGACCGCCGCGCAGATCGCCGTGGCGCGCGTGAGGATGTTGCCCGCGCCCCGGCCGCCGAAGACCTGCGTGGTCGCTCCACCGAACGCCGCGCCCATGCCGCCGCCCTTGCCCTGCTGGAGGAGCACGACGCCCACGAGCACCATGCAGACGAAGACGTGGATGATGTTGATGAAGGTCTGCAGCATGGGCTTTCTGAGGGATCTCGGGCCGATGGGACGGTAGCGGGAGCGCTACTTCGGCTGCGCGGCCCTGGCGATAGCACCGAACGAGCCAGGGTCCAAGCTCGCTCCGCCGACCAGGGCGCCGTCGACGTTGGGGCACCCCAGGAGCGCGGCCGCGTTGTCGGCCTTGACCGAGCCGCCGTAGAGGATGCGCGTGCGCTCGGCGAGCTTCGGGTCCTTGTTCGCGAGCCAGGTCCGGATGGCCGCGTGGACCTCTTCCGCCTCGGCGGGGCCCGCCGTCTTGCCCGTGCCGATCGCCCAGACGGGCTCGTAGGCGATCGCCACGGCCACCGAGCTCTGCGCGATCACGTCGAGGAAGGCCTCGACCTGCGCCTTGACCACGCGGAGGGTCTCGCCGCCCTCGCGCTGGGCGAGGGTCTCGCCGACGCAGACGATCGGGACGAGCCCGCTCCCGAGCGCGGCCGAGACCTTGTCGGCGACGAGCGGATCGGTCTCGTTGAAGTGCTGCCGCCGCTCGCTGTGGCCGACGATGACCCACGTGCAGCCGCACTGCGCGAGGAAGGGGCCGCTGATCTCCCCCGTGAACGCGCCGTCGGGCTTCGGGTAGAGGTTCTGGCCGGCGAGGCCGACGCGTGAGCCTTCGATTTCCGCCGACACCGCCGCGAGCGCCGTGAAGGGCGGCGCGATGACGACGTCGACGCCGGGGAGCTCCTTTGCGAACGCGACCACGCCCGCGGCGAGCGGGACGCTCGACTCGCCGCCGTGGAACATCTTCCAGTTGCCCGCGATGAGCGGTGTGCGTGACGGGTTCATGTCGTCCTCCTCAGTCGTCGTGTCGTCGTCGGGCGCGCGATCGTGAGCTCAGGGGGTCGTGACTCGACGGAGAACCTCGATGCCCGGCAGTTTCTTCCCCTCGATGAGCTCGAGCGACGCGCCGCCTCCGGTCGAGATGTGCTTCATCTTCGAGGCGATCTCGGCGCCGGCCTCTTTCACCGCCGCCGCGCTGTCGCCGCCGCCCACGACGGTGAACGCGTGCGAGCTCGCCATCGCGCGCGCGACCGCGAAGGTGCCGCCCGCGAAGGGCTCCTTCTCGAACAGGCCCATCGGTCCGTTCCAGAAGACGGTCTTCGCCTTCGCGATGTGCTTGGCGAACTCGGCGGCGCTCTTCGGGCCGATGTCGAGCGCCATGTGGCCCTCGGGGACCTCGCCCGCGCCGACGGTCCTGCCCTCGGACGCGCCGATGCTCTGCGCGACGACGACGTCCACCGGCAGCACGAGGTCGACCTTCTTCTCCCGCGCCTTCTCGAGGATCGTGCGGGCGAGCGGGAGCTTGTCCTCCTCGATCTTCGAGGCCTGCATGTTCAGGCCCTTCGCGGCGAGGAAGGTGTTCGCCATCGCGCCGCCGATGAGCAGCGCGTTCACCTTCTCGAGGAGCGAGTCGATGACGGCGAGCTTGTCCGAGACCTTCGCGCCGCCGAGGATCGCGACGAAGGGCTTGTCGGGGTTCGTGATCATCTTCCCGAGCGCGGCGATCTCCTTCTCGAGGAGGAAGCCGCAGCCTCGCTCTCGCATCGCCTTCGGGAGCGCGTGGACGGAGGCGTGCGCGCGGTGGACCGCGCCGAACGCGTCGTCGACGTAGACGTCGCAGAGGTCGGCGAGCTTCTGCGCGAACGTCTCGTCGTCCTTTTCTTCTTCGGCGTGGAAGCGGAGGTTCTCGAGCAGGCAGACCTGGCCGGCGCGGAGGTCGTAGACGACCTTCTTCGCCGCGTCGCCGATGCAGTCCTCGGGAATGTGCACCTCGGCGCCGAGGAGCTCCGCGAGGCGCACGCCGCAAGGCTCGAGAGAGAGCTTCGGGTCGGGCCCCTTCTTCGGGCGGCCGAGGTGGCTCGCCAGGATGACGCGCGCGCCGCGCTCGAGGGCGTGCTTGATCGTCGGGAGCGCCTCGACGATGCGCGCGTCGTCGGTGATGGTCATCTTCCCGCCGGCGTCCTCCAGCGGGACGTTGAAGTCGACGCGGATGAAGACCCGCTTGTTCTCGATGGGGAGCTCGCGGATGGGCGTGATGCGTTCGAGCGTGGTCATGGCGACGGGGCTCGTACGATCAGAGCTTGGACGAGACGAGCTGGGCGAGCTCGATCATGCGGTTCGAGAAGCCCCACTCGTTGTCGTACCAGCTGAAGACCTTGGCGAAATTGTCACCCATGACCTGGGTGATCGTCCCGTCGAAGATCGACGAGCGCGGATCGCCGATGTAGTCGCTCGAGACGAGCTGCTCCTCGGTGTAGCCGAGGATGTCCTTGAGCGGACCCTGGCTCGCGGCCTTCATCGCCGCGTGGATCGCGTCCTTGGTGACGGGCTTCTCGGTCTCGAAGGTGAGGTCGACGAGGCTGACGTCCATCGTCGGGACGCGCACGGCCTGGCCGTCGAACTTGCCGGCGAGGGCGGGGAGCACCTCGGAGAGCGCCTTCGCGGCGCCCGTCGACGACGGGATCATGTTCTGCGCCGCGGCGCGCGCGCGGCGGAGATCGCCCTTGCGGTGCGGGATGTCGAGGACCGCCTGGTCGTTCGTGTACGAGTGGATCGTCGTCATCAGGCCGCGCTTGATGCCGAACGTGTCGTGGAGGACCTTGGCGACGGGCGCGAGGCAGTTCGTCGTGCACGAGCCGCACGAGATGACCGTGTGCTTCGCGCTGTCGTAGAGCTCGGTGTTGACGCCGAGGACGATGGTCGCGTCGTGGTTCTTCGCCGGCGCGGAGATGATGACCTTCTTGGCGCCAGCGTCGAGGTGGGGCTTGTTCTTCTCCTTGTCGGTGAAGAGGCCCGTGCACTCGAGCACGATGTCGACGCCGAGGTCCTTCCAGGGGAGCTTGCCGGGGTCCTTCTCGGCGAGGATCTTGATCTTCTTGCCGCCGATCTCGATGGTGCCTTCGCCGGCGGTCGCGCGGGCCTCGGCGCGGCCGTGGACGGTGTCGTAGTTGTAGAGGTGCGCGAGCGTCTTCGCGTCCGTCAGGTCGTTGATGGCGACGACCTCGAGGTCGCTCACCTTGCGCTCGTTGAGCGCACGCACGATGCAGCGACCGATACGACCAAACCCGTTGATGGCAATCTTCCTGGCCATGGCGAAGCTCCTGCTCCTTTTCGTTCGAGGTGGATCCCCTCGAGCTCCTCACGTGAGACTTTTGCTCACTCGAGGCCGCGCACGGTAGTCCCGTGCCCCCTGCGCGGCAAGGCTCCTCGCGTCTCGGATATGGCTCGGTTCTTCGGCCTCTCGGCGCCCGGCGCGGCCCGCCTCCGCGCCGGGTTTCGCGCCGCGCCCGGCGTGCGGTCCGCGCGCTCCGGTGGCGCCGAGCCACGGGCGACAAAGCGAGAGCGCGCCGCCTGCATGAGCAGACGGCGCGCTGCGGGAAGGGCTCGCGCCCCACGACGAGCTCACGCTCGACGCGCGGTCGTCACGGGCAAGGCGCGAGCTCGCACTTCGGACCCGTCCGGCTCACGTAGCTGCCGGCCGGGCACTTCTTGACGTCCGCAGTGCACGCGACGTTTCAAGGGCAGACGAACTCGCACTTGGCGCCGGTGCGTACGACCGTCGTCCCGTCCGGGCACGTGTGCGAGTCCTCGCGGCACTCGTTCGCCTCGCCGGGGCAGGGCGCGAACTCGCATTTGGGGCCCGAGCGGACCACGGAGCTCCCGTCCGCGCAGAGCCTCGCGTCTTCCGGGCAAGCCCGGGGCTGGTCGTCGCAAGCGCGCTCCGTGCACATGATGCCTTCGGCCGTACACGAGCAGTCGTTGCAGCCATCGAGCGACTTGAACGTGTCACCGACGACGTACTCTCCGTTCGGTGCCGGCGTCGTCGTCTGCGTTCCGCTCGCGGCGTCGTATGCGACGGTGTCGTGCCACGAGCAGGTCTTGCCGTTGCCTGTGGGCGTGCCGTCCTTGCGCGTCTGGAGCTGCTGGTCGGATCGACCGACCGCAATCTGGCCGCCGCTGCACGCGGCGCCGGAGAGGACGGAGACCGCGGCTGCGGCGAGGATCACGAACGAAGCGATACGGGACATGGAAGCTCTCCTTTGACCAAGACAGCGCGATGGCGCGAGCTGGATATCGGTGGGTGGCCGTCGCGACGGTGGCTCGTGAGAAAATCGTCGGCGCGCGTGGCCGCCCTGCCGCTCCGGTGGGCAGCGATGTCGCTGCGGTCCGCCTCAGAGGAGAGGGCGCGCTCAGCGTCCGCCGTCGGCAGGCGGGGCCACGGCGGAGGTGGCGCACGAGCGGCGCACCTGCGCGGCGAGCGGCGAACGCGGGCTCGTCGCAGCGAAGGTGGTCGCGGCGGCGCGTGCCTCGGCGGCGCGACCACTCGCGCACAGCGCGAAGACCCGAGCGGCGCGACGTTCCTCGCCCAGCGCTCCCTGAGGGAAGCGCGCCGCGTGCTCGTCGAGGCGCGCGAGGGCCGAAGGTCCGTCGCCGCGCGCGAGCGCGGCGTGGGCGGCGCGAAGGAGCGCGGCCTCCTCGGCGACCGAGTCGCTCGTCGCGACCGGCGCGATCGGGGGTTCCGGCGTTTCGGGACGGCCTCGCGGGGCGGCGCCGGTCTTCGCGTCGAGCGGCATCGAGGGCGCCGGCGGCTTCGCGGCGATCGCCTGCGTCGCGCCCGACGGCGCCTCCTCGGAGCGACCCGTCGCTGTCGGTCGCGTCACGGGGAGCGCGGGAGCGACGGCTTGCGCGGGAGCTGCCGGCGGCGGCGGCGCGAGCGCCGCGGTCGTCTCGACGTGGTCCTGCACGACGACGTCGCTCGGAGCGAGCGGCGCCGCGGTGGGGGTCGCGAGCGGCGGCGGGGCGGGGGTCGCGAGCGGCGCCGCGGTGCTGCTGTTGACGACGGTGCGCTCGCCCGCGCCGGCCGCGCTCGTGGCGCTCGCATGAGACGGGTCTCGCTGGAGCACGACGGCGCCCGTGGCGGCGGTCCCGCCGACGAGCGCCACCGCGACGAGCAGCTTCGCCCCGAGGCCGACCCCGCCGGAGGC
>JAHBWC010000142.1 GCA_019637225.1 Labilithrix sp.
AGCGTGCCGCCGAAGCGCTCGAACAGGTTCGCGCTGTCGACGATCGCGCCCGTGGTGTCGAGCTGGACCTGATCGCGCGCGCCGTTGCCGATCCGCACGGGCCGGGAGTCGAAGCTCCCGGCGAGGTGACCGAGCTCGCGCTCCTCGGGCACGCGCTTGCCGTCGACCGTGTACATGAGCTCGAGGCCCACCGTGTCGTCGACGGTGTCGCGGAGGAAGTGATAGAAGTCGCGCGCCTCCGCGCCGTAACCGATGAGGTTCGTGGCGCGAATCGTCATCGCCGCGTCGCGCGCCCACGTGAAGCGGTAGTCCCAGTTGCGCGGGCCGCCCGGCCACTCGGGCAGCGAGGTGGTCGGCGCCGCGACGACGGCGCCGGTGGGGCGGTAGACCATGAGCTTCAGCGCCAGGGCGGAGCGAAGCACGTGGTGTCGCCAGGGGCCGTCGTAGGTGAGCTTCGCCGACCACTCGCGCCACATGCGTCGCGTCGTGCGCAGGTGCTCGTACGGCCGGTAGCTCGCGGTCGGCTCCACGCCCTGACCGTTCCACTCGAGCACCGCCCAGAGCTGCTCGCCGGGCTTCAGCGTGATCGTCGCGCGCATGCCGCCGTCGGGTCGCGGGGCGAAGTCGAGCCGGCGCGAGACCGAGAGCGCGAGCCGCTCGCCGCCTTTGCCCTCCGCCATGAGGCCGTGCTCGGCGACGTGGATCCTCGGGACGTCGCGGGCGTAGTCGAAGCGAGGATCGAACACGACCTCGACCTCGACCGTCCCGGACGCGCAGTCGATGCGCCGGTGGACCTCGTGGATCGCCGCGCGCGGATCGTCCGTCCACGGCATGAGGTCCACCACGCGGAGGGTCCCGGTCTTCGCGAAGAACAGCGTCTCGAGGACGTTCGTGTTGGAGTCGTAGCGCTGAAGGCTCTCGAAGGGCCGCTCCGCCGGTCGCACCGCCATCTCGCCGCCGCGGCGGCCGTCGAGGATGCGCGCGAAGACGCTCGGGCTGTCGAAGCGCGGAAGGCAGAGCCAGTCGATCGCGCCGTCGACGGCGACGAGCGCCGCCGTGCTCCCGTTGCCGATCAGCCCGCGCGCGGCGATGGGGATCTTCGCGGGGTCATCGCCCTCGGCGAAGACGAAGGGGCGGCTGAGCCGCTCGGCGATCGTGACGAGATCCATCGCCTTTCAGCATGGCATGTCCCGCACGGCACGCTTTCGGAAAATCCTCGTCGCGCCGAGGTAGCGCAGCCCCACACGAGCCGTGCGGCCGCGCCTAACACGCGACCGATGGTGGCGGCGACGCTCCGGCACGAGGGCGACGTCGCGGAATAATAGTTGCTGCTCCAACGGTCATGCTCTACGCCCACGGGGATCGGGAAGCCGACCGAGAGCAGGATCGCGAGGAGGATGAACGTGCCCTGGCCGCGCTCGTCGACGGGACGTCGCGTCTGGTGCTCGATGCGACGGCGATCCTCGCGGTCCTAAGCGGGCGAACCGGTCTCGGCGAGAGGTGTCGGCCCGCCGGGCGCGCCGGACGTCGCGTTGGTGGTCGTGACGTCGACGGCGAGCGCGTCCACGGCGCTCGCGCGCCCGCGGCCCGACGCGACGACGATGACCTCGCCGGTCGGCCTCCGCGCGCGCTTGCCCTTCGCCTCCCCGCAGAGCTCGGCCGTGGAGGAGACGGTCTCGAGGTCGAGGCCGTACGCGGCGAGCGTCTCTTCCAGGCGCTCGGGGCTCTCGCCCCAGCGGAAGCGCTCGCCGAGGAGTCGCATGCAGAGGTCGACGACGGCGCGCTGCGTGTGGAGGCGCACGCGGCCGCGCCGATCGGGGGTCACGACGCTCGCGACGAGGCGGACGCGGCCCTCGAGCTCCGTCATGTCAGCGAGGATGGCCTCGACGGACGGCCGCTCGAGGTACATGAGGAGGCCCTCGGCGACGAACACCGTGTCGCGACCCGGATCGAAGCCGGGGCTCGCGAGCAGCGCGGCCCGCAGGCTGTCGCGCGTGAGATCGAGGGGGACGAAGACGATCTCGCGTCCGAAGTCGTGTGCGCGCCGCTTCGCGGCCTGCGTGGCCGGGAGGTCGACCTCGAAGACGCGCGCCTCATCGGGGACCGAGGCGCTGAGCATGTCGAAGCCCGCGCCGACGAGCACGACTTGGCGATGACCGTCCTCGATCGCCGCGAGGAGCCGCTCGCGGATCATGTGCTTGCGGAGCGCGTAGTGCGCGACGAATCCGGGGGACACCACGCGCTCGAGCCCGAGCGCGGCTCGTCGGAGCAGCGGCCAGGGGACGCGGTCGAGCGCCCACCCGACCCCCGGGAGCGGCTCGCGTATCGAGCGGGCGATCGCGTCGAGGCTCCGCCGGTCGACGAGGTGACCGAGCTCGGGATCGTCACGCAAGAGGAGCAGTGTGGCAGCGACGACCGCGGCGGTCACGCTCGGGCGAGGCTCATTCACGCGTGGCAAGCTACCACGCCGCCAGAGGAAGTGCTCCGTGCGGGGACCATGTTTGTTGGAGCTCAAACTAAACGGCGGCCAGAGCGTGCGCTCGTGCTGCGCGCTCGTTCATCGCGAGCGGGGCGGACGTGTGCCCAAGCGCGTCAGTTCCGCGTGCCCGACGAGGTAGCGCCTCCGCCGAGATGCTCGCGCGACGTCAGGCCGTGGCCTCGTCGCCCTCCGGGAGGGGCGTCGCCGAGCGCGTCTCGTTCGAGCGATCGAGCGCGATCTTGAACAGGATGGGGCCGACCACGGCGTTGATCGCGAGCGTCGCGATCACGAGCGCTCGGAACGGCACACCGAAGGACGGGAACTCGCGCTCGACGAGGCCCGCGAGGCCCTGCGTCAGACCCGCCTGCGCGATCAGCGGCGCCCACGACCAGGCCTTGAGCTTCGCGTCGTCGCGGGCGAGCCAGCTCGACGCGCGTGCTCCGCCGAAGGTGGCGAGCGCCCGGGTGAGCGACAAGAACAGCGCGACCGGCCACAGCTCGACGAGCAGCGGGACGTCGAGATCGGCCCCCGCGCTGGCGAAGAAGACGACGTAGACGATGGCCCCCATGTCTTCGATGGCGCCGAGGAACTTGTCTCCCTGCTTCGAGAGGTTCTGAACGACGAACCCGGCGACGAGAAACGTGAGGAGCGGATCGAAGCGGAGAAATTCGAGCACCTCCGAGGCGCCGAAGCCGAGCGCGACGAGGACGACGATCAGCTGGCGGCCGATGAGGCGCAGATAGATCGCGAGGAGGAGTCCGAGCGTCGTGCCGATCGAGATGCTCCCGAGCACCTCGTGACCGAGGGAGTGGAAGGCGCTGAACGAGAGGGCCGAGCCGGGCTCGAGCAACGGCTTGGCGACCATCATGCCGAGCGCCATGAGCAGGATGACGACCACGTCCGAGCTCATCACGAACGCGAGGGCGAACGTCGCGAGCGGGCCGCGCGCGCGCGTCTGCGCGAGGATGCCGAGCGTCGCCGAGGGGCTCCGGCTGACGGCGAGCACGCCCCAGAGGAGCGCGACCGCCGAGGCCGCGCCGAGCGACATGTCCCGCGCGAACGGGATGAAGCTGCGTACGGCGAGGAACGTCGCGCCGCCGAGCAAGAGGCCCACGGTGGAGTGAATCCCCGTCGCCACGAGCAGGGACCGCACACCCTGCTTCAGCTGATCGAGGCGCAGCTCCGCGCCGCCGGCGAGCGCGATCAACGCCAAGGCCAGCGTGTTGACCGGCGCGAGGCGGCGCACGGTGACCGTGTCGATCATGTTGAGGACGTGAGGCCCCGCGAAGACGCCCGCCAAGAGGTAGCCCGTGAGGTGCGGGAGCCCGAGCACCTCGACCAGCTCGCTGAGCAGCGTGCCGGCGAGCAGCAGGAAGCCGATCGCGCCGATCAGCGCGGCGTCGCCCTGAGACGAAGGTCCGAGGCTCGAGCTCGCGTAGAAGACGCCGACGACGGCGAGCAGGCAGCCGCCGTAGAAGAGGCGCTCTCTCGGTGACTTGCGACGCGACGAACCGCTCACGGGGATCGCAGCTTAGAGCGCCGGCGCCCTGCTGGGGCGACGAATCGTTTGAGCTCCAACGGAGCGCCCTCCCCGACCGAGCGCGCTCGGCGCGAAGCGCCAGAGCTAGGGGGGCGTCCCTATTTCGGTCGATGATCAGAAGAGAGAGCGTGCCCGATCTTGTCTCGGCTCAATCGCGACAGGAACGGGTGGCGCGCTCTAGTCCACCCGTGGTCGGGTGGCGCGTCCGGGAGGCGGTTGCGCTACCCTTGGACGATCGATGGCCAGCGGCGGCGGTGACGAGGGCGGCGACGACGAGAAAGAGGCGCTCCGTCGCCGCGTGGCGGCGCTCGAAGAAGAGCTCGGGCGCACCCGCGCGCTCCTCGAGACGATCTTCGCGCGCATCCCCGCCGTCTTCTACGTGAAGGACGGCGAGAGTCGCTACCGGTACGGCAGCCCCTGGGGTTTTCGCGTGTTCGGCCTCGATCCGGCGAAGGCCATCGGTCGCACCGACGCCGAGCTCTTCCCGCCCGCGCTCGCCGAGCGGTTCGCCGCGAGCGATCGCCGCGTGCTCGAGGGCCAGGAGATGGCGAGCGTCTCGTATGCGGTCCCCGCGCAGGGCAGGGCGCTCCACTTCGCCGGGGTTCGCTTCCCGATCCCCGGCCCCGACGGGACGCCGGTCGGCGTCTGCGGGTTCGCCGTCGACGTCACCGAGCGCATCGAGCTCGCGAACAAGCTCGAGCGTCTCGCGACCACCGACGCGCTGACGGGGCTCGCCAACCGCCGGCGCTTCGACGAGCACTTCGCCGCCGAGGTCGCGCGCGCCGCGCGCAGCGGCGAGCCGCTGACGCTGGTGCTCTGCGACGTCGATCAGTTCAAGCGCTACAACGACCGTTACGGTCACCCGCGCGGCGATGCGTGTCTCGTCGAGGTCGCGCGCGCGCTCGACGGCGTCGTTCGCCGACCGGCCGACCTCGCGGCGCGGTACGGCGGCGAGGAGTTCGCGCTCATCTTCCCGGACACCGCGCTCGAGGGGGCGACGACGCTCGTCGAGCGGCTGCGGAGCTCCGTGCGCGAGCTCGCCTTCGAGCACGAGGGCAACGACGGCCATCGCGTCGTCACCGTGAGCGCCGGCATCGCCACCGTCGTCGGCGCGTGGACCGTCGAGGAGATCATCGAGCTCGCCGACCGCGCGCTCTACGAGGCGAAGAAGGCGGGACGCGATCGTCACGTCGCGGTCCACGAGGAGCGGCCGCCGGCCTCGTTCGGCCGCACCCGCTGACGCCCTCGCGGGCGGACGTCGTCCTCGCCGGCGGCGCCCGGCTCACCGCGCGGGCGGGCGCGGTGGCCCGAGGACGTGGTAGGCTCCCGCCGCCGTGTCGACGCTGGCTCGGACGCTTACCCTCATCGTCTTGACCTCCACGCTCGTCGGCTGCGACAGCAGCTCCGAGCTCGACGAGTGCGTGTATCCGGAAGACGGGACGCGCGGAGCCGCGGACGAGCCCGTCACGTCGGGCCGCCGGCGCCGGTGCCCTTCGTCGGTCTTCACGCCGGAGGACGTGCGGGCGCGCGAGGTGTTCGGCGTCGTCCGGCGAGGCGAGGGCTTCGTCTCGGGAGCCCTGGTTCGCGCGGAGCCGACGCCAGGCTTCGAGATGGGCTCCGGCGCGATCCCGACGACCGCGGTGACGGACGGCGTCGGGTTCTTCGCCGGGCTGAGGCCCTCGTCGTATCGCTACGATCTCCTCGTGAAGCTCGATCGCCCCGGCGCGTCCGATCCGGACGTGCTGGTGTACCGTGGCCTCGCGGGGCGCTACGTCGAGCCATCCATCGAAGGGCCGCTCACCGCCGCTCGCGCCTGGACCGCGCGCGTCGACGTCGCGCTCGATCGCGCCGTGCCCGCGGGGCACTCGGTCGCGTTCTTCGCCAACGGGTTCGGCGTCTACGGCGTGACCGGGGACCTCACGGCCGGCCTCACCGTGTCCGGCGCGACGTACTCCTTGCCGGCGACGCTGCACGTCGTCGAGTTCGAGACCGCCGGCGGTCTCGCGGCGGCGACGGCGTACGGCACCGCCTCCGTGACCGCCGACGCCGGGCGCGCTCGCCTGGTCTCGATCGCGCTCCAGCCGATCCCCTTCTTCGTCGAGCCCATGCTCGTCGCCGAGGCGCCGGTGGGGTTCTCGCCCGTCAAGATCGACGTCGCGTTCAGCTTCTCGCGCACGAGCGGCGGCACGCTCGCGTCGGCCGCGGCCGGCAGCTCGCCGAGGCTGCCGATCATTCCAAATGCAGGATACACGTATCGCGCACGTGCGACGAAGGACGGAGTGTCGAGCGACAGCGGCGAGATCTCGTTCGACGTGCTCCTGCCGCGGACGGAGATCGAGCTGCCGTCGCCGCCGGCGATCGTGTCTCCGGCCGAAGGTGAGGCGCGCGGCGCCCGCGAGACGCTGCTCGTCGACGGTGACGGCGTCTTCGAGCACGTCCTCGTGCCGGAGTCGGTCGGCCCGACGATCCGCATCGTCGCGGGCCAGCGTGAGGCCGCGCTCCCGGACGTCACCACGCTCGGCGCGACGGCTCCCGCGGGAGCGTACGTCTGGACGGTGCGGAGCTATCCGAAGGCGCGCTTCGCCGAGGAGCTCGCGGGGCTCGACGCTCGGCGGAACCGACCCATGACCGTGTCACGGCCGCGCTCGATCGTCCTCCGCTGAGCTCGCTCAGACCGCCGCCGACGATCGCGCCCCGCGGTGACGCACGCCCGGCGAGCGGAAGCTCACCGCAGACGCGGCCTCCGCGAGGTCGAGCGTGAACGCGCGGCGGACGCGCGTGTACTCGCCCTCGTCGCCGCCCTTCATCCGCAGGAGCGCCGAGGGGTGAAACGTGGCGAGGATGCGCTCGGCCCACGGGGCGCCGTCCTCGAGCACGCCGCGGCTCCTCGTGAGCCGGAAGCCTCGACCGAAGAAGACCTGAGCCGCCGTCGCGCCGAGGCAGACGATGACCTCGGGGCGAACGACGCCGATCTCGGCCTCGAGCCACCCGCGGCACGCGTGGATCTCGGCCATGCTCGGCCTCGCGTGAAGGCGGCGCTTGCCGCGCGGCTCCCACTTGAAGTGCTTCACGGCGTTGGTCACGTAGACCTGATCGCGAGGGATCTCAGCCGCATCGAGCGCGTCGTCGAGGAGCTCTCCCGCCGGACCGACGAACGGCCGGCCCACGAGGTCCTCGCGATCGCCGGGCTGTTCGCCGATGAGCATCATCGGTGCAGGCGTCGGGCCTTCGCCGAAGACGAGCTGTGTGGCGCACTTGTACAGGTCGCAGGCCTGACACCGCCGGGCCGCCGCCGCGAGCTCCGCGAGGTCGTCGGTTCCTACGGGGACGTAGGAGAGGGATGGTGACCGCTTCTCGTCCATGAGCCTCTGTCACCGCAAGCTTCGTGCGCAGCGACGGCCCCGGTTGTCGTGCGAGCCCACGCTGCGCAAGAACGCCGGCCCGTCGGGCCTCGCGATCGCGAGCGCCCGCCGAGCTCCGCTTCGCAAAGGTCGAGGTGAACGAGAAAGGTCGTGCTCGCCGGTCAGGGGAAGTTCTTGACCGGGACCGCCGTGAAGGACGTCTCCGTCGTGCCGTTGCCGAGCTGCCCGAGGAGGTTCGACCCCCAGCAGAACGCGCGCCCGTCGTCCGCGATCGAGCACGATCGATTTCCACCGGTCCACACGCCGACCGCCGTCGGCGCGCCGAGCACGGCGACCGGTGTCGCGATGGCCGTGCTCCCTGCGACCGAGCCCTTGCCGAGCTGGCCGTCCCCCGCGGAGCCCCAGCAGACGATCCCACCCGTCTTGCGGACGGCGCACGCGTGCTCGATGCCCGTCCAGATGAACGTGGCGTCACCGACCGAAGGCACGAGGATCGGCGACGGGTTCGGCGCCGCGGTCGGGCTGCCGTTGCCGAGCTGACCGAACTCGTTGTTCCCCCAGCAGTAGACGCGGCCGGTCCTCTGCCGCGCGCACGAGAACCGCGCCGCGGCGGCGACCTGGGCGATGTCCGAGAGCGCGGTCAGCTTCGCGGGGGTGAGGCTCTCGGTCGTCGAGCCGATGCCGAGCTGACCCTCGCTGTTGCCGCCCCAGCACATCACCTCGCCGCTCCCGAGCACCGCGCACGCGTGATCGGTCGCGGCGGCGACGGACACCGCGCCGGAGACGCCCTTGACCGGAGCGGCCGTGGGGCGATCCTCCTTGAGGCCGTCGCCGAGCTGGCCGGAGTAGTTCGCGCCCCAGCACGCGACCGTCTCGTCGGTGCGCACCGCGCACGTGAAGCTCGTTCCGCCGGCGAGCGCCGTCGCGTTCTGGAGGCCGAGCACCCTGACGGGCTTCGAGTTGCGCTGCTCCGTTCCGTCGCCGAGCTGTCCGAAGAAGTTGCTCCCCCAGCACGAGACGGCGCCGCCCCGATGGACCACGCACGTGTGCGAGACACCCGAGGCGACGGCGATCGCGTCGTCGATGCCCGGTACCCGCTGCGGCGTCAGCACGTTCGGTCGGCTGCCGTCGAACGGGATGCCGTCGCCGATCTGACCGGCGCCGTTGTCTCCCCAGCAGCGGACGGTCCCGTCGGGGAGCCGTCCGCAGGCGTGGTTGAACCCGAGCGCGAGCTCGCCCAGGTCGACGGCCGGGGTATCGACATCGGTCGGACCGACGCCGGGACCGGGGTCGTCGTCGTCGTCGTCGCCGGGCGTCCTCCCCGCGTCGCGCGTGCGCAGCGTCACGTCCTCCACGCCGAGGATGGCGTTGCAGGCCATCAGCGTCGCGGAGGCCGCGCCGAGAGCGAGCAGGAAGTAAAGCCGCGCGAAGCCCCTCACGAAGCCATTTCTTAGCACTCTTGACGCGCCTTCGCCCGGTCCGCCCCGCCGACGCGCGGCAGCGCCGGCGGTCGCCGGGAGGCTCCGCCGTTGCCTCTTTTCCCCCCGGAGGCTCCACGAGGCCCCTTCCGGTGGCGCGCAAGGACCACTATAAGCGGGGAGGAATGACGGCCGCGCGTCCAGCGACACGAGCAGGTGAAGACTCGCCCGCCATCGTGATGCTCCACGGCTTCGCGCTCGACGCGCGGATGTGGCGGCGTCAGGTCGAGGCGTTCGGCAAGGATCACCGCATCCTCCTCCTCGATCTGCCGGGCTTCGGTCCGCAGGCGCGCGAGGTGGGCGAGGTCGAGCCCGCGAAGGAGATCGGCCGCGCGATGGACGCGGCGAAGCTTGGCCGCGCTCACCTCGTCGCGACGTCCTACGGCGCTGCCGTCGCGGTGGACTACGCCTTTCAGCATCCCGATCGCGTCGCGTCGCTCGTCCTCGCCGCGCCGATGCTGCTCGGCCGCCGCATGGGCATCGACTCCTGGCAGCGCTGCGTGTCGCTCGCGAACGAAGGCGACCGCACGACCGCCGCCGAGGTGTGGCTCGACGACGCTCTCTTCGAGACGCTCCGACAAGAAGAAGACCTCTTCGAGGAGGTCCGGCAGATCGTCCTCGACTACGGCGGCGGGCACTGGACCGGCAAGGTCACCTCGACCTGGAACGAGCCCGACCCGATCCCCCGGCTGAAGGACATCGCCGTTCCGACCCTCATCGTGTCGGGGGAGCAAGACCTCCCGAGCTTCATGCTCATGGCCGAGGCGTACGCGAAGGCGATGCCCAAGGCGCGGCGCGAGATCATCCAGGGAGTCGGACACCACGTGAGCCTCGAGGCCGCCCAGGTGTTCAACCAGCTGGTTCGGGGCTTCATCGCCTCGGCGCGCTGACGACGCGCCCGGAACGCCAAAACGTCGGAAGATCATTGCGAGATCTTCCGAGCACGCCCCCGCTGACCGCGGCGGCGGCCGCCGGATGGGGCTCGGGTGTAGGTCGATTCCGCCTCTCCGCGCTTGCTAAAGGCGCGCGTTTGGGTAGAGTGCGCGTCCTTCCTCCCCCAGTCGGGGTAGGAGGGTTCGAGGAAACTCGAGCATTCTCCAGTCTCTAGACGGCCGTAACGGCCCTCGGGAACCGCGCAGAGACCCCGCAGAAATGCGAGGAATCAGCGCCCCGACGGTACGACGGCGGCTCGAGACGGGACTAGCGAGTCCGGCGTAGTTGCCGGCGGAAGGTCTGGGATCATGGTTTCGAAGGCGATCGCCCGCTTCGCGCGGCTGAGCCCCCGTAAGGCTCGTGTCATGGTCGATCTCGTGCGCGGCCGTCAGGCCGGTGAGGCGCTGCAGCTCCTCGAGTTCACGAAGAAGGCTGGCGCGCCCGTGCTGAAGAAGCTCATCGAGAGCGCCGTTGCGAACGCGCGCACGACGAGCCCCGGCGTCGACCTCGACGCGCTCTTCGTCGAGACCGCCTTCGTCGACAAGGCTCCCAACAAGCACATGCGCCGCTGGCGCCCGCGCGCCATGGGCCGCGCGACGCGCATTCAGAAGGGCATGAGCCACATCACCATCCACCTCGGCCAGCGCTGAGGCGCGGTAGCCCTCTCAAGGACAGAGAAACCAGATGGGTCAGAAAGTTCATCCGTACGGCTTCCGCCTCGGCGTCATCAAGACGTGGAACAGCAAGTGGTTCGAGGACAAGAACTACGCGAAGTGGCTCCACGAGGACATGCGCATCAAGCGCGCCGTCAAGGAGTACCTCATGAACGCGAACATCGCGTCCGTCGAGGTCGAGCGCGCGGCGAACAAGGCCAAGGTCATCGTCTACACGGCGCGGCCCGGCATGGTCATCGGCAAGGGCGGCAAGGGGATCGAGATCCTCAAGATCGGCAACCTCAAGACCGCGGCCAAGGGTGAGACCAAGTTCGCCGGCGTCCAGTCGTTCACGGAGAACGAGGTCTTCATCGACGTGCAGGAGATCCGCAAGGCGGAGACCAGCGCGCAGCTCGTCGCCGAGAACGTCGCGATGCAGCTCGAGCGCCGCGTCGCGTTCCGCCGCGCGATGAAGAAGGCCCTCTCCACGGCGATGAAGTTCGGCGCCAAGGGCATCCGCATCCGCTGCTCGGGCCGCCTCGGTGGCAGCGAGATGAGCCGCGTCGAGACCTACCGCGAGGGCCGCGTCCCCCTCCACACGCTCCGCGCCGACATCGAGTTCGGTCAGCACGAGGCCCGCACCAAGTACGGCATCATCGGCGTCAAGTGCTGGGTCTTCAAGGGCGAGGTCCTCGCCCGCCGCCAGCGCCGCCCGCAGATCGCCGGCTGAGCTCCCAGGTAAGAGAGAACGATCATGCTTTCTCCGAAGCGAACCAAGTTCCGCAAGATGCAGAAGGGAAACAACAAGGGCACGGCCTACCGTGGCTCCGATGTTTCCTTCGGTGACTTCGCCATGCAGGCCGTCGAGCCGGGCCGCCTCACGGCGCGCCAGATCGAGGCCGCGCGTATGGCGATCACGCGCCACGTGAAGCGCGTCGGCAAGCTCTGGATCCGGATCTTCCCGCACCGCCCCGTCACGAAGAAGCCGCTCGAAGTCCGAATGGGCGGCGGCAAGGGCGGCGTGGAAGAGTGGGCGGCCGACATCCTGCCGGGCCGCGTGATGTACGAGATCTCGGGCGTGGACGAGAAGACGGCGCGTGAAGCGTTCCGTCTCGCGGGTCACAAGCTGCCCCTCGGTTACAAGTTCCTCATCCGCGGGAGCATTCAGTGATGAAAGCGAAGGACTTGCGTGAGCGCAGCGTGGAAGACCTCCGCGAGCTCGAGAAGAGCCTGACGAGGGACACGTTCCAGAACCGGTTCAAGAACTTCACGAACCGCCTCGACGACACGAGCTTGATCAACAAGACGAAGCGCGACCTCGCGCGCGTCAAGACGATCCTCGCTCAGCGCGCAGCCGGCGACTCCACCAAGAAGGACGAGGCGAAGTAGAGCCATGGCGAAAGAGAAAGCAGCCGCTGCGGTCCCCGCAGCCGAGAAGAGCACGAGGACGCTCGCGGTCGAGAAGGCCGCGCACGGCTTCCGCCGCAAGATGGTCGGCAAGGTCATCAAGGCGAAGATGGCGAAGACCGTCGTCGTCGAGTGCGTCACGTCCACGCGCGACCGGCTCTACGGCAAGTACGTCCGCAGCCGCACCCGCTACAAGGCGCACGACGAGACCAACCAGTACAAGGTCGGCGATCAGGTCGAGATCCAGGAGCACCGCCCGATCTCGCGCGACAAGCGCTTCATCGTGGTGCGTCTCGTGAAGAAGTTCGTGGAGGAGTAGAGGTCGCCATGATCCAGATGCGTACAGTCCTGGAGGTCGC
>JAHBWC010000143.1 GCA_019637225.1 Labilithrix sp.
GACGTCGCCGCGCCGCCTCACGCGCTCGAGGCGTGCGGCGATCGCGTCCGCCTCTTCGTCGTCGAGCCTTCGAACGAGCGCCACGCCCGGCACGTCGGGCCTCGCCGCCCACGCGAGCGGGACACCGCTCATGGGCTCGGCGACGGCGACCACGAGCAGCCTTCGCCCTCCCGGAAGCTCGACGATGGCCGGCGCCTCCGCCTCGATCGCGTCGCGGCCCGCGCCCGCGGTCTGCATCCCTGCGGCGCGGATCGTCTCGAGCGTCTCGACGAGCCCGGCGCGCTCCCAGTCGAGGACGTGGTTGTTGGCGAGGACGCAGACGTCCAGCCCCGCCGCGGTCAGCGCCCCGACGTTTCGCGGGCTCATTCGATAGCTGATCCCCTTGCCGGGCCAGGGGACCTCGCTCTCGGTCACGCTCGTCTCGAGGTTCACGACCCGCACGGTCGCGCGCCGGAGCTCGACGAGGGCATCGCCCCAGATCGCCTCGAAGCCGACCGGGCGGGCGATCGGGCCGCTCTTTCCTTCGGCGAGCGCGACGTAGTCGCGGGCATCGCGCAGGTAGTCCTCGTAGATGCGCGGAGCCGAGGGGTACGGGAGGATCTGGTCGACACCACGCCCCGTCATCACGTCTCCCCCGAGGAAGAGCTCGAGCGCTCGGCGTTCCGGATCGTCCGTCCCCATGGGCCATCGGGGATGCATCGACGGTGCCGTCGCGCCGCGCCGAGCGAGCCCGAGCATACACGGGCCCGCTCCGGCGATTCGCGGGCCCCGGCGCTCGCGGCGAAGGGGCCGGCCAGCCTCGGTCCTCTCGGCCCGCTGGCGTTCGACCGTCACGTCGGATAACGATCGCCGGCGCACCCATGGCTCGCCCTCTCTTCAAGAAGGTCCTCGTCGCCAACCGCGGCGAGATCGCCGTCCGCGTCACCCGCACGCTCCGCGAGATGGGGATCCGCAGCGTCGCCATCTACTCCGACGTCGATCGCGCCGCGCTCCACGTCCGCGTCGCCGACGAGGCGTACCCCGTCGGGCCCGCACCCGCGGCCGAGAGCTACCTCCGCATCGACAAGGTCATCGACGTCGCGAAGCGCGCCGGCTGCGACGCGGTTCACCCCGGCTACGGCTTCCTCAGCGAGAACCCGAACTTCGCCGACGCCTGCGAGCAGGCGGGGATCACGTTCATCGGGCCGCCCGCGAGCGCGATGCGCCAGATGGGCTCGAAGACGGCCGCCCGCACGAAGATGGCGGAGGCCGGCGTCCCGATCGTGCCCGGCGCGATGTGCGACACGGCCGAGGAGGCCGCCGCGGCCGCGAAGAAGATCGGCTTCCCCGTCATGCTGAAGGCCGCCTCCGGCGGCGGCGGCAAGGGCATGCGCCTCGTCTCCTCCGAGGCCGAGATGGCGAGCGCCTGGGAGCGCGCGCGCAGCGAGGCCAAGAAGTTCTTCGGCGACGACACCGTCTACATCGAAAAAGCGATCCTCCGGCCGCGCCACGTCGAGATCCAGGTGCTCGGCGACCGGGACGGCAACATGGTGCACGTGTTCGAGCGCGACTGCTCGATCCAGCGCCGCAACCAGAAGGTCGTCGAGGAGACGCCCACGCCCGCGAAGGCCGCGACGCGCGATCTCATCGCCAAGATGGGCGCGATCGCCGTCCAGGGCGCGAAGGCCGTCGGCTACCACTCCGCCGGCACGTTCGAGTTCTTGCTCGCCGAGGACGGCAACTTCTACTTCCTCGAGATGAACACGCGCCTGCAGGTCGAGCACCCCGTGACCGAGCTCGTCACCGGCCTCGACCTCGTGCGCGAGATGGTCCTCGTCGCGCAGGGCGAGAAGCTCGGCTTCGCGCAGAGCGACCTCGTCGCCCGCGGCGCCGCCATCCAGTGCCGCGTCTACGCCGAGGACCCCGCGAGCGGCTTCTTGCCGTCGCCGGGGAGAATCGAGCGGCTCGTCACACCGTCCGGTCCGGGCGTGCGCGACGACGGCGGCGCATATCCCGGCGCCGAGGTCTCGAGCTACTACGATCCGCTCGTCTCGAAGCTGTGCGTCTGGGCGCCGACCCGCGAGCGCGCCGTCATGCGCATGCGCCGCGCGCTCAGCGAGTACATCGTGACCGGCATCCGCACGAACCTCGCCTTCCACGAGAAGCTCTTCTCGCACCCCGAGTTCGCCGCCGGCGACTACGACACCGGCTTCATCGAGCGGCACAAGGAGCAGCTCCTCGGCTATCCGAGCGTCCCGGAGATCGATCGCGACGCCGTCTCGGTGGCGGTCGCGATCGCCGCCGCACGGCTCGAGCGAGCCACGGGCGCGCGCGCCGCGGAGACCGGCGAGAGCGGCTCGCGCCTCTCGCCGTGGGTCGCGCAGCACCGCGCCCGCACGCTCCGCTGAACACGCGCGGGCTCGACGAGCCGACGGCTTCGGCGAGCCGACGGCTCGACGTCGGCTCTTACTCGGCGTCGGGCCCGGCGTCCGCGCCGCCGTCGGGCTGGAGCGCCGCGGTCGCGCACTCATCCTTGCACCCGGAGTTGATGCAGCCGATGAGCGCGATGCCGAGGTTGCGCGTGTTGTCGTCGACGGCGGCGAGGCTGCCCGCGCACACGAGCGGGTTGCTCGTGTTCTTCAGGTAGCACTCGAGCGCCTCACCCACGATGCCCTGGCAGGGGCAGTCCTGGTTGCAGGCCGTGACCTGGGCCTTGCACTTGTCGTTCGCGCACTGGAGGCAGATGCCCGTGGTCGAGGCGCCGTCGGCGATCGAAGCGTCCGGGATCTTCGTCGTGAAGTCCGCGGAGAGGTCGCACGTGGCGGCGTCCTCGTCCTCGGGCGGCGCGGCCTCCGCGGGAGCGCTGTCCTCGACGTCGGGTCCGGCATCGGCGACCGGCTCCGGCGCGACCTCCGTCTCTCCGCAGGCCTGCACGACGAACGCCGCGCCGACGAGCGCGACGCCACCCATCACGACGATGATTCGAGCTCCCATGTTCTCCTCCAACCCCGAACGACCACGGGTCTTTACACGATGCGGACGCCGGATGCCACCCGGGGGGACCGCGGACGCCGGCGCGAGATGCGCTATACGACGGCCATGACAAGGGGCCGTCTATCGTCCGCGCTCGTTCCCGCGCTCGCTCTCCTCGCGCCCACGCTCGCGTCCGTAGCCGCGTGTGACGACGACGACTTCGAGCGCGTGCTCGCGATCAAGCCCGTCGTCGCGCGCTTCGACACGGGCGGCGAGGCGATGCCCGCGTTCCTCGACGTCCCCTTCCCCTCCGACGCGTACCTGACCAACGGCCGCTACGCGAAGATCCCCGGCCTCGAGCGGACGTTCAAGCGAGGCGGCGATCTCCTCGCCGCGCAGCTCCAGAAGCTCGACGGGTGGTCTCGGATCTCGCCGGTCATGTTCGTCGTCGACGACCTGACGGCGCCGCCGCGAGACAGCGAGACCGGCGAGAAGGGCTCCGCGGTGATCGATCGCGCGACGCTCCCCGGCGACGAGCGGGAGTGCACCGCGGACGGGAGCTCGGTCTTCCTGCTCGATCTCGACGCGCCCGATCCGGCGTCCGCGCGCGTCCCGTGCCGCGCCGTCTTCCACGACGAGAGCGACGTCGAAGGCGGGCAGTCGATCGTGGCCATCGGCCCCGCGCGGGGCGTGGTCCTCCGCGAGAGCGGACACTACCTCGCCGTCCTCACGAGCCGCGTGAAGGACACCCGCGGGCTCGCCGTCATCGCGTCGAAGGACTTCGAGGCGACCGCGATGCGGAAGGAGGGCCCGCTCGGCCAGCGCTACGGCGACGCCTACGACCGCGCCGTGGGCCTCCTCGGCGGCGCCCTCGGGCCGGACGCGATCGTCTCGCTCGCGCCGTTCACGACGCAGGCGGCGACCGCGGACATCTACGCGCTCCGCGACGCGCTCGAGAGCGCGCCGGCGCCCGCGCTCAAATGGGACGCCGCCTCGGTCGCGCCGATGAGCCCGGCGAAGTTCGCGAAGGCCGACGAAGGCGCGCTCCCGGCGGGCTTCGCCGCGAGCCTCGACGACTGGCTCGGCGTCCTGCCGGAGGCGAAGAAGCTCCCCGACGGCACCGACGATCCCGACGAGGAGCTCCCCGTCCGCGCCCACGACCAGCTCGCCGCCGTCGGCACGGCCGTCTTCGAGGCGACGAACTGGCTCCAGACGAAGGCGGGCAAATACGACGACGTCGATCACGCCACGCTGGCGCGCGACGCCGCGAACAAGCCCATCGCGGCGCCCGACAAGCCGACGAGCAAGATCTGGGTCTCGTTCGCCATCCCCTCGGCGCCGATGCCCGCGGGCGGCTACCCGGCCGTCATCATCCAGCACGGCCTCTCCGGCTCGCGCGCGTACATGATGACGATGGCGAACCGCTTCGCCTCCAAGGGCTGGGTCGCCGTCGCGATTGACAGCATCACCTTCGGCGCGCGCGCGAACGATCCGAAGTACCTCGTCGACACGACGACCGACTACACGTCCGCGCCGGGCGCGAAGTACACGGGGCCGGACGGCATCAGCGACGCGGTCGGCGATCCTCCGGCACGCGCCGGCAGCTTCGATCTGTTCGGCGGCCTCAAGAACCTCGGCGCGCTCCGCGATCAGCTCCGTCAGGCCGAGCTCGACACCGCGCAGCTCGTGAAGCTCCTTCGATCGAACCCCGATCTCTCGCCGCTCGCCACCGGCGCTCCGCCGGTCACGCCGAAGATCGATCCCGAGAAGATCGCCTACGTCGGCGACTCGCTCGGCGGCATCGAGGGCGCGGTCGCGGCGGCGATCGAGCCTCACGTCAAGGCGTGGTTCCTCAACGTCGCCGGCGGCGGTCTCCTCGCCGAGGTCGCCGCGCACGGCCCCGCGATCAACGCGCAGCTCTCGCTCGCGGGCGCGCTCAACTTCGGCTTCGTCGGAGGGCAGTTCAACGAGGGCCACCCCGTCGTCGTCATCGGGCAAGCGCTCGGCGAGGGCGGCGACCCGATCGCCTACGCCGACAAGCTCGTGAAGTCGCCGATGCCCCTGCTCGGCGCGCCGACCAAGCCGCGCAACATCCTGCAGATCGAGGTCCTCTACGACGAGCTCGTCGCCAACGAGGGCAACGAGGCGCTCGCCCGCGCCGCCGGCTTCGGCATGGCCACGCCGAACGTCGGCGCGAACGCCGGCCTCGCCGACCTCGCGTCGAGCACGCCGTTCCGCGGCGGCGGCATCGAGCTCGTCCAGCTCACCCCCGACGCGACCGGCTTCCACGACACGCCCGTCGCCGGGGTGACGGCGCTCATCGCCCAGGTCTCTCCCGCGCAGCACGGCGGCGATCTGGTCCGGTCGAAGGCGAGCCGGACCTACAAGATCCCGTACAACGCGAAGGACGGTCGGCTCATCCTCGATCGGACGGACCCCAGCCCGGTCCCCTGCCCCTACCGTGAGCTCCAGGACGTGATGCTCCGGTTCTTCGGCGACGCGTTCGACGGCAAGGTCCCGGTCGTCAGCGGCTTGCCGGCCCCCGTCCGCGATCTCGACGCGGACGGCGCCCTGGACGGGGTCGATCGCGAGCCCGCCAACCCGGCCGTGAAGTGACGTGATCGCGAGGTGATCGCGCGGCCCGACGCGGATCGGCCACCGCAGCGGCAAGCCGACGTCGGGGCTCGGCCCAAGAACGATCCGTGCAAGGGCGTCTAGGAGACAACGGCCTCGACGAACCACACCCGCTCGCACCTTCGGCGATAGCCGCCCAGCGAGCGCCGCGCGCACGCCGCGCGCGGCGGCCCCGATTTCTCGTGGTCCTCGGGTTTGGCGGAGACTTACGGAAGGGTGGTGCTACCGTGAAATTGATCAGCCCCGCACTTCGCGTGTGCCGTTTCTCCTCGGGGTGACATGCGTCGGCCATTTTCAGCGACCCAGCGTTGGCCTCTCGTCGTCGCCAACGGCGCAGAAGACAGGACCTCCCGCGTCCGCATGACGCGCGTCGTCGCCGGGGCTCTGCTGCTCGCCTCCGCTGCGGCGGTGCCGGGCCTCCCGCTGGCGCTCCGCCTGGCCGTCGGCGTCGTCGCGATCGCCGTCCTCTCGTTCGCCGCGAGGCGTCGCCAGGAGACGCTGCGCGCGACCGGCGCGTCGATCGTCGCGGAGCCCACCGGGCTCTCGCGCACCTCGGCCGAGGGGACCAAGCCCATCGTCGATTGGACGGCGCCGTTCGGCGTGACGCTGCTCGCCTCGTACGGGCGGCCGCACGGGCTGCTCGCGTTCACCACGCCCACGCAGACACGCTACATCCCGGCCCGCATCGACGGCCGCTCGGAGGCCGACGACGAGCTCTTCGCTCGGATCGCGGTGCTCGCCGATCTCGATCTCGTCGACGGCATCACCCACGACGCCGCGCTCACCGCCGACGACGCGGCGGCCGTGGTCCGGCACGCCGAGGAGCACGACCGCGCGTCGCTCGGTCGTGTTTACCTGAGCGACGGTCGCGGCGCGCCGATCGCGCTCGACCGCGCGACGCTCTCGATCGCGAGCCGCACCTTCGATCTCACGAGCCACCTCGAGTGGCGCGCGCTCATGTTCCACGAGTCGACCGGGCAAGCGGCGGCGCTCTACCAGGCGACGTGGATCCGGCAGAACGGCGCCGAGGTCGTCCTCGTCGCGCCGATGCCGGCGTCGATCGTGCCGCGCGAGCCGAACGCCCACCGCGAAGCGAGCGGCCGGCTCGGCCGTGCGCTCACGCGCGATCTCCGGCTGCTCCAGTCCCCCGCGGAGCCTCCGCCCGCGCGTGACGTCCGCGTCGCGATCGACCGCCCGTTCATGATGGCCGTCCGCCGCGTCCTCGACGAGGCGCCGCTCGCCTCGCGCGTCGCGCTTCCGGCGCCGCGGGAAGCGGCCGCGCAACGCGACTCGATCATCTGACCGGCGGCGTGGTAGACCCCGGCATCCAGCCATGGGTCGCTTCTACGTCACGACGCCGATCTACTACGTGAACGACATCCCCCACGTCGGTCACGCGTACACCACCGTCATCGCGGACGCGGTCCGCCGCTTCCACCAGGTCGTCGGCGACGAGACGTACCTGCTGACCGGGACCGACGAGCACGGTCAGAAGATCGAGCGGAAGGCCGAGGAAGAGAAGACCGACCCCAAGAGCTACGTCGATCGCATCAGCACGCGCTTCAAGGACGCGTGGCCGAAGCTCGACGTCGTCTACGACCGCTTCATCCGCACGACCGATCCCGATCACGAGGCCTTCGTCGCGGAGCTCTGGAAGAAGATCGCGGCGAACGGCGACCTCTACCTCGGCGCGTACGAGGGCTTCTATTGCGTCGGCTGCGAGGGCTTCAAGACGGACAAGGAGCTCGAGCAGCCCGGCAACGTCTGCGTGCTCCACAAGAAGCCGGTCGAGAAGGTGAAGGAGCCGACGTACTTCTTCGCGCTGAAGAAGTACCAGGAGCGCCTGCTCGACCTCTACGAGCGCCGCCCGGAGCTCATCCAGCCCGAGTCGCGCCGCAACGAGGTGCTCTCGTTCGTCCGCGCCGGGCTCGAGGACCTGTCGTGCTCGCGCACGTCGTTCAAGTGGGGCATCCCCGTCCCCGGCGATCCGGCGCACGTCATGTACGTCTGGTTCGACGCGCTCACGAACTACCGGAGCGCGCTCGGCCACGGCGAGCTCGCGAAGTTCTGGGCGCCGAACGCGAAGGTCGTCCACCTCGTCGGCAAGGACATCCTCCGCTTCCACACGGTGTACTGGCCCGCGTTCCTGCTCGCCGCCGGTTACACGGAAGAAGAGCTGCCGAGCGTCGTCTTCGCGCACGGCTTTCTCACGATCGACGGCGACAAGATGTCGAAGGCGCTGAAGAACGGCGTCGACCCGCTCAAGGTCGCGGGCGAGCTCGGCGCCGACGTCCTCCGCTACCACCTCCTCCGCGCGGTCGCGTTCGGTCAGGACGGCGACTTCGATCACGCCGCGCTGCTCGAGCGCTACAACGCCGACCTCGGCAAGAACGTCGGCAACCTCCTGAACCGCGTCCTCGGGCTCTGCGCGAAGAACGGCCTCACCGCGCACCCCGCCGACGACGCGGCGACCGACGAGCCGCTCGACGCGGAGCTCGACGAGAGCTTCCGCGCGCTCTCCGCCGCGGCGAAGAACGCGTGGGACGAGCTCGCTCCGCACGTCGCGCTCGAGAACACGATGAAGCTCTCGAGCGCCGGCAACGCCTACGTCGATCGCGCCGCGCCCTGGGCGGAGGCGAAGCGCGGCAACGGCGCGCGCGTCGCGAAGATCCTCTCGCGCCTCTTGCGCGTGCTCGAGGGGCTCTCGGTGATGCTCTGGCCCGCGATGCCGAAGAAGAGCGACGCGATGCGCGCGCAGCTCGGCCTCCCGCCGCTCGCGCCCGCCGTCGGCGTCGCCGCCTGGCCGGACGCGCTCCCGCCCGTCCGCGCCGGGCTCGACCTCGGCCCCGCCGGTCCGCTCTTCCCTACGTTCGACGACAAGGCGCAGAAGGAGCTGCTCGATCGGCTCGTCCCGAAGAGCGAGCCGGCTCCGGCGGAGGCCGCGCCCGCCGCCGCGCGCCCAGCGACCGCCGACGCCGAGGCGACGCCGGGCGTCATCGGCTACGACGACTTCGCGAAGGTCGACCTCCGCGTCGGCCTCGTGAAGACGTGCGAGAAGGTTCCGAAAAAGGACAAGCTCCTCCGCCTCACCGTCGACGTCGGCGAGCCGGAGCCGCGCACGATCGTGGCCGGCCTGGCGCTGACGTTCCAGCCGGAGGCGCTCGTCGGGCGCCGCGTCGTCGTGGTCGCGAACCTCGCGCCCCGCGACTTCGGCGGGAAGCTGGTGTCGCACGGTATGCTCCTCGCGACCGGTCCGTCGGAGGCGTTGCACCTCGCGACGATCGACGAGGCGGTCGCGCCGGGCTCCCGCCTGAAGTGATCCGGCTCGCGGGTCGCGCGAGCGTCTCGTGACCCGAGGCGCCCGCCTCGCGCGATCCGCGTCGCGGCGCTCGAACCGAGGTTGCATGCCGCAGCCGAGTGGTATGCTCGAGGCGTGTCGGACTCCGATCCGCGGGACATTCCGGATCTCGATCTCCCTCCGCCGCGGGGCTCTTCCCCGAGCGTGAAGGTGCCCTCGGCGCGCCCCAAGTCGGCGCCCGCGCAGCCGGTCGCGGGAGCGTCGAGCGCGCTCGGCGACGACTTCGGGATGGAGCTCGAGCGCGGGCCCGCCGTCTCGGCGCCGCCCGCGGGGATCCCCTCGCGCGCGCCCGGCGCGAAGAACGTGGCGATCGACTTCAAGGACGAGAGCGACGACGGCTTCGGGGACATGGAGATCGAGCGCGGCGGCGCGGTGGTCTCGCTCCCGCCGTCGATGTCGGGTCGCCCGAGCGGTCCCCCTTCCGGTCGACCGGCGAGCCTCTCCGGTCGTCCCGCCTCGTCCGGGCTCGACGTCGGCTACCGGCGCATGGACGCGAAGCCGTCCGGCCCCCGCGGCCCGTCGACCGTCGCGAAGATCCTCGCGTGGGTGCTCCCGACCGTGCTCACGACGGCGGCGCTCGCGGGCCTCGTGAAGGTGGCGCACCGCGCGGCCGGACGCAACGTGATGGCCCTCGCGCCGCACGCGTTCGACGCGTCCTCGACGTGGCAGAGCGGCGCCGTCGCAGCCGCCGCGCTCGTGCTCGCGATCGCGCTCGGCTTCACCGGGCTCAGGCTGCGCCCGCGCTCCTACGCGATGCTCGGCTCCGCGGCGGCGCTCGTCGTCGCGTCGCTCGCGATGGTGACCGTCACGCTGGTCTCGACCGAGGAGCACCCGGCGCCGCCGGACGGCGCGCTCCTCATCCCGTACGTCATCCCGTTCGCCGTCTTCACCCTCGGCCTCGGTGTCGCGGGGCGCGGTCCGTCGCTCTTCCTCCGCGGAGGCGCGCGCCGCGCGGCCAGCGCGCTCGCGGCCCTCGCCGGCGGCGCGATCGTCTTCGCGGCGATCGAGATCAGCGCGCTCGCCTCGCGCCTGCCGTGAGCCGCTGCGCTACGCCGTGATCCGACCGACGACGAGCGGAAGCGACGGCGGCGGCGCGTCGCCGTACTCGAAGGCTCCGGCGACGCGCTCGCTCAGCTTCTCGCCGCTCGCGCGGTCGCGGACGAAGAGGCGCGCGACGACGTCGCCGCTCTTCACCGCCTCGCCGGGCTTGCGGTCGATCTCGACGCCGACGCCCGGATCGACCGCCTGATCCGCGCGCGTGCGGCCGGCGCCCATCGCGACGCCCGTGAGGCCGATCGCGAGCGCGTCGATCCCGGTCACGAAGCCGGAGCGCGACGCCTTCACCTCGAGGATCTCGGAGGCGACCGCGAGCTTCGCCGGGTCGGCGACGACGCCGGCGTCGCCGCCCTGCGCCGCGACCATCTTCTCCATCACGCGGACGGCGCTCCCGTCCGCGATCGCGGCGCGAAGCTTCGCCGTCCCGTCCTCCACGCTGGCCGCCTTGCCGCCGAGCACGAGCATCTCGGCGCCGAGGACGAGCGTGCACTCGACGAGGTCCTCCGGCCCGCGCCCGTGGAGCACGTCGAGCGCCTCGCGCGTCTCGTTCGCGTTGCCGACGGCGCGACCGAGCGGCGCGTCCATCCGCGTGAGCACGGCGACCACCTTCTTGCCGGCGCGTGTCCCGACCCGGACCAGCTTGTCGGCGAGCGCGCGCGCGCTCTCTTCGCTCTTCATGAACGCGCCCTTGCCGACCTTCACGTCGAGCACGAGGCCGTCGATCCCCTCCGCGAGCTTCTTCGATAGGATCGACGCGACGATCAGCGGGATCGACTCGACCGTCGCGGTCACGTCGCGGAGCGCGTAGATGCGCTTGTCGGCGGGCGCGATCTCCTTCGTCTGCCCGATCATGCAGGCGCCGACCTCGCCGACGATGCGAGCGAAGTCGCCGACCGGGATGTCCGTGCGAAAGCCGGGGATCGCCTCGAGCTTGTCGAGCGTGCCGCCGGTGTGGCCGAGGCCGCGGCCGCTCACCATCGGCACCGGGACGCCGCACGCGGCGACCATTGGAGCGAGGCAGATCGAGACCTTGTCGCCGACGCCGCCGGTCGAGTGTTTGTCGACCTTCAATCCAGGCACCGCGGAGAGATCGAGGACGCTCCCCGAGTGGAGCATCGCCTCCGTCAGCGCGACGGTCTCTGCGTCGTCGAGCCCGCGGAAGAAGACGGCCATCAAGAACGCCGCCATCTGGTAGTCGGCGACGCCTCCCGCGACGAAGTCGCCGAGGAGCCGCGCGATCTCCGCCTCCGCGAGGACGTTTCCATCACGCTTGGCTGCGATGAGCTCGACGACTGTGCGTTCCATCAGGCTCGCGAGCGTACCCCGACGCGAGGACGTTTTGGGTCGCGACCTGGCGAGCTCTCCGATCGGCCGCTCCGAGGCGCCCTCAATGACGGCTCTCGACCACCTTCTCGACGGCCGCCTCGGCGTGCGCGCCGGCGCCGGAGAGGTGCGCGACGAAGGGGCGGACGAGGCTCGCGAGCTCCATCGGGACGACGATCTTCGTCGCGGGGTTCGCGCCGAGCGCCTTCAGCATCTCGAGGTACTGGAGGCTCATCGTCTTGTCGTCGATCGTGCGCGCGACGGCGAAGATCGCGTCGAGCGCGGCGGCGAACCCCTGCGCCCTCAAGACCGACGCCTGGCGCGCGCCCTCGGCCTCGAGGATGGTCGCCTGCTTCTTCCCCTCCGCGATGCGGATCGTCGCTTCGCGCTGGCCGTCGGCCTCCGTGACCATCGCGCGGCGCGACCGCTCCGCGGACATCTGGCGCGTCATCGCCTCCTGGATCTCGCGCGGCGGCGAGATCTCCCGGATCTCGACGGCGGTCACCTTGATCCCCCAGCGGTTGGTCACCTCGTCGAGCTTGCCGCGGAGGAGATCGTTGATCGCCTCGCGCTTGGCCAGCACGTCGTCGAGCA
>JAHBWC010000144.1 GCA_019637225.1 Labilithrix sp.
CGTCGACCTGCTCGGTGACGTTCATCGCGCCGACCTCGGCCGCCATGCCGCTGGCGATGCGACCGCCGACGATGACCGCGGTGAGCGTCGGCGCGAGCTCGCGGCAGAACGAGAGCGAGACGACGCGCGGGATGTACTCGAGCCCGCCGAAGCGGCGGAGACCGAACGCGAACTGGATCGTCATGACCATGCCGATGAAGACCGACGTGACCGTGACGATGCCCATCGAGCGGACGCCCAGCGACTCGAGCTGCTGGATCGTCGAGCCGATCTCGAACGGACGCCGGAAGAGCGCCTTCGTCGTGCGCGCCGTCAGGAGCGCGACCTCGCCGAGGTGATCGAGAAAATGGCGCCAGCGCTCGAGGTGGTACTCCCAGAGCTTCGGCTCGGGCGGCGGCGGCGGGAGCGAGAAGCCGCGCTGCGCCGAGCCGACCGACATCGGCGGCCGCGACTCCGGCCCCTGCTCCTCCGGCGACCCTGACCGCATCCCCTCGGAGCCCGCCCCGCCGTACGGACCGGGACCGCCGCTCATCCGACGACCCCGGAGCCGCGGAGCGTGCGGAAGCCGCGCACGAACGACTCGAACGCGGGCGCGCCGGCGTCGTAGCCGCTCGGCGAGCCCAGGTAGATGAAGTCGTAGATGCAGCCGTCCTTCGACAGGACGTAGACGTCGATCAGCATCGGCACGCCGTCCCACTTCGCCTTGAGCGTCGTGTGGAGCGCCTCGCGACCGTCGAAGGGCACGGCGTCCTGGCTGAGGTATTCGCGCTCGGTGGCGCCGATGAGCAGGTGGTTCGTCAGCGCGACGAGCGGCGTCCGGTCGTCCGCCGAGAGGCAGCGCGCGTTCAACAGGACCGAGGCGCCGTGCTCGTCGTCGCGAAACGCGAGGCTCGCGTCGTCGACGGCGACGCGCTTCCAGCCGGCCGGCGGATCCGGGAGCCGAAACGCGATCGGCCCGTTGCGGTAGACGTTGCCGTCGAACGAGCCGGTCGTCTTTCCTCCCCCGCAGCCGGCGAGCAGCGCCGCCGCGAGACCGAGGCCAAGACACGATCGACGCCCGCACCACATCGGCCGATCAGATAGCACCGCCGAGGCGCGAAATAGAGGTAATCTCTCCGGCCCGATGCCGGTGCGCCTCTACAACACGCTCACGCAGAAAATCGAGGACTTCGTCCCCGCCACGCCGGGCAAGGTGAAGCTCTATGTTTGCGGCATCACGGTCTACGACCTCGCCCACGCGGGCCACGGCCGGACGTACACGACGTTCGACGTGCTCGTACGGTTCCTCCGCGCGCGCGGGTTCGAGGTCAGCCATTGCCAGAACGTCACCGACGTCGACGACAAGATCGTGAACCGCGCGAAAGAGCGGGGCGAAGACCCGCTCGCGCTGTCGAAGCGTATGGGCGAGCTCGCCGACGCGCACCTCGCCGCCATCGGCTGCATGAAGCCGACCTCGATGCCGCGCGTATCGACGACCATCGACGGTATCGTCGACCTCACGCAGAAGCTCATCCAGAAGGGCAGCGCGTACGTCGCCGAGACCCCGAACGGCAAGGACGTCTACTACGCGGTCCGGAGCTTTGCGGGCTACGGCAAGCTCTCGCGCCGCAACCTCGACGACCTCCGCGCGGGCGCGAGCGAGCGCCTCGCCGAGGGCGCGGCGGAGATCAAGAAGGACCCGCTCGACTTCGCGCTCTGGAAGGCCGCCGGCCCCGACGGCTTCGGCTTCGACAGCCCGTGGGGCAAGGGCCGCCCCGGCTGGCACATCGAGTGCTCCGCGATGGCGTTCAAGGAGCTCGGCGAGCACATCGACATCCACGGCGGCGGGATGGACCTCGTCTTCCCTCACCACGAAAACGAGATCGCGCAGAGCGAGGCCTGCAGCGGCCAGGAGCTCTCGCGCTTCTGGCTGCACGCCGGCTTCCTCGAGATCGACAGCGAGAAGATGGCGAAGTCGCTCGGCAACTTCGTCACGATCAAGGACGTCCTCGAGAAGAACGATCCCGAGGGCTACCGCTACTTCGTCCTCGGCACGCACTACCGCGGGCCGCTCTCGTTCGACGTCGAGAAGCAGGAGGACGGGCGCGTCACCTTCCCCGGCCTCGACGAGGCCGAGCGGCGGATGGACTACCTCTACGCGACGCGCGACGCGCTCGCGAACCTCGCCGGCGACTCCGAGCCGGGCGAGCCGAACATCCTCCAGGGCCAAGCCGAGATCGTCGCCGGCGCCAAGGACAAGGTGCTCGAGGCGCTCGATCGCGATCTCAACACGCCCGTCGCGCTCAGCGTGCTCGCCGAGCTCGGCAAGGCCGGCAACGAGATCGTGATGCAGGCGCCGAAGCTGAAGAAGGACCCGGCGAAGAACGAGGCCGTCCGGAAGCTCGCCGCCACGGCGGTCCGCGCGCTCGCCGGCGCCTGCGCGCCGCTCGGCCTGATGCAGGCCGACTCCGACACGTACTGGAAGCGGACCAAGGAGCGTCGCCTCCGCCTCCGCGGGCTCGACGCCGCCGCCATCGACGCGAAGGTCCTCGCCCGCACCGAGGCGCGCAAGGCGAAGGACTTCGCCCAGGCCGACGCGATCCGCAAGGAGCTCGCCGCCGTCGGCGTCGAGATCTTCGACGCCGCCGACGCGAGCAGCTGGAAGATCACGCTCTGACGGAGCCCGTTGCGCCAACTCGCCGCATTTGCGGCGAGTTCCGGGCGACGCGACGCGTGCAAAGGCGCGTCGTGTCTACGTATGGGGGACAACCCGAGGAGCACGAGATCGATCAGAATCTCGTCCAACCCGCATGCACGCTCCCTCCACGGCTTCGCGCCTCGCCTTCCTTTCCTCGGTCTCGCTCCTCGCGCTCGTCGGCGCGCTCACGAACGTGGCCTGCAGTGAGTCGAGCGACGGCTCGCCGACGGGCGGCGACGACACCGACGCGTCGATCGACGGCGGCGCCGAGGCCGCGGCGTGCGCGAACGAGGGCACCGGATCGATCGCGATCGTCGTGACCGGTCTCCCCGAAGGGATCGACGCGAAGATCACGCTCACCACGCCGTCGGGCGCGGAGGTCGAGGTGACCGCCGGCGCGACGCTCGCCGATCAGCCCGCGGGCACGTACGCGGTGAGCGCGGCGCGCGCGGCGCAGCCCGATCCGATCGTGCGCACGGTCTACGAGGCGAGCGCGAGCTCGTTCTGCCTCGAGGCGACGCAGACCCAGACCGTGACCGTGGCGTACACGCCGGTCGCGACGAGCCACAAGCTCTGGTCGACGAACGGGACGAACCCGAGCGGCCAGCTCCTCGGCTTCGCGGCGGCGAGCCTCGGCGCGACCGGAACGCCGAGCGCGACGGTCGCGGCCAAGGGCGCGGGCGGCGCCGCCTCGGCCGCGGGCAAGGCGGCGGCGTTCGACAAGGAGGGCAACCTCTGGTCGCTCGGCGCCACGACGGCCGACGCGCCGATCCTTCGCTTCGCCGCGGCCGATCTCGGCGCGTCGGGCGACAAGACCGCCGACCGGAAGATCGTTCCGAAGCTCTCCGGCTGCCTGCCGGGACCGGGCGCGATCGCGTTCGCGCCCGACGGCGCCCTCTGGGCGACCGTCCCGTGCGAAAACCAGCTGCTCCGCCTCTCCCCCGACACGCTGAGCGCTTCGAAGCAGTACACGCCCGTCGCCGACGACCTCGCGACCGGCTCGACCGGGCCGCGCGCCGTCGCGTTCGACAAGGACGGCAACATGTGGGTCTCCGACGACACGAGCCTCCGCCGCTACGCGGCCGCGAGCCTCGCGCCCGGACAGGCGCACGTGCCCGACTTCGAGATCAAGGCGAAGGCCGAAAACGACAACCCGCTGCCGCCCGACGCGCTCGCGTTCGACAAGGACGGCAACCTCTGGACGACGAGCTTCGGCGGCAACGTGATCTACAAGGTCACGCCGGCCGAGCTCACGCCCGACGGCGCGTCGCGCGAGATCCTCCCGTCGGTGGCGATCACCGTCTCGGTCGGCGCGCTCCTCGAGAGCATCGCGTTCGACGAGAGCGGCGGCCTCTGGCTCACGTACAGCCAGGGCAAGATCGCGCGGCTCGCGCCCGACCAGCTCTCGACGAGCACGACCGGCGGCGATCCGACGATCCCGACCACCATCGTGACGAGCGCGGACATCGGCTACGCGGGAGGCATGGCCTTCTTCCCCGCGCCCGCCGCCCTGCCGCTCTACAGCCGCTTCGAGTGAAGCTGGCTCGCAGCGTCAGTCGTTGGTGCCGAGCTTGCGCTCGATCGCCTCGAGGTGGGCGCGCACCTCGGGATCGGTGGTGCGGAGGTGCTCGACCTTGCGGACCGCGCTCATGACCGTGGTGTGATCGCGGTTACCGAACGCGCGACCGAGCTCCGGGAAGCTGCACTTGAGGCGCTGCTTGCACAGGTACATCGCCACGTGGCGCGCGAACGCGATGCTCTTGTGGCGGTCCTTCGAGAGGAGATCGCTCGTACGGAGCTTGAAGTGGTGGCAGACGACGCGCTGGATGTCGTCGACGCCGGCCTCGTTCGGACGGGGGCTCGTGGTGGCCGCGAGCTCCTGGCGCGCGAAGTCGAGGTCGATCGCCCGCCCGAGGAGCGACGACTTCGCGGCGAGGCGGATCAACGTTCCTTCGAGCTCGCGGACGTTCGAGCGGATCGTCTGCGCGAGGTAGAGGACCACCTCGTCGGCGAGGTCGATCTGCTCCATCTGCGCCTTCTTGCGGAGAATGGCGACGCGCGTCTCGAGCTCGGGGCCCTGGATGTCGGCGACGAGACCCCACGAGAAGCGCGAGACGAGGCGCTCCTCCATCCGCTCGAGCTGCTGGGGGTACTTGTCGCTCGTGAAGATGATCTGCTTGTCCGCCTGGTGGAGCGCGTTGAACGCGTGGAAGAACTCCTCCTGCGTCTGCGTCTTCGAGGCGAGGAACTGGATGTCGTCGACGAGGAGGAGGTCGCAACGCTCGCGGTAGCGGCTGCGGAACTCGCTCATCCGGTTCTCCTGGAGAGCCTGGACGAACTCGTTCACGAACTTCTCCGCCGACACGTAGAGGATGCGCGACTGCGGGCGCTCCGCGCGGATGCGGTGGGCGACGGCGTGGACGAGGTGCGTCTTGCCGAGGCCGGTGCCGCCGCACAAAAAGAGCGGGTTGTGCCGCGGGCCGACGCCGCCGGCCGCGCCGATGGCCGCCGCGTGGGCGAGCTGGTTCGACGGACCGACGACGAAGTTCGCGAAGGTGTACTTCGGGTTCAGGCCCTCGAGCGGAGGCGCGATCACCTTCGCCGTCGCCGCTCGGCGTGAGGCCGGCGGTTCATCCGTCATCGGAGACGTCCCCACGTCGTCCGTCGGCCGGACGGCGGGCGCGCCGTTCGACAAGTAGCTTCGAGCTCGCATTCCCGATGCCGCGGCGTCCGCCGCCTCCCCTCGCGACAACGCCACTGGCCGCTCCAGCGCGCCGCCCACACTCCACGCAATCTGCACGCTCCACCCGGTCTGGCTACGCAGGTAGTCGACGAGGGTGGGCAGGAAGTGTTGATCGACCCACTCGCGCACGAACTCGTCGCGCGCGCGCAAGGACACGACGCCGTCGGTCATGCCGTCGAACTGAACGCCGGAAAACCACTGCTCGAAGCTCGCGGGCGACTTCGACCGCGTGAAGGCAACAGCCTCATTCCAGAGCGATTCGTGCTGCATCTCCATCCGTTCCAGCGAATGAAAACCCTTGGGCGCCTCTTCGGCGCCCTGATTCCGACAAATCTCAGCCCGTCAAACCTTGATCCGCGACGTGGATCTCAGCTCGGGCCGGCCCCACCCGTGTTCACAAGTTCTCCACAGAGGTGTGGACACTGCCATCGCAAGATCGACTGCTCGCTCGTGGACAGCTCCGACATCTCGGCGAACGCTTCTCCGGACAAAAGTCTGCCGTCCGTTTCCCAGACGCGGACGCGAGGTCGGCACCGAGATCGGACGAGACACGCTGCGACATTCCGACACGACGGACGATCGAGGATGAGTGCTCCGTAAGATCCACCTGCGTCCGAGCTGTTGAAGCAACTCGCCGCAGGGCCGGAGCGCTGATCGCCGACCTCCCGTCCTGACCGGAAAGATGGAGCTAGCACCGTCTGCGAACGCTCGTCATGTCCATTGTTTCAAAAGGTCGCAACTGTCTAGAACCACATGGGTTTATTCCTTGTAAACCGCCTCCAAAATGATCGCGGTGCGCATGCAAATTCGCGGAGTCGCCATAAGTCCACGACGTCTCTTCGTAATCGGAGCGTTGCGCGGGCGACGCATTTGCAGCCGGCCGGTTTTGCCGTGCTTCTCGGTGTCAAGAGTCGACGATCCGCCGTGATTTTCAGGGAGAGCGCGTACGACACCCGATCACGTTTTTGCCGAAAAGTTGTCCTGGGGCATCGGGGCTTGGTTAGGGTGCCCGTCGGTGCGACTCACTTCGCGACAAGGGCCCCCGCCGCGCTCCATTGCCCGCGCCCTGGCCGGGCTCGTCGCGCTCGCGAGCGTCGCGTCGGCGGGGCGCGTGCATGCTGCACCTTCCTCGACGTCGATCGAGCAGGGCTACGAGCTCGGCGAGGTCCAGCATCCTCGCTCGGTGGCGCTCGCGGGCGCGCAACAAGTGTGGGGCGGCTCGACGACGGCCGTGTTCGTCAACCCCGCCAACCTGTCGCTCTACCGCGTCTACCACCTCGAAGGGCTCGCGGCGTTCAGTCCCGAGGCGCGGCGGCAGAGCTACGGCGGCGCGGTCGTCGACTCGAGCACGAGCCGTCTGGCGGGCGGCTTTGGCGGCACGTGGTCGCAGATGGACCCCGACGGGATCCGCCGCCAGTGGACGGATCTCCGGCTGGCGCTGGCCTATCCGCTCGGCGACCGGTTCCACCTCGGCGCGACCGGCCGCTACATGCGCGTCAACCAGGGCACCACGCGAGGGCCGTTCGGCGCGAGCCTCGCGTCCGACGGGACGACGTCGGAGCCGATCGTCAACGAGTTCACCTTCGACGCCGGCGCGGCGGTCGCGATCACCGAGCAGCTCCGCTTCGCGGTCAGCGGTCGCAACCTCACGGCTCCGGGCACGAGCCTCTTGCCGCTCGGAGTGGCGGGCGGCCTCGGCTGGTCGAACCAGACCGTCACCGCCGAGGCCAACACGCTCGTCGACTTCACGACGTTCGCCGGCGCGCGGATGCGCATGATGGCGGGCGCCGAGGTCCTCCTCGCCGATCGCGTCCCGCTGCGCGCGGGCTACCGCTACGACGCAGGCATGAAGACCCACGCCGTCGGCCTCGGCGCCGGCTACGTCGATCGCCGCTTCTCGATCGAGGTCGGCGGCCGCCGCGACGTCGTCGCCGATCACCCTGCGACGATGATCTCCGTCGGCCTCCGCTTCTTCATCGACTCCGGCGGCGCGACCGGCAGCGGCGGCGGCGACACCGGCGACGGCTTCTGAGTCCGCCGAAGAGTCGCAGGCGCGCTACCTCTTTGCGGCGTGCCAGAGGCGCACGCAGAGATCGTCCGTCGCGTGACGCACGGAGAGCACCGGCGCGATCGTCGTCTGCCGTTCGGCGTCCGACGGCCGCGGGATCATCGCGACCGCGAGCGGGTGCGGATCCGCGTCGGGACCGCAGAGCCTCGCCTCCACGCGCGCGAGAGGCCGCGACGGTGTCGCCGACGCGGCGACGATCCGGCCGAGCGTGAGCGGCGTGCCGCGCGAGGCGCCGAGGCGCACGACGAGGGTCGACGCGCCCGAGGCGTCCTCGATCGTATCGACGAGGGAGCGGATCCGAAGCGACGCCATGTTGCCGCGGGAGAGGGCCCTGGCGAGCGCGTCGGCGCCGAGCGTGACGACGATCCCGGCCATCGTCTCGCGCCCGAGGAGCGCGTACGCGTCCTCGGGGCGCCGATGCACCCGCTCCGTCGCCAGCGCCTCGCCGTCGTCGTCGTCCGGCGGCTCGAGCTCGCCGTCGCCGAGGGCGACGAGACGCGCGTCGATCGCGCGTGGGCCGGGCGCGCCGAACGCGACGTGAAAGCGCAGCGCCTCCCCCTTCCACTCGCCGCGCGGGAGGTTCACCTCCTCGAGGACGGACAGCACCTTGCCGTGGCTCGTGATCTTCACGCGCGCGACGCTCGGCAAGATCGCGAGCGGCGGCGGCGCGCGCTTCACCGGGGGAGCAGGCGCGGGCTTGCCGGCCGGCTTGGCGGGTCGCGACGCAGGGGGCTTCGTCGCGGGCGGGGCGGCGGTCGCGATCGCGCCGGGCGCGCCGACCGAGCCGAGGAGCACCGTCACGGCAAGACCCCGCCGTGCGGACGCCCTCAACCGAGCGTCTCCTCGAAGCTCCGGGCGGCCGCGCGCGCGGCCTCGGCGTCGGGCACGTCGCCCTGCCACGAGGGCCCCGCGCCGATGCTCGCGAGGTGCGCGCCCGCGCGCGGGTTGTCGAACCAGTCCTCGTCGAACCGATCGACGAGGCCGCGAACGAAGCCGAGCGTGCGGACGGCGGCGACGAGGCGCGCCGGCGCGTCGACGCGCGCGCTCCCCGCGAAGCCCCCGAGCGACCATGCCGCGGCGAGGTCCGCGGGCAGCGGGGCGCCGAAGACGCGCGCGGTGAGCTCCTCGAGCTCGTCGGAGCGGACCGGATCGCGCATGCCGGCGACGAGCGACGCGGCCGTCGTGCGGAGCGTCACGAAGAGGACGCGCGAGAGCGCGCGGGTATGGGCGTCTGCCGAACGCGCGGAGAGCCCCAGCTTGCGCCTGCCGAAGGGGCGCCCGGCGACCGCGACGGCGAGCGCGCCGCCGACGACGAGCGCGTCGGTCGGATAGGGATCCCGCGCGAGCGCGAACGGGAGCGAGCGCGCGACGGCTCCGAGCCGGAGGGCGGCGCCCCACTGGAGCGCCGCCCGAAGGAAGCTCGCGCCGCCGAGCGCGGGCGGGAGCGCAGCGAGGCGCGGCGCCCGTGGGGCGAGCGCGCGGAAGACGTCCTCGAGCCAACGCGCGCCGAGGCGTGCGGGCCAGCCTTCTTGCGCGTCGCGCGCGAAGGCGTCGACGACGAACGCCGCGGCGGCCCCTCCCTCGGCCGCGTGCTCGCTCCGCCGCGCGCGCTTGTGGAGCTCGGCGGCGAGCGGCTCGGTCGCGTCGAGGACGGCGCGCGCGAGGGCCTCGAGCTCGTTCGCGCTCGCGCTCGTCGCCAGCGACCAGGGATGATCGAGCCCGAGCCGGCGCGCGACCTCGAAGCGACGCGCGCGGAGCTCCCGGCGGACCGCGGCGACGGGCGCGGCGAGATCGGCGAGCCGCCGGAGCGCGACGTCGGCCGGGGCCGTCGACGGCGCGTCGACGAGCGCACGACGCGCCTCGTCGAACGTGACCAGCGAGGCGCCGCCTTGCTCGGCGGGCCCGCGCTCGGCGCTCGCGTGCGCCCCCTCGCGATGCGCGGCGCGCGACGCGAGCGTCGGATCCGGCGCGTGGATCGCGTCCGCCTCGTCGAGCCCGAGGTCCCAGCCCACGCGCGCCTGCAAGAGCTCGTGAACCCAGCGCAGCAGCGCGTCGCGATGCGGCGCGTGCAGCGGACCGGGCTCGTGCGCGCGGAGCGCGGCGAACATCGACTGCCCGGCGACGTCGCGGAGCTCGCCGAACACGTCGCCCGCGCGAGCCTCCTCGCGCCCGGCCTTCGTCGCGAGGCGCGCGCGCCCGCGCTCGACCGATCGCGCCGCCGCGGCGACCTTGCGGTCGACCGCGAGGAGCTCGATGGGGCCCTCGATCGTCATCCGTGCACCGTCCCACGCGCCGCGCGATCCGCGAGCGAGCGCACGATGCGCGCCTCGGCCTCGGCGAGCAACGCGAGGCGCGGCTCGACCTCTCCGGCGAGCGGCCCCGCGGCGCGGAGCGCGAGGTCGACGTAGTCGCGGTAGTGACGCGCCTCGCAGGCGAAGAGCTCCTCGTAGAACGCGCGGAGATCGGCGGGGCAGGTCTCCGGCAGCGCCTGGATGAGCAGCTTGAAGCGCTCGCAGGACCGCGCCTCGATGAGCGCGCCGACGAGCAGGCGATCGACGAACAGCGGCAGCTCGCTCGCGGGCAGCGCGTTCATCGCGCGGCGGAGCTCGGCGGCATAGTCGTCGACCGGCGGCGGTCCGAGGCGAAGCCCGCGCGCCTCGAGGAAGTCGACGACGCGCCGGAAGTGCTCGAGCTCCTCGCTCGCGATCTCCGTCAGCGCGCGAACGAGGCCGAGATCGCTCGAGTGCCGGACGACCAGCGAGAGCGCGTTCGTGGCGGCCTTCATCTCGCAGTGCGCGTGATCGACGAGGACCGCGTCGAGGTCCATGACGGCGCTCGCCGCCCAGGCAGAGTCGGTCGAGGCGCGGAGGCAGAACATCCGGCTTGGGGGGATAGCACGGCGGCGTTCGGGCGCCGAAGCGCGACCGAACGGCCCCTCACCCGCTCGCGGCGCCCTCGCCGGAGCGGACACGCCGCGACGCGCCGAAGCGCCCGCCCCAGGCCGCGAAGCCGACCGCGACGGCGAAGGTCACCACGGCGGCCACGAGCGTCGCCGTCGTGAGCCCTCCCCACGCGATGGCGCTCGCGACGAGCGCGGTGACGGCTCCCGAGAGCGCGGCCACGCGCGCGGGCCGGCTGCCCGAGCCGAACCGTCCCACGATCACGCCGCCGCCGAACGCCGCCAGCGCGAGCCCGAGGATGCTCGGGAGCGCGACGGTCGCCATGAGGCTCGCGCGCTCGCCCGACGTCATCGCGGCGAGCGCGAGGTCGATCGCGTCCCGCGACGCGTCGGCGCCGAAGCGTGACGCCATGACCCGCGCGGAGACCGCGCCCGCGACGTAGGCGAGGGGCAGCCAGCCGGCGAAGATGGCGACGGTGCCGAAGCCGACCCAGTGCCAGGGAGGCCGCGCCTCGTCGTCGTCGCCGGACGGGGCGGCGGGCGGCGGATCGTTCGACAGGACGGGGAGGTGGCGGCGCACGGCCTCCCAAGCTTACCTCGCGATGTGCTAATCGCGAGCTCGTGAGCGCGACCTTCGCCGAGATCGATCCGCAGACGAGCACGAGCGCGCTCGAGCTCCGCGTGCGCTTCTGCGAGACGGACCTCATGGCCATCGTCCATCACGGCTCGTACCTCGTGTACTTCGAGGCCGGACGCGTCGAGTGGCTCCGCCGGCGCGGCGTGACGTACGCCGACTGGGCGAACCGCGGCGTCCACCTGCCCGTCGTCGAGGCGCACGTGGGCTACAAGGCGCCCGCGCGCTTCGACGATCTCCTCGTCGTCGAGACCACGCTGTCCGAGCTTCGTGCCGTGTCGATGAAGTTCTCGTACACGATTCGCCGCGGGGCGACGGTGATCGCCGACGGCTGGACGCGCCTCGGGTGCATCGACGGGGCGCACAAGCTCCTGCGTATCCCCGAGCACATGCGCGACGTGCTCCTCGCGAGCGAGCTCCCCGCGTAGCGCGCCGGCGCCGAGAGGAGCGCGCCGGCGCCGAGAGGAGCGCGCCGGCGCCGAGAGCCGATCGCTAGAGGACGGCGTTGCAGGCGCCGTGGATGGCGGCGCACGAGCCTGCGAAGAGCACGGCCAGGACGAACACCACGATCGTGACGACGGCGACCGGGCTCGTCCCGTCCGCGCGAACGAACGGCCGGCGCGGCGCGCGCTGCCCCGGCGGAAGCGTCCCCGGCGGCGGGCTCGCCCCGTAGGGCACCATCGCGCCACGAAGACCGGGCGGCGCGGTCCCGAGC
>JAHBWC010000145.1 GCA_019637225.1 Labilithrix sp.
ACCTGCGCGGGACGCCTTGGAGCCCGCGGCGGAAACGGCGGCCACTGCGAGTCGAGGCACGGACCCGGCGGCGGCGGAGGAGGAGGTCGCATCCGTCTCGAGAGCGCGGCGCCCGCCTGCGCGCGCGAAGTCGGGGGCGGTGCTCCCGGATTATCCGGGACGGACCCTCGCGGAGCCACCGGCGGAGAGATCGGGATCGGAGAGCTCTGAGACTAGCTCGCGATCTCGCGGACGCCTTCGAGCAGCACGTCGATCTCTTCGGTCGTGTTGAACAGGTGCGGGCTCGCGCGCACCGTGCCCGGCAGGTGCGCGCGCGCGTGCAAGACGTGCGTGCAATGGAAGCCGGCCGAGACGCACACGCCGAACATGTCGCAGAGCGCGCGCGCGACGCTCTCTTGCGTCATCGCGGGAGCGTCGACCACGAACGTCGCGAGCGCGATCCGCTTCTCGGGCGGGAGCTTCTTCGCGAGCACGCGCACGCCGGGGATCTCGGCGAGGCCGTCGAAGAGGTACTTGCTCATCGCGAGATCGTGCTCGCGGATCGCCTGCATGCCGATCCCGCGCATCCACTTCACGGCCGCGCCGAAGCCGATCGTGGCCTCGATCGCGGGCGTGCCCGCTTCGAACTTGAACGGCGCGTCGCGAGGCACGAAGCCGCCGACGTCGATGTCGTTGTTGAGCGAGATCATGCCGCCGCCCACTTGATAGAGCGGACACTTGGCGAGAAATTCCTTCTTCGACCAGAGGATCCCGACGCCCGAGGGGCCGAACGCCTTGTGGCTGCTCGCGGCGAGGAAGTCGACGCCGAGCCTCGCGACGTCGATCGGGATGTGAGAGAGCGACTGCGCCGCGTCGAGCAGCACGGGCACGCCGCGCGCGCGCGCGACGCGCACCACCTCTTCGACCGGCGCGATCGCGCCCGTCACGTTGGAGACGTGACCGATCGAGACGAGGCGCGTCTTCGGCGTGATGAGCGACTCGATCTGCTCCCACCGCGGCAGGCCGTCTTCGTCGATCGGCACGGGCACGGGCTTGCCGTGGACGCGCCAGGGGATCCAGTTGGCGTGGTGCTCGCTCGCGGGGAAGACGACCTCGTCCTCGGGCCCGAGCTCGAGGCCGTTGGCGACGAAGTTGATCGCCTCGGTCGTCCCGCGCACGAGGACGATCTCCGCGGGCGTCGCGCCGATCAGCGTGGCGACCTCGCGGCGGGCGTCGTCGAACAGGCGCGTCGCCTCCTCGCCGAGCGAGTGGACGCCGCGGTGGACGTTGGCGGTCGCCGTCTCGTAGTAGCCGACCACCGCGTCGATCACGGCGCGCGGCTTCGGCGTCGTCGACGCGTTGTCGAGGAACACGAGCGGCTTGCCCCCGAGCTCGCGCGCGAGCAGCGGGATCTGCGAGCGGACGCGTGAGGCTACGTCGCTGATCTGGTCCTTCATCGCTCAGACTCCTTCGCACGCCTCGAAGACGGCGGATAGGGCAAGGGGCGTTCGTCGCCGCGTCGTCCGGTACTTTCCGTTCGGTTCTGCGCCGATCGCGGTCGCGCCGCGGACCGTCACGGCCATCCCTGCGAGCAGCGGCGCGAGCGCCTCCTCGACGCGCGCGGTCGCGCCCCCCACGACCTCGACCTCGACCGTGCCCGCGTCGACCTGCACGACCTGGTAGGCCCGCGGACTCGCCGGCGCGATCGCGCGGTCGATCGCGCCCGGCGTCACGAGCGCTCCGTCGGGGCGCACGAGCGCGTCATCGATCGTTCCCTCGACCGACGCGATCGGCGGGACGCTCGTGAAGCGCCCGCCTCGCCGCGGCCCTGCGCCGTCGGCTGGGGCGATCTGCACGAGATCGCCGAGCACGTAGCGGATGAGAGGCTGAACGTCGCGCTCGAGCGTCGTCACGACCACGAGTGCGACGTCCGCGGCGCCCGGCGTCGCGACCTTCGCGCGGAGAAGCTCGACGTGCGTCGCGAAGGGCGCGTGATGCATGAACCCGTCGTCGCTCTCGACGAAGAGCGTGCCGACCTCGCGGGCGGCGAGCGCGTCGATGACCGTGCCGCCGTAGACGCGAGACAGCGCTTCCCGGTGGGCCAGCGTCGCGCGCGCGCGCATCGTCGCGATGAAGCCGCGCACGTCGAGGCGGCGCCCGAGGACCGCAGCGTGGCGCGCGAGGACGTCGAGGTAGAACGGGTCGGCCGAGAGCGCCGTCGTCTCGTGGGTCGACAGCTCGTCGAGCATCCGCGTCATCACCGGCTCCGTCCAGAACGTCGGGTCCTGGCGCGAGTTGAGGTGGAGGCGCGCGCCCTCGAGCCGGTCCTCGTAGGCCGGATCGCCCGAACCGCAGGAGCCCGTGCCGCGCTCGGGGACCCAGAGCACGGCGTCGCGGAACGCGCCGAGCTCTCCGGCGAAGGCGCTCGCCGCGCGCGGATGGATCGCGAGGGCGCGGCGCTCCTGCGCTCGCCACCACGCTGCGTCGAACAGGACGCGCACGCGCGCGTCGGCGCTGCCCGTGTCGACGACGGAGATCGCGCCCGACGCGAGCTCGGCCTTCGCGTCGCGCCCCTCCGGGAACCACACCTTCGGGAGCGTGGGGCGGACGCGCTCGCGCGTGAGCAGCGGCAACTGCGCGAGCGCGGTATCGAGCGACGCGTCGTCGCCGACGGCGCTTGCGAGGTTCTGCTTCGCGTAGAAGGGCACCTTGGTGAGCGCGCGCCGGACGGCCTCGAGCGCTCGACCTTCGTGCTCCGGATCGCTTCGGAGGGCTCCGTCCAACGGCATCGGGTGCTGCTTAGCAGGGCCCGAAAGCGTAGAGAAGACCGACACCTCCGGCGCGTTGCGTCACGCGCGGCCCGGCGGCCCCTCGGCGTGCGGGGAGCGTGGCGCCGGCAATCCCTATAGGTATACTGAGGGGATGACGAGTGAGAGCGAATTCTTCGGCTCGGGCGCGTCGGGGACGCGCTCGTCGGTCCCGCCGAACCTCGAGCCCGGCATGCGGATCGCGGGCAAGTACGAGCTCTGCCGCAAGGTCGGCACGGGGGCGATGGGCGAGGTGTGGGCGGCGCAGCACGTCTCGCTCGATGAAGAGGTCGCGATCAAGATCGTGCTCCGCGACGTGTCGCACGGCGACGGCTCCTCGGCGGACAGCCGTTTTCTCCTCGAGGCGCGGGTCGCTTCGCAGCTCTCGCGCAAGACGCGGCACATCGTCTCGGTGACCGATCACGGCGAGGACGGCCCGCACGCGTACCTCGTCATGGAGCTGCTCTCGGGCGAGTCGCTCGACGCGCGCCTCGCGCGCACCGGGCCGATGCCGCTCGCGAAGGTGATCCCGCTCGTCTACCAGATCGCGCGCGCCCTCGCGGTCGCGCACGCCGACGGCGTCGTTCACCGGGACCTCAAGCCTTCGAATGTCTTCGTCACGGTCGACGAAGAGGGCAAGGCGCTGATCAAGATCCTCGACTTCGGGATCGCGAAGCTCCGCGCGTCGACGCCTCGCGCTCCGAACGCGCTCCATGAAGCCAAGCACTCGACGCTGCGCGGCTTCCTCCTCGGGACACCCGCGTACATGAGCCCGGAGCAAGCGCGCGGCAAGGCGGTCGACCATCGCGCCGACGTCTGGGCGCTCGCGGTCATCGCCTACCACCTCCTCACGGGCGAGTTCCCCTTCGACGGCGAGAGCCCCGAGGAGCTCTTCGCGCGCCTGTGTCGCGTCGAGCCCGAGCCCGTCTCCCGGTGGCGCCCGGATCTGCCGGGCGTCGTCGGCGATCTCTTCGCCCGCGCGTTCGCGGAGCGGATCGACGAGCGGTTTCAGTCGGCCGTGGCCTTCGCCGGTGCCGTCGAGCAGCTCGAGACGCTCGAGAAGCGGGCGCTCGGCGCCGCGCCGCAGCCGATGGGCGCGATCTCGCTCCCGCCTCCGGTCGTGGTCGTCGCTTCGCCCGGCAGCGCGGCGGCGGCGGAGCGACCGAGCTCGCGGCCGCCGGCGCCGATGCTCGACAGCTCGATCATCGCGGCCGGCGTGCCTGTGAGGCGCGCGCTCTGGCCGCGCCTCGTCGCCGCCGCGATCGTGCTCACCGTGCTGCTCTTCACGGCGTCGGCGCTCTCGATCTACCTCGATCGCGAACCCGGACCGACGCGCGGGCTCGCCGCAGGCGCGAGCATGACGGCGATCGGGACGCCGGCGGACTCGACGGGCCGCGATGAGATCCCGCTCCCGGAGCCCGCCGAGCCGGCTCCCGTCGCGCGGGCCGTCGATCTTCCCTCGGCGCCGCCGCTGCCCGCGCCGCGCGCGCCGCAAGGGGCGACGACGACGGCGGCGCTTCCCGCCGAGCCGGCGCCGGACACGACGACGCCGCCCGGCGCCGCGCCGCCGCCCGCGCCTCCCCAGAAGCTCGATCGCTCCGAGGTGTTCTGAGCGCGTCGCCGGTCAGAAGTGGACCTTCATGCCGACCTGCAGCCACCGCGGCGCGTTCGCGCGTGCGCCGTAGGGCCGGCGGCCGACGATGTTCTCGGCGCCGAACGCGTTGCGGAGGTTCGCGTAGATGCGGAGCCACCGGAGCGCGTTGACGTAGGCGCCGAAGTCCACCCAAACTTGCTCGTCGGTCGCGACCGCGCGCTCGATGGGGAGGTTGCCGGCCTGCTCGCGCATCGGCGCGACGTAGTTGAACGCCGCGTTGACGCCCGCGCGCGCGTGCTCGACGGCCGCGGTGACGTTGAGCTGGTTCCTCGGAAGGTACGGGAGCTCGTCGCCGGCTCGAACGACGTCGTAGATCGGATCCTGCGAGGTGAAGTCGCTCAGGAACTCGCCGTACGTCAGCGTGTACGCCGCGCTCACCGGCACGCGGAACGAGCCGATGCGCTGCTCGTGGGCGGCGAAGGCCTCGAGGCCGTAGACACGCGCGCGGCCGGCGTCGAACTGACGATCGAGGTTGGCGTCGACGCAGCCGCTCGCGAGCGTGCAGGTGTCGGTGAGGTTCGAGTAGTCGTTGAAGAAGCCGATCAGCTCCGCGCGTGAGCTCCCGCGCGTGTAGCGCGTGCCGGCCTCGTAGTTGACGCTGTACTCCGGCTTGACGCTCGCGTCGGACCCGGGCGCGGGCGCGCTGAAGCCGCGGTAGACGCCGCCGAGCAGACCGAGGTTCGTGAGCAGCTCGTAGTACGCGCCGATGCCGGGCATCACCGCGGCGGCGAAGCCGTCGGTGGTCTTGCCGCCGAGGTAGTCCTCGTTCCTCGAGCTGATGAGCTCGACGCGCGCGCCCGGCGTGACCGTCAAACGGCGCCAGGTCATCGCGTCCGTCATGTGGATCGCGACCGCGTGCGTGCTCGCGAGGTTGTCCGTCGTGGTGAGCACCGGCTCGCCCGCGGGGACGAGCTCGCCCGCCTGCATGAGGAACGCCGACTCGGTGTGGAGGCGCTTGATATGGTCGTAGTGGAAGCGGATCCCGCTCTCGAGCTTGTGCTCGATCGGTCCTGTCTTCGTCGAGGTCGACAGGACGCTCTGGACGCCCTGGCTCACGAACGAGCGGTTGTTCGGGCCGATGAAGAGCGTGTCCGAGGCCGAGCCGCTGTCGATGCGTCCGGTGAGGACGGCGTAGTAGCCGGCGTAGCGGGGATCGGTCGGGTCGGCGAGCACCTGCGACGCGAAGGCGCCACCGAGCCGGTTCAGCTTGCTCCACGAGCGCTGGTAGTCGAAGCGGTAGGCGCTCGTCTTGATCTGGTACGACGACTCCGGCCCCTCGAGCGTGTGCGTCGCCACGATGCCCGTCCGATGGTTCTTCATCTGGTCGAGCGCGCTCGCCGGATAGCGCCGGTACGGGTTCTCGCGGAAGTCGGCGTCGGTCTGCCCGAGGTACGTCTCGTTCGAGACCTCGTCGGCGTACGAGAGCTTGAGCTGGAGGCGGTGCTTGGTCTTCGCGTCCGGATCGATCGTGTACGCCGCCTTGACCATCCAGTCGTTGCGGGTCGAGCCGGTGTCGGCGCCGCTCGGCAGCTCCCCGAAGCCGGTGTTCTGCAGGCGCACGCCCTCGATGAGGAAGCCGAGACGGCCGTCGCTGCTGCCGAACCACGCGTGGGTCTTGTTGTAGCCGTACTGGCCCGCGGCGAGGTCGACCGCGCCGCTCGTCCGCGTCGGGATCGGGCGCGAGATGAAGTCGACCGCGCCGCCGACGGTGTTGGGGCCGTAGGCGATCGCCGCCGGGCCCTTGATGACCCGCATCTGCGTCATGCGCGTGATGAGCGGGAAGTAGTACGCCGCAGGCGCGGAGTAGGGCGCGGGGCCGAAGAGGATCCCGTCCTCCATCAGCGTGAGCTTCTTGCTCCGATCCGGGTTCGCGCCGCGGATGCCGATGTTCGGGCGAAGGCCGATGCCGTCCTCGCCGCGGATGTACACGCCGGGGACCTGCATGAGCGTCGCGGTCGGATCGTCGTACTCGAAGCGCTCGAGCTGATCCTTCTTGATGACCTGCGCCGAGCCGGCCGTGTGCGAGAGCGCCGTGCCGCCGATGTAGACCTCGTCGGGCTCCTTCGACGGCGCCGTCGCGGGGGGCGGAGGCGGCTCGGGCGATACGTCCGTGCGGCCGGCCGGAGGATCGCCCGCGGGCGGTTCGCTCGGCGCCGGTTGGGCGCCGGCGCGTCGCGCGGAGGCGAGCAGGAAGGTCAGCGCGACGAGACAGCGGATGGAGAGCGGGCGAGAGCGAAGGCGTTTCAAAGCACGGGCCGGGTAGGAGGAGGCGGTTCGTTGGGGGCGGGAAGGAGCCAGGTCGCGGGGCCGAGACCGTCTTCGATCGCGGAGAGATCGACCTGGGGATCGATGAGCGGCGCGCCGCGCCGTCCGTTGAGGGAGACCTGAGACTCGACGTGTACCTCGACCGGGCCGAAGCCGCGCGCCTCGAAGTCGCGACGGATGTGGTGCGCGAGCTGAAGCACGAGGTCGGGCTGCCCCGACATCTCGTTCTCCTGGTACGGCGTGAGGTAGTCGCGCGGAGGAACGTGGTAGACGCGCCCCGTCTCCTTCTGGCGAACGAGGAACATGTTTGCGCCGCCCTTCGCGCGGACCATCACGCGCCACGAGAAGCGCATGCCTTGCTCGTGCCAGAGGACGTTGCCCCCGTAGGCGTGGCAGCGGAGCGGCGCGAGCACCTGGACGACGAGGTAGAGCGCGCCGAGGGCGAGGGCCGCGCGGGTGAGGCGCGCGCGCCACGGGGACGCCGCGGCTCGATCCGTCGCGTCGGCGGCCTTCGGCGGCGGGGCACCGTGCTCGCGCCGCCGGAGGCGCGCGAGGAGCGCGCGCGGCCAGCTCGCTTCGAAGAACACGAGCGCCGACAGGCTCATGATGATCGGGAACATCCCGATGTCGAAGAGCAGGCGCGTCAGCACGTGGAAGGCGATGACCACGGCGTACGCCCACGGCCGCGTCCTCCGCCACGAGAGCCAGAGCACGATCGTGGTGTCGAAGACGAAACCGAACCAGCTCATCGCGAGCGGGACGCCGGGAATGGTGAACAGCCTCCCGAGCACGGGCAGGTGCGTGCTCGCGCCGAGCCAGATGCCGAGCGGCTGACCGTGGAGGAGCCAGTCGCTCTGCGCCTTCGCGAGGCCGGCGAAGACGTACACGATCCCGATCTGTGCGCGGAAGAGGACCAGCCACGCGGCGGCGACCTCGCGCTCGGTCGCGTCGCCCTCGCGCCCACGCCACGCGCGCCAGCGCGCGCGGAGCCAGGCGTCGACCGACCACGCACGGTTCGCCGGCGAGATCGCGAGCAACCACGCGAGGAGGCCGGCGAGGTAGTAGTGGTTCAGGTACGTCGAGACGTCGATGAGCTGGATGTACGTGAGCCCCGCGGCGAACAAGGGCGCGGTCAGGCGGAAGGCGAAGCCCGCCGCCATCGCGAGCGCGAGCCCGGCGAGCACCCAGAAGAGCGTGTGCATCGCGGGCGACGACAGCGGCTCGACCCACCCGAAGCCCCAGTAGTGGAAGCGGACGCGCGGACCGACGATCAGGCTCTCGACCCACCCGTAGGCGAGGAAGCGCTCCATCGAGACCGCGAGCGCGAGCCCGAAGAGGACGCGGTACGCCGCGAGCCAAGCGACGTCGATCGGACGGACGAGCGCGTTCTCCAGTCGCCGCGCGTGGGTGCGCACGGCGGCGAGCATACCGTCGTCGGAGCTCGCGCTCCTCGTTCGTCGCGCCGGCACCGAGCTCTCGCTCGATCGGGCCGCGCCCTCGACGAGCGAGAGCGCGGCGGCTGGCTCAGTCGGTGTCACTGGCGGCGCCGGCGGGCAGCTTCAAGTTCAGCGGGCTCGCCGAGCCGAAGAACCGCGTCTTCAAGAGATCGCTGAGCGGCTTGACCGCTTCGTAGAACGAGCGAAACTGCGCCTCCGTCGCCTGCGCGAACGCCGGGAACGCGTCGGCCGCCGTCTCCGCTTGCGCGAGCGCGGTCAGGATCTCGTTCGACAGCTGCTCCTGGCCTGCCGCGACGAGCCAGTCGTCGAACCCGATCCCGGCGCCGTCGGCTCCGCAGCCCTGGTAGAGGCTCCGGAAGGCGCGCAGGTTCGTGCGGATGTTCTCGACCTCCGTCGCGCCGAACGGCGTCTCGGGGACGTGCGTTCGCGCCTGCATGCCGGAGGGGCTGCCGAGCTTCTGATCCTTGATCTCGTCCTCGGGATAGAAAAGCGCCCACGCGACGACGTTCAGCGTCTCCTGCTCGCTGCCGTAGCCCTCGAACGCGACGAGCTTCTTCGTGAAGTCCTCGCCCTCGGGGAGCCACACGTTCCGCAGCTCGAGCGCGAGCGCGACGACGTTGTCGGCGACGGCGACGGCGTAGTCGCGCTTCGCGGTCGCGAGCTCGGCCGCGCCGAGCGCGCTCCACGCCTGCCCGGTCGTCGACGCGGGGAGGCAGACGGTGTCGGCGCCCGGATAGAACAGGAGGTACTCGAGCGCGAAGAGCCCGCGGCCGCCCGGCAGGACGGTCTCCATGCCCTCCTGCCAGCCCTTGGTCGCGACCTGGGTCTCGATCTGACAGCGGTTGTGGTCGGGCCAGGGGTGCACGAAGCTCCGGAGACCGCGCCCGTGGTACTGGTCGCGGGCCCTGCTGGCGGCGGGGCCGAACTGGAAGAGCTCCATCTTCGACCACTCGTTCATCGCCGTCGCCCAGGCGGCCCGCGCCGCGGTGAGCTTCGCTTCGTCCGGCGCGGTGGCGTGCTCGCGCACGCTCGTCCGGAGCGCGGTGGCCGCGTTCTGGAACGTGCAGGCGTGCCACGCCGCGCACGCGCCTGCCGCCGAGAGCAGCGCCTGCTTGCTGAACGGCGCGGCCGCGCCCGGAGCGGCCCCGCAGTCGATCGGCCCCTCCGGTGCGGTCGCGTCGATGCCGCCGCTGCTGCTGCCTCCCGATGACGCGGACGCTCCCCCTCCGCTGCTCGTGTTCGTGTTCTTGCCGGCTCGCGGGTCGTCGGTCGAGCACGCGACCACCACCGTCACGGCGGCGAGCACGGCGCCGGCGAGGCCGGCGAAGACGAACGGCTGCCTGGGGGAGCGCTCCGTCATGGTCGAGCCTACTGCCCGACCTTGAGCGTCACGAGCACCGCGCGCTGCGTCGAGCCGCCGTCGGCGAGGTTCATGCTCTGCGTCGTCGCGGCGATCTGCTTGCCGTCGGCCGAGACCGCGACCTTGAAGAAGGCCATCGGGAACGAGTACTCGAGCAGGCCGTCGACGCCGACGCTCGGATCGGGCTTGCCGTCCTTGTCGGTGACGAAGACGCTCGCGTAGTCGTCGTAGACGCCGACGTGCACGAGCCGGTCGTCGGGGAGGAGCGCCATGTCACGTCCGCGATCCATGAACGGCGCGGCTCCGAGCCCTGCGCTCTTGTCGCCCTCGCTCTGCCAGGCGAACGAGCCCTGCTTGCCGTACGTCGTGTCGAGGCCGTCCGCCTTCGCTCCGAACGTGACGAGGTCGTTGGCCACGCTCGTCGTGTTGAAGTTCGAGATGCCGTAGCCGGTGGTCACGTAGCGTCCGTTCGACTGGCGCACCACGCCGTACGCCTCGGCGAAGCCGGTGGGGAGGAACGGGTTGAACCGGGCCTGGCCGGCGATGGCGGGCGTCGTGCCGAAGCCGAACGCCGGATCGGGCGTGCCGTTCGCGAGGAGGCGGATGAGCACGACGTGGTTGCCGAGGCCGGCGCCGAAGTTCGCGTAGCCCGACGACACGATGCTGCCGTCGGCGAGCACGACGCCGCGGCGCGCGTTGTCGGCGATGGTGCCGCCGGCGGCGTTGGACGTGTACGGCGCGCCGTTGTTGAACGCCATGTCGAAGTCGAGCGTGCTCGCGTCGACGCGGGTGATCCAGCGGTCGCTGTCGGTCCGCTGGGGATCGGGCGCCACCGCCGGAGCCGGCGTGCCCTGCGCGAAGACGACGATCTTCGGCGTGGCGGCGTTGCTCTTGTCGAGGCCGATGCCCCAGGACGAATAGCTCTGCGTGTCGCCCTCGTCGTAGCCGAACCGCACGAAGACGGGCTCGCCGAACGAGAACGAGCCGTCGTTCGCCTTCGTCAGCTTCGTCAAGTAGACCTTGCCGGACGCCACGCCGTGCACGACGAAGTTGCCGGCAGAGACCTCGACGATGTCGAACGAGGGAGCGTCGAAGTCCGGGTGAGAGAGGACGCCGCCCTCGCCGAACGTCGCGTCGAGCGCGCCGTCCTTGAAGCGCCAGACGGCGATCCTGCGTCCGGTCGCGGTCTGCGTGGCGCCCGAAGCGTAGAGGAAGCCGTCGCTCGCGTAGACGAGGCCGTACGGGTTCAGCGCGTTCACGATCTGCGTGGTCGTGAGGGGCGTGATCGGCACCGCGGCGGGGGCCACCGGGCTGTCGGGCGTCGCGTCCGGGATGCCGTTGCCCCCGTCGTCGTTCGTCGGCGGCGTTCCCGAGTCGGGAGCCAGCGAGCCGCCGTCCGGCGAGGGCGTGGTGTTCGTGTTCGCGTCGTCGTCGTCTCCGCACGCC
>JAHBWC010000146.1 GCA_019637225.1 Labilithrix sp.
GGCGCCTGCTCCGGCGTCGCGACCACGCCGACGTCGGCCTGACGGATGAAGAGCGCCTCCGCCGTCGCGACCGCGCGCCCTTGGGCGTCGGTGAGGTACGCGCGCGCGATGCGCACCTTCTTGCCTTCGCGCACCGGCTCGACCTCGACGCGGAAGCGATCGATCGGGATCGGTCGATGAAACGCGATCGTCATCCGCGCCGCGCGCAGCGCCGCCTGCGAGGCGCGCTTCGCGTCGATCTCGAGCGCGCGCGCGAGCAGCGCCGAAGGCGGGCCGCCGTGCTGATGCTCCGGATTCCACGGTCCCCTCGTCGCGATGGTCGCGCGACAGCCGTCGCCCTCGGGCACCCAGAAGGAAGGCGGCAGGAGCGAGAGGTCGTAAGCGCTCACGGCGGCTCCTGGAAGCGAAGCACCTCGCGCCACTCGGGCACCATGTTGTCGTCGGTGACGACGCGCGCGGCGTGCGTGCGCGCGAGGATGCGCTCGCGCGACTCGAGGCCTTCGCTCGTCGGCTCCTCGTGGATGCCGTCGGCGTAGGCGACGAGCTCGTCGAAGAACTTCCGCCCTTCCTCGGTCGTGCGATCGATCGCCGGCTCGCCGTCGATGGTGAACGACGCGAGCGTGGCCGCCCAGCGCATCTTGTCGAAGACGAGCGGCGCGTCGCTCACGGCCATGAAGTTGTAGACGCGCATCGCGTGGGGGAACGCCGTCGCCGCCGTTCTCTGCACGTCCTCCGACGACGTGGTGTTGAAGTAGAAGATGCCCCCCGGCGCGAGGTGCGCGCGCGCGAGCTGCATGAACTCGGTCGAGAGGAGGTTCGTGATGTGCGCGCGCCAGTGCCACGTCGTGTTCATCACGATGACGTCGAAGCGAGCGCCGTCGTCGGGGGCGTGGCGATGGAGCCAGCGGCGACCGTCGTCGATGACGACGTCGACCTTCGGATCGACGAGGATGCCCTTCACCTCGTCGTGGTTCGCGACGAGCTTCGTGTACCCGGGGTTGATCTCGACGATCGTGAGGTGCTCGAGCCCGGGGAGGTGAGAGATGACCTTCGCCCACGATCCGGACGCGAGGCCGATCATCAGGATCTTCTTCGGCGCAGGGTGCAGCGCGCCGATGCCGTAGGCGCGCATGATGCCGTTGCGATCCCAGCGGATCGACGTGTTGAAGCGGCCGTCGTAGGCGCCGCCGCCGTAGACCGTGCCGTCTTGCGTGACGGTGATGACGCCGCTCTTCGTCTCGATCACCTCGTAGAACTTCGTCGTCTCCTCGAACTTCGACTTGTAGAGGAGCTTCTCCCAGATGCGGTCGTAGGCGCGCGGCGTGAGCGCGACCAGCACGCCCGCGGCCACGGCGACGCTCGAGAGCCAGCGCACGAGGCGCGCGCGCTCGAAGCCGGCGAGCGCGGCGATGAGCGCCACGAGGCCGAGGCCGACGAGCGAGATGACGAGCCCGATCGTGTGGAGCGGCCACACGTCGAGGAAGACGAAGCCGGTGATCAGGCTCCCCGCGGCCGAGCCGACGATATTTGCAAGATACACGTAACTCAGGCGCTGGCCCGCGCGGTCGTCGGCCGCGATGCCGAAGTGGCTGACGAGCGGAAGGATCGCGCCGAGGAGCGCGGCCGAGAGAGCGACGAGCGCGAGCGCGGGAGGCCAGTCGTACTTCTTCGACGACCAGCCGAAGAACGGCACGACCGACCACGCGACGACGTTCGCGACGAGCGCGAAGGCCGCGATCGCGCGGAGCTGGTTCTTGTCGCCCGCCGTCGCGTCGTCTTTGCAGAAGGCGCCGGCGACGCGCGACCCGATCGCGATGCCGAGCAAGTACGCCGCGAGCAAGAGCCCGAACGCGCCGGGGAGGCCCCAGCTCGCGAACGCGATGACGCGGTACCAGAGGATCTCGTACGACAGCGCGATGAATCCGCTCACGCCTGCGACGACGAGAGCGACGGTGAAGCTCATTCCACCTCCGCCGTCTCGGCCGGCACCGCGGCCGAGAGCGTGGCCGCGATCTCCGCCGGCCGCTGGCTCCTCCGGTGCGCGACGTACGCGAGGAGGCTCACCGTGACGTTGAGCACCGCGGCGACGCGCACCGATCCGGTTTGACCCGCGCGACCGAGCACGAAGAGCACCGCGGCCGCCGACGCGAACGCCGAGCCGAGCGTGTTGACGAAGTAGAGCGTGCCGACGCTCTTGCCCACGTTGCCGTTCGATCGCACGAGGTGCGCGACGAGGAGCGGCAGCGTGCTGCCCATGAGGAGCGTCGGCACGAGCACGAGGAGGAACGTGACGAAGAACGTCGCGAGCGCGCTCATGCCGAGCGTCGCGTTGCCCACGGCGTGGAACACGCCGAGCGAGATCGCGCCGAAGAGGCCGATGCCGAGCTCGACGAGCGCGAACATGAGGAGGACGGGCCGCTTCGGATCCTTCGACACGACGCCGCCGACCACGCTGCCGATGCCGAGGCCGAGCATGAACGCGGTCACGACCATCGTGACGCTCTCGATGTTGATGCCGTAGATCGCGTAGAGCGCCCGCTGCCAGACGATCTGGTAGAGCAGCGCCGCGAAGCCCGACAGGAGAAAGACGGCGTAAATCCAGGCGCGTCCGGGCATGCGCGGAACCTACTACAGTCCGGTCGACCGGTTCAGTCTCTACGCGTCCTCGCGGAGCGCCCGGCCGAGCTCGCTCAGGAAGTACTCGCAGTCGGTGACGATCCCGACGGCCTGGTGGGTGCCGCGGTCGACGAGCTTGATGACGCTGTCGGCGCTCGTGTCGACGGAGAACGTGAAGACGCTCGCCGGCAGCATGTTCCCGGTGGCGACGCCGTGCAGCGTCGTCGCGACGACGATCGCCACGCCGACGCCCTCGACCTTTGCCCGCATCGCGTCCGCCGCGGCGACGGCGTCGGTGACGACGTCAGGGAGCGGACCGTCGTCGCGGATCGACCCGCACAGCACGAACGGGATCGGCTTCGTCACGCACGCGTGCATCACGCCGCTCGTCACCCATCCTTCGCGTACGGCGGCGGCGATCGAGCCGGCGCGTCGCACGCGGTTGATCGCGCGGAGGTGGTGCTGGTGGCCGTGCGGGACGTTCTCCCCGCGCGCGAGCTCGATGCCGAGGGACGTGCCGAACATCGACGCCTCGATGTCGTGCGCGGCGAGCGCGTTGCCGGCGAAGAGCACGTCGATCCAGCCGTCGTGGATGAGCCGCGCGAGGAGCGGGGCGCTCCCGCTGTGGACGATCGCGGGGCCGCCGACGAGGAGTACCTTCTTCCCCGCGGCGTGGGCTTGCTTCATCGCGAGCGCGACGTCGCGGATGAGCCGCGCCTTCGGGCGCTCCGTCGAGACGCCCGAGGACATGAAGCGGAACGCCTCGCCCTCCACCGCGCCGCGCGGAGGGAGTCGTACGCGGACACCGTGATCGCCCACGACGAGGAGATCGCCGCGCTTCACGTGGTGCATCGGGCAGGCCTCGGCGCGCCCCCCGCCGGGCGCGCGGACCACGCGGACGCCGACGTCCATCTCGGGGCGCGCGACCTCGAGCCAGCGTCCGTCGACGCGGACGTCGGTCTGGAAGTTGGTCGTGGCGTAGAAGCCTTCGGGGAAGACGCCGTCGAGATCGGCTTCGACCAGCGTGACGTCCGGGGTCGTCTCGTCGAGCATGGGCGGGGCATCGTAGAGCACCGAACCGTCGACGTCGTCGCTCCTTGCGCTTCACGGAGCTCGGCGGAAAGATTCGGGACCGAGACCCTTCGCGCGCGGCGGGCGCGAGGCGTTTGCCTTTACAGTGTAAAATGCTACGCCCCACTGCCATGCGACCTCGGGCCATCGTCTCCGTCCTCGCGCTCCTCCTCGTGGCTGCGTCGGGTCCCGCGTGCTCGGAGGACGCTGCCTCCGCGGCGCCGTCGGCGACGATCGCCTTCGACCCGGACGCGAAGCTCGACGCCGAAGGCGCGTTCTTCGACTTCCCGTACCCGTCGGATCTCCGGCTCACGAGCGAGGGCACGCCCGACCTCGCGTCGTTCCCGGATCCGGGGGTGCCGATCCTCGCCGGTCTCAAGGCCGGCGCGACGCAGCGCAAGGGCTTTCCGGTCGTGCCGGTCGGGTACTTCAAGCTCACGGCGAAGCCGGCGCCGCGCGATCCCGAGGTGCTCGTCGAGGGCGGCGCGCGGGCTCCCTTGCTCCTCCTCGACGTCGATCCCGCGTCGCCCGCGCGCGGGACGGCGCTGCCGGTCGTCGCGCACACGCCGGGCGCCGATCCCTACGTCCCCGAGAACCTGCTCGCGATCGCCGCGCGGCCGGGCATCGTCCTCGCGCCGAGCCGGCGCTACGCGTTCGTCGTCACCCGTGCCGTCGGGCTCGAGTCCGGCGGTGAGCCGGAGCCGCCGGCGGCGCTCGCGGCGCTCGCCCGAGGCGAGACGCCCGCGGGCGCGTCCGGCGCTGCGATGCGCGATCTCTACGCGCCGCTCTGGGAGACGCTCGACACGCTCGGCGTCCCGCGCACGGACGTCGCCGGCGCGACCGTGTTCACGACGGGTGACGTGGTCGCCGACACGCACGCGCTCGGCTCGAAGGTGCTCGCGGCGCACACGACGGACGTCGCCGGCTTCACGCTGGAGCCCGAGACCAGCGGCGCAGACTCGCCGTTCTGCCACGTCCGCGCGACGCTCACGCTCCCGCAGTTCCAGCGCGGCGCCGCGCCGTTCGACACCGAGGGCCTGTTCGACATCGGCGCCGACGGCGCGCCCGTGAAGCAGCGCGACGAGACGGTGGGCGTTTCGCTCGCCTTGCCGAAGGAGCCGATGCCCGTCGGCGGTTACCCGCTCGTCGTCTACTACCACGGGTCGGGCGGCGTCTCGCGCGAGGCGATCGACGGCGGCGACAAGGCGACGCCGACCGATCGATGGCCCGCGGCGGTGCTCGCGAAGCACCGCTTCGCGGTCGCCGGCGCGGCCTTGCCGCTGAGCCCCGAGCGCGTCGCTTCGGCGGGCGCCTTCGACTACGTGAACATCAACAACATGATCGCGACGCGCGACACGTTCCGGCAGGGAATCGTCGAGTCGCGGCTCTTCCTCTCCGCGCTCGAGCGCGTTCGGATCCCCGCGTCCGTCGTCGAGGCGTGCAGCGGCCCGACGCTCCCCGCGGGCGAGGACGCGTTCCGCTTCGCGCCCGCGCCGCACGCGCAGGGACAGTCGATGGGTGCGATGTACACGAACCTCGTCGCGGCGACCGACGAGCGCATCAAGCTCGCGGTCCCGACGGGCGCCGGCGGCTACTGGACGTACTTCATCCTGCGTACGACGAAGATCCCTGGAGCGGCCGGCCTCTTGTCGCTCGTGATGAAGACGACCGAGACGCTCACGTTCCTGCACCCCGCGGTCCACGTCGCCGAGACCGCGCTCGAGCCGATCGACCCGATGGTGAGCGTGCCGCGCCTCGGACACGATCCGCTGCCGGGCCACCCGGCGCGGCCGATCTACGTGCCCGCGGGCAAGGACGACTCGTACTTCCCCGAAGCCGTGTTCGACGCGATGGCCGTCGCGTACCGGCATCCGCGCGCAGGCGAGGTCGTGTGGCCCACGATGGATCAAGCGCTCTCGCTCGTCGGCGTCGGCGCCCCGCTCGGCTACCCGGTGAAGTCGAACGCGCGGTCGTCGAGCGGCGCTCCCTTCACCAGCGTCGTCGTCCAGTACGCGAGCCCCGGCAACGACGGGCACCAGATTTACCGGCGGCTCGACGCCGTCATGCACCAGTACGGCTGCTTCCACGAGACGTTCCGCGCGACGGGGACCGCGGTCGTCCCGGCGCCGGCCGCGCTCGGCGCGGCGTGCTCGCCGTAGTGAACGCGGCCGCCCCGCCCGCGGCGCCGATTCCCCGACGAACCACGGAGCCGCTGCACTAGATTGTGCGGCGGAGCCATGCGCCGCGTTCTTTCGTTCTTCGCCTGGGTGTTCGCGCTGCTGGTCGTGCTGCCGGGGTGCGCGGTGACGACATCGCCGGAGATCGCGGCGCCGACAGCGGCGCGGCGCTGGTACGACGCCGTCGACTGGAAGAAGGCGGGCGACGAAGCGACCGAGGTGCTCCGCGGCTATCTCCGCGTCGACACGACGAACCCTCCCGGCAACGAGACGCGTGGCGCCGAGTACATGGGCGCGATCCTCGCGCGTGAGCACATCCCGTACGAGATCGTCGAGTACGCGCCGGGGCGCGGCAACCTGATCGCGCGGCTCGACTCCGAGCGCCCGATGGAGCGCCCGCTCTGCCTCCTCTCCCACATCGACGTGGTGACCGCCGAGGCGGAGAAATGGCCGAAGGACAAGGGCCCGCTCTCGGGCGCGCTCGACGAAAAAGGGTACATCTGGGGTCGCGGCGCGCTCGACATGAAGGGCCTCGGCGCGCTCGAGCTCATGACGATGGTGTGGCTGAAGCGGCTGAACGTCCCGCTGCGACGCCACGTGATCTTGCTCGCGGTGGCGGCCGAAGAGTCCGACAGCGGCGGCGTGCAGTTCATCGTCGACAAGCACTGGGGCAAGATCGGCTGCTCGCACTCCGTGAACGAGGGCGGCATGGGGATCCACGATCTGCTCGTCGATGGGCAGACCGTGTACGCGATCTCCGTCGCGGAGAAGGGCGTGCTCTGGCTCAAGATGACCGCGCACGGCGAGGCCGGTCACGGATCGACGCCGGTGCCGGGCCGCGCGCCCGAGCGTCTGCTCCGCGCGCTCGATCGGCTCTCGAAGCGCGACCCCGATCCGGTCATCCACCCGTCGCTCTACGAGCTCGCGGCGCGCGTCGGCGAGCAGACCGGAGGGCTCAAGGGCTTCGTCCTCCGGCGCCCCACGCTCGTGCGCAAATTCGTGATGGGCAAGCTCCTCGAGAACCCCCCGGCGCGCGCGACGCTCGTCGACACCGTGAACGTGACCGGCTTCGAGGGAAAGAAGGAGCCGAACGTCATCCCGAGCGAGGTCTCGGCGATCCTCGACTGCCGCGTCCTGCCGGGGACGAGGCCCATCGATCTCTACGTGGAGCTCCGCCGCGTCGTCGACGATCCGAACGTCACGTTCGAGATCCTCGACGCGATGGAGGCGGGCCAGAGCACGTGGGAGGACCCGTTCTTCTCCGCGATGGCGCGCCATGCGGTCGACGGGCGCGCGAACGTCGTCGCCGGTCCCGCGCTCTCGCCGGGGTACACCGACTCGCTCTTCCTCCGGAAGAAGGGCGTCCGTACGTACGGCTTCGTCCCCTTCGAGGTGAACAAGGAGGAGATGAACGGCTTCCACGGCCGAGACGAGCGCGTGAGCGTCGCGAACGTGCACCGCGGCCTCCGCGCGCTCTTCCGCGCGGTCGTCGACGTCTCGGTCGCGCGGTGAGCTTCGTCGGGACGAACGGGGTGTCGGGCTCGTGAGGGCGTCGGGTCGCGGCGCGGCGCGGCGGTGTGCGGGCGTCGTGGCCCGCGTGGCGCTCGCGCTCTTCGTCTGGTCTGGGACGGCCCGCGCCACTTCGCCTTCGGACGCCGCTGCCGCGCCGCCCGTGGCTTCCGGCGAAGGCGGCGTCGAGACGGCTCCTCCGCGGGGCGAGACGACGTCGCCCGCCGTCGACGTCGCGCTGCCGGCGCGCATCGACGCGATCCGGATCGAGGGCCTCGTCCGCACGAAGCCGCACGTGGTCCGTCGCGAGCTGTCGTTCTCGGAGGGCGACGTGATCACGCGGGAGGCGCTCGACCTCGCCGTGACGCGCCTCTGGAACACGACCATCTTCGCGCGCGTCGACGCCGACGTGACGCGCGAGCCTGGGCCGGACGGCCGAGCGCGCACCGTCGTGGTGATCCGGCTCGAGGACCGGTGGACGCTGAACCCGCTCTTTCGCTTCGGATCGGGCGGCAACGCGTTCTTCTTCCGCCTCGGCGCGGCCGACAACAACATCGCGGGCCGCTTCCTCGAGGTGCAAGGGCAGTACGAGTACTTCGACGGATTCAGCGGCGGCCAGGCGCTCTTCCGCGATCCGCGCCTGTTCGATCGCCGGATCGAGCTGCTCGTGCAGGCCGACCGGCTCGTGCGCCCGCGGCAGGGCTTCTCCGATCAGCGCACGCAGGCGATCGTCGAGATCGCCAAGCTCGCGAGCAAGGATCGCCTTCGCTTCGCGCTCCGCGCGAGCGTGTTCGGCAACCGCTTCCTCGCGCCGCTGGATTCGCCGCGCTACTTTCCGGGGCCGACGGAGACGCTCCTCGTCGAGCCGTCGTTTCGCGTCGGGCGCGTCGACGTCGTGCGGATCCGGCAGCGGGGCGCCAGCGTCGAGCTCCGGCCGGGCATCGGCGCGACGACCAGCGACGTCGCTTCGTCCTACGCGACGATGACCGGCGAGGCGCTCGCGTTCTTCATGGCGGGCGAGCGCTGGAACTTCGCGTTCCGCTTCCGCGCCGCCAACGTGACGCGGGTGCCCCCGCACCTCGAGCACTGGGTCGGCGGCCTCGATCTCCTGCGCGGCTTCCCGGACAACTTCGTGAGGACGCGCGCGTTCGCGCTCGGCAACGTCGAGGCGCGCTTCACTGCGTTCGACTCGACGTGGCTCGCGGTCGTCCCGACGGTCTTCGCGGACGCGATCGCGGCGCGGTCCCCGGCGGGCCCGCCCGGCACGGCGCTCTCGGTCGGCGGCGGCGTGCGCCTTCTGATCCCGAAGTTCGTCGGCTCCGGGCTCCGCGCGGACCTCGCCGTCCCGTTGCACGCGGACCTTCGCCCGGTCGGCGCCGGCGATCAGCCGCGCCTCGGTCCGGTGACGCCGCGCGCGGACGTCGGGAGCCTTCAGCCGAGCTTCGGCGTCTTCCAGTTCTTCTGAGCGCGTCCCGCTCGCTCGACGCGCCGGCCTGAGCGCGCCGACCAGTCGCTCACTCGCCGGTGCTCACTCGAACGCGGGCAGCGGGGTGTTGTCGCGGCAGACCTTGCTCGTGCGGACGTCGAAGTCGACGAGGTTGCCGAGGATGACGTTGATGTAGAGGTTGTCCGAGCTCGTGAGCGAGCCCACGCGGAACTCCCGCCAGAGCGCGTAGTAGTGGACGACCCGGCTCGGCGCGATCTCGTAGAACGCCTCGAGCTGGTAGTCCTGGTTGAACTCCGCGTCGCCGCCGGCGACGAAGCGCGCCGGCTCGTCGAGCACCGTGCGGCTGACGAGCATCGCGCCGCCGCCGGGGGCCGCCCCCGCGACGCGCCGCGCGCCGCCGGTGAGGACGGCCTCGTAGGTGCGACCGAGGAGCGAGACCGTGTACTCCGTCTTCCAGGTGACGGTCGGCGCGGAGCCGGAGACGAAGTCCTGGATGTTCGTCTGGTAGGTCCGCTTGTACTTGTCGTAGCTGCCCGGATAGATGTCGGCCTGGTTCTTCGCGACGGCGAGCTTCTCGATCTGCGCGAGCGAGCAGTCGAGCTCGGTGATCACGAGCATTCCCTGGCAAGCGGTCGGATCGCGCGTGATCGACGGGACGCCGAGGTCGTCCTTCGTCAGGTCGTCGATCGTCACCTGGACGGGACGCCCGCCCGCGCGTTCGACGACGCCCGCGATCTCCGCGACGGCCTTCTTCACGTCGTCGTCGGGCTTGTCGTACGCCTTCCACAACGCGAGCGACTGCGTCGAGGTCTCGGACGTGCCCGACGAGGCCTTGTCCTGCGAGAGATCGTCGAGCGTGCCGAAGTCGCAACCCGCGATCGCCAGCGCGATCGAAGCGTAGGCCGCCCAGCGCGTCATGCGCGGGGACATAGCACATCTCCGAGAGCGCACACGCTGGGCGCGGCGCGCGGCGCGCGCCGAGGGCGGAAGGCCGCGAGCGGCCGTTATCACCTGCTGCCGGCCGCTGCCGGCGAGCGTCCAGATCGCGGCTCGGCCGCGCGTCCTGTCGGGACGGGGTGCCTGCCGGGGCGAGCTGGAGTAGAGAGGGAGGACCATGATTCAGCTCCGGGCGGTCGCGATGTCGGTGGGCGTTGCCGGTTGGCTTTCGCTCGCCGG